>NZ_JBVYIB010000001.1:0-10773 GCF_056033925.1 Bacillus sp. AMCV2
CTTTAGTAGCCGCAGAACGTATTCGCTCCATTTTTCAGCTGTTTCTTCTTCGCGAACAGATCTGTCGCATATTCGAGCTGCAAGCCAATGCCATTTTCATCGGTAAATCCGCCCAGTGTCAGATCAAACTTAGAAGTTCCCTGATGAGCCTCATAAGGTGAAATGCTCAGATTTTGCAATGCAAGCTGTTCTTTATCAGGGTTTTCTGTCGTCACCATCACATTAAACAATGGGTTTCGGCTCATATCCCGAGGGAGATCAAGCTGATTAACCAGATCTTCAAACGGATACTCCTGATGCTCAAGCGCTGACAGGTTCGTCTGCTTTGCTTGCTCCAAAAGCTCCGCAAATGTTTGCTGTTCTTTCGCTTCCATTCTCAGGGCAAGTGTATTGACGAACATTCCCGGCATGTCCTGAATATCAGCATTCGTCCGGCCGGCAGTAACGGAGCCGATGACGATATCCCGCTGTCCGGAAATTTTGCTTAAAAAGACGTGGAAAACAGCATGGAGCACCATGTGCAAGGTCGTTCCGGTTTCCGTAAGCAGTTTTTCTACCGCCTTTGCCGTCTCACTTTCCGGTACGGAAACGGATCGTATCTCCTTTAAAGCTTTGCACAGGCGGACGGGCGTAATCGAGCGGGAGATCAAGCTCTGGCAGCTCTCCTGAAAGAACCGACAGCCAGTACGCCTCATGCTCCTTCATTCGTTCTTTTTGCTCAGCTTCATTTTGCCAAACGGCGAAATATTTATAATGAAGCGCCGGGCCTCCGGAAGCTGCTCTCCTTTGTAAAGCAGCGCCAATTCTTTTACAAAAATGCTCTCTTGAGACGCCGTCTGCGATGATATGATGCATATCTAAAAGCAGCAAACGTCTTTTTTCGCTTCTATTCGAAGCAAAGCTGCGCGAATGAGCGGTGCGTCGTTTAAGTCGAATGGCCGGATAAATTCCTTAATCTTTTGGTCCGCTTCGTCTTCTTTGGCTTCAAACAGATGAAGATCAACCTCCGCCTTCTCAATGATGCGCTGAACAGGCTCACCATTAGCTTCCATAAATGACGTCCGCAATGATTCGTGACGATTCACAAGCTGATTGAGTGAGTCGCGCAGCGCGCGAAATATCAAGCTCGCCTTCCATTAGAAGAACAGATGGCATGTTGTAGCTTATCGTCTGGCGGTCAAGCTGATTGAGCACGTACATCCGTTTCTGTGCGGATGACAATGGATACATATCCTGCTTGTCAGCCGGTTTGAGGACTTGATGGCCGCCTGAAACGGCAGACGCCTCCATATAAGCCGCCAGCTGGCGAACAGTCGGCTGCTCGAACAGTGCTTTAAGCGGTACGCTTTTCTCCAATTCCGCCTGAATGTTGGCAATCAGCATCATCCCTTTTAATGAATGGCCGCCTAAATCGAAAAAATTGTCGTCAATGCCGATGGCTTCTATGCCAAGCGTTTTCTGCCAAATGCGGTATAAGCTTATTTCAAGCGCTGTCTCCGGTGCGGCCAAGGCCTTGCCTCCGGATTGTGCCGCGTTCGGCTTCGGCAAAGCGTTTCTGTCGGTTTTTCCGTTTGCCGTCAGCGGAATCGCGTCAACCTGCACAAAGAAAGCAGGAATCATATGAGACGGCAGTGTTAGGGAAAGCTGGTTCCGGAGCTCTGCTTTTTCAATAGCTTGATCCGACGTATAATACGCGCAAAGCTCTTGAAGGCCGCCCTCGGAAACCGCTAATACAACCGCTTCTTGAATTCTGCTGAGGCTGAGCATGACCGTTTCAATTTCTTTCGGCTCAATGCGGTAGCCGCGGATTTTCACCTGATCATCAGCCCGGCCGATAAATGCAAGCGTACCGTCAGAAAGTTTTCGTACGACATCTCCGGTTTTGTACATGAGACTGCCCGGCGAATATGGATTTTCCACAAATCTCTCGGCTGTCAGCTGAGGCCTGTTGAGATACCCTCTCGCAAGCCCCTGTCCCGTGATATAGAGATGTCCGCTCGCTCCCGGCGGCACAAGCTTCAATGCTTCATTTAAGACAAGCGCGCCGGCATTCGCAATCGGCCGTCCGATTGTCGGGCGGTTCGCAAATGCATCCGGCTCAGACAGATCAACCCGCCCGGCGATGGCGCCGATTGTTGCTTCTGTCGGGCCGTAGTGATTGATAAATTCGGTGTGTCCATACATCTTACGGAAGGCGAGAACATCAGTCGGGATGATTTTTTCTCCTCCCAAGACGATCAAGCGCAAGGATTCAAAGTTCGCATCTTTTGCAAAACTGGCTGAGTTCACTATTGTATGGAACAGAGACGGTGTCAGTTTGATATATGTGATCCCATGCTCCTTGATATAGTGCGCTATTTATCCGGCGCCTTATAGGTTTCCTTCTGTACGATATGGAGCTCGCCCCCGCCCAGAAGTACGGGGAACATGCTCGTATAGCCAAGGTCAAATGCGTAAGATGAAAGCAATACAGTCTTATCATTTTCCTTCAGGCTCGCCTCTTCACTAAACCAAGAGACATAGTTTGTCAGATTGCGATGCTCAATCTGCACGCCCTTCGGCTTTCCGGTCGTGCCGGACGTATAAATGACGTATGCAAGATTGCGAGACCCGGAAATCGATGATGGGCGCTCCTTGCTTTCATTTCTCCACTTATCGTCATCAAGGCTGACGATTGTCCCTTCATATTGCCCAATAGCCGTCATGTTTCTTTCATTCACGACCGCAATTTTTGCTCCGCTGTCCTCTAATGAATAACGGATTCGTTCTTCAGGTGTATCAGGATCAATCGGAAGGAAAGCTGCCCCCGCCTTCATGACACCGAGAATGGATACCATAACTTCAGCTGACCGGTCCATAACAATCGCGACAATGTCTTCATTTCCGGCCCCTTGGGCACGAAGATGATGCGCCAGCTGGTTCGCCTGTTCATCAAGCTCGCGATAGGTCAACAGATTTCCGCCAGCCTTCACCGCAGGATGGTCAGGTGTTTGCTGGGCCTGTTTTTCAAAAAGAGCGGCAAAGGTTGCTTCGGTAATTTGAGTCATATGTCTTTCTTCTAGCAAAGCAGCCGTTTCTGCAGATGAAAGCAGATCTACATCAGACAGCCGAACGTTCGGATTAGCCGCGGCCGCTTTGATGATATTGACAAAGTGGCGGCTCCAGCGGCGGATCGTCTCGTCCTTAAACAAGGCAGTCGCATAGTCAAAGCTTAGGCCGATATCCTCTTCACGCTCGACCGCTTCCAAGGAAAGATCAAATTTCGCAACATGATGAAGCATGGAATACGAGGAAATCTTCAAATCTCCTAATCTTAATGAAGGAATCTCCATATTCTGCATGTTGAACATCACGCTGAACAGCGGACTTCTGCTTGTATCCCTTGTAAGCGGAAGCTTTTCAATCAGCTCCTCAAGCGGATAGCTCTGGTGCTCGAATGCTTGAAGGCTGGCTGTTTTGACCTCTTCAAGGAATTGCGCGAAGGTTTTATCCCCCGCTGGTGCCGTTCTGAGTGCCACCGTGTTGACAAACATACCCGGCACACCTTGCAGATCAGGATGTGTTCTGCCAGCTGTCGGCGAGCCGACAATGATATCATCCTGTGACGCGTACTTGGAAAGGAGTACATTGAACGCCGCCAGCAAAAACATGTACATTGTCGTATCTGTTTCTGCCATGAGCGATTTGATTTGAGCCGTGATTTGCTTATCAAGCCCAAACATCACGCGCTCTCCCGCAAAGCTCCGTTCAGCAGGCCGCTCGAAATCCGCGGGAAGATCCAGTATTGGCAATTCGCCTTTAAAGACATCGAGCCAGTATTCCTCATCTTTTTGATTATCAGTTTGTTCTTTGTGCCAAACTGCATAATCTTTATAGTGAATTTGTGGCAGTTCCAGATCTGCGCCTTGATATATTTTGGCAAGATCACCGATTAGAATGCCTGTTGAACTGCCGTCAGTAATAATATGATGCATATCAATGAGCAGCAGGTGGCGTTTTTCTTCCAGCTGGACAAGCTTCGAACGGACGAGCGGCGCGCGGTTTAATTCAAACGGCTGAACAAATGCTTTGATTATCTCTTCCGCGTCTTCTTCCTGTCCCTTGGCAGCCTCCAGCTGGAACGATATGTTTTTATGAACGGTTTGCACAACCTCTCCGTCGATCATGTCAAACGATGTACGGAGGATTTCGTGCCGATTGATTAATTGCTGTATCGCGTTTTCAAGCCGGTCTTTATCTACTTCTCCCTCCAGCAGAAGTACAGCGGGGACGTTGTAGCTTGTGTTTGCTTGTCCAAGCTGATTGAGGATATACATTCTCCGCTGGGCCGGGGATACAGGATAATGCTGCTGATAAGGTGCTTGCCTGATCGGTTCAAACGTCTGCTCCTCCTTGCTCTCGTTCTCTTCCAAATACAGTGCCAGTTCTTGAATAGTCGGCTTTTCAAAAAGCACTTTTATCGGAACTTCCTTATGAAAATGCTCTTGAATTTTCGCCGTCATCATCATCGCTTTCAAAGAATGACCGCCGATCATAAAGAAGTTATCGGTAACGCCTGCTCTGACGCCGAGTATTCCTTCCCAGATCTCCGCTAATTTCTTTTCACTCTCTGTTTCTGGTGCTGCGTATTCCGGCTGCACGGCTTCTGATTGCGGTGCAGGCAGTTCCTTTTTGTTGATTTTCCCGTTTGGCGTGAGCGGCAGACTTTCCATTTGAATCAGGTGGGCAGGGGCAGATATCGTCAGGCAAAGACTGAGACAGTGTTTTTCTCAGCTCACTCACAGCCACTTCACGATCCGCCGTAAAGTACGCGCAAATTTCATTTTCATCCGCTTTGTTCTTGCGGATGATCACCGCAGCTTCTGTCACATGCTCAGCCATGTTCAGTTTTGTTTCAATTTCGCCAAGCTCAATTCGGAAGCCGCGCACCTTCACTTGGTTGTCGATTCTGCCTAAAAATTCGATATTGCCGTCCGGCAGCCATCTTGCCAAGTCACCAGTGCGATAAATTCTCTCACCCGGTCTGAACGGGTCTTCGAGAAATTGCTTCTCCGTCAGCTCAGGGAGATTCACATATCCTCGCGCTACACCGATTCCGCCTACGCAAAGCTCACCAGGCGCGCCGATTGGCTGCAGACATTGCTGCTCATCCAGGATGTAGGCAGTGGAATTTCCGATCGGCTTCCCGATTGGGATAGAGCCGCCATACTCACGGTCGATCAGAAAACTGGTTGAAAACGTCGTGTTTTCTGTCGGGCCGTATCCGTTCCACAATGAAAGTGACGGCGATGCCTGTTTTACTTTGCTGACTATATGCGGGACAAGTGCGTCTCCGCCGATGATTAAATGGCGCAGTGTGCCGAACATACCAGCATCCTTTGCGGCAAGCTGGTTGAATAAAGGTGACGTCAGCCACATCGTCGAGATTCTTTGCTCACGCAGAAATGCAGCAAATTGTTTCGCATCAAGCAGCGTCTCTTTTTTGACCGGATAAAGCGCTGCGCCATTTAGCAGTGCGCCGAATACCTCAAACGTTCCGGCATCAAAGCTGACAGCTCCCGTTTGCGCCATGCGGTCCTCTTCAGTAACAGGAACGTACCCGGCATTTTTGACGAGGCGCAGAATGCTTTTATGTTCGATCATGACGCCTTTCGGTTTGCCCGTTGAACCGGATGTGTACATGATGTACGCCAAATCAGACGGGGCGGATGGCAGGTTGAGATTGTCAGCCGCTTCACTCTCTTCAAAGCCTATGTCCAGTGTAAGAACCGGCACCTGCAGCTGATGTGCCTGCCCTGTATAAGAATTTCCGGTCAAAACCATTCGAACAGAGCTGTCCTCTGCCATGAAACGAAGACGATCCCCAGGAAGCGCTGGATCAAGCGGCACATATGCGGCGCCTGCTTTTAACACAGCCAGCATGCCGACAACGGTTTCTACTGAGCGGTCGTTCATAATCGCTGCTGTTTCCCCTTTTTGAAGCCCTTGTTCGACAAGCTTTCCCGCAAGACGGTTAGCCGCTGCATTCAGCTCGCGGTATGTCAGCTCGGTTCCTTCATATACGACGGCAGTGCTCGCCGGCGTCCGTTTCGCTTGCTCTTCAAATACTTGGTGAACAGCCCTTCCTTCAGGGAGTTCGGCTTTCGTGCTGTTAAACACCTCGACAATTTGCCGCTGCTCTCCGTCTCCCACAAGCCCGTACTCACGCACAAAAGCGGCCGGCTGATCGACAGCTGCTTCCATCATGCGGGTAAGGTGCTCCGCTATCCGTTCGATAAAAGCGGAATCAAAGGCGGCTCCGTTATATTTAATTTTGACGGTCCACGTTTTGCCCGGATACACAATCAGGTTGAAATCGAAGCTCGTTTGTTCAAATGCGCTTTCTACTTTGATCGAAAACCCGAGGCGGTCTTCCATGCTGCCGTTTTCAAGCTCTTGATCAAGCGGATAATTTTCAAACGCGACCAGATGGTTTAAGAGATTGCCATCAAGGGCTGAGCGTTTTTGAATCTCATAGAGCGGCACGTAATCGTAACGCTCCGCCTCTACTGCATGCTGCTGAACAGCTGTGAAAATATCAGCGAATGAAGCATCTCGTTCAACTTTCACCCGCACCGGAATGGTGTTGATAAACAGCCCCGCCATCGTTTCGATTCCGTTGATTTCAGACGGTCGTCCCGAGACGACCGTTCCGAAGACAACATCATCCGTAAAGTTGTATTTGCTGAGAACAATGCCCCAAACAGCCTGAAATAGGTTAGGCCCTGTCACTTGATGAAGGTTTGCGGTTTTCTGAATGCGGGCAACCAGTGTTTCGTCCCATGTAAAGGAATATTCTTTATTGACGTATTCGCCTTTTTTTACAGGCAGGCGGCCCGGGAGCACGCTTGGCTGTTCAAAACCCGCCAAGCGCTCGCTCCAGTAGCTCTCCGCTTCTTCATTTTCCTGTTTTCCAAGCCATTTGATGTAGTCGGAGTAAGGCTTGCCTTGACCGTTTGCAGGTGTCCTTCCTGCTCTGAGCGCTTCATAGTTTTGGAACAGGCTTTTCATGAGGACGCCCATGCTCCAGCCGTCCATCATAATATGATGATTGCTCCAGACAAGATACAGCTGATCTGCAGCAAGGCGGAAAACCGCCACCTTGAACAATATGTCTTTTGCCAGGTTAAAGCCTTGGCGCTGAACGTCTTGTTTGTAACGCTCAATGTGCTCTTTCTGGCGGTTCTCGTCTGCATGACTGATATCCTCATAATGCACCTTTGTTTTGCGTTCCGCTAACACGACCTGACGCGGTTTTTGCAGCTGCTGATGCACAAATACCGTACGGAGAATATCGTATGACCGAATCAGTTCATTGACGCTTTTCTCAAAGATTTCAAGATCAAAAGCGCCGTGAATCCCAAGCTCTAATTGTGTGAAGTACGAGGAAGAATGCGGATCAAGCATCGCATGATACAGCATTCCCTCCTGCATTGGTGTCAGTGCGTACACCTTTTGAATCGATTTTTTGCTCATATGCCACCTCTATTAGAAAATTTCCATTAATTTATCCAGCTCATCCAGCGTTAAATCGTCGTCACCAAGATCACTCGGGGTCAGTTCCGTACCGTCTTGAGATAGGCAATGTTCAATGATTCTGAGAAGATGCGCTTTAAAGCTGTCACTGAATGTTTGTACTGTTTTTTCATGAAATTCAAGAGAATGATAGGCCAGTGACATCGTCAGTTTTCCGTTTTCGATATATCCGACAACATCCAGCGCATTCGGTTTTTCTGTTTCAGGGCTTAATGACTGTCCTGATGGCAGCTCTGATCTCGTAAACAAACCTGCATCCGACATTTCGTCAAACTGACCTAAATAGTTGAAGCTGACATCCGGCTGAATCGAGAACGCCACATCTTCTTTATGTTCCAGTGCCGTCAGATAGCGCAGAATGCCGTATCCGACTCCCTTATTCGGCACATGTCTGATATCTTCTTTCATTTGCTTCAGCTGGTAGCCCAGATCATCCGCATGCTTCATATCGAGCACCATTGGGTACATACTTGTAAACCAGCCGACTGTGCGGGAAATGGTCAGGTCTTCTATGATTTCTTCATGTCCATGCCCCTCTAAATGAACACTTACTCGATCTTGACCCGTCCACTCCTTCATTGCCAATCCGAATGCCGTCAGCAAAATATCATTCATTTCTGTGTGATATGCCTCATGCACCTTTGTGGTGAGCTGTTCTGTCTCTTCAGCAGTCAGCGAGAATTCAATTGTCTTTGTATGTTTCATTCGCTGATCACCAGATTCGCGGTCTTTGGAAGCTTTGCTGCGACTGCTTGTTCTTCAAGCTGTCTCCAATACTCTTTTTCTTTCAAAAAGGCTTTGGAGTTCGCGTAGTCTTGCAATCTCTATGTCATACTCTGCAAATGAATGTGTTTTCTGCGGGAGAACCGGTTCATTGCCTTGCTCAAGCTGTGTATATACTGCGGCGAAATCCTCCAGTAGAATCCGCCACGAGCACGCCGTCAACCACTAAGTGATGAATGGCAAGAAGCAAGTGGTCTCCGTCTTCCGCTTTGAACAAGCCTGCTTTTAACAAGCCGCCTTCCTGCAAGTCGATGCTGCTTTGCAAACGCTCCGCTTCTCTCTCTATACGGTCTTCGTAATCTGCGGCTTGGCCCTCAATCTGGATGACCTCCAATTGAGCTGAAGCAGCTTCAAGATCTCTGTTGTATTGAATGACGTCTTCCTGTCCCTCACGGTAGATCATACGGAGCGTCTCATGATGCTCGATCAGCGCCTGCAATGTTTTCTCCACCCGTTCAGGATCAAAGCCCTTCTTGACGTGAAGCATCACCGATTGGTTCCAGTGGTGCTTGCTCGTGAAGTTCTTTTCAAAGAACCAGCGCTGGATCGGCGTCAGGATGACTTCGCCCTCCACCGGGCCTTGGTCTGCCTGTTTGCCTTCGGCACGCTCTACATATTGGGTAAGCTCTTCGATCGTCGGATGCTGGAAGAGATCTTTCATTTCCCAGCTTCCAGCCGTGCTGGTTCAAGCGGCTCGCCATTTGAATTCCTTTGAGTCGAATCTCCGCCAAGCGAGAAGAAATTGTCGGTGACACCGACTTCAGACATTCCAAGCACGTCCTGCCAGATGCCGGCAAGCAGCTCTTCCATGTCGGTCGTCGGCGCTTTGTATTCTCCGCTTCCCGCTTCGATGTCCGGCTCAGGCAAGGCTTTGCGGTCCACTTTGCCGTTTGCCGTAACCGGAAGCTCGTTCAGCGTCACCCAGAACGCCGGGATCATGTAATCCGGCAGGGTTTCCTTCAGTGCTGATTTCAGTGCTTCTATGTCAGCTGTTTCCGGTGTGACATACACCGCGATCGCTGTGTTGCCGCCTTTATCTTTGACAGCTGTCACCGCCGCATCCTGCACCTCAGAAAGCTGGGCGAGCTGGACTTCAATTTCCGAGAGCTCGATCCGGTAGCCGCGGACCTTGACCTGCTGGTCGATCCGGCCGATGTACTCAATGCCGCCGCCTGTCCACTTCACTAAATCGCCGGTACGGTACATGCGCTCACCCGGCACAAACGGATCAGCGACAAACCGCTTCGCGGTTTCGTCTTCTCGATTCAGATAGCCGCGTGCCAGTCCGCGCCCCGCCACGCAAAGCTCTCCGGCTACGCCTTCCGGCTGCACCTGATTGCCCTCGCCGAGAATGTATACTCTCGTATTGGCAATGGCCCGTCCGATGGAAAGTGAGCCTTCCTCCGGATGGATTTCTGTGCTTGTGGCAACGACCGTATTCTCTGTCGGCCCGTAGTTGTTGACAAGTGTACCGCTTTTTCACTGCGCGCTTCAGCTTGTCTCCGCCTGTGAGCAATACGCGTAGCGATGTGTTCTCAAGCTCCATGAACTGTTCCGCAAGCTGTGTCGGCAGGAACGTGATCGTTATGCCGTTCGTTTCAAAATAATCGTTCAGGCGGACGATATCGAGGCGGATCGCTTCATCAATGACGTGAAGCTCAGCACCGATCGTCCAGGTCGGGAACATCTCCCAAATGGAAGCGTCAAATCCAAAGCCCGCGTACTTCGCACTGCGGTCCTCCGCTGTCATGCCGAACGCGTCGTCGTGCCAGAAGCACAGGTTCACAAGCGCGTGGTGCTCGACCATGACACCCTTCGGCTGTCCGGTCGTTCCAGACGTGTAAATCATGTACGCCAAGTTCTCCGCGGTTACAGCCGTCTCTGGATTTTCCTCGTCGTTTTCATCAAGCGGCAGGCTTAGAATCGTGCGGCTTCCGTCGAGAAGAATGACATCTCCCGTATAGCTGTCCGGCACTGAAATGCCTTCCTGTTTCAAGAGAAGCTTCGCGCCGCTGTCCTGTAAAATATACTCAATCCGCTGATCCGGGTAGTCAGGATCAATCGGCACAAACGCCGCTCCCGCTTTCAAGACGCCGAGCACCGCGGCGGACATTTCAAGCGACGGCTTCGTGAGAACGCCGACGCGGTCATCCGGGCTGATGCCGCAGTCCATCAGAATCCGCGCAAGACGATTTGCCTTCGCATTCAGCTCGCCGTACGTCCAAGACTGGCCGTTGTATGTGACAGCCGGACGGTCTTTGTGGCGCTGGACAGTCTCTTCGAATAGCTGATGAACCGTTTTGTCTGTCGGCACAGGCAGCGCTTTACCCTTCCATGCCTCAAGAAGCGCTTGTTTTTCTGTTTCAGTGACAAATGACAGGCTGGAAAGCGGCTGGTTCGGGTTTCCAGTAACAG
>NZ_JBVYIB010000002.1:0-32500 GCF_056033925.1 Bacillus sp. AMCV2
ATGGAAAATATATTAGACCTGTGGAACCAAGCCCTTGCTCAAATCGAAAAAAAGTTGAGCAAACCGAGTTTTGAGACTTGGATGAAGTCAACCAAAGCCCACTCACTGCAAGGCGATACATTAACGATCACGGCTCCCAATGAATTTGCCAGAGACTGGCTGGAGTCCAGATACTTGCATCTGATTGCAGATACTATATATGAATTAACCGGGGAAGAATTGAGCATTAAGTTTGTCATTCCTCAAAATCAAGATGTTGAGGACTTTATGCCGAAACCGCAAGTCAAAAAAGCGGTCAAAGAAGATACATCTGATTTTCCTCAAAATATGCTCAATCCAAAATATACTTTTGATACTTTTGTCATCGGATCTGGAAACCGATTTGCACACGCTGCTTCCCTCGCAGTTGCGGAAGCACCCGCGAAAGCTTACAACCCTTTATTTATCTATGGGGGTGTCGGCTTAGGGAAAACACACTTAATGCATGCGATCGGCCATTATGTAATAGATCATAATCCTTCTGCCAAAGTGGTTTATCTGTCTTCTGAGAAATTTACAAACGAATTCATCAACTCTATCCGAGATAATAAAGCCGTCGACTTCCGCAATCGCTATCGAAATGTTGATGTGCTTTTGATAGATGATATTCAATTTTTAGCGGGGAAAGAACAAACCCAGGAAGAATTTTTCCATACATTTAACACATTGCACGAAGAAAGCAAACAAATCGTCATTTCAAGTGACCGACCGCCAAAGGAAATTCCGACACTTGAGGACAGATTGCGCTCACGTTTTGAATGGGGCCTTATTACAGATATCACACCGCCTGATCTAGAAACGAGAATTGCAATTTTAAGAAAAAAAGCCAAAGCAGAAGGCCTCGATATTCCGAACGAGGTTATGCTTTACATCGCGAATCAAATCGACAGCAATATTCGGGAACTCGAAGGAGCATTAATCAGAGTTGTCGCTTATTCATCTTTAATTAATAAAGATATTAATGCTGATCTGGCCGCTGAGGCGTTGAAAGATATTATTCCTTCCTCAAAACCGAAAGTCATTACGATTAAAGAAATTCAGAGGGTAGTAGGCCAGCAATTTAATATTAAACTCGAGGATTTCAAAGCAAAAAAACGGACAAAGTCAGTAGCTTTTCCGCGTCAAATCGCCATGTACTTATCAAGGGAAATGACTGATTCCTCTCTTCCTAAAATCGGTGAAGAGTTTGGAGGACGTGATCATACGACCGTTATTCATGCGCATGAAAAAATTTCAAAACTGCTGGCAGATGATGAACAGCTTCAGCAGCATGTAAAAGAAATTAAAGAACAGCTTAAATAGCAGGACCAGGGATCAATCGGGGAAAGTGTGAATAACTTTTCGGAAGTCATACACAGTCTGTCCACATGTGGATAGGCTGTGTTTCCTGTCTTTTTCACAACTTATCCACAAATCCACAGGCCCTACTATTACTTCTACTATTTTTTATAAATATATATATTAATACATTATCCGTTAGGAGGATAAAAATGAAATTCACGATTCAAAAAGATCGTCTTGTTGAAAGTGTCCAAGATGTATTAAAAGCAGTTTCATCCAGAACCACGATTCCCATTCTGACTGGTATTAAAATTGTTGCATCAGATGATGGAGTATCCTTTACAGGGAGTGACTCAGATATTTCTATTGAATCCTTCATTCCAAAAGAAGAAGGAGATAAAGAAATCGTCACTATTGAACAGCCCGGAAGCATCGTTTTACAGGCTCGCTTTTTTAGTGAAATTGTAAAAAAATTGCCGATGGCAACTGTAGAAATCGAAGTCCAAAATCAGTATTTAACGATTATCCGTTCTGGTAAAGCTGAATTTAATCTAAACGGACTGGATGCTGATGAGTATCCGCACTTGCCGCAGATTGAAGAGCATCATGCGATTCAGATCCCAACTGATTTGTTAAAAAATCTAATCAGACAAACAGTATTTGCAGTGTCCACCTCAGAAACACGCCCTATCTTGACAGGTGTAAACTGGAAAGTAGAGCAAAGTGAATTATTATGCACTGCGACGGATAGCCACCGTCTTGCATTAAGAAAAGCGAAACTTGATATTCCAGAAGACAGATCTTATAACGTCGTGATTCCGGGAAAAAGTTTAACTGAACTCAGCAAGATTTTAGATGACAACCAGGAACTTGTAGATATCGTCATCACAGAAACCCAAGTTCTGTTTAAAGCGAAAAACGTCTTATTCTTCTCACGGCTTCTAGACGGGAATTATCCAGACACAACCAGCCTGATTCCGCAAGAGAGCAAAACAGAAATCATTGTGAACACAAAAGAATTCCTTCAGGCCATTGATCGTGCATCTCTTTTAGCTAGAGAGGGACGCAACAACGTTGTAAAACTGTCCGCAAAACCGGCTGAATCCATTGAAATTTCTTCCAATTCGCCAGAAATCGGTAAAGTTGTGGAAGCAATTGCTGCGGATCAAATTGAAGGTGAGGAATTAAATATCTCTTTTAGTCCAAAATATATGCTGGATGCACTAAAGGTGCTTGAAGGAGCAGAAATACGCGTAAGCTTTACAGGCGCAATGAGACCTTTCTTAATTCGCACGTCGAATGATGAAACGATTGTACAGCTTATCCTCCCTGTCAGAACCTATTAATCCGATACACTGCTGCCGACCTGTCGGCAGCTTTTCTATTCGGTATCTGCTCCGACAAGTTTTCCCTTTCCCTAATTCGTTTTTTTTTAGTACAATTAGATATTAGTGATATTTGAAAGAGGTCGATATAATGGCAAATCCGATTTCAATTGATACAGAGATGATTACACTCGGACAATTCTTAAAATTAGCCGATGTGATTCAGTCTGGCGGTATGGCGAAGTGGTTTTTAAGCGAGCATGAAGTGCTTGTGAACGATGAGCCGGACAACCGCCGGGGCAGAAAGCTGTATGTTGGAGATGTGGTAGAGATTGAAGGATTTGGTTCATTTCAAGTCGTCAATTAAAGCGGGTGACACTGATTGTATATCCAGAACTTAGAACTGACATCTTACCGCAACTACGACCATGCTGAACTTCAATTTGAAAATAAAGTAAATGTGATCATCGGAGAAAACGCTCAGGGGAAGACAAACCTCATGGAGGCGATCTATGTCTTGTCCATGGCGAAATCGCACCGGACATCAAATGACAAAGAACTTATACGGTGGGACAAAGACTATGCTAAAATAGAGGGAAGAGTGATGAAGCAAAACGGGTCGATCCCGATGCAGCTCGTCATCTCCAAAAAGGGTAAAAAGGGCAAGGTCAATCATATTGAACAGCAAAAGCTCAGCCAGTATGTCGGGGCCCTCAACACCATTATGTTCGCGCCGGAAGATTTAAATCTTGTAAAGGGAAGCCCTCAAGTGAGAAGGCGGTTTCTTGACATGGAAATCGGACAGGTTTCTCCCGTCTACCTTCATGATCTTTCTCTTTACCAGAAAATCCTTTCCCAGCGGAATCATTTTTTGAAACAGCTGCAAACAAGAAAACAAACTGACCGGACGATGCTCGATGTTCTGACCGATCAGCTTGTAGAAGTTGCAGCAAAAGTCGTCGTAAAACGCCTGCAGTTTACAGCACAGCTCGAGAAATGGGCGCAGCCCATCCATGCAGGCATCTCAAGAGGGCTTGAAGAACTGACCCTGAAATACCATACAGCTCTTGATGTATCAGATCCCCTAGATTTGTCGAAAATAGGAGATAGCTATCAAGAAGCGTTTTCTAAATTAAGAGAAAAAGAAATTGAGCGTGGTGTGACGCTGTCAGGGCCTCATCGCGATGATGTTCTTTTTTATGTGAACGGACGCGATGTGCAGACGTATGGTTCTCAAGGACAGCAGCGAACGACGGCGTTGTCCCTTAAGCTGGCGGAGATTGACCTGATCCATGAAGAAATCGGAGAATATCCCATTTTACTATTGGATGATGTACTGAGTGAACTGGATGATTATCGCCAGTCACACTTGCTTCATACGATCCAAGGCCGTGTACAAACGTTTGTCACAACGACAAGCGTTGATGGCATTGATCACGAAACCTTACGTCAAGCAGGAATGTTCCGTGTGCAAAATGGTGCGTTAGTGAAGTGAAGAAATGAGGTGAGCATTTGTATATTCATTTAGGTGATGACTTTGTGGTTTCAACACGAGATATTGTCGGCATTTTTGACTTTAAAGCCAACATGTCGCCTATTGTTGAAGAATTTCTGAAAAAACAGAAACACAAGGTGGTGCCTTCCGTAAACGGCACGCCCAAATCTATCGTAGTCACGGTTCAGAATATATATTACTCTCCCTTATCTTCCAGCACATTAAAAAAACGTGCGCAATTTATGTTTGAAATAGATTCTTAGAAATTTTTTATCACGAATATATCGTTTAGAAAAGTGTAGGTGAATGACGTGGCTATGGAACAGCAGCAAAACAGTTATGATGAAAATCAGATACAGGTACTAGAAGGATTGGAAGCTGTTCGTAAAAGACCGGGGATGTATATCGGTTCGACAAACAGCAAAGGCCTTCACCACCTGGTATGGGAAATTGTCGACAATAGTATTGACGAAGCCCTCGCCGGTTATTGTACGGATATCAATATCCAAATCGAAAAAGACAACAGTATCACGGTTGTAGATAATGGCCGCGGTATTCCAGTCGGTATTCATGAAAAAATGGGCCGTCCTGCGGTAGAAGTCATTATGACGGTGCTTCATGCCGGAGGAAAGTTTGACGGAAGCGGCTATAAAGTATCCGGAGGATTACACGGTGTAGGTGCGTCGGTTGTAAACGCACTATCAACAGAGCTTGATGTGACGGTTCACCGTGACGGTAAAATTCACCGCCAAACCTATAAACGCGGAGTTCCAGTTACAGACCTTGAAATCATTGGCGAAACGGATCATACAGGAACGACGACACATTTTGTCCCGGACCCTGAAATTTTCTCAGAAACAACCGAGTATGATTACGATCTGCTTGCCAACCGCGTGCGTGAATTGGCCTTTTTAACAAAGGGTGTAAACATCACGATTGAAGATAAACGTGAAGGACAAGAGCGCAAAAATGAATACCATTACGAAGGCGGAATTAAAAGTTATGTAGAGTATTTAAACCGCTCTAAAGAGGTTGTCCATGAAGAGCCGATTTACATTGAAGGCGAAAAGGACGGCATTACGGTTGAAGTGGCTTTGCAATACAATGACAGCTACACAAGCAACATTTACTCGTTTACAAACAACATTAACACGTACGAAGGCGGTACCCATGAAGCTGGCTTCAAAACGGGCCTGACTCGTGTTATCAACGATTACGCCAGAAAAAAAGGGCTTATTAAAGAAAATGATCCAAACCTAAGCGGAGATGACGTAAGGGAAGGGCTGACAGCGATTATTTCAATCAAACACCCTGATCCGCAGTTTGAGGGCCAAACGAAAACAAAGCTGGGCAACTCAGAAGCACGGACAATCACCGATACGTTATTTTCTACGGCGATGGAAACATTTATGCTGGAAAATCCAGATGCGGCCAAAAAAATTGTCGATAAAGGCTTAATGGCGGCAAGAGCAAGAATGGCTGCGAAAAAAGCGCGTGAACTAACACGCCGTAAGAGTGCTTTGGAAATTTCAAACTTGCCCGGTAAGTTAGCGGACTGCTCTTCAAAAGATCCGAGCATTTCCGAGTTATATATCGTAGAGGGTGACTCTGCCGGAGGATCTGCTAAACAAGGACGCGACAGACATTTCCAAGCCATTTTGCCGCTTAGAGGTAAAATCCTAAACGTTGAAAAGGCCCGACTGGATAAAATCCTTTCTAACAACGAAGTTCGCTCTATGATCACAGCGCTCGGCACAGGTATCGGGGAAGACTTCAACCTTGAGAAAGCCCGTTACCACAAAGTTGTCATTATGACAGATGCCGATGTTGACGGCGCGCACATCAGAACACTGCTGTTAACGTTCTTTTACAGATATATGCGCCAAATTATCGAAAATGGCTACGTGTACATTGCACAGCCGCCGCTCTACAAGGTTCAACAAGGGAAACGCGTTGAATATGCGTACAATGACAAGGAGCTTGAAGAGCTGTTAAAAACTCTTCCTCAAACGCCTAAGCCTGGACTGCAGCGTTACAAAGGTCTTGGTGAAATGAATGCCACCCAGCTTTGGGAGACAACCATGGATCCTAGCTCCAGAACACTTCTTCAGGTAACTCTTGAAGATGCAATGGATGCGGACGAGACTTTTGAAATGCTTATGGGCGACAAGGTAGAACCGCGCCGAAACTTCATAGAAGCGAATGCGAGATACGTTAAAAATCTTGACATCTAATCATAAAAAGCCTTATTTCCAATAAGAAATAAGGCTTTTTTCTAAACAAGATCAGATGCAGCAATGCTTGCAATACCTTTATATTCTAGCAATTTAATGTGTATAATCATAAGTTTATTGATATAATGGAGAATAGTGAAATCGTATTGAAGGTCATAATGGACAATCTACTCCCACATATTTCATGTGATACTTCAGGGAGGTTTTTTAATGAGTGAACAAAACACACCACAAGTTCGTGAAATAAATATCAGTCAGGAAATGCGTACGTCCTTCTTGGATTATGCAATGAGCGTTATCGTGTCCCGTGCTCTTCCGGATGTTCGAGACGGTTTAAAACCGGTTCATAGACGGATTTTGTATGCAATGAATGATTTAGGCATGACAAGTGACAAGCCTTATAAAAAATCCGCGCGTATAGTTGGAGAAGTTATCGGGAAATACCACCCGCACGGTGATTCAGCGGTATATGAATCCATGGTCAGAATGGCTCAGGATTTCAACTACCGTTATATGCTCGTTGACGGTCACGGAAACTTCGGTTCTGTTGACGGAGACTCAGCGGCGGCCATGCGTTATACAGAAGCAAGAATGTCTAAAATCTCAATGGAGATTCTTCGCGACATCACAAAAGACACAATCGATTACCAGGATAACTATGACGGGTCAGAAAGAGAACCTGTCGTTATGCCTTCAAGGTTCCCGAATCTGCTCGTGAACGGTGCTGCCGGCATTGCGGTAGGTATGGCAACAAACATTCCTCCGCACCAGCTGGGAGAAATCATTGACGGTGTACTTGCTGTCAGTGAGAATCCGGACATTACAATTCCAGAGCTTATGGAAGTCATTCCAGGGCCTGATTTCCCGACTGCGGGTCAAATCTTGGGACGCAGCGGTATCCGGAAAGCATACGAATCAGGCCGAGGCTCTATCACGATCCGGGCAAAAGCTGAGATCGAACAAACATCTTCGGGTAAAGAAAGAATTATCGTTACAGAGTTACCTTACCAAGTAAATAAGGCGAAATTAATTGAGAAAATTGCTGATCTCGTAAGGGACAAAAAGATAGAGGGTATCACAGATCTGCGTGATGAGTCAGATCGTACAGGTATGAGAATTGTCATTGAAATCAGACGCGATGCCAATGCGAATGTCATCTTAAACAATCTGTACAAACAAACTGCTCTACAAACATCTTTTGGCATCAACCTGCTTGCACTAGTTGATGGACAGCCGAAAGTTTTAACTCTTAAGCAATGCCTGGAGCATTACCTTGACCATCAAAAAGTTGTCATTAGACGCCGTACTGCTTATGAATTGCGTAAAGCAGAAGCGAGAGCTCATATCTTGGAAGGATTGAGAGTTGCACTGGATCATCTCGATGCAGTTATCTCCCTTATCCGTAATTCTCAAACGGCTGAAATTGCGAGAACAGGTTTAATTGAACAATTCTCACTGACAGAGAAGCAAGCACAAGCAATCCTTGACATGAGGCTCCAGCGTTTAACGGGACTGGAACGTGAAAAGATCGAAGAAGAATACCAATCTCTTGTTAAATTAATTGCAGAGCTAAAAGACATCTTGGCAAATGAATATAAAGTGCTTGAGATCATTCGTGAAGAACTCACGGAAATCAAAGAGCGTTTTAACGATGAAAGACGTACTGAGATCGTCACTTCTGGACTGGAGACAATTGAAGATGAAGATCTCATCGAGAGAGAAAATATCGTAGTTACTCTGACGCACAACGGATACGTCAAACGTCTTCCTGCATCAACTTACCGCAGTCAAAAACGAGGCGGAAAAGGTGTACAAGGTATGGGAACAAACGAAGATGATTTCGTTGAACATTTGATCTCTACGTCAACTCATGACACGATTCTCTTCTTCTCGAACAAGGGGAAAGTGTATCGTGCAAAAGGGTATGAAATCCCTGAATACGGCAGAACGGCAAAAGGAATCCCGATTATTAACCTGCTGGAGGTAGAAAAGGGTGAGTGGATCAACGCGATTATTCCAGTCACGGAATTCAATGCGGAGCTTTACCTTTTCTTCACTACAAAGCATGGGGTTTCAAAACGAACATCGCTATCTCAATTCGCTAATATCCGAAACAATGGTCTAATTGCTCTGAGTCTTCGTGAAGATGATGAACTGATGGGTGTACGTCTGACTGACGGCACAAAACAAATCATCATTGGAACGAAAAACGGTTTACTGATCCGTTTCCCTGAAACAGATGTCCGGGAGATGGGAAGAACTGCGGCGGGCGTAAAAGGCATCACCCTGACGGATGACGACGTTGTTGTCGGCATGGAGATCTTAGAGGAAGAATCACACGTCCTTATCGTAACTGAAAAAGGGTACGGAAAACGAACTCCGGCTGAAGAGTACAGAACCCAAAGCCGGGGCGGAAAAGGACTCAAAACAGCGAAAATCACCGAGAACAACGGCCAACTAGTAGCAGTGAAAGCTACTAAAGGTGAAGAGGATCTAATGATTATTACAGCTAGCGGCGTACTCATCAGAATGGACATCAATGATATCTCCATCACCGGACGTGTCACTCAAGGTGTGCGTCTCATTAGAATGGCAGAAGAAGAGCATGTTGCTACAGTAGCTTTAGTAGAGAAAAACGAAGAAGATGAGAATGAAGAAGAACAAGAAGAAGTGTGAGAAAAAGCGCAGCTGAAATAGCTGCGCTTTTTTGTGTCATAACCCTTTACAGTCATAAAAATTATGGTATAATCATTTCTGTTGTCTTTTTAAAGACACAAGCATGACCATTATGACTAGTAAAAACTTTTTTAAAAAAGTATTGACCTAGTTAACTAAAAATGTTACTATTAAGTAGTCGCTTCGAGAGAAGCACACAAAGTTCTTTGAAAACTAAACAAGACAAAACGTACCTGTTAATTCATTTTTTATAAATCGCACAGCGATGTGCGTAGTCAGTCAAACTACTTTATCGGAGAGTTTGATCCTGGCTCAGGACGAACGCTGGCGGCGTGCCTAATACATGCAAGTCGAGCGGACAGATGGGAGCTTGCTCCCTGATGTTAGCGGCGGACGGGTGAGTAACACGTGGGTAACCTGCCTGTAAGACTGGGATAACTCCGGGAAACCGGGGCTAATACCGGATGGTTGTTTGAACCGCATGGTTCAAACATAAAAGGTGGCTTCGGCTACCACTTACAGATGGACCCGCGGCGCATTAGCTAGTTGGTGAGGTAACGGCTCACCAAGGCGACGATGCGTAGCCGACCTGAGAGGGTGATCGGCCACACTGGGACTGAGACACGGCCCAGACTCCTACGGGAGGCAGCAGTAGGGAATCTTCCGCAATGGACGAAAGTCTGACGGAGCAACGCCGCGTGAGTGATGAAGGTTTTCGGATCGTAAAGCTCTGTTGTTAGGGAAGAACAAGTACCGTTCGAATAGGGCGGTACCTTGACGGTACCTAACCAGAAAGCCACGGCTAACTACGTGCCAGCAGCCGCGGTAATACGTAGGTGGCAAGCGTTGTCCGGAATTATTGGGCGTAAAGGGCTCGCAGGCGGTTTCTTAAGTCTGATGTGAAAGCCCCCGGCTCAACCGGGGAGGGTCATTGGAAACTGGGGAACTTGAGTGCAGAAGAGGAGAGTGGAATTCCACGTGTAGCGGTGAAATGCGTAGAGATGTGGAGGAACACCAGTGGCGAAGGCGACTCTCTGGTCTGTAACTGACGCTGAGGAGCGAAAGCGTGGGGAGCGAACAGGATTAGATACCCTGGTAGTCCACGCCGTAAACGATGAGTGCTAAGTGTTAGGGGGTTTCCGCCCCTTAGTGCTGCAGCTAACGCATTAAGCACTCCGCCTGGGGAGTACGGTCGCAAGACTGAAACTCAAAGGAATTGACGGGGGCCCGCACAAGCGGTGGAGCATGTGGTTTAATTCGAAGCAACGCGAAGAACCTTACCAGGTCTTGACATCCTCTGACAATCCTAGAGATAGGACGTCCCCTTCGGGGGCAGAGTGACAGGTGGTGCATGGTTGTCGTCAGCTCGTGTCGTGAGATGTTGGGTTAAGTCCCGCAACGAGCGCAACCCTTGATCTTAGTTGCCAGCATTCAGTTGGGCACTCTAAGGTGACTGCCGGTGACAAACCGGAGGAAGGTGGGGATGACGTCAAATCATCATGCCCCTTATGACCTGGGCTACACACGTGCTACAATGGACAGAACAAAGGGCAGCGAAACCGCGAGGTTAAGCCAATCCCACAAATCTGTTCTCAGTTCGGATCGCAGTCTGCAACTCGACTGCGTGAAGCTGGAATCGCTAGTAATCGCGGATCAGCATGCCGCGGTGAATACGTTCCCGGGCCTTGTACACACCGCCCGTCACACCACGAGAGTTTGTAACACCCGAAGTCGGTGAGGTAACCTTTTAGGAGCCAGCCGCCGAAGGTGGGACAGATGATTGGGGTGAAGTCGTAACAAGGTAGCCGTATCGGAAGGTGCGGCTGGATCACCTCCTTTCTAAGGATATTATACGGAATATAAGACCTTGGGTCTTATAAACAGAACGTTCCCTGTCTTGTTTAGTTTTGAAGGAACTTTGTTCCTTGAATAAGTTAAGATGGGCCTGTAGCTCAGCTGGTTAGAGCGCACGCCTGATAAGCGTGAGGTCGGTGGTTCGAGTCCACTCAGGCCCACCATCTTATATAACGGGGCCTTAGCTCAGCTGGGAGAGCGCCTGCTTTGCACGCAGGAGGTCAGCGGTTCGATCCCGCTAGGCTCCACCAACGTGTTCTTTGAAAACTAGATAACAGTAGACATCACATTCAATTAGTAATACAAGATATCACATAGTGATTCTTTTTAACGGTTAAGTTAGAAAGGGCGCACGGTGGATGCCTTGGCACTAGGAGCCGATGAAGGACGGGACGAACACCGATATGCTTCGGGGAGCTGTAAGCAAGCTTTGATCCGGAGATTTCCGAATGGGGAAACCCACCACTCGTAATGGAGTGGTATCCATATCTGAATTCATAGGATATGAGAAGGCAGACCCGGGGAACTGAAACATCTAAGTACCCGGAGGAAGAGAAAGCAAATGCGATTCCCTGAGTAGCGGCGAGCGAAACGGGATTAGCCCAAACCAAGAGGCTTGCCTCTTGGGGTTGTAGGACACTCTGTACGGAGTTACAAAAGAACGAGGTAGATGAAGAGGTCTGGAAAGGCCCGCCATAGGAGGTAACAGCCCTGTAGTCAAAACTTCGTTCTCTCCTGAGTGGATCCTGAGTACGGCGGAACACGTGAAATTCCGTCGGAATCCGGGAGGACCATCTCCCAAGGCTAAATACTCCCTAGTGACCGATAGTGAACCAGTACCGTGAGGGAAAGGTGAAAAGCACCCCGGAAGGGGAGTGAAAGAGATCCTGAAACCGTGTGCCTACAAGTAGTCAGAGCCCGTTAACGGGTGATGGCGTGCCTTTTGTAGAATGAACCGGCGAGTTACGATCCCGTGCAAGGTTAAGCAGAAGATGCGGAGCCGCAGCGAAAGCGAGTCTGAATAGGGCGCATGAGTACGTGGTCGTAGACCCGAAACCAGGTGATCTACCCATGTCCAGGGTGAAGTTCAGGTAACACTGAATGGAGGCCCGAACCCACGCACGTTGAAAAGTGCGGGGATGAGGTGTGGGTAGGGGTGAAATGCCAATCGAACCTGGAGATAGCTGGTTCTCTCCGAAATAGCTTTAGGGCTAGCCTCAAGGTAAGAGTCTTGGAGGTAGAGCACTGATTGGACTAGGGCCCCTACCGGGTTACCGAATTCAGTCAAACTCCGAATGCCAATGACTTATCCTTGGGAGTCAGACTGCGAGTGATAAGATCCGTAGTCGAAAGGGAAACAGCCCAGACCGCCAGCTAAGGTCCCAAAGTATACGTTAAGTGGAAAAGGATGTGGAGTTGCTTAGACAACCAGGATGTTGGCTTAGAAGCAGCCACCATTTAAAGAGTGCGTAATAGCTCACTGGTCGAGTGACTCTGCGCCGAAAATGTACCGGGGCTAAACGTATCACCGAAGCTGCGGACTGTTCTTCGAACAGTGGTAGGAGAGCGTTCTAAGGGCTGTGAAGCCAGACCGGAAGGACTGGTGGAGCGCTTAGAAGTGAGAATGCCGGTATGAGTAGCGAAAGAGGGGTGAGAATCCCCTCCACCGAATGCCTAAGGTTTCCTGAGGAAGGCTCGTCCGCTCAGGGTTAGTCGGGACCTAAGCCGAGGCCGAAAGGCGTAGGCGATGGACAACAGGTTGATATTCCTGTACCACCTCCTCACCATTTGAGCAATGGGGGGACGCAGGAGGATAGGGTAAGCGCGGTATTGGATATCCGCGTCCAAGCAGTTAGGCTGGGAAATAGGCAAATCCGTTTCCCATAAGGCTGAGCTGTGATGGCGAGCGAAATATAGTAGCGAAGTTCCTGATTCCACACTGCCAAGAAAAGCCTCTAGCGAGGTGAGAGGTGCCCGTACCGCAAACCGACACAGGTAGGCGAGGAGAGAATCCTAAGGTGATCGAGAGAACTCTCGTTAAGGAACTCGGCAAAATGACCCCGTAACTTCGGGAGAAGGGGTGCTCTGTTAGGGTGCAAGCCCGAGAGAGCCGCAGTGAATAGGCCCAGGCGACTGTTTAGCAAAAACACAGGTCTCTGCGAAGCCGTAAGGCGAAGTATAGGGGCTGACGCCTGCCCGGTGCTGGAAGGTTAAGAGGAGCGCTTAGCGTAAGCGAAGGTGCGAATTGAAGCCCCAGTAAACGGCGGCCGTAACTATAACGGTCCTAAGGTAGCGAAATTCCTTGTCGGGTAAGTTCCGACCCGCACGAAAGGCGCAACGATCTGGGCACTGTCTCAACGAGAGACTCGGTGAAATTATAGTACCTGTGAAGATGCAGGTTACCCGCGACAGGACGGAAAGACCCCGTGGAGCTTTACTGCAGCCTGATATTGAATGTTGGTACAGCTTGTACAGGATAGGTAGGAGCCTTGGAAACCGGAGCGCCAGCTTCGGTGGAGGCATCGGTGGGATACTACCCTGGCTGTATTGACCTTCTAACCCGCCGCCCTTATCGGGCGGGGAGACAGTGTCAGGTGGGCAGTTTGACTGGGGCGGTCGCCTCCTAAAAGGTAACGGAGGCGCCCAAAGGTTCCCTCAGAATGGTTGGAAATCATTCGCAGAGTGTAAAGGCACAAGGGAGCTTGACTGCGAGACCTACAAGTCGAGCAGGGACGAAAGTCGGGCTTAGTGATCCGGTGGTTCCGCATGGAAGGGCCATCGCTCAACGGATAAAAGCTACCCCGGGGATAACAGGCTTATCTCCCCCAAGAGTCCACATCGACGGGGAGGTTTGGCACCTCGATGTCGGCTCATCGCATCCTGGGGCTGTAGTCGGTCCCAAGGGTTGGGCTGTTCGCCCATTAAAGCGGTACGCGAGCTGGGTTCAGAACGTCGTGAGACAGTTCGGTCCCTATCCGTCGCGGGCGCAGGAAATTTGAGAGGAGCTGTCCTTAGTACGAGAGGACCGGGATGGACGCACCGCTGGTGTACCAGTTGTTCTGCCAAGGGCATCGCTGGGTAGCTATGTGCGGACGGGATAAGTGCTGAAAGCATCTAAGCATGAAGCCCCCCTCAAGATGAGATTTCCCATTCCGCAAGGAAGTAAGATCCCTGAAAGATGATCAGGTTGATAGGTCTGAGGTGGAAGTGTGGCGACACATGGAGCTGACAGATACTAATCGATCGAGGACTTAACCATATTTTTGAATGATGTCACACCTGTTATCTAGTTTTGAGAGAACACTCTCAATTTGTTTGGTGGCGATAGCGAAGAGGTCACACCCGTTCCCATACCGAACACGGAAGTTAAGCTCTTCAGCGCCGATGGTAGTCGGGGGTTTCCCCCTGTGAGAGTAGGACGCCGCCAAGCAAGCTTAAACCCAGCTCATTGAGCTGGGTTTTTTGTTTGTTAAAAATGAAGAAGAAACTGTGAAGCGTATTTAGGGAATTTCTTTTCTGTTACTAATAAAAACTGCTGAATTAACACGTAGTCATCACTTATATGCTGTGTTAATAACTCATACCACCATTCTGTTTCATACCTTGCAATCATCCCAACGTTGTACAAAATCAAATAATGAATTGTCATTTCGGGAAGCCGAAGAAATTGCTCCCTTTGAGAAGGGATATAATATTGGTTCTTTTCCATGTCAAACAATAAGCTGGTCGATGTCCATGGCTCCTTGTCTTGTGGCGAAACTTCGAACAGCAGCCCGTGTTCATTTTTTTTTGTAAAAGACCATTGATAATGATGGGACATGTATTCAGCAAACCTTGAATCAGACATTTTGTAATTGATTACTACTTCCTCCGGTACAAAAATTTCGTTCTTATCCTTCTCAACTATTGTCATAAATCGTTCTTTCTGCTGAAAGTAGAAAATATCGCTAAGTTCTGGAATGGCCATTAATAATTTTTTCATGGTATACCGTTCATCTACTATATCCGATTGTCCGAATAAATGTTTCATAAAATGTAAGCATAGGCCATTCCGTTGTATTTTCACTTCATCATCGCTAAAACAATAGTTTTGTTTCTTTCGTTTTCTTGTTGTTACACCATGTGCCAGTACTGATGTATGGCTTGGATAATGAGGATCACGTGTAATTAAGCATGCTTTGATAAGCTGTGCCATTCCATAAAATAAAAGAATCGGTTTGATTTCTAAGGGAGAATATGCGGCTTGTTTATAAAACGATTCGGCATGCTTTAAGAAATAAATAAACCGTTCACTGTTTTTAAAAGAGTTTTTTTTCGCATCGTCAATACCGTTTAAGGTATAAACCTTTTCTAGAAATTTCTGGGTTGATTCGACGGAGTAAAATAGCGCTAAGTCTTTCCACTCATGATATGCCATGTATATTTCTTAATCCTTTCCGTTATCTAAATATTTCAACTCTTTCCCGCTTCCTTGACATGCTCTTGGCTAGTTGATAATCTACATATAATATTTTGCCGAAAAGAGGGGGATTTACTAATGTGGGAAAGTAAATTTTCAAAAGAAGGCTTAACGTTCGACGATGTGCTGCTTGTGCCAGCAAAGTCTGAGGTACTTCCGCGTGATGTGGATTTATCTGTAGAACTTACAAAAACGTTAAAGCTAAATATTCCTGTCATCAGCGCAGGTATGGACACAGTAACAGAATCAGCAATGGCAATTGCAATGGCAAGACAGGGCGGCTTGGGCATCATTCACAAAAATATGTCCATTGAACAGCAGGCTGAACAAGTTGATAAAGTAAAGCGTTCTGAGCGCGGCGTTATCACAAATCCCTTCTTTTTAACTCCTGATCACCAAGTATTTGATGCGGAGCATTTGATGGGGAAATACAGAATTTCCGGTGTTCCGATTGTAAATAACGAAGAAGACCAGAAGCTTGTTGGAATTATTACAAACCGTGACCTTCGTTTTATTTCTGACTACTCAATGAAAATCAGCGATGTCATGACGAAAGAAGAGCTAGTTACTGCATCTGTAGGAACTACTCTGGATGAAGCTGAAAAGATTTTGCAGAAACATAAAATTGAAAAGCTTCCTCTCGTAGATGACCAGAATAAATTAAAAGGTCTTATCACAATTAAAGACATTGAAAAAGTCATTGAGTTTCCGAACTCATCTAAAGACATTCACGGCCGCCTGATCGTTGGCGCGGCAGTTGGTGTAACTGGCGATACAATGACTCGCGTCAAAAAGCTTGTTGAAGCCAACGTTGATGTGATTGTTATCGATACAGCTCACGGACACTCTCAAGGCGTTTTAAACACAGTCACAAAAATCCGTGAAACGTATCCAGAATTAAACATTATTGCTGGGAACGTAGCAACAGCTGAAGCGACAAGAGCGCTTATCGAAGCTGGAGCAGACGTTGTCAAAGTTGGAATAGGGCCTGGTTCAATTTGTACTACACGTGTTGTAGCCGGCGTCGGTGTTCCACAAATTACAGCAATTTATGATTGTGCGACTGAAGCAAGAAAACACGGCAAAACAATCATAGCCGACGGTGGGATTAAATTCTCTGGCGATATCACTAAAGCATTGGCAGCCGGCGGACATGCTGTTATGCTCGGAAGCTTGCTTGCAGGCACCTCAGAAAGCCCTGGTGAAACTGAAATCTACCAAGGCAGAAGATTTAAGGTATACCGCGGCATGGGATCAGTTGCTGCAATGGAAAAAGGAAGTAAAGACCGTTACTTCCAAGAAGAAAACAAAAAATTTGTTCCAGAAGGAATTGAAGGACGCACACCTTACAAAGGACCAGTTGAAGAAACCGTTTATCAGCTAGTCGGAGGCCTTCGTTCTGGTATGGGGTATTGCGGGTCCAAAGATCTGCGTGCGCTAAGAGAAGAAGCTCAGTTCATTCGCATGACTGGCGCAGGACTTCGCGAAAGCCATCCGCATGACGTACAGATTACAAAAGAATCACCTAACTATACAATTTCATAATAAATTGTTACAAATTAAAAACATTTGACAGGGTCTCTGACTCTGTCTATTTTTTTTATACTGATTATGATAAAATTTATACTGTTGTGCATTGAAAATGTCCTTAACGGCTTAATTATAGATGAAGAAAATGAAATACGGAGGTCGTACGATTGAACATCAAGAAATGTAAACAGCTACTGATGTCATTGGTTGTGTTAACTCTAGCTGTCACGTGTCTGGCTCCAATGTCAAAAGCAAAAGCAGCCAGCGATCCAATTGATATCAATGCATCTGCTGCTATTATGATCGAAGCTTCTTCAGGTAAAATTCTTTACAGTAAAAATGCAGATAAGAGACTGCCAATTGCGAGTATGACAAAAATGATGACAGAGTATCTGTTATTAGAGGCAATTGATCAAGGTAAAGTGAAATGGGACCAAACCTATACGCCTGATGACTATGTGTATGAAATTTCCCAAGATAACAGCTTATCAAACGTTCCTCTTCGGAAAGACGGGAAATACACAGTAAAAGAATTATATCAAGCTACAGCAATTTATTCTGCAAATGCTGCTGCTATTGCGATTGCAGAAATCGTTGCAGGTTCTGAAACTAAGTTTGTTGAAAAAATGAATGCAAAAGCAAAAGAACTAGGCTTAACAGATTACAAATTTGTTAACGCAACAGGTCTTGAAAACAAAGATCTTCACGGGCATCAGCCTGAGGGGACAAGCGTAAATGAAGAAAGTGAAGTTTCTGCAAAGGATATGGCGATACTTGCGGATCACTTGATTACTGACTACCCTGAGATACTGGAGACTTCCAGTATCGCCAAAACGAAATTCAGAGAAGGCACCGATGATGAAATGGACATGCCGAACTGGAATTTTATGCTGAAGGGGCTTGTCAGCGAGTATAAAAAAGCGACTGTAGACGGACTGAAAACAGGTTCTACTGACTCTGCGGGTTCATGCTTTACAGGAACAGCTGAACGCAACGGTATGCGTGTCATCACTGTTGTTTTAAACGCAAAGGGCAACCTTCATACAGGCCGTTTCGATGAAACGAAAAAAATGTTTGATTATGCTTTCGACAATTTCTCCATGAAAGAAATTTATGCTGAAGGCGATCAAGTAAAAGGCCATAAAACAATTTCAGTTGATAAGGGTAAAGAGAAAGAAGTAGGCATTGTGACAAACAAGGCGTTCTCTCTTCCTGTCAAAAATGGTGAAGAAAAGAATTACAAAGCGAAGGTCACACTGAATAAAGACAACTTAACTGCTCCTGTGAAAAAAGGAACCAAGGTTGGGAAGCTGACTGCGGAATACACAGGTGATGAAAAGGATTACGGATTCCTTAACAGCGATCTGGCTGGCGTAGACCTTGTTACAAAAGAAAATGTAGAAAAAGCAAACTGGTTTGTTTTGACAATGCGCAGTATCGGCGGATTTTTTGCCGGAATTTGGGGAAGCATTGTTGATACGGTAACCGGCTGGTTTTAATCAATTGAAAGAGCTCTGATGGATGTTAGGGCTCTTTCGCGTAATATACTGAAAAAACTCAATTTTTAATAAAAAATGATTTTCAAAGCGCTAAAAACCGAATAAAATAGTATATATCCATATGAATTATTGGATTTCTAGGATACAATAAGGATTAGAAATCATATAACTATACCTTGATTAGGGGGACCAAGAAATGGCTCAAACAGGTACTGAACGTGTAAAACGCGGAATGGCAGAAATGCAAAAAGGCGGCGTCATCATGGACGTCATCAATGCGGAACAAGCGAAAATCGCTGAAGAAGCTGGAGCTGTCGCTGTAATGGCGCTAGAACGTGTGCCAGCAGATATTCGCGCGGCTGGAGGAGTTGCCCGTATGGCTGACCCTACAATCGTGGAAGAAGTAATGAATGCAGTATCTATCCCGGTAATGGCAAAAGCGCGTATCGGACATATTGTTGAAGCGCGTGTGCTTGAAGCTATGGGTGTTGACTATATTGATGAAAGTGAAGTTCTGACGCCGGCTGACGAAGAATTTCATTTAAATAAAAATGAATACACAGTTCCTTTTGTCTGTGGCTGCCGTGATCTTGGTGAAGCAACACGCCGTATTGCGGAAGGTGCTTCTATGCTTCGCACAAAAGGTGAGCCTGGAACAGGTAATATTGTTGAGGCTGTTCGCCATATGCGCAAAGTTAACGCTCAAGTGCGCAAAGTAGTTGCGATGAGTGAGGATGAACTAATGACAGAAGCGAAAAATCTAGGTGCTCCTTACGAGCTTCTTCTTCAAATTAAAAAAGACGGCAAGCTTCCTGTCGTTAACTTTGCCGCTGGCGGCGTAGCAACTCCAGCTGATGCTGCTCTCATGATGCAGCTCGGTGCTGACGGAGTATTTGTTGGTTCTGGTATTTTCAAATCAGACAACCCTGCTAAATTTGCGAAAGCAATTGTGGAAGCAACAACTCACTTTACTGATTACAAATTGATCGCTGAGCTGTCAAAAGAGCTTGGTACTGCAATGAAAGGGATTGAAATCTCAAACTTACTTCCAGAACAGCGTATGCAAGAACGCGGCTGGTAAGAACATAGGAGCGCTGCTGACATGTTAACAATAGGTGTACTAGGACTTCAAGGAGCAGTTAGAGAGCACATCCATGCGATTGAAGCATGCGGCGCGGCTGGTCTTGTCGTAAAACGTCCGGAGCAGCTGAACGAAGTTGACGGGTTGATTTTGCCGGGCGGTGAGAGCACGACGATGCGCCGTTTGATCGATACGTATCAATTCATGGAGCCGCTTCGTGAATTCGCTGCTCAGGGCAAACCGATGTTTGGAACATGTGCCGGATTAATTATATTAGCAAAAGAAATTGCCGGTTCAGATAATCCTCATTTAGGTCTTCTGAATGTGGTTGTAGAACGTAATTCATTTGGCCGGCAGGTTGACAGCTTTGAAGCTGATTTAACAATTAAAGGCTTGGACGAGCCTTTTACAGGGGTATTCATCCGTGCGCCGCATATTTTAGAAGCTGGTGAAAATGTTGAAGTTTTATCGGAGCATAATGGTCGTATTGTAGCCGCGAAACAGGGGCAATTCCTTGGCTGCTCATTCCATCCGGAGCTGACAGAAGATCACCGAGTGACACAGCTGTTTGTTGAAATGGTTGAGGAATATAAGCAGAAGGCACTTGTATAAAACAGTTGAAAGCTGTGGAAACTTATAGTACATTATAAGCACAAATAAAGATCGAAAAGCGTTGATAGGAACTAGTAGGGAGCCTCTCTTTCTAAGAGAGCCGATGGTTGGTGCGAATCGGTGAAAGATGCTGTCTGAATCCATCCTTGAGCGAAATGCTGAAACAAGTAGGCATTTACGGGATAACCGTTATGTTTGAAAGTGGAAAACGAGTCTTTGATTTGTTTTCAATCAGGGTGGCAACGCGAGAGCTCTCGTCCCTTTATGGGGATGAGGGCTCTTTTTATTTTCGACAAATCAATAAAAAAAGGAGTGTTTCGCATGCTTGATACGAAAATGCTGAGAGCAAATTTTCAAGAAATTAAAGCAAAGCTTGTACACAAAGGCGAAGACTTAACTGATTTTGATAAGTTTGAGGCGCTGGATGATAGACGAAGAGAGCTTATCGGCAAGGTTGAAGAGTTAAAAGGAAAACGAAATGAAGTTTCTCAGCAGGTTGCTGTGCTGAAGCGTGAGAAAAAAGACGCGGATCACATTATTAAAGAAATGCGTGAAGTCGGCGAGGAAATTAAAAAGCTTGATGAAGAATTACGGACAGTGGAAGCTGAGCTTGATACAATCCTTCTCTCAATCCCGAATATTCCGCATGAGTCTGTACCTGTCGGTGAAACAGAAGACGACAACGTAGAAGTGCGTAAATGGGGTGAAAAGCCTTCATTTGCTTATGAGCCGAAGCCGCACTGGGATATTGCGGATGAGCTGGGTATTCTGGATTTTGAACGTGCTGCCAAAGTAACAGGAAGCCGTTTCGTGTTCTATAAAGGCTTAGGTGCTCGTCTGGAGCGTGCGCTTTATAACTTTATGCTTGATCTGCATGTGGATGAGTATAACTACACTGAAGTGATCCCGCCATATATGGTAAACCGCGCAAGCATGACGGGAACGGGGCAGCTTCCTAAATTTGAAGAGGATGCATTTAAAATCAGGGAAGAAGATTATTTCTTAATTCCAACGGCGGAAGTGCCGATTACAAACATGCATCGCGATGAAATCCTTTCAGGTGACAGCCTGCCGATCAACTATGCGGCATTCAGTGCTTGCTTCCGTTCTGAAGCTGGTTCAGCAGGACGTGACACACGCGGATTAATTCGTCAGCACCAATTTAATAAAGTTGAGCTTGTAAAGTTTGTGAAGCCTGAAGATTCTTATGAAGAATTAGAGAAGCTTACAAACCAAGCAGAACGGGTTCTTCAGTTGCTTGAGCTTCCATACCGTGTCATGAGCATGTGTACGGGTGACTTAGGCTTTACGGCTGCGAAAAAATACGATATCGAAGTTTGGATTCCGAGCCAAGACACATATCGAGAAATTTCTTCTTGCAGCAACTTCGAAGCGTTCCAGGCGAGACGTGCGAATATTCGTTTCAGACGTGAAGCGAAAGGCAAGCCTGAGCACGTACACACACTGAACGGTTCAGGACTGGCGGTTGGAAGAACAGTTGCCGCTATATTAGAAAATTATCAGCAGGAAGACGGAAGCGTTGTGATTCCGAAAGTGCTTCGTCCTTATATGGGGAATAGAGAAGTAATGAAACCGTAAATTATGGAAAGGCGTGCCTGACAAGGTGCGCCTTTTTGCTTATGTAAACACGGCATTTTCATAAAAACAAAAAAAGTTTTTAAAAATGCTTGACCACACAAGAACATACGTGATATAGTAAGTCTTGTCGATACGGAGGAATACCCAAGTCCGGCTGAAGGGATCGGTCTTGAAAACCGACAGGGGTGTCAAAGCCCGCGGGGGTTCGAATCCCTCTTCCTCCGCCATATTGATTTTAATTCTAATGAAACACAAGCATATATTGGAGATTGTTTTGTCCGTTGCATTCGGTGCGGCGGATTTTTTATTTTAAAGAAAAAGTGAATCTCGACTGAGATTCACTTTTTTTGATTATCATGAATAACTGAAGCAATTTGATCTACAATATTTTCAATCGAGTTTTCATCGTTCAGCAGATCATAATCTTCAATGCGAAGTTTTAAAACAGGGCAGGCATTAAAACCGCTTATCCAGTTCTCGTAGCGTGCATGCATTTCTTCCCAATAAGACCTGCTTGTCTGAAGCTCCATCTCACGGCCGCGTTGTTCAATCCGGTTTAAAATGTTCTCCAGATCTCCTTCTAAATAGATCAACACATCTGGGTGTGGGAAATACGGTGTCATTACCATTGCTTCGAAAAGGCTTGTGTAAGTCTTATAATCAACCTTTGACATTGTCCCTTTGTCAGCATGCATTTTTGCGAAAATTCCTGTATCTTCATAAATCGAACGATCCTGTACAAAACCTCCGCCGGCTTCAAAAATTGTTTTCTGTTCTTTGAAGCGTTCAGCTAAGAAATAAATTTGAAGGTGAAAGCTCCAACGTTCAAAATCATGATAGAACTTTTCCAAGTATGGATTATGATCGACTTCCTCCAAAGATGTTTTAAATCCAAGCCGTTTGGCTAAAGTTTTTGTTAAAGTCGATTTTCCGACACCTACTGTTCCTGCTACTGTAATAATTGAATTCTTAGGGATATGATGTTCCTTCATACGATAAGCTCCTTTACATGGGCGGCAATGCGTTCAAAGTCGCTCTTATTCAAAACGAAATCCTTTGAATCACCATCTACGGTTAACACTGTAAGTTCAGGGTCTGCTTCCTGCAGCTGCTTGATGGCGACTTCATAATCTGAAATCAGCTGCTCCAAATAGCTAGTTTCAATTTTTTTCTCAAAGGGGCGCCCGCGTTTTTCAATGCGGTGTAGCAACGTAGGCAGACTGGCCTTTATGTAAATGATGAAATTCGGCTTTGGCAGATCATCCGTTAGCAGGTGATATATCTTTTTGTATTTTTCCAGCTGATGTGGAGACAAGGTGCGTTCCGCAAAAATCACATTTTTATAAATATGATAATCAGCTATTACAGGCTGTCCCTTTTTTAAAAAGTGATCACTGGTGTCTTCAAGCTGTTTGTATCTGTGACAAAGAAAAAACATCTCGAGCTGGAAGCTCCATTCCTCTATATTGTCATAAAACTTATCAAGGTACGGGTTATCCTCTACAATCTCATTGATCATAGGGAATCCGAATTCTTGTGAGAGCATCGTTGCGAGAGTTGTTTTTCCTGCCCCGATAGGACCTTCTATTGCAATAAAAGGGGCTGTATTCATCGGAATCCTCCTTATATCTGAAAAACGTGCGTCAGTTACCGACCTTCATATTGTATCACAACCCTTGGGTGCCCCCATGAAAAAAAGACGTTTCCAAATTATCGAAACGTCTTTTTGACAACATTAAATTGATCAGACAGCAGCAGCCAGTTTTGCGGAAAGGAAAGACCCAGCTTCCAATAGCTGATGCCTCTTAAATTCAGCTCTTTAATCAGATTGAATTTTGCTTGAATCGAGCGGGCATCCTCGAACCATACCTCGTGTCTTCTGTTTTCTGCATCAGTATAGCGGAAGAAAGGGGCCTGAGCGGTTTGGTCATACTGAATTTCTGCATTGTTTTGATCGGCAATGACAATGGCTTGTTGAGGGCTTATTGCTCTTGCCGGAGTTCCGCCAGCTGTGTATGGCAGTGTCCAGTCATACCCATATAAATTCTGGCCCATGACAATTTTATTCGCAGGCATTTCAGTCAAAGCATATTCTATGACATCCCGAACAGGCCCGATTGGAGAAACAGCTTGAGCCGGCCCGCCGCTATAGCCCCATTCATATGTCATGAGAACAACAAAGTCGACGATTTGGCCATGGGCTCTGTAATCATGGGCTTCGTACCATCTGCCCTGCTGTGTTGCGCTTGTTTTTGGGGCAAGCGCCGTAGAAATTTCTAAGCCTTCTCGATGGAAAAGATCCCTTGCTTCGCGGAGAAATTGGTTATAGGCTTCTCTATCCTCAGGCCGCAAATATTCAAAGTCAAAATGAATATCATAGAAACCATATCTTTTTGCATTCTCGACTATTTCATTTAAAAGTCTTCTTTTTACAGTATCGTCGTTCAAAAGGATCCGGCCGAGTTCATCGCTGAATGCCTGGTTTTCTAGGTTCGTTATAATCATCATCAATGCCGTGTTTTGATTCTCTGTAATGCTCCTTAAATTCGTTAAAGGCGGTGCGACTAAGGTTCCGTTACGCTGTGCCTGGAAGCTGAATGCGCCAAGGTACGTTAAGTAGGGTGACGCTTCTCTGGCCGCCTGCTGGAGATTTTCGCTGACTTGATTTCCTCGGGGCTCCAAATAAGCATTTGATTCGATGTCTCGTTTAGGAGCTGGTGGGATGTATAAACGGAAACCAATCTGAAGCACGGTATTTAACTGGATGCGGTTAACCCTTGCGAGCTCGGCTGCTGTTGTATTGAACTGCCGGGCGATGGATGTCAGGGTATCACCTCGCTTCACATCATAGAACTGGCCAGCTATTGGAATGACAATGGTTTGTCCGACAACAAGGCTGTCGGGATTCGGTATTTCATTCGATTCAGTGATCTCACTTACGGTTGTTCTGTATTGTGAAGCGATAGCAGAAAGAGTGTCGCCTTGTTTTACCACATAAATTTGAATGAAAAACGCCTCCTTTCATATCGCTATCAATGTATGAAAGAAAAGCGCTGATCATGTTTATTTTTCTGTAATTTGTTCTTCCGTCGTAATTTCTGCGAAAAGAACATTCTCCATCATAGTTAAGGCGAATTCGTTATCTTCGTCACTGTTTGACGCGATACAGTCCTTAGGAATCGTGATGCTGTATTCCCTCATATAAGCGTCATTAGCAGTAAACAGCACACATATATTGCCGGCTATACCTGTTAAGATAATATGTCTCACCTGCAACTCAGTAAGAAGGGTGTGAAGTGCAGTTTCGTAGAAAGCGGAATGTTTTGGTTTGATTAAAAAATAATCAGCATCTTCCGGAGCTATCTTTGTGATGATATCCTTGCTTCTTTCATTTGTGCATTCTTGCTGAATGTTTTTAATGTCAGCTTGCCAAAGTCCATAATGATCATTGATGTAAATAATCGGCCATTCATTTTGTCTCGCGTGCTCCTTTAATGATAAAATATGAGGAACGATTTTTTCTGTTTTTTTAGCGAGGGTTTCTCCCATATCGAATTCAAAATTATTGATCATGTCTACAATGAGAAGGGCTGTATCTGCTTTGGACAATCGACAGTCTCCTTTCCGTTTCAGTTATAGTTAATATGTAGCCTTTTTAGGCAATGAAAAAACTTTGAAAAGAGAGCTTATCCTTATGACACAAGATGAACTTTATATGAAAGAAGCAATTAAAGAAGCGAAAAAGGCTGAAGAGAAAGGTGAAGTGCCGATAGGTGCGGTGCTTGTCGTTAATGATGAAATTATAGCGCGTGCACATAATTTAAGAGAGACTGAGCAGCGATCTATTGCCCATGCAGAAATGCTCGTGATTGATGAAGCGTGTAAGGCACTGGGAACATGGCGGCTGGAAGGTGCGACTCTTTATGTGACGCTTGAGCCTTGTCCAATGTGTGCTGGTGCAGTCGTACTTTCTCGAGTGGAAAAAGTGGTTTTTGGCGCATTTGATCCGAAAGGCGGCTGTTCAGGCACGCTAATGAACCTTCTTCAGGAGGATCGCTTTAATCATCAGGCTGAAGTGGTGAGCGGTGTGCTTGAAGAAGAATGCGGCGGTATGCTCAGTGCGTTTTTCAGAGAACTAAGAAAAAAGAAGAAAGCCGCCAGGAAAAACTTGTCTGAATAGTACGGTTGCAATTTTTAGGGGAAACAGATATACTTAAGTGTGCATCGTAATAGATGCAACATAAAATTTGATATTTATTTTGCCGTGCTAAGCGGGGAGGTAGCGGTGCCCTGTACCTGCAATCCGCTCTAGCAGGGCCGAATCCCTTCTCGAGGTTCGTTTACTTTAAGGCCTGCCTTAAGTAAGTGGTGTTGACGTTTGGGTCCTGCGCAATGGGAATTCATGAACCATGTCAGGTCCGGAAGGAAGCAGCATTAAGTGAAACCTCTCATGTGCCGCAGGGTTGCCTGGGCCGAGCTAACTGCTTAAGTAACGCTTAGGGTAGCGAATCGACAGAAGGTGCACGGTAAATCAATCATCAAATTTTCAGACTCACCTAACATTAGGTGAGTTTTTTGTTATGTAAAAAGAGCTTTTGGAATCGAAACAAGGTTCATGTATAATGGGAATGATGAATAACGGAGGAGGGCAAACCCGTGAGTTACCAAGCTTTATATCGAGTATTCAGGCCTCAGCGCTTTGAAGATGTGGTCGGACAAGAACACATTACAAAAACGCTGCAAAATGCCCTTTTGCAAAAAAAGTTTTCTCACGCCTATCTGTTTTCCGGGCCTAGAGGAACCGGAAAAACCAGTGCAGCCAAAATATTTGCTAAGGCTGTCAACTGTGAACATGCTCCTGTTGATGAGCCATGCAACGAATGTGCGGCCTGTAAAGGGATAACAAACGGGTCAATATCCGATGTCATAGAAATTGACGCCGCTTCTAATAACGGTGTTGATGAGATTCGTGACATTCGCGATAAAGTGAAGTTTGCCCCATCGGCCGTCACATATAAGGTATATATCATAGATGAGGTGCATATGCTTTCTATCGGCGCTTTTAATGCATTACTAAAAACATTAGAAGAGCCGCCTGAGCATTGTATTTTCATATTAGCAACAACTGAACCGCACAAAATTCCTTTAACCATTATCTCTAGATGTCAGCGTTTTGACTTTAAACGAATTACCTCCCAAGCGATTGTAGGCCGCATGAATAAAATTGTTGATGCTGAACAGCTGCAAGTGGAGGAAGGATCGCTGGAAATCATTGCGAGTGCTGCAGACGGAGGGATGAGGGATGCCCTGAGCCTTCTTGATCAGGCCATATCATTCAGCGGCGATATCCTGAAAGTCGAAGATGCGCTTTTAATTACGGGTGCTGTTTCTCAATTATATATCGGGAAGCTTGCACAATCCCTGCATGATAAAAACGTTTCTGACGCACTGGAAACATTAAATGAATTGCTTCAGCAAGGAAAAGATCCAGCTAAGCTGATAGAAGATATGATTTTCTATTTCAGGGACATGCTGCTGTACAAGACAGCCCCTGGCTTAGAGGGAGTGCTTGAGAAAGTAAAAGTCGATGAAACGTTCCGGGAACTAAGTGAACAAATTCCGGCTCAGGCCCTATATGAAATGATTGAAATTCTGAACAAGAGCCATCAGGAAATGAAATGGACAAATCATCCGCGTATCTTTTTCGAAGTGGCCGTTGTGAAGATTTGCCAAACCTCACATCAATCTGCTGCTGATCTCCCGGAAGTGGATATGCTGATGAAAAAAATCCAGCAGCTCGAACAGGAAGTAGAGCGGCTCAAAACAACGGGCATAAAAGCAGCTGCGGAAAGCCCGAAAAAAGAAGCGCCGCGTGTGCCAAAGGGCGGGAAATCCAATTACAAAGCGCCAGTAGGCAGAATTCATGAGATTTTGAAGGAAGCCACAAGACCGGATCTTGATCTGCTCAGAAACAGTTGGGGCAAGCTTCTTGCTCATCTCAAACAGCAAAACAAAGTATCACATGCCGCTTTGCTGAATGACAGTGAACCTGTGGCTGCCGGATCGGCGGCATTTGTTCTGAAATTCAAATATGAAATTCATTGTAAAATGGTCGCTGAGGATAACAACGGAGTCCGGACTAATCTTGAGCAGATTTTAGAATCGATGCTCGGAAAAAGAATGGATTTGATTGGCGTTCCAGAAGCACAATGGGGTAAAATAAGAGAAGAATTTTTAGAAGATCATCAGCAGGAAAATGAAGGATCAAATGAACCGGCTGAAGAAGACCCGCTTATTGCCGAAGCGAAAAAGCTTGTTGGAGCGGATCTAATTGAAATAAAAGACTAACAAAATGAAAGAGAGTGAATGCTATGCGTGGCGGAATGGGTAATATGCAAAAAATGATGAAACAAATGCAAAAAATGCAAAAGGACATGGCGAAGGCTCAAGAAGAGCTTGCAGAAAAGGTTGTTGAAGGAACTGCAGGCGGCGGTATGGTAACAGTAAAAGCAAACGGCCAAAAAGAAATCCTGGATGTTATCATCAAAGAAGAAGTCGTTGATCCTGAAGATATTGATATGCTTCAAGATTTAGTGCTTGCTGCAACGAATGAAGCTTTGAAAAAAGTTGACGAAATCACAAACGAAACAATGGGTCAATTTACAAAGGGAATGAACATGCCAGGTTTATTCTAGGGGGATAAAAGAACATGCAATATCCTGAACCAATATCAAAGCTGATTGACAGCTTTATGAAATTGCCAGGGATCGGACCGAAAACAGCGGTTCGTCTGGCTTTTTTTGTTCTAGGTATGAAAGAAGATGTAGTATTAGATTTTGCGAAAGCATTAGTAAATGCGAAACGCAACCTGACATATTGTTCAGTTTGCGGGCATATTACAGACCAGGACCCTTGCTATATATGTGAAGATACGCGCAGGGATAAGTCTGTTATCTGTGTTGTGCAAGACCCTAAGGATGTTATCGCTATGGAGAAAATGAAGGAATACAACGGACAGTATCACGTTCTTCACGGCGCTATTTCTCCAATGGACGGCATCGGACCGGAGGATATTAAAATACCAGAATTGTTAAAACGATTACAGGATGATCAAGTGACAGAAGTGATTCTCGCGACAAACCCTAATATAGAAGGGGAAGCAACGGCGATGTATATATCTAGGCTCCTCAAGCCGTCTGGTATTAAGCTCTCCCGTATTGCCCACGGACTGCCCGTCGGCGGTGACTTGGAATATGCTGACGAGGTCACTCTTTCTAAAGCACTTGAAGGAAGACGTGAATTGTAAGGAGGAAAAAGCGATCCATGGGTTTTCTTCGCAAGAAAACATTAAGAAGAGAGTTTGATGAAAAACTAACCGAGCAGCTTTTTAAGCAAAAGGAAGAGTGGAACAGGCAAAAAAAGCTGGTTGAAAAAAGCTTAGAACCGTCTGCTGAAGTGTTATACGAACTGAAAGTAGCTGAAGCGAAGTATTTTTTTTACTTAAGGGAAGCGAAGCAGCGAAATTTAAAAATCAGCCGGTGGAAGTAAGTGGTCTAAACTCCTGGATCTTCTCATAAGCTTGTACTAGAACAAGCGAAGGAGATGAGAAGATTCATGGAGCCTATTTTTATTATTGGGATTATTTTAGGACTGGTTATTCTTCTTTTTTTATCAGGTTCAGCTGCAAAGCCTTTAAAGTGGATGGGCATCACAGCTGTTAAATTTGTGGCAGGTGCTTTGCTGCTGGTTTGTGTAAATATGTTTGGCGGCAGTCTTGGCATTCATGTGCCGATTAATCTGGTTACAACAGCTATCAGCGGAATTTTAGGGGTACCCGGAATAGCTGCGTTAGTCGTTATTAAGCAATTTATCATTTAATTGATATTATGTATTGACTTAGATAATTGAAGGTGTTATTCTAATATACGTCGCTGATGACGAACAGCTTTTTCGAAAAGAAAATGTTAAAAAGTTATTGACAGTAGCGGCGGTAAATGTTATGATAATAAAGTCGCTTAAACGAGCGGTAAACAAAGTTCTTTGAAAACTAAACAAGACAAAACGTACCTGTTAATTCATTTTTATAAATCGCACAGCGATGTGCGTAGTCAGTCAAACTACTTTATCGGAGAGTTTGATCCTGGCTCAGGACGAACGCTGGCGGCGTGCCTAATACATGCAAGTCGAGCGGACAGATGGGAGCTTGCTCCCTGATGTTAGCGGCGGACGGGTGAGTAACACGTGGGTAACCTGCCTGTAAGACTGGGATAACTCCGGGAAACCGGGGCTAATACCGGATGGTTGTTTGAACCGCATGGTTCAAACATAAAAGGTGGCTTCGGCTACCACTTACAGATGGACCCGCGGCGCATTAGCTAGTTGGTGAGGTAACGGCTCACCAAGGCAACGATGCGTAGCCGACCTGAGAGGGTGATCGGCCACACTGGGACTGAGACACGGCCCAGACTCCTACGGGAGGCAGCAGTAGGGAATCTTCCGCAATGGACGAAAGTCTGACGGAGCAACGCCGCGTGAGTGATGAAGGTTTTCGGATCGTAAAGCTCTGTTGTTAGGGAAGAACAAGTACCGTTCGAATAGGGCGGTACCTTGACGGTACCTAACCAGAAAGCCACGGCTAACTACGTGCCAGCAGCCGCGGTAATACGTAGGTGGCAAGCGTTGTCCGGAATTATTGGGCGTAAAGGGCTCGCAGGCGGTTTCTTAAGTCTGATGTGAAAGCCCCCGGCTCAACCGGGGAGGGTCATTGGAAACTGGGGAACTTGAGTGCAGAAGAGGAGAGTGGAATTCCACGTGTAGCGGTGAAATGCGTAGAGATGTGGAGGAACACCAGTGGCGAAGGCGACTCTCTGGTCTGTAACTGACGCTGAGGAGCGAAAGCGTGGGGAGCGAACAGGATTAGATACCCTGGTAGTCCACGCCGTAAACGATGAGTGCTAAGTGTTAGGGGGTTTCCGCCCCTTAGTGCTGCAGCTAACGCATTAAGCACTCCGCCTGGGGAGTACGGTCGCAAGACTGAAACTCAAAGGAATTGACGGGGGCCCGCACAAGCGGTGGAGCATGTGGTTTAATTCGAAGCAACGCGAAGAACCTTACCAGGTCTTGACATCCTCTGACAATCCTAGAGATAGGACGTCCCCTTCGGGGGCAGAGTGACAGGTGGTGCATGGTTGTCGTCAGCTCGTGTCGTGAGATGTTGGGTTAAGTCCCGCAACGAGCGCAACCCTTGATCTTAGTTGCCAGCATTCAGTTGGGCACTCTAAGGTGACTGCCGGTGACAAACCGGAGGAAGGTGGGGATGACGTCAAATCATCATGCCCCTTATGACCTGGGCTACACACGTGCTACAATGGACAGAACAAAGGGCAGCGAAACCGCGAGGTTAAGCCAATCCCACAAATCTGTTCTCAGTTCGGATCGCAGTCTGCAACTCGACTGCGTGAAGCTGGAATCGCTAGTAATCGCGGATCAGCATGCCGCGGTGAATACGTTCCCGGGCCTTGTACACACCGCCCGTCACACCACGAGAGTTTGTAACACCCGAAGTCGGTGAGGTAACCTTTTAGGAGCCAGCCGCCGAAGGTGGGACAGATGATTGGGGTGAAGTCGTAACAAGGTAGCCGTATCGGAAGGTGCGGCTGGATCACCTCCTTTCTAAGGATATTATACGGAATATAAGACCTTGGGTCTTATAAACAGAACGTTCCCTGTCTTGTTTAGTTTTGAAGGAACTTTGTTCCTTGAATAAGTTAAGATGGGCCTGTAGCTCAGCTGGTTAGAGCGCACGCCTGATAAGCGTGAGGTCGGTGGTTCGAGTCCACTCAGGCCCACCATCTTATATAACGGGGCCTTAGCTCAGCTGGGAGAGCGCCTGCTTTGCACGCAGGAGGTCAGCGGTTCGATCCCGCTAGGCTCCACCAACGTGTTCTTTGAAAACTAGATAACAGTAGACATCACATTCAATTAGTAATACAAGATATCACATAGTGATTCTTTTTAACGGTTAAGTTAGAAAGGGCGCACGGTGGATGCCTTGGCACTAGGAGCCGATGAAGGACGGGACGAACACCGATATGCTTCGGGGAGCTGTAAGCAAGCTTTGATCCGGAGATTTCCGAATGGGGAAACCCACCACTCGTAATGGAGTGGTATCCATATCTGAATTCATAGGATATGAGAAGGCAGACCCGGGGAACTGAAACATCTAAGTACCCGGAGGAAGAGAAAGCAAATGCGATTCCCTGAGTAGCGGCGAGCGAAACGGGATTAGCCCAAACCAAGAGGCTTGCCTCTTGGGGTTGTAGGACACTCTGTACGGAGTTACAAAAGAACGAGGTAGATGAAGAGGTCTGGAAAGGCCCGCCATAGGAGGTAACAGCCCTGTAGTCAAAACTTCGTTCTCTCCTGAGTGGATCCTGAGTACGGCGGAACACGTGAAATTCCGTCGGAATCCGGGAGGACCATCTCCCAAGGCTAAATACTCCCTAGTGACCGATAGTGAACCAGTACCGTGAGGGAAAGGTGAAAAGCACCCCGGAAGGGGAGTGAAAGAGATCCTGAAACCGTGTGCCTACAAGTAGTCAGAGCCCGTTAACGGGTGATGGCGTGCCTTTTGTAGAATGAACCGGCGAGTTACGATCCCGTGCAAGGTTAAGCAGAAGATGCGGAGCCGCAGCGAAAGCGAGTCTGAATAGGGCGCATGAGTACGTGGTCGTAGACCCGAAACCAGGTGATCTACCCATGTCCAGGGTGAAGTTCAGGTAACACTGAATGGAGGCCCGAACCCACGCACGTTGAA
>NZ_JBVYIB010000002.1:35000-162500 GCF_056033925.1 Bacillus sp. AMCV2
TAATCATACATGTGTGATTTGTGATCAAGAGAAGAATAGAGGCATTCATCTTTATACGAAATTCATATGCTTAGATTGTGAGAGAAAAGTAATTTCTACATCAACTTCTGATCCTGACTATGCGTTTTACGTAAAAAAACTAAAGAGCATTCATACACCGCCATTATATTCATAGACCTGAAAAGGTCTTTTTTTATACTCTTAATAATAAAAAGAAGATGAAACTTGTTTAAGGATTGAACGTAGTAGATAATAATATTAAAACAGAGTATAGACACAGGAGTCGATTATCTCATGCAGAGATTTTTTCACTTTTTGATGTGGAGTTTAACTAGCAGTGCGACTTTTGTTTTCATAGGAATATTGAGCTTTTTCGTTTTAAACCAGTCGCTTTTTTTATCTTTTGTTTATGGGCTTGCTTCTGGAGCAGCCGTATATATAGCTGGCATCTGGAATGCAAGACGGTTATTTCTTAAAAAGCATGAATTGACAGGAAGAGAGTATGCTTACATTAAGAAAAACTTAGAGGAAGCAAGGCAGAAAATGATCCGTCTTAGGAAAGCCTTGTTTCAGGCTAAAAGCATTCAAATGTTTAAGCAAAATGCAGAAATGCTAAGGATTGTGAGAAGGATTTATCTCCTCACCAAAAAAGAGCCAAAACGGTTTTATCAGGCAGAACGATTTTTTTATCAAACTCTCGATTCGGTTGTTGAATTGACAGAGAAGTATGCTTTTCTATCATCTCACCCAAAAAAAAGCAAAGAACTGTCGATGTCGTTAAGTGAGACACGCATCACTCTAACTGAATTGACCAAGCGTTTAGAGGAAGATTTAACTCAAGTAATGGGTGATGAAATTGACGAGTTGCAGTTTGAATTAGATGCAGCAAAACATTCATTAAAGAAATAAGGGAAGAGGGTAAGAGCGATGAACCGAGACCAAAGCGACCTTCATATAGATGAATTATTGGCAGATCCTTTTGGTGGTAACATAGAGATACCAGGTTCGGAGGCTGTAAAAGCAGAGAAAGAGCAAGTACGGCTTGTTGATGTTCTTCCCGAGGAAAACAAGGAAAAAGCAATTCAGCTTGCTGGACAGATTGATCATAAAAATATGCAAAGCATTGTCTTATACGGTTCACAAGCTCAATCTAAACTGCTGAACTTTTCTCATGATATGATTAATCATGTTCAAAAGAAGGATGTCGGGGAGATTGGCGAAATACTTGGAGAGCTGATGAAAAAGCTGGAGCAAGTAAATCCTGATGATCTCCAATCTAAGAAAAAGGGTTTTTTGGCACGCATGTTTGGAAGAGTATCAAGTTCTCTTCAAGAGGTGCTGTCTAAATACCAAAAGACCAGTGTGCAGATAGACAGAATCAGCTTGAAGCTGGAGCACTCTAAAAATGCTTTAATCAGTGACAACAAGCTGTTAGAGCAGTTATATGAAAAAAATAAAGAATATTTTGCCGCGCTGAATGTTTATATTGCTGCAGGAGAACTGAAGCTGGAGGAATTAAAAACAAAAACGATTCCTGAACTGAAGCAACAGGCTGAATCGAGTGATCATAACCAAATGGCCGTTCAAGAGGTGAATGATTTAATTCAATTTGCTGACCGGTTAGATAAAAGGGTGCATGATTTGCTGCTGAGCAGGCAAATTACAATCCAAAGTGCACCGCAAATCAGGCTGATTCAAAATACAAACCAAGCGTTAGCTGAAAAGATTCAGTCATCCATTGTGACAGCGATTCCGCTATGGAAAAATCAAGTTGCCATTGCACTGACGCTTTTAAGGCAGCGCAATGCAGTGGATGCACAACAGAAAGTATCTGATACAACCAATGAGCTTTTGCTGAAAAATGCGGAGCTTTTAAAAACCAATACAATTGAAACTGCCCGGGCAAATGAACGAGGCCTTGTTGATATAGATACCTTGAAGAAAGTACAGGAAAGCTTAATAAGCACGCTTGAAGAAACACTGACTATACAAGAAGAAGGACGAATCAAACGCCGTCAGGCAGAAGAAGAGCTCATGTTGATGGAAGGCGACCTGAAGCAAAAGCTGCTTACAATAAAGGAAAGATAGTTACCAGTAAGTCTGGCTTTAAGTTCTGTCAGAGGCACGATATAATAAGGTGTAAGAAGACACATTCAAAGGATTGTTTTCATGAACACACCTTTATATAAAGCATTAATTCAACATGCGAGAAGAAATTCTCATTCATTTCATGTTCCGGGACATCACAATGGAGATGTCTTTTTTGATGACGCTAAGTCAATATTCGATCCGCTTCTCACCATTGATGTAACTGAACTGGCAGGACTGGATGATCTCCATCATCCTTCTGGGGTGATTAAGGAAGCTCAGGAGCTTGCCAGTCAATTATATGGATCGGCGGAAAGTTTTTTTCTGGTAAATGGTACGACTGTCGGAAACTTAGCGATGATTTTATCTGTTTGTGAACCTGGTGATACAATTCTGGTTCAAAGAAACTGTCATAAATCTGTATTCCATGCTGTTGATTTGGCCGGTGCTGATCCGGTTTATCTTGCACCTGACGTTGATTCAGCGATGCATGTGCCTACGCATGTTCCGCTTGGAACAATTAAAGAGGCCCTGGCAGCATATCCAGATGCGAAAGGCTTGGTACTGACCAATCCGACATATTACGGACATAGTGCTGATTTGACTGAGATCATTACTGAAGCCCATCATTACGGGATACCTGTTTTGGTCGATGAAGCGCATGGCGCACATTTTATTTTAGGTGAGCCTTTTCCGGTCTCAGCTTTAAAAATGGGGGCAGATATTGTTGTTCAGTCGGCCCACAAAACGTTGCCTGCCATGACGATGGGTTCTTATTTGCATCTCAACAGCAGCTGCAGGATTAACAGGGATCGGGTGGCAGAGTATTTAAACCGATTACAAAGCAGCAGCCCGTCTTATCCGATTATGGCTTCGTTAGATATTGCCCGCGCTTATGTACAGCATATTATAGAAGAACAAAAGCTTTCTGACATTCTGCAGCGGATACAAACACTTAAACAAACGTTTGATTCACTTACAAATGCAGAAGCTGTTAACCCTGCTAATCCACTGATCATCACGGATCCGCTAAAGCTCACAATTCGTTCAAAACGCGGGCATTCTGGCTATACGCTGCAAAGCATATTAGAGCGTGCCAACATATTCACTGAGCTTGCTGATGAAAATCAAGTACTGCTCGTTCTCCCATTGGGAGGAAAACGGAGAATAAATGCTGAAACCATTAGAAGCATTGATGAAGAGATTGAGAAAACGCCTCCGGATCAGACGTTTGTTTCTGCAGAATGGGGAGTGCAGCCTGTTACTGTCTTGCCTTATCCAAAAAAGGTCTTACATTCGCTTAAGAAAGAATATGTGGACTTTGAGGAAGCAGCTGGCCGGCTGAATGCAGAAGATATCATCCCTTATCCTCCGGGTATCCCGATGATTATGGCGGGAGAAAGAATAACAAAAGAAAGTGTGCAAAAGCTCAGCCGCTTGATCAGCATGAAAACGCATGTCCAAGGGAATATGAAAATCAAAGAGAAACAACTACTTGTTTATATAGAAGAGGAGAAATCATGAGCGGTTTATTTATTACATTCGAAGGTCCTGAAGGTGCGGGAAAAACGACTGTTCTGCAGGAAATCAAAAACATACTGACAGCAGAAGGCCTTCAGGTTATGGCAACTCGAGAGCCAGGCGGAATAGATATTGCAGAACAAATTCGAGAGGTTATTCTGAATGAGAACAACATACTAATGGATCCAAAAACAGAAGCTCTCTTATATGCGGCTGCAAGACGCCAGCATTTAGTTGAAAAAGTAAAACCTGCTTTAGAACAGGGGTTTATCGTTCTTTGCGACAGATTCATAGACAGTTCTCTTGCTTATCAAGGATATGCAAGAGGACTTGGAATTGATGAGGTTCTGTCCATTAATGAATTTGCCATTGGAGATATGATGCCCCATGTAACGGTTTATTTTTCAATTGATCCGGAAGAAGGACTGAAGCGTATTTACGCAAATGGCTCACGGGAGAAAAACAGGCTCGATTTAGAAAAACTGGACTTTCATACAAAAGTACAAGAAGGTTATCAAGAGCTGATGAAGCGATTTCCGGAAAGATTTCATTCAGTTGATGCCGGGCAATCCAAAGACCTCGTCGTTCAGGATGTTCTAAAGGTGATCGATGAAGCGTTAAAAAAAATTCAATTGTGACCTGTTTCCCAATAGTTGATATAATAATGTAAACGAGATCACGTTGTTTCCAATCTAAAGGAGGCCTTCACAGATGAAATTGATAGTGGCAGTTGTACAAGATCAGGACAGCAACAGACTTTTGAAAACCTTAACGGATCACAACTTCAGAGTCACAAAGCTTGCGACGACAGGAGGATTTCTTAAATCAGGCAATACAACGTTTATGATCGGTGTCGAGGATATACGCGTCAATAAAGCGTTGAGTCTCATTAAAGAAAACGGGCAGAAACGTGATCAGATGATTGCCCCTGTATCTCCAATGGGCGGAAATGCTGATTCCTATGTCCCTTATCCAGTCGAAGTTGAAGTTGGCGGAGCGACAGTATTTGTCCTTCCAGTCGATGAATTTCATCAATTTTAAGGATTTGAAACTGTGAAAATTAATAAAGATATACGTACATTTATAGATAATAAGCAGCTTCCCTCTGTGAAAACATCTGAGATCACAGCATCGTTTAAAACATCAATGGAAAACCAAAGCAGTAAAATGAAGCTAGATCAGCTTACCAGGCTGTTATCTGATATAGAGGCATTCGGAAAAAGGCTAACGAAATCTCGGAATTTTAAAGACTTAGCGAGATTTAAAGGACTTGTGAAACGTTTTGTCAAAGAAGCTGTGGACAGCGGCCTTTCACATGAAACATCGAAAAGCTTTGACCTTTACGGGAACAGCAGAACGCTGGGACTTGTGAAAGAAATAGATGACAAATTGATACAGCTTACGGAAGAGATGATGGATCAGGAAAAACCGGCAATTGATTTGCTGGAGCGTATTGGCGAAATAAAAGGTTTATTAATTAACCTTTACACATAGAGAGTGATACAATGGCAATATCCTGGAAGGAAATGAACGAGCTTCAGCCCAGAGTGATGAAGCTTTTATATAATAGTATTGAGAAGGACAGACTATCACACGCTTATTTGTTTGAGGGGAAAAAAGGAACAGGCAAGCTTGATGCCGCGCTGCTTCTTGCAAAAAGCTTCTTTTGTCTGGAGGATGGCGCGGAGCCTTGTGAGAGCTGCCGAAACTGTAAACGGATAGAGTCAGGGAACCATCCTGATCTCCATCTTGTTCAGCCTGATGGCTTATCAATCAAAAAGGCGCAAATTCAAGCGCTCCAAGAAGAGTTTTCTAAGACAGGACTTGAATCGCATAAAAAGCTGTATATTATTTCGCACGCAGATCAAATGACAGCAAATGCGGCGAACAGCCTGCTGAAATTTTTAGAAGAACCAAACAAGGACACAATGGCCGTCCTCATCACTGAGCAGCCCCAAAGGTTATTGGATACCATCATTTCAAGATGCCAAACCCTTCCTTTTCAGCCTTTGCAGCCGAAAGCAATTGAAGATAGACTGATCGAACAGGACGTCTCGCTTCATATGGCAAGGCTTCTGGCCAACATGACTAATAATGTAGCAGAAGCAGTCGAATTAAGTCGAAATGATGAGTTTGCAGAGTCTAGAGCGAAAGTGATAAAATTGTATGAAGTCCTACACCAGCGGAAAGGACATGCTTTTTTCTTTATTCAAGATCAATGGATGCCCTTTTTCAAAGAAAAAACCCATCAAGAAATGGGTCTTGATATGCTCTTATTGATATATCGTGATGTGTTGTCCATCCAAATAGGAAATGAAGATAAATTGATTTATCAAGACTTATTCCAATCAATAAAACAGCATGCGCTACAATCAACACAACAAAGCGTTACGAATCAGATACTTGCTGTTTTAGAAGCAAAGAAACGGCTTCATTCCAATGTGAATGTACAAGGATTAATGGAGCACTTGGTGTTAATGTTGCAGGAGGGATAAGCTTGTACAATGTAATTGGTGTCCGCTTTAAGAAAGCGGGTAAAATATATTATTTTGATCCGAATGGATTTCATATAGAACATGACAGCTGCGTAATTGTAGAAACTGTCAGAGGCGTTGAGTACGGCCAGGTCGTGATTGCAAATAAACAGGTGGATGAGCATGATGTGGTGCTTCCCCTTCGAAAAGTGATACGTGTGGCTGACGAGCGCGATCTTCTCATTGTAGAAGAAAATAAACAGGAAGCACTATCAGCATTTGATATCTGCCAAAAGAAAGTGATTGAGCATGGCTTGGATATGAAGCTGGTCGATGTTGAATTCACGTTTGATCGCAATAAAGTCATTTTTTACTTCACTGCTGACGGCCGAGTCGACTTCAGAGAGCTTGTAAAGGATTTGGCATCTATCTTTAAGACAAGAATTGAGCTGCGCCAAATAGGAGTAAGGGATGAGGCAAAAATGCTCGGAGGAATCGGTCCTTGCGGAAGAATGCTTTGCTGTTCAACGTTCCTTGGAGATTTTGAACCCGTTTCCATTAAAATGGCCAAGGATCAGAACTTGTCTTTAAATCCTACGAAGATTTCGGGTCTTTGCGGACGATTGATGTGCTGTCTAAAATATGAGAACGATGAGTATGAGACGGCAAAAGAACAGCTTCCGGATATAGGAGAAATGATTACGACAGCAAACGGTCCCGCGAAGGTCGTCGGACTAAATATTCTGGAACGGGTGCTTCAGGTGGAACTGATAAACCGTGAAAAAGTGATAGAATATACTTGGGAAGAGCTCTTGGAAGAGGGCGTCGTATCCGCACAAACCACAGATTAACGAGGTGTGGAACCTTGGATAAAAAAGAGTTATTTGATACAGTCATTAACTTAGAAGAACAAATCGGCTCACTGTACCGGCAGCTGGGGGATTTGAAGCAGCATATCGGTGAGATGATTGAGGAAAATCATCATTTACAGCTTGAAAACAAGCATTTGCGCAAACGGCTGGACGATACGACGCAGCAGATTGAAAAGTTCAAAGCTGATAAAAAAGAATCAAAAACACAGAAGACAGAGCAAACTGATATAGGGGAAGGATATGATAATCTGGCACGTCTGTATCAAGAAGGATTTCATATCTGCAATGTCCACTATGGTAGTGTTCGAAAAGAAGATTGTCTTTTCTGTCTGTCATTCTTAAATAAAAAATAGGGAAAAGGCTTCCGCATAAGACGGGAGCCTTTTTCAAAGGTACTGAAAGGATAAGAAGATGGTTTCATTACATGATGATGAAAGATTAGATTATTTGCTGGCAGAGGACATGAAAATCATACAAAGCCCAACAGTGTTTGCTTTTTCGTTGGACGCTGTGCTTCTGTCCAAATTTGCGTACGTTCCGATTCAAAAAGGGAAAATTGTTGATTTATGCACCGGCAATGGTATTGTGCCGCTGCTGCTCAGTACAAGATCAAAAGCAGACATTCTGGGAGTCGAAATTCAAGAAAGGCTGCATGATATGGCTGTTCGCAGCGTGGAGTATAATAAGTTGGACGATCAGATCCAGATCATACATGATGACCTGAAAAACATGCCGGAGAAACTTGGACATAATCGATATGATGTTGTCACCTGCAATCCGCCGTATTTTAAAACGCCGAAACAAACTGAACAAAACATGAACGAGCATCTCCGAATCGCAAGACATGAAATCCACTGCACACTGGAGGATGTCATTTCAGTCAGCAGCAAGCTGCTCAAGCAAGGGGGAAAAGCAGCTCTTGTTCACCGGCCGGGAAGGCTTCTGGAGATTTTTGAACTGATGAAGGCTTATCAAATCGAGCCGAAACGTGTACAATTTGTCTATCCGAAGCAAGGGAAAGAAGCCAATACCATTTTGGTTGAAGGCATCAAAGGCGGGCGCCCGGATTTGAAAATTCTTCCTCCTTTATTCGTTTATGATGAACAAAATGAATATACAAAAGAAATCAGGACCATTTTATATGGAGACAAATAACCATTTCTTCTACGTCGTGAAATGTAAGGACAATAGCTGGTATGCCGGGTATACCAACGATCTGCATAAACGAGTGAAAACACACAATGATGGAAAGGGCGCAAAGTACACAAAAGTAAGACGTCCGGTTGAATTAATTTTTGCCGAGAGCTTTTCAACAAAGCGAGAAGCTATGCAGGCGGAATATTATTTCAAAAAACTAACTCGGAAGAAAAAAGAGCTTTATATAGAAGAAAAGCGGAACAGCAAGGAGGCTGTATATGTTAAGGCGCCAAATGAGCTTTAATGGAAAGTCGGACATGGGAATTCTTTACTTGGTTCCAACCCCAATCGGAAATCTAGAGGATATGACATTCCGGGCGATTGACACGCTGAAATCAGTGGATGCGATTGCTGCGGAAGATACGAGGCAAACAAAAAAGCTTTGTCATGTTTATGAAATTGAAACACCGCTCGTCAGCTATCACGAACACAATAAAGAAAGCAGCGGGCACAAAATTATTGAATGGCTGAAATCGGGAAAAAACATTGCTCTTGTCAGTGATGCCGGTCTGCCGACGATTTCTGATCCCGGAGCGGAAATTGTAAAGGACTTTACGGATATAGGCGGTTATGTTGTTCCGTTGCCGGGGGCAAATGCTGCATTAACAGCTCTTATTGCTTCAGGTATTGTACCGCAGCCTTTTTTCTTTTACGGTTTTCTCAACAGACAGAAAAAAGAAAAGAAGAAGGAGCTTGAAGCCCTTAAAAAACGGCGCGAAACGATCATTTTTTATGAAGCGCCTCACAGATTGAAGGAAACATTGTCAGCGATGGCAGAGATATTAGGAGATCGGGAAATTGCTGTAACGCGTGAACTCACTAAGAAATATGAAGAGTTTATCCGAGGAACCATATCCGAGGTCATTGGATGGGCAAACGAGGATCAGATACGCGGCGAGTTTTGTCTTGTCGTAGAAGGAAGTAATAATGAAGAGGCAGATGAGGAAGAACAATGGTGGGAAACCCTCACTGCGAAAGAACATGTCGAGCATTACATCTCGAAAGGCGCTACGTCTAAAGAAGCCATTAAAAAAGCAGCAGTCGATCGCAATGTACCAAAGCGTGAAGTGTACGATGCTTACCATATTAAGCAATAAAAAAACGTTCTTGTGTCATAACAAGAACGTTTTTTGTACAAGAAATGATTATTTAAGGTTTTGAAGCTGGTTTTGGATTTCGCTGATGATTTGCTCAGCGCCTTCTTTACTAAGAACCAATTTACCGCCTGCAAGTTTAAGGTTATCATCAGAAACTTCACCAGTTACTTGGCAAGTCATGTTTGGTTTATATTTTTTAAGGATGATTTTTTCATCATCAACATAGATTTCAAGAGCATCTTTTTCTGCGATTCCAAGAGTACGACGCAGTTCGATAGGAATAACTACACGTCCTAATTCATCAACTTTACGTACAATACCAGTAGATTTCATAAACATTCTCCTCCCAAGAGATACTTATTTGTTTAAATTATATTTTTCTTCGTCATTATTCGACAAAATCCTTACCTTCATAGCATAACAAGGTTTCCAATAATCGTCAATCATTTTGTTTACTATTGATTGTAAGAATTAGTTCTTATAGTCAGTAATGTCTTAGAAACTACCGAAATAACAGCATTTTATAAATATTTAATAAAGCTATTATCCTACTAAAAATCCTTTTAAATCAAGACTTTCGAACCAAAGTTTTTTATTTCATTTGATTATATACGACAAAATTCGACACGAACAGACTTTTTTTATTTTCATTAAAGATTTTTAATTTTAATTATTCTTTTTCAGGGTGTATGTATATATTCTTGATCTTAAAGGCTAAGATGGTATCATAGATAAAGGATAAATATAAATAATATTCATATATGATTTGCACTTATCGCCGCTCTCGTCCTTTGGGCGGGAGCTTTTTGACATTCTGATTAGGAGGTTTCAAGATGCCGCAAGAAAACAATACATTTTACATTACAACACCGATTTATTATCCGAGCGGAAAATTACATATCGGCCATGCATATACGACAGTCGCGGGAGATGCAATGGCACGTTACAAAAGATTAAAAGGGTTCGATGTTCGCTATTTAACGGGAACGGACGAGCATGGACAAAAGATCCAGCAAAAAGCTGAACAGGAAAACATTACACCTCAGGAGTATGTGGATCGCGCAGCGGCAGATATTCAAAAACTGTGGAAGCAGCTTGAAATCTCAAACGACGACTTTATCCGCACGACAGAAAAACGGCATAAAGTTGTCATTGAAAAGGTGTTTCAAAAGCTTCTTGATAACGGGGACATCTATCTTGATGAGTATGAAGGCTGGTACAGCATCCCTGATGAAACGTTCTACACGGAAACTCAGCTCGTTGATATTGAGCGGAATGAAAAGGGAGAGGTCATCGGCGGAAAAAGCCCTGACAGCGGTCACCCAGTTGAATTGATCAAAGAGGAATCTTATTTCTTCCGCATGGGGAAATACGCGGATCGTCTTCTGAAATACTATGAAGAAAACCCGACATTCATTCAGCCAGAATCACGCAAAAACGAAATGATTAATAACTTTATCAAACCTGGACTTGAGGATTTGGCAGTATCACGTACCACTTTTGATTGGGGCGTGAAGGTGCCGGAAAATCCAAAGCATGTTGTATATGTTTGGATTGACGCACTATTTAACTATTTAACGGCACTCGGTTATGATACAGAAAATGATGAGCTTTATCAAAAATATTGGCCTGCCGATGTTCATTTAGTCGGTAAGGAGATTGTACGGTTCCATACTATTTACTGGCCAATTATGCTGATGGCGCTGGATCTTCCGCTGCCGAAGCAGGTATTCGCGCATGGCTGGCTTTTGATGAAAGACGGAAAAATGTCGAAATCAAAAGGAAATGTTGTAGATCCGGTTACATTAATTGAACGCTATGGTTTAGACGAGCTTCGCTATTACCTGCTTCGCGAAGTGCCGTTCGGATCTGACGGTGTATTTACGCCGGAAGGATTTGTTGAGCGAATCAACTATGATTTAGCGAATGATTTAGGAAATCTATTGAATCGTACTGTTGCGATGATTAATAAGTATTTTGACGGACAAATCGGTTCTTACAAAGGTGCTGTTACGGAATTTGACCAAACGCTTACTTCGGTTGCTGAAGAAACAGTGAAAGCTTATGAGAAAGCAATGGAAAATATGGAGTTCTCGGTAGCACTTTCGACTTTATGGCAGCTCATCAGCCGCACAAACAAATACATTGATGAGACAGCTCCATGGGTGCTTGCGAAAGATCCGGCAAAAGAAGAAGAATTGCGATCAGTTATGTATCATCTCGCTGAATCATTGCGTATTTCAGCGGTACTGCTTCAGCCATTCTTAACAAAAACACCTGAAAAAATGTTCGAGCAGCTGGGCATTACTGATGAATCTTTAAAAGCTTGGGATAGCATTACAACTTTCGGCCAGCTGAAAGATACAAAAGTACAAAAAGGCGAGCCATTGTTCCCTCGTTTAGAGGCAGAAGAAGAAATTGCTTACATCAAAGGGAAAATGCAAGGTTCGGCACCAGCGAAAGAAGAAACAAAAGAAGAAGAGCCGCAAGAGGTCGATCGTTTACCTGAAATTACGATTGATCAATTCATGGATGTAGAGCTTCGCGTAGCTGAGGTCATTGAGGCAGAGCCAGTGAAAAAAGCAGACCGTTTATTGAAGCTGCAGCTTGATCTTGGTTTTGAAAAGCGCCAAGTGGTATCCGGCATTGCGAAGCATTATACGCCTGAAGAGCTTGTTGGAAAAAAGCTCGTTTGTGTAACAAATCTAAAACCGGTTAAACTCAGAGGAGAGCTTTCCCAAGGTATGATCCTTGCAGGAGAAGCAGACGGCGTTTTAAAGGTCGTGTCTATCGATCAGTCGTTACCAAAAGGCACAAGAATTAAATAATGATAAAACAAAAGGTGTTTCACGTGTAACAATTCGTCGAACACCTTTTGTGTTTCGACAAGAAAGGAGTTTTTCACTTATGTTGTTTGATACACACGCGCATTTAAATGCAGAACAATATGATACTGATCTTGAAGAGGTTATTGAACGGGCAAAAGCTGAAAAAGTTGAACGAATTGTCGTAGTTGGTTTTGACCGTCCGACGATTACCCGTGCGATGGAAATGATTGAGGAATATGATTTTATTTATGCAGCCATTGGCTGGCACCCTGTTGACGCTATTGACATGACAGAGGAAGACTTAGCGTGGATTAAAGAGCTTTCTGCTCATGAGAAAGTGGTAGCGATAGGGGAAATGGGACTGGATTATCATTGGGATAAATCACCTAAAGATATTCAAAAAGAGGTGTTTAGAAAACAAATCGCCTTAGCGAAAGAGGTCAATTTGCCTATTATCATTCATAACCGTGATGCAACGGAGGATGTCGTGACCATTTTAAAAGAGGAAGGCGCAGAAGCTGTGGGCGGAATCATGCACTGCTTTACAGGAAGTGCGGAAGTGGCAAGAGAATGCATGAAAATGAATTTTTATTTATCATTTGGGGGACCGGTGACATTTAAAAATGCGAAGAAACCGAAGGAAGTAGTGAAGGAAATTCCCAATGACCGGCTGCTGATTGAAACGGACTGCCCGTTTCTCACACCGCATCCTTTCCGCGGGAAAAGAAATGAGCCAAGCTATGTGAAATATGTGGCAGAACAAATCGCCGAATTAAAAGAAATGACCTTTGAAGAGATTGCTTCCATCACGACTGAAAATGCAAAAAGACTTTTCCGTATAAACTGACAAAAAACGCTAGCGGGTTTTGTAAGAGCTTGTCCCTTACAGCGTTTTTCTATAAAAGTTCTACATGCTTTCTTCTCCTCATAGGATAGGTTTGTCGACAAGTCTTTCTTCCGTTTCTCAGTGTATTTCAGGATAATGAAGAGGACACTGAGCTTTTGGGAGAAAGAGAAGGGAGGGTTGACAGCCTTTTAGATACTCTATATAATCTCTCCGAGGAGAAGGAGGCGTTTTTCATCACACAAAAAATGAAAAAGCTGTTTTCCGTAAAGCTTAGCAAAAGCAAAGTCATTCTGGTTGCTGCTTGTTTGCTTTTGGCAGGAAGCGGGACTGCGTACGCGGCTCATGAGCTGACGAAACAATCAGTCTCAGTTTCTATCAATGGCAAAAAGAAACATATACGCACACATGCAAATACAGTCGGTGATCTTTTGGAGACGCTTGATATAAAGACAAGAGACGAAGACAAGATCACACCTGCTAAACAGACAAAGATAACAGCAGACATGGACGTTGTGTATGAGGCTGCAAAACCTGTGAAGCTTACAATAAACGGGGAAGAAAAGACGTTATGGTCAACAGCAAAAACGGTCGGTGCATTACTGGACGAACAAGATGTTGATGTGAAAGAACAAGATCAAATTGATCCCGCAATAGATACAGATATTTCGAAAGACATGAAGATTAACATAGAGCCCGCATTTCAGGTTACTGTGAATGATGCAGGGAAACAAAAGAAGATCTGGACGACTTCGACTACGGTCGCTGACTTTTTAAAACAGCAAAAGATGAACATAAAAGACGAAGATAAAATCAAGCCTGCGTTAGATGCAAAGCTGACGAAAGGAAAGGCTGATATTACAATTACTCGTATCGAAAAGGTCACCGATGTAGTTGAAGAGAAGATTGCGTTTGATGTGAAAAAGCAAGAAGACGCTTCTCTTGAAAAAGGGAAAGAAAAGGTCGTCCAAAAAGGAAAAGAAGGCAAGCTAAAAAAACATTTCGAAGTCGTTAAAGAAAACGGTAAAGAAGTGTCCAGAGAGCTTGTAAAAGAAGAAACAGCTGAACAAAGCAAAGATAAAGTGATTGCTGTCGGCACAAAGCAAACCAGTCCAAAAGTTGAAACGGTCAGTGCTTCAGGCGATTCAAAAACAGTTGTGTCCCGCAGCAATGAATCAACAGGCAAAGTCATGACTGTATCATCTACGGCTTATACGGCAAGCTGCAGCGGTTGTTCAGGACATACAGCGACAGGCGTCAATTTAAAAAATAATCCGAATGCCAAAGTCATCGCTGTGGATCCAAATGTCATTCCGCTAGGCTCCAAAGTCCACGTGGAAGGCTATGGATATGCCATTGCTGCAGATACCGGTTCAGCGATTAAAGGGAACAAGATAGACGTCTTTTTCCCAGAGAAATCATCGGCGTACCGATGGGGAAATAAAACAGTCAAAATTAAAATCTTAAATTAGTATATACTTATGTATTCAGAGGGTTTTGCGCCCTCTGTTTTTTTCGTTATAATAGACAAAGTGCATTTTCTGCTTATTAGACGCTCGACATAAGAAAAAGTTTCATGAATATACAAAAGTTTTTATTTTGTCTTGGAGGAAATAATGAAAATAAAAGAGATCATTGTGGTCGAGGGGCGTGACGATACGGCCCGCATCAAATTGGCTGTTGATGCAGACACAATTGAAACAAATGGTTCAGCCATCGATGATCATGTGATTGACCAAATCCGTTTGGCCCAGAAGACCAGAGGCGTCATTATTTTAACGGATCCGGACTTTCCGGGAGAGAAGATTCGCAAAACCATCTCAGAGGCTGTACCCGGCTGTAAGCATGCATTTTTGCCAAAGCATCTTGCCAAACCTAAAAACAAGCGGGGAATTGGTGTGGAGCATGCATCGGTTGAAAGCATTAGGGCATGTTTAGAAAATGTGCATGAGGAGATGGAAGCGCAGCCGAGTGACATTTCAGCTGAGGATTTGATTCATGCCGGACTAATAGGCGGACCTGCGGCCAAACGCCGCCGGGAACGACTGGGTGATCTGTTGAAAATCGGCTATACAAATGGCAAACAACTTCAAAAACGGCTGCAAATGTTTCAAATTAAAAAAAGTGATTTTATGAGTGCGCTCGATACCGTTATGCGGGAGGAACAGAATGAATAAAGATATTGCGACACCGATTAGAACGAAAGAGATACTGAAGAAATATGGTTTTTCTTTTAAAAAGAGCTTAGGACAGAATTTCTTAATTGATACGAACATTTTAAACAGAATTGTCGATCACGCAGAAGTGACGGAGAAAACAGGTGTCATTGAAATCGGCCCGGGAATCGGGGCTTTAACCGAACAGCTTGCCAAGCGGGCGAAAAAGGTCGTGGCATTTGAGATTGATCAGCGATTATTGCCGATTCTGAAGGATACACTGTCACCTTACGACAATGTCACTGTCATTCATCAGGACGTGTTAAAGGCTGATGTCAAATCAGTCATTGAAGAACAATTTCAAGATTGTGATGAGATCATGGTAGTTGCCAACCTTCCTTATTACGTAACAACACCGATTATCATGAAACTGCTTGAAGAACATCTTCCGCTGAAAGGGATTGTGGTCATGCTGCAAAAAGAAGTGGCTGAGCGCATGGCGGCTGATCCTTCATCTAAGGAGTACGGCTCGCTTTCAATCGCGGTGCAGTTTTATACAGAAGCCAAAACGGTGATGATCGTACCGAAAACCGTATTTGTTCCTCAGCCTAATGTCGATTCCGCAGTCATCCGGCTGATTCTCCGAGACGGCCCGGCAGTGGACGTGGAAAACGAATCCTTTTTCTTTCAGCTCATCAAGGCAAGCTTTGCACAGCGCCGTAAAACGCTGCTCAATAACTTAGTTAACAATCTGCCTGAAGGAAAAGCGCAAAAATCAACGATTGAACAAGTGCTCGAAGAAATAAATATTGACGGCAAGCGCCGAGGTGAATCCCTGTCTATTGAGGAATTCGCAGCGCTGTCTAACGGATTGTATAAAGCCCTTTTCTAAAAGGGCTTTTTGTTTTGCGCACCACATGGACTGCCGCTACATAGGCTAGAGAAGGACCTTTCATTCAATGATAAGAAAAACTTGGACTCAGCGAAAAAAGGCGCTTTCTCAAGGCTCTTTCTTTCATGATGAGGCTTAGTCTATGTGTGGAGTGAGGAACGTGCAATTTCAAATAGGGGATATGGTAGCCAGAAAATCCTATCAGATGGATGTTTTGTTTCGAATTATAAGAATAGAGCAAACAAGCAAAGGAAATTCAATTGCCATTTTGCATGGAGATGAAGTCAGGCTGATTGCTGATTCGGATTTTTCTGATCTGGTAGCAGTGAAAAAAGATGAGCAGATGATGCGGAAAAAGAAAGATGAGAGCAGAATGAATGAGTCGCTCGAATTACTCCGCCAGGATTATAAACTGCTCAGAGAAAAGCAGGAGTACTATGCGACAAGCCAATATCAGCATCAGGAGCATTATTTCCATATGCCGGGCAAAGTGCTTCATCTGGATGGTGACGAAGCATATCTGAAAAAATGCCTGAATGTCTATAAAAAAATTGGAGTGCCGGTCTATGGCATCCATTGCCATGAAAAGAAAATGTCTGCTTCTATTGAAGAATTGCTCGACAAATATCGACCTGATATCCTGGTGATCACAGGGCATGATGCGTATTCGAAGCAAAAGGGCGGTATTGATGATTTGAATGCGTACAGACATTCTAAGCACTTTGTTGAAACAGTTCAAACAGCCCGAAAAAAGATCCCTCACTTAGATCAGCTTGTTATTTTTGCGGGGGCCTGCCAATCCCATTTTGAATCACTCATCAGAGCGGGGGCGAATTTTGCGAGTTCACCGTCAAGAGTCAATATTCATGCGCTTGATCCGGTATATATCGTCGCGAAGATCAGCTTTACGCCGTTTATGGAACGGATTAATGTATGGGAAGTGCTCCGTAATACGCTGACAAGAGAGAAAGGGCTTGGAGGTATTGAAACAAGAGGAGTTCTGAGAATTGGTATGCCTTATAAGTCCAATTAACAGTTGAAAACCTGCATAGGAGAGCTATGCGGGTTTTTTATTTTACATAATGATACATAATTTACCGAAACTTGCGGAACATAATTGAGGAATCATAGAATTTTGTCAAAATAATTTTATTGACAACGTCTTGTTAACGTTGATATAATTTAAATTTTATTTGACAAAAATGGGCTCGTGTTGTACAATAAATGTAGTGAGGTGGATGCAATGGCGAAGACGTTGTCCGATATTAAAAGATCGCTTGATGGGAATTTAGGTAAAAGGCTGACGTTAAAAGCAAACGGTGGCCGCCGAAAAACGATTGAGCGTTCGGGCATTTTAGCTGAGACGTACCCTTCTGTTTTTGTGATACAACTAGATCAAGACGAGAACTCGTTTGAAAGAGTTTCATACAGTTATGCTGATATTTTGACTGAGACTGTTGAGCTGACATTTAATGATGACGCCGCAAGCTCAGTGGCATTTTAACGGGCAGTGAACCTTTTGTTTACTGCTTTTTGTTTTGCCCTTTTTTGGTTTCCAATAATTTTAACGAAAGTTCCATCTGATTTAACAAAAGATAAAACAGTCACATATTATCGTGACGTGCACGAATGGCTATCACTTCTAAAAAAGGGGTTGTTTCGTTTGGGCAGACGTCGTGGAGTTATGTCAGATGAGTTTAAATATGAGCTGGCTAAAGACCTTGGTTTTTATGACACAGTAAAAAATGGCGGCTGGGGCGAAATTCGGGCTCGCGATGCCGGTAACATGGTGAAGCGTGCTATTGAAATCGCCGAACAGCAAATGGCTCAGAATCAGAATAACCGATAAGGATGTGACCCGGGGGACGTGCTGTTCCCTGGTTTTTTTATTTTGGATATAAATACATAATGGGCTGAATATGGATATGTTCATCCTGTACTTCAAATGTGATACAATGTTCATACTTATGTTTAGATGGAGAAGTAGGTGAAAGCTATGCGTATTTTAGAAAAAGCGCCAGCTAAGATCAATCTGTCACTTGACGTCACCCGAAAACGCCCGGATGGCTATCATGAAGTCGAAATGATCATGACGACAATTGATTTAGCTGATCGAATTGAATTGACGGAGCTGGCAGAGGATGAAGTGAGGGTTTCCTCCCACAACCGATTTGTGCCTGATGACCAAAGAAACTTAGCTTATCAGGCTGCCAAGCTGATCAAGGACAGATACAACGTGAAAAAGGGAGTTTCCATCATGATTACGAAGGTAATTCCGGTGGCTGCCGGTCTTGCCGGCGGAAGCAGTGATGCGGCGGCGACGCTCAGAGGGCTGAACAGACTGTGGAATTTAAATCTGTCCGCGGAAACGCTTGCTGAGCTTGGAGCGGAAATTGGCTCTGACGTTTCATTTTGTGTCTATGGCGGAACTGCATTAGCAACAGGGCGCGGCGAGAAAATTAAACATATCAGCACGCCTCCGCACTGCTGGGTCATTTTAGCGAAGCCGACAATCGGTGTTTCAACTGCTGAAGTGTACAGAGCGCTGAAACTGGATGGTATAGAGCATCCTGATGTACAAGGCATGATCGAGGCGATAGAAGAAAAGAGTTTTCAGAAAATGTGCAGCCGTTTAGGCAATGTGCTTGAATCTGTTACGCTCGATATGCATCCTGAAGTTGCGATGATCAAAAACCAGATGAAACGCTTTGGTGCAGATGCCGTGTTAATGAGCGGGAGCGGCCCGACAGTGTTTGGACTGGTTCAGTATGAGTCAAAGGTGCAGAGAATTTATAACGGGTTAAGAGGCTTCTGCGATCAAGTTTATGCGGTGAGAATGATCGGCGAACAGAACGCTCTTGATTAAATCCGTATGTTAAGTTATATTGATCTTAAAATATTCGGATTTTGGGGGTAAGTTCATGAAGTTTCGTCGCAGCGGCAGATTGGTGGACTTAACAAATTATTTGTTAACCCATCCGCACGAGTTAATACCGCTAACCTTTTTCTCTGAGCGGTATGAATCTGCAAAATCATCGATCAGTGAAGATTTAACAATTATTAAACAAACCTTTGAACAGCAGGGGATCGGTACTTTGCTTACTGTTCCCGGAGCTGCCGGAGGCGTTAAATATATTCCGAAAATGAAGCAGGCCGAAGCTGAAGAGTTTGTGCAGACACTTGGACAGTCGCTGGCAAATCCTGAGCGTATCCTTCCGGGCGGTTATGTATATTTAACGGATATCTTAGGAAAGCCATCTGTACTCTCCAAGGTAGGGAAGCTGTTTGCTTCCGTGTTTGCAGAGCGCGAAATTGATGTTGTCATGACCGTTGCCACGAAAGGCATCCCTCTTGCGTACGCAGCTGCAAGCTATTTGAATGTGCCTGTTGTGATCGTTCGTAAAGACAATAAGGTAACAGAGGGCTCCACAGTCAGCATTAATTACGTTTCAGGCTCCTCAAACCGCATTCAAACAATGTCACTTGCGAAAAGAAGCATGAAAACGGGTTCAAACGTACTCATTATTGATGACTTTATGAAAGCAGGCGGCACAATTAATGGTATGATTAACCTGTTGGATGAGTTTAACGCAAATGTGGCGGGAATCGGCGTCTTAGTTGAAGCCGAAGGAGTAGATGAACGTCTTGTTGATGAATATATGTCACTTCTTACTCTTTCAACCATCAACATGAAAGAGAAGTCCATTGAAATTCAGAATGGCAATTTTCTGCGTTTTTTTAAAGACAATCTTTTAAAGAATGGAGAGACAGAATCATGACAAAAGCAGTCCACACAAAACATGCCCCAGCGGCAATCGGGCCTTACTCACAAGGGATTATCGTCAACAATATGTTTTACAGCTCAGGTCAAATCCCTTTGACTCCTTCAGGCGAAATGGTGAACGGCGATATTAAGGAGCAGACTCATCAAGTATTCAGCAATTTAAAGGCGGTTCTGGAAGAAGCGGGTGCTTCTTTTGAAACAGTTGTAAAAGCAACTGTATTTATCGCGGATATGGAACAGTTTGCGGAAGTAAACGAAGTGTACGGACAATACTTTGACACTCACAAACCGGCGAGATCTTGTGTTGAAGTCGCGAGACTCCCGAAGGATGCGTTAGTCGAGATTGAAGTTATTGCACTGGTGAAATAATAAGAAAAGTGATTCTGGGAGAGCCCGGGATCACTTTTTTATTTACCTTATGCCCGAAATGAAAGCTTTATGACCTAATTGTGTAACTATATCCTATTTTTTCAAAAAATATTTTAAAAACGAGCAGGATTTCAGAAAAAATCGTGGAATTGATACACTAATGCTTTTATATAGGGAAAAGGTGGTGAACTACTGTGGAAGTTACTGACGTAAGATTACGCCGCGTGAATACCGATGGTCGCATGAGAGCGATTGCATCCATCACGCTGGATCACGAATTTGTTGTACATGATATTCGTGTGATTGATGGAAACAATGGTCTTTTCGTTGCGATGCCGAGTAAACGCACCCCTGATGGAGAGTTCCGCGATATTGCTCATCCTATTAATTCAAGCACGCGAGGAAAGATTCAAGATGCCGTGTTAAATGAGTATCATCGTCTGGGTGACACTGAAGCATTAGAATTCGAAGAAGCTGGAGCTTCTTAAAAAATAACCAAAAAGCAAGGACTGCTGAAAGGGCTGACATAAGCCTTTTGCCGGCGGTCCTTTTTTAATTCTGATTTTTCAAACTTAGTTGCACTCAATAGAAAATTCTTGCACTTCATGAAGTCTCCTTGAAATCAGAAGATATTTAGGATATATTTTTCTATGGATAAAAGGGATATTGGAGGCCAATAAATGGATAAGCGGTTTGCAGTTGTTTTAGCGGCTGGACAAGGAACGAGAATGAAATCGAAGCTTTATAAAGTCCTTCATCCAGTTTGCGGTAAGCCTATGGTAGAGCACGTCGTGGACGAAGCCTTAAAATTATCTTTATCGAAGCTTGTCACGATTGTCGGACATGGTGCGGAAGAAGTGAAAAAGCAGCTTGGTGATAAAAGCGAGTACGCGCTTCAAGCAGAACAGCTTGGCACTGCTCATGCTGTAAAACAGGCACAGCCATTTCTTGCTGACGAAAAAGGCGTCACGATTGTCATTTGCGGAGATACGCCGCTTTTGACAGCAGAGACGATGGAACAGATGCTGAAAGAACATACACAAAGAGAAGCGAAAGCTACGATTTTAACTGCGGTTGCAGAAGATCCAACCGGATACGGCCGCATTATTCGCAGCGAAAACGGAGCGGTTCAAAAAATCGTTGAGCATAAGGACGCCTCTGAAGAGGAACGTCTTGTAACTGAGATCAATACCGGTACGTATTGTTTTGACAATGAAGCGCTATTCCGGGCTATTGATCAGGTGTCTAATGATAATGCCCAAGGCGAGTATTATTTGCCGGATGTCATAGAGATTCTTAAAAATGAAGGCGAAACTGTTGCCGCTTACCAGACTGGTAATTTCCAAGAAACGCTCGGAGTTAATGATAGAGTTGCTCTTTCTCAGGCAGAACAATTTATGAAAGAGCGTATTAATAAACGGCATATGCAAAATGGCGTGACGTTGATTGACCCGATGAATACGTATATTTCTCCTGACGCTGTTATCGGAAGCGATACTGTGATTTACCCTGGAACTGTGATTAAAGGTGAGGTGCAAATCGGAGAAGATACGATTATTGGCCCTCATACGGAGATTATGAATAGTGCCATTGGCAGCCGTACTGTGATTAAACAATCGGTAGTCAATCACAGTAAAGTGGGGAATGATGTAAACATAGGACCTTTTGCTCACATCAGACCTGATTCTGTCATCGGGAATGAAGTGAAGATCGGGAATTTTGTAGAAATTAAAAAGACTCAATTCGGAGACCGAAGCAAGGCATCTCATCTAAGCTATGTCGGCGATGCTGAGGTAGGCACTGATGTAAACCTGGGCTGCGGTTCAATTACTGTCAATTATGATGGAAAGAATAAGTATTTGACAAAAATTGAAGATGGCGCGTTTATCGGCTGCAATTCCAACTTGGTTGCCCCTGTCACAGTCGGAGAAGGCGCTTATGTGGCGGCAGGTTCAACTGTTACGGAAGATGTACCTGGAAAAGCACTTGCTATTGCCAGAGCGAGACAAGTAAATAAAGACGGTTATGTGAAAAATATTCATAAAAAATAATCCTAAATTCGGAGGTTTATCCATGTCTAATCAATACGGAGATAAGAATTTAAAGATTTTTTCTTTGAATTCGAATCCAGAGCTTGCAAAAGAAATCGCAGATATAGTTGGAGTTCAATTAGGGAAATGTTCTGTCACAAGATTTAGTGACGGGGAAGTCCAAATTAATATCGAAGAAAGTATTCGCGGATGTGATTGTTACATCATCCAGTCTACAAGTGACCCCGTTAACGAGCATATTATGGAACTGCTGATTATGGTAGATGCGTTAAAACGCGCTTCTGCAAAAACGATTAACATTGTTATTCCTTATTACGGTTATGCGCGTCAAGACAGAAAAGCAAGATCCCGTGAGCCAATCACAGCTAAACTTTTCGCTAACCTGCTTGAAACAGCCGGTGCGACTCGTGTGATTGCACTTGACCTGCATGCGCCGCAAATTCAAGGATTCTTTGATATACCGATTGACCACTTAATGGGTGTTCCGATTTTAGGAGAATATTTTGAAGGCAAAAATCTTGAAGATATCGTCATTGTTTCACCAGACCATGGCGGTGTGACACGTGCCCGCAAACTGGCTGACCGACTAAAAGCGCCGATTGCGATTATCGATAAACGCCGTCCGCGTCCAAACGTGGCGGAAGTCATGAATATTGTAGGTAACATCGAAGGGAAGACTGCTATCCTCATCGATGACATTATTGATACTGCAGGTACGATTACACTTGCTGCTAATGCGCTCGTTGAAAACGGAGCGAAAGAAGTATATGCATGCTGTACACACCCTGTACTATCAGGCCCTGCGGTTGAACGGATTAATAATTCAACAATTAAAGAGCTTGTTGTGACAAACAGCATCAAGCTTCCTGAAGAAAAGAAAATTGAACGCTTTAAGCAGCTTTCAGTCGGACCGCTACTGGCCGAGGCGATTATTCGCGTTCATGAGCAGCAATCAGTCAGCTATCTGTTCAGCTAAACCATTTTTCGAGGTTTAAATCCTTATCGTTATGGGTATTGTTTGTAATAGGACAACTAAAACGACAATAGGATGGTGCTGAATATGGCAACTTTAACGGCAAAAGAAAGAACGGACTTTACTCGTTCGTCTCTTCGGAATATCCGTACTTCAGGACATGTTCCAGGTATCATATATGGGAAGGATACGGGCAACAAACCTGTGTCATTAGACAGTGTGGAGCTCATCAAAACGCTGAGGGACGAAGGCAAAAATGCAGTCATTACGCTTGAGGTCAGCGGAGAAAAACACTCAGTCATGGTAACAGACCTGCAGACGGACCCGCTGAAAAATGAAGTCACTCATGCTGATTTTCAAGTAGTTAATATGAGTGAGGACATTGAAGTGGAAGTTCCGATTCATCTGACCGGAGAAGCCATTGGAGTGAAAAACGGGGGCGTACTGCAGCAGCCGTTATATGCACTTACTGTAAAGGCCAAGCCAAAAGCCATTCCGCAAACGATTGAGGCTGATATTTCAAGCCTCGATGTAAATGAAGTACTGACGATTGCGGATTTGCCTGCTGGCGGTGACTACTCCTTTAATCATGAATCAGATGAGGTTGTGGCTTCAATCCTTCCTCCGCAGCAGCAGGAAGCAGCTGAGGTCGATGAAGAGGAATCTGCCGATGCTCAGCCAGAAGGTGAAAACGAACAATAATAGCTTAAGGCGTAACCCTCCCGCGGTTACGTCTTTTGTGCTAGAATGAGAAGAATTATAGCCCGTTTATGAAGACGGGAGTTATGTGACTAAGGGAGGATTCGCCATGCTTGTGATTGCCGGTCTCGGAAACCCGGGGAAGAACTATGAAAATACACGGCATAATGTCGGATTTATGGTGATAGATCAGCTTGCAAAGGAATGGAATATAGAGCTGAATCAAAATAAATTTAACGGATTATACGGAACCGGATTTGTTTCCGGCAAAAAGGTTCTACTTGTAAAACCGCTTACATATATGAATTTATCAGGAGAATGTTTGCGGCCTTTAATGGACTACTATGATGTCGATAACGAAGATTTGACAGTCATTTACGACGACCTTGACCTTCCTACTGGCAAGATCCGTTTAAGAACGAAAGGAAGCGCCGGAGGGCACAATGGCATCAAATCACTGATCCAGCATCTTGGTACATCCGAGTTTGACCGTATCCGCATCGGAATCGGCCGGCCTGTAAACGGCATGAAGGTCGTTGATTATGTGTTAGGCTCCTTTACCAAGGAGGAGGCACCTGAGATCGAAGGAGCGGTTGATAAATCTGTGAAGGCTTGTGAGGCTTCTTTGAGTAAACCGTTTTTAGAAGTCATGAACGAATTTAACGCAAAGGTATAAAATGTAACAACAAAGTCCATACTACACCAAAATGACTTTTTCATCAGGAGGTCCCTTGTATGGCTTTGCATTATTATTGTCGTCATTGCGGAGTGAAAGTAGGCAGTCTCGAATCTTCAATGGTATCGACAGACTCACTTGGATTTCAGCACTTAACAAATGAGGAAAGAAACGATATGATTTCTTATAAAGAAAATGGAGATGTCCATGTTTTGACGATATGTGAAGACTGCCAAGAGGCGCTTGACCGAAATCCGCATTACCACGAAAATCACACATTTATTCAATAAAAAGCTTTGGTGTAGACACTAGACCAAAGCGTTTTTCTGTTCTCACAGGAAACAGAGAGGAGGGGCCATATGGACAACATTCAAACCTTTATAAAAGAAAGCGATGACTTTAAATCCATCATCAACGGTTTACACGAGGGCCTGAAGGAACAGCTGCTCGCCGGTCTGTCGGGTTCCGCGCGTTCTGTTTTTACTTCTGCTCTGGCTAATGAAACGAATAAGCCTATCTTTTTAATCACCCATAACTTATATCAAGCCCAGAAAGTAACAGATGATCTGACTTCACTTCTAGAGGATCGGTCTGTCCTTTTGTACCCCGTCAATGAACTCATTTCATCAGAAATCGCAGTTGCAAGCCCTGAATTGCGGGCACAGCGATTAGATGTCATTAATAGACTAACGAATGGAGAAGCGCCAATTGTCGTTGCTCCGGTAGCTGCAATCAGAAGAATGCTGCCGCCTGTAGAGGTGTGGAAAAGCAGCCAGATGCTCATTCAGGTAGGCCATGATATCGAACCTGACCAGCTTGCCTCACGGCTGGTAGAGGTAGGGTATGAGCGGTCTGATATGGTTTCTGCGCCTGGGGAATTCAGTATTCGCGGGGGAATCATTGACATTTATCCGCTGACTTCAGAGAATCCGGTGAGAATTGAACTTTTTGACACCGAGGTGGATTCAATCCGCAGCTTTAATTCAGATGATCAGCGGTCAATTGAGACCCTTACCTCGATCAATATCGGTCCCGCGAAGGAATTAATTATCAGACCGGAAGAAAAAGCGCGGGCGATGGAGAAAATCGATAGTGGTCTTGCCGCGAGCCTGAAAAAATTAAAGGCTGACAAACAAAAAGAAATACTTCATGCGAATATTTCTCACGATAAAGAACGCTTGTCTGAAGGCCAGACAGATCAGGAGCTCGTGAAGTATCTCTCATATTTCTATGAAAAGCCTGCTAGTTTACTAGATTATACACCTGATAATACACTTCTGATTTTGGATGAAGTCAGTCGGATTCATGAGATGGAAGAACAGCTTCAAAAAGAAGAAGCGGAGTTTATCACAAATCTTCTTGAGGAAGGGAAGATTTTGCATGACATTCGTTTGTCATTCAGCTTCCAAAAAATAGTGGCTGAGCAAAAACGGCCTCTGCTGTACTACTCTTTATTTTTGCGGCATGTACACCATACGAGCCCGCAAAATATCGTCAATGTGTCAGGCCGGCAAATGCAGAGTTTCCATGGCCAAATGAACGTGCTTGCGGGCGAAATGGAGCGTTTTAAAAAATCAAATTTCACTGTTGTGTTCTTAGGAGCAAACAAGGAACGTACACAGAAATTGTCATCTGTTTTGGCTGATTATGATATCGAGGCCGCCGTGACAGACAGCAAAAAAGCGCTTGTTCAGGGACAGGTCTATATCATGGAAGGCGAGCTCCAATCGGGATTTGAGCTGCCGTTAATGAAGCTTGCCGTTATCACGGAAGAAGAACTGTTCAAAAACCGTGTAAAGAAGAAGCCGCGAAAACAGAAGCTTACCAATGCAGAGCGCATCAAAAGCTATTCTGAGCTTCAAATTGGAGATTATGTCGTTCATATTAATCACGGGATCGGAAAATACCTGGGGATCGAAACTCTTGAAATCAACGGCATTCATAAAGACTATTTAAATATACATTATCAGGGCAGTGACAAGCTTTACGTCCCTGTAGAACAAATTGATCAGGTGCAAAAATATGTCGGCTCCGAAGGAAAAGAGCCAAAGCTGTATAAATTAGGCGGTAGTGAATGGAAGCGGGTCAAGAAAAAAGTAGAGACATCCGTTCAGGATATTGCTGATGACTTAATTAAGCTGTATGCCGAAAGAGAAGCGAGCAAGGGCTATGCGTTTTCTCCTGACCATGAGATGCAGCGTGAATTCGAATCGGCTTTCCCTTATCAAGAGACTGAGGATCAGCTCCGTTCTATTCACGAAATCAAAAAAGACATGGAAAGAGAACGTCCGATGGACCGCTTGCTGTGCGGAGATGTGGGCTACGGTAAAACAGAGGTTGCCATACGTGCCGCGTTTAAGGCGATCGGTGACGGAAAGCAGGTAGCTCTGCTCGTTCCGACAACAATTTTGGCACAGCAGCACTATGAAACCATAAAAGAGCGCTTCCAGGACTATCCGATTAATATCGGCCTTCTCAGCAGGTTCAGAACGAGAAAAGAAGCAAACGAAACAATCAAAGGGCTGAAAAACGGAACGGTTGATATCGTCATCGGGACGCACCGGCTGCTATCAAAGGATGTCGTGTATAAAGACTTAGGGCTCCTCATCATTGATGAAGAACAGCGTTTCGGTGTAACCCATAAAGAAAAGATCAAGCAAATAAAAGCCAATGTTGATGTATTAACGTTAACAGCAACGCCGATTCCGCGTACGCTGCATATGTCTATGCTTGGCGTAAAGGACCTTTCAGTCATCGAGACTCCGCCGGAAAATCGCTTCCCCGTACAGACGTATGTTGTGGAATATAACGGCGCTCTTGTCAGAGAGGCGATTGAACGTGAGCTTGCACGCGGAGGCCAGGTCTATTTCTTGTACAACCGGGTAGAGGACATTGAGCGGAAAGCGGATGAAATTTCAATGCTAGTCCCTGACGCGAAGGTAGCATATGCGCATGGGAAAATGACAGAAAATGAATTAGAAACCGTTATGCTAAGTTTTCTTGAAGGAGAATCAGACGTTCTCGTCAGCACAACCATTATCGAAACTGGCGTGGACATCCCGAACGTCAATACGCTGATCGTATTTGACGCCGACAAGATGGGACTTTCTCAGCTTTACCAGCTGCGGGGGCGTGTCGGCCGTTCTAACCGTGTGGCGTATGCGTACTTCACGTATCGCCGGGATAAAGTGCTGACAGAAGTGGCTGAAAAAAGGCTGCAGGCTATTAAAGAATTCACAGAGCTAGGTTCCGGTTTTAAAATCGCAATGCGTGACTTAACGATTCGCGGAGCCGGGAATCTTCTTGGTGCCCAGCAGCATGGCTTCATCGATTCGGTCGGATTTGACCTCTATTCACAAATGCTGAAGGAGGCCATTGAGGAGCGTAAAGGAGACACAGCGAAGACAGAGCAGTTTGAAACAGAAATTGATGTCGAGCTTGATGCGTATATTCCGGAAACTTATATTCAAGACGGCAAACAGAAAATTGATATGTATAAACGCTTCAGGTCTGTGGCGACAATCGAAGAGAAGAATGAGCTTCAAGATGAAATGATCGACCGCTTTGGAAACTATCCAAAAGAGGTCGAATACTTGTTTACTGTTGCAGAAATGAAGGTCTATGCGAGACAGGAACGTGTCGAGCTGATTAAGCAGGATAAAGATGCTGTCAGATTGACGATTTCTGAAGAAGCAAGTGCTGAAATTGACGGACAGAAGCTGTTTGAGCTTGGCAATCAATATGGCAGACAAATCGGACTGGGAATGGAAGGGAAAAAACTCAAAATCTCCATACAGACGAAAGGTCGTAGTGCTGATGAATGGCTCGACACCGTGCTGGGCATGCTGAAGGGCTTAAAAGATGTGAAAAAGCAAACCATTTCATCAACGTAAATTTTGTTACTCTCTGGTGTATATTACATTTGATGTGACGGATACTAATTTCAAGCGAGGCGGAAGGTACATAAAGTAACTGCTTTAGGTCTTTCCCACATGTATATACCATCAAATGAAAGAGAGGCACCAGAGATGAAAGCAACCGGTATCGTACGTCGTATTGATGACTTAGGTCGGGTCGTGATTCCTAAAGAAATTCGAAGAACTCTGAGAATCAGGGAAGGCGATCCGCTTGAGATTTTTGTAGATCGTGACGGAGAAGTGATTTTGAAAAAGTACTCTCCGATCAGTGAGCTTGGAGACTTTGCAAAGGAGTATGCAGACGCGCTTTACGACAGCCTCGGCCATTCAGTGCTGATTTGTGATCGTGATGTATATATTGCCGTGTCCGGCAGCTCCAAAAAAGATTACTTAAACAAGTCAATCAGCGAAATGCTGGAAAGAACAATGGATCAGCGCAGCTCCGTGCTTGAGAGTGATGCGAAATCAGTACAGCTTGTGAATGGAATTGATGAGGACATGAATTCTTATACTGTCGGCCCAATTGTGGCGAACGGTGATCCGATAGGTGCTGTGGTGATCTTTTCAAAAGATCAGACAATGGGCGAAGTAGAGCATAAAGCCGTTGAAACAGCAGCTGGATTTTTGGCTCGTCAAATGGAACAGTAGGTCTTATTCCTTTCTTCGAAAATAGGTATGTAAAGAACAGCTCTCCTTGGGACGCTGTTCTTTTTCATGCGTGCCGAAAAAGGAATCCAAGGGTTGGGATGTGGTATAATAACCTCGTTTTTATTTGTGCCGCGGTAATACGTGAACCGTATTGCCCCTGACGTTGGGAAGGAGCTTTTGGATGGACAATTCAATAGGCGTTAAACGGCATTGGATTTGGCAGGGGGCTTTTGTTTTAATTCTGGCAGGCGTCATCACAAAAATTTTAAGTGCCGTTTACAGAGTCCCGTTTCAAAACATTGTCGGCGATGTTGGATTTTATATATATCAGCAGGTATATCCCTTTCTTGGTATTGCCGTCATGCTGTCCACATCAGGATTTCCAGTCATTATTTCAAAGCTGATGAATGATTATAGTGAAAAAAATCATCACACCATATTAAAAATATCAGCGTTATTTTTGTCTTTAATCGGTATTTTATTATTTCTTTGTTTATATTTGGGTGCTGTTCCTATTGCACTCTTTATGGGAGATTCGCATCTAGCCGTGTTAATTCAAGTGACCGCGTACGCGTTTCTGCTGTTCCCATTTGTTGCGTTGCTTAGAGGCGGTTTTCAGGGGCGGCACGAAATGCTCCCTTCAGCCTTATCACAGATGACAGAGCAGTTTCTGCGTGTTGCAGTGCTCTTGGGTTTATCATTTTGGCTCGTGAAAAAGGAAGCCTCGCTTTATACTGCGGGAGCGGCAGCCGCTTCAGGCTCTCTTGCCGGAAGTTTGGTTGCATTGGTGATACTGGGGTTTTTTTGGTTCAAAACAAAAAGAGACAACCAAACGGATAGGCAAAACGAAAATGTCATCACAACAAAAGAATTGACGAAAAAACTGCTTTTATATTCGGTTACAATCTGTGTAAGCAGTTTGCTGCTTTTGTTTATCCAGCTTGTTGATGCTTTGAATTTATATGCATTGCTTTCGGGCGGTGAGGCAAGCGAAGAAGCAAAACGCCTAAAGGGGATCTATGATAGGGGACAACCCTTGCTGCAGCTCGGTTCAATTTTCGCGGTGAGCATTGCGACGTCACTCGTTCCGTATATTTCTATGGCCGTAAAAAACAATGAGCTGAAGATCATGAAAGAAAAAATCACGTCATCTTTGAAACTATGCCTTGTGCTCGGTACGGGCGCAGCGGCTGGGTTGATTTGCATTCTAAAGCCGGTGAATATCATGCTGTTTCAAAATGGAGAAGGGACAGGTGCGTTACAAGTATTTAGCTGCTCCATTTTGTTTGCATCTATGGCGGTAACGGCAGCGGCAGTCTTACAGGGAGCGGGGTACACAGTTTTTCCTGCGATAGCGGTGGGAGCGGGTGTTGCAGTGAAATGGGTGTTAAACACACTTTTGGTTCCGCGCTATGGGATTGAAGGCGCATCGCTTGCGACAGCGGCTTCCTTTGCGGCTGTCGCCGGCCTTAACTTGTATCAGCTTCGGCAAAAGGAATGGCTCGATAAGCTTAGAGGCGTTTTGATTCCGATTATTGGATCTGCTCTTTTGATGTCAGCTGTCTTGCTTGCGTATATGCGTTTCTGGACTTTTTTGTTTCCTGCTAAAGGAAGAGGAGCGGCTGTGATTGAGAGTCTTTCTGCTGTTGTCATTGGTGGCGCGGTGTTTATTTATTGTATGATGAGATTGGGAATATTTACAGATGAAGAGCTGAACAGTGTGCCATTCGGCAGCAAGTTAAGCAAATTCATGAGAAGGAGAGAACAAAATGGCGGGTAAAATTACTGTCGTCGGACTTGGTGCCGGAGACATGGACCAATTGACAATTGGTATACACAAGCTGCTGACGAAGGCAGATACGCTGTATGTCAGAACCAAGGATCATCCTTTAATTGAGGAGCTTGAAAAAGAAACGAAGAACATCCGTTTCTTTGATGATATATATGAGAAACATGATCAGTTCGAGGCGGTATATGAAGAAATTGCAGATATCCTCTTTGAAGCGGCGCGGCGTGAGGACGTGGTTTATGCTGTGCCGGGACACCCTTTTGTCGCAGAAAAAACAGTTCAGCTGCTGACGGAGCGGCAGGAAAAGGAAAACGTTCAAGTGAAAGTAGCGGGAGGACAAAGCTTTCTTGATGCCACATTTAATTCTTTGCAAATTGACCCGATTGAAGGTTTTCAATTTGTGGATGCCGGCACATTGTCCGCGGATGAGCTTGAGCTCAGACATCATCTGATCATATGTCAGGTTTACGACCAAATGACGGCTTCTGAAGTCAAGCTGACATTGATGGAGAAGCTGCCTGATGATTATGAGGTCGTCATTGTGACTGCAGCAGGCAGCCGTGGCGAGGAGATCAGGACAGTGCCATTATTTGAGCTGGACCGCAATGTCGCCTTGAACAACTTAACAAGTGTGTATATTCCGCCGATTAAAGAAGAGAAGCTGCTTTATCACGAATTCTCCACGTTTCGAAGCATCATCAGAGAGCTTCGCGGACCTAATGGATGTCCGTGGGATAAAAAGCAGACGCATCAGTCATTAAAGCAGTACATGATTGAAGAATGTTATGAGCTTCTCGAAGCTATTGACGAAGAAGACACAGACCATATGATCGAAGAGCTTGGCGACGTTTTGCTTCAGGTCTTGCTTCACGCGCAAATTGGTGAAGATGAAGGTTATTTCACAATTGATGATGTCATAAAAGGAATCAGTGAAAAAATGGTCCGAAGACATCCCCATGTGTTTAAAGATGTTAAGGTTCAGGATGAAAACGATGTTTTGGCCAATTGGGAAGATATAAAAAAGGCCGAAAAAAATACATCTGAATCATCGTTACTAGACAGTGTGCCGAAAACCCTTCCAGCTCTTTCGAAAGCTGCTAAATTGCAGAAAAAAGCAGCGAAGGTCGGTTTTGACTGGGAAGACGTCAGCGATATTTGGGAAAAGGTAAGTGAGGAAATGAAGGAGTTTTCTTCTGAGGTTTCTGAAGCTCCTCATGAACACAATCTTAAAGCCGAGTTTGGCGACATTTTGTTCGCGCTGGTGAATGTAGCCCGCTTCTACAAAATAGAGCCGGAGGAAGCGCTGACTATGACTAATGACAAATTCCGGAGACGGTTCTCATACATTGAAGAAACAGCGAAGGAAAAGGGAATTGAGCTGGCTGATATGTCTCTTGAGGACATGGACAAACTGTGGAACGAAGTAAAAGAAACTGAGAGGAAATCATAGATATGAGATTAGATAAATTTTTAAAAGTATCACGGCTGATCAAACGACGTACACTAGCGAAGGAAGTAGCAGACCAAGGACGAATCTCTATAAACGGAAACCAGGCGAAAGCAAGCTCTGACGTAAAACCGGGAGATGAACTAACGGTCCGCTTCGGCCAAAAGCTTGTAACGGTTCAAGTTAATGAATTGAAAGACACGACGAAAAAAGAAGAAGCTGCAAACATGTACACGATTCTAAAAGAAGAAAAACTCGGCGAATAGGCTTGTTCTAAAAAAATCCCCCACCTCATACAATGCAGTAATAATGCTAAAAGTATCGAGGATATGGGGGCTGAATAGATGAATTCATATTATGATCAAAAAGGTTCTTCGTCTGTTCCGGAACAGCATGATGTGACAATGAAAGGCCGGAAGCATTTAGATATTTCTGGGGTTAAGCATGTGGAGAGTTTTGATAACGAAGAATTCCTGCTGGAAACGGTGATGGGAATGCTCTCCGTCAGAGGCCAAAACCTGCAGATGAAAAATCTTGATGTGGAAAAAGGGATTGTTTCGATTAAAGGCAGGGTATTTGATTTAGTGTACTTAGACGAACAACAAGGGGATAAAGCTAAAGGGTTTTTTAGCAAGTTGTTTAAATGACGCTGACGACACAATTCTATACAATGCTGGCGATGTCCGGTATGGGTCTCTGGCTTGGTGCTTCGCTTGATACATACCGGCTCTTTGTCATTCGTGCCAAAACAGCCAGATGGCTATTATTTATTCATGATATTCTTTTCTGGATTGTGCAAGGGCTGCTTTTCTTTTATGTCTTGCTTCATGTAAATGAGGGAGAATTCAGGATTTACATCTTTTTAGCGGTTCTGCTGGGCGTTGCGACGTATCAGAGCCTTTGCAAACGAATCTATATAAAAATACTGAAATTCATCATTTACCTTGTTGTTTCTGTTTATCAATTCTTCAAAAAACTCATTCAGCACGTGTTATTTCGTCCTATTGTGTGGACATGCGGAGCGATCATCTGGATGGCGGCATTTTTATTCAAGAAAACATACAGCCTGATAGGTTTTCTCCTGCTGTGTCTATATAAAATAGTCATGGTTCTGTGTTTTCCGATCCGTTTTATCGCGAAACAATGTTTGAAACTTCTTCCTGTGAAAATGCGTCTAACTTTTAGACGTTATTTTGAAAAAGGTGCAGGATTTCTCAAAAAGAAGAAGAAACTATTGATAACCATAAGAACGACCATTACACGGTTTTTGAAGAAATGAAAGGAGGACCGTCTGGTTTGAATTTTTCCAGGGAACGAACGATAACTGAAATACAAAACGACTATAAAGAACAAGTAGAACGGCAAAATCAGCTGAAGAAACGAAGACGCAAAGGGCTGTACAGACGGTTAACTGTATTCGGCGCCCTAGTATTCCTGACGGCAATTGTGCTGGCAAGCTCTGTATGGTCCCAAACATCTTCCCTTAGTGCAAAAGAAGAAAAGAAAGAACAGCTTGAAAAAGAACTGAAAAGTTTAAAGACAAAACAAACAGATTTAAAAGAAGAAATATCCAAATTGAAGGATGAGGATTACGTCACAGAGCTTGCCAGAAGGGACTTATTCATGTCTGGAGACGGAGAAATTATCTTCAATGTGGAGAAGAAGAGCAAGTAGCCTTGTTGACACTTAAATTTTTATTTAGGTATAATTAAGCAAACGATCTTTTTATAAGCCTAAGGAGGAGCACTTTTTTTATGTCGATTGAAGTTGGCAGCAAGTTGCAAGGGAAAATTACAGGTATTACAAATTTTGGAGCATTTGTTGAATTGCCTGGAGGCTCAACCGGTCTCGTTCACATTAGTGAGGTAGCTGATAATTATGTCAAAGACATTAACGACCACTTAAAAGTCGGCGACCAAGTTGAAGTGAAAGTCATCAACGTTGAAAAAGACGGGAAAATTGGTTTATCTATTAAAAAAGCTAAAGACCGTCCGCAAGCCAGACCTAGAAATGATTTCCGTCCGAAAGAATCTTTTGAACAGAAAATGAATAAGTTTTTAAAAGACAGCGAAGATCGCTTGTCATCTTTAAAACGCAATACGGAATCAAAACGTGGAGGGCGCGGAGCAAGAAGAGGATAACTTGCTGCTTTCTATAAAATAAATGAAGCATCCGTTCATCCCGACGGATGCTTTTTTATTATCCTCACCCTCTTTAAGAGTCAGAAAATTACAACATTAAAGTTTCTGTTGACGAAAGAGACAAACCTTTGTATTATATAACTTGTGCTTAGAAGCACAAAACAATATGGCGGTGTAGCTCAGCTGGCTAGAGCGTACGGTTCATACCCGTGAGGTCGGGGGTTCGATCCCCTCCGCCGCTACCATATTTGTTTGGCCCGTTGGTCAAGCGGTTAAGACACCGCCCTTTCACGGCGGTAACACGGGTTCGAATCCCGTACGGGTCATCCTAAAAAATCGGTTTCTCTTGCAGAAGCCGATTTTTTTCATTTTTAGACAACATTTCGGACATAAACGAATATCAAGGCAGAAACCGTCGAAGATTTCTTTGGTATTGTTACCTTCTTTTGACAAAATCCTATCTGTGCTTTCGCTATAATGACAGGCAACGAATATAACAGGTGGGAGATGAGAGGAATGGAAAAAGCAGAAAGAAGAGTGAACGGGCCAATGGCGGGACAAGCTTTGGAAAAACTCCAATCGTTTTTTAACAGGGGCACGAAGCTGGTGACTCATCATTTGCATTCACTGTTTTTCTATAAAGGATTCATTTATGTTGTCATCGGATTTTTGCTTGGACGTGCTTTCATATTATCCGAAGTGCTTCCTTTCGCACTTCCTTTCTTTGGAGCGATGCTTCTCATCAGAAGAGACAAAGCGTTTTATGCGGTTTTGGCTGTGCTTGCAGGTGCGCTGACCATTTCTCCAAAGCACTCATTGCTCATACTGGCGGCATTGCTGGCATTCTTTGTATTTTCTAAAGTTGCTGCCTTCATTACCGACGATCGTGTAAAAGCACTCCCGATTGTCGTGTTCTTCTCCATGACTGCAGCAAGAGCCGGGTTTGTTTATGCCCAAAATGGCGTATTTACAACCTATGATTATGTAATGGCTATCGTTGAGGCTGGACTTTCGTTTATCTTAACACTGATTTTTCTCCAGAGCCTTCCGATTTTCACTGTGAAAAAAGTGAAACAATCATTAAAAATAGAGGAAATTATCTGCTTTATGATTCTTATTGCTTCTGTTTTAACGGGGCTGGCCGGCTTGTCCTACCAAGGAATGCAGGCAGAACATATATTGGCTCGTTATGTTGTATTGAGTTTTTCCTTTATTGGCGGAGCAAGCATTGGCTGTACGGTTGGTGTTGTGACCGGCCTGATTCTTGGCTTGGCGAATATCGGAAACCTCTATCAGATGAGTCTGCTTGCTTTTTCCGGTTTATTAGGCGGTTTGCTGAAGGAAGGAAAAAAAGCGGGTGCAGCAATCGGTCTGATCGTTGGATCACTTCTTATATCTTTATATGGTGAAGGCTCTGCCGGTCTGATGACAACGCTCTATGAGTCATTAATCGCAGTCGGCCTGTTTTTGCTCACACCTCAATCTATTACAAGGAAAGTGGCGAGATATATTCCGGGAACTGTCGAGCATCTTCAAGAGCAACAGCAATACGCTAGAAAAATCCGTGATGTCACTGCTCAGAAGGTAGACCAGTTCTCCAATGTATTTCACGCGCTGTCTGAAAGCTTTGCAACCTTTTACCAAGCATCAGACGAACAGACAGATGACAGCGAAGTTGATCTGTTCTTAAGCAAAATCACGGAGCATTCCTGTCAGACGTGCTACAAGAAAAACAGGTGCTGGGTACAGAACTTTGATAAAACATATGACTTAATGAAACAAGTTATGCTTGAAACAGAGGAAAAAGAATATGCATCAAACCGAAGGCTGAAAAAAGAGTTTCAACAGCATTGTTCTAAATCAAAGCAGGTTGAAGAGCTGATTGAGGATGAGCTCGCACATCATCATGCCCATTTGACACTCAAGAAAAAAGTCCAAGACAGCAGGCGTCTTGTTGCTGAACAGCTTTTAGGCGTTTCTGAAGTCATGGCCGACTTTTCTCGGGAAATAAAAAGAGAGCGAGAACAGCACTTTCTGCAGGAAGAGCAAATCATAGAGGCACTCCAACATTTCGGAATTGAGATTCAGCATGTCGAGATCTATAGCCTTGAACAAGGAAATATCGATATTGAAATGACCATTCCGTTCAGCGGACATGGAGAAAGTGAAAAAATCATTGCCCCTATGCTGTCTGACATTCTGGAAGAACAAATTCTTGTGAAAGCCGAACAGCACTCTCCGCATCCGAATGGATACAGCCATGTCGCCTTTGGTTCAACAAAATCATACAGGGTGTCCACGGGAGCTGCTCACGCTGCGAAGGGCGGCGGCCTTGTCTCCGGCGACAGCTACAGCATGATGGAGCTTGGAGCCAGAAAATATGCTGCAGCAATCAGTGACGGAATGGGCAATGGCGCAAGAGCGCATTTTGAAAGCAATGAAACGATCAAGCTTCTTGAAAAAATCCTTGAATCGGGAATTGATGAAAAAATAGCAATTAAAACGATCAACAGCATACTGTCTCTAAGGACAACTGATGAAATATATTCCACGCTTGACCTGTCTATTATCGATCTTCAAGATGCTAGCTGTAAATTTTTGAAGGTTGGATCGACGCCTAGCTTTATCAAACGGGGTGACCAGGTCATGAAAGTTCAAGCGAGCAATCTGCCAATCGGTATTATTAATGAATTCGATGTGGAGGTTGTGAGTGAACAGCTGAAAGCGGGTGACCTCTTAATTATGATGAGTGATGGCATTTTTGAGGGGCCTAAGCATGTGGAAAATCACGACTTATGGATGAAGCGTAAAATGAAAGGGTTGAAAACAAATGACCCGCAGGAGATTGCCGATTTGCTTATGGAAGAAGTCATCCGCACAAGATCCGGTCAAATTGAGGACGATATGACTGTTGTTGTCGTCCGGATTGATCACAATACACCGAAGTGGGCATCCATTCCTGTTCCGGCAATCTTTCAAAACAAACAAGAAATTTCATAACGCTTCCGTATAAATCAAATTTCTTCTGGCGAAGATGGGAATATATGAATCTGAGAATCCTCGTATTCTCCAGGAGGAATGAATGTGAACAACGGACATTTAAATCAAATTTTGCTGATAACGGATGGCTGCTCAAACCATGGGGAAGACCCGCTTGCGATGGCTGCTTTTGCTAAAGAGCAGGGGATTACGGTAAATGTCATTGGTATAATGGAAGAAAATCAAATTGACCCTGAGGCAATGAAGGAAGTCGAAGGGATTGCGCTTGCCGGAGGAGGCGTGCACCAAGTCGTTTATGCATCTCAGCTTTCACAAACTGTTCAAATGGTAACAAAAAAAGCGATGACGCAAACCTTACAAGGTGTAGTCAATCAAGAACTGAAACAGATTCTCGGAAAGAATGTGGAAATGGAAGAGCTTTCTCCGGAAAAACGCGGCGAAGTCATGGAAGTGGTCGACGAGCTTGGAGAAACGGTGCATCTTCAGGTTTTGGTTCTTGTTGATACAAGTGCAAGTATGGCGCCAAAGCTTCCAACAGTAAAAGAGGCGCTGATTGATTTGTCTGTAAGCCTCAATTCCCGAATCGGGAATAACGAATTTGCGATGTGTATATTTCCCGGGAAAAAACAAGAGGTCGAGCTTGTGCTGAACTGGACACCGAAGCTGCAATCTCTTTCCACACTCTTTGCAAAGCTTTCGACAGGCGGCATCACGCCGACAGGTCCGGCAATTCGTGAAGCGACACTGCAGTTTGAAAAAATACGCTCAAGAAGGGGCATGCTGGCAGATGATGAACGACGCTTTGACGAGTTTGGCATGTAGCCTCAAGCCGGGTACGACAATCAAAGGCAAGTGGAATGGAAACACTTATACATTGCGTAAACAGCTTGGTAAAGGGGCCAATGGAATTGTGTATTTGGCAGAAGCATCAGATGGACATGTTGCCTTAAAGGTGAGTGATGACAGCCTGTCTATTACTTCTGAAGTGAATGTCTTGAAATCTTTCTCAAAGGCCCAGTCCGTTACGATGGGGCCTTCTTTTTTTGATACGGATGATGCCTATATTCCCAGTGCCAATACGAAAGTTTCATTTTATGCAATGGAATACATAAAAGGGCCGCTGCTTTTGAAGTATGTCAGTGATAAAGGAGCAGAGTGGATACCGGTATTAATGATTCAGCTGTTATCCAGCTTATCGGTGCTTCACCAGCAAGGATGGATATTCGGCGATCTTAAACCTGATAATCTGATCGTAACTGGTCCGCCCGCAAGGATCCGCTGCATTGATGTGGGCGGCACGACAAAGGAAGGCCGGGCGATAAAAGAGTATACGGAGTTTTATGACAGAGGCTATTGGGGGTATGGAACAAGAAAGGCAGAGCCATCCTATGATCTGTTCGCAGTTGCCATGATTATGATCAACAGTGTGCATAAAAAAGAATTTAAGAAAACGAACCAGCCCAAAGAACAGCTTAGGTCTCTCATCGAAGGAAACCCGCTGCTTCAAAAGTATAAAAAAGTGCTTTTTTCAGCCTTGAACGGAGATTATCAATCCGCAGATGAAATGAAGAAGGATATGCTAGACGCGGGGCAAAAAGCAGCACAAAGAAAACAGCCTATAAAAGCATCACCGCAGCCTGCCACACGACAAAGACAGCAAAAACCGCGCCAAGGAAAAATAACGAAGACGCGATATACCCCAAAACAGAAACCGGCTAAGTCGGGGGGGTTATTTGAAACAACGCTTATCGTGATCAGTGTTTTAGCGCTTTATTTCGCCTATATTGTCTTTTTCTTAATCTGAATGGTGCAAACTGCAGAGCCTATGCTTCTTCTTTGCTTGGAGGGGTTGAAAGTGTTAGGATATGAATATCTTTAAAATACCTGCTCATTGTGAGGAGGACATTGTGAAAAGTGTCAAAGATTTTTTAAACAAACACAATCTTACGTTAAAAGGGGCGACAATCATTGTAGGCGTTTCCGGCGGTCCGGACTCAATGGCTCTTCTTCACGCGTTGCATACATTATGCGGCCGTTCAGCGAATGTTATTGCAGCTCACGTTGATCATCGGTTCAGAGGTGCGGAATCCGAGGAGGACATGCGTTTCGTCCAAGCTTATTGTAAAGCTGAACAGCTCGTGTGCGAAACGGCTCAAATCAATGTAACCGCATATGCACAGGAAAAAGGACTCAATAAGCAGGCTGCAGCACGCGATTGCCGCTACCGGTTTTTTGAGGAAATTATGTCGAAGCACCAAGCGGACTATCTGGCGCTTGCACATCATGGTGATGACCAGGTTGAAACAATGCTTATGAAACTTGCTAAGGGTACGCTTGGAACGGGACTTGCGGGAATGCAGCCGGTTAGACGATTTGGGACGGGGCGGATCATCAGGCCGTTCTTAACCATTACAAAGGAAGAGATCCTTCACTATTGCCGTGAAAATGGCTTGAGCTACCGGACGGATGAAAGCAACGCCAAAGATGACTACACAAGAAACAGATTAAGAAAAACAGTGCTCCCGTTTTTGAAGCAGGAATCTCCTGATGTGCATAAAAGGTTTCAGAAAGTGAGTGAAGCACTGACGGAAGATGAGCAATTCTTACAGTCATTAACGAAAGATGAAATGAATAAAGTAATCACAAGCCAGTCTAATACATCAGTTGAAATCAATTCCTCTCAATTGCTTGCCCTCCCGATGCCTTTACAAAGAAGAGGAGTTCAACTAATATTAAACTATCTTTATGAAAACGTTCCATCATCCTTTTCAGCCCATCACATTCAGCAGTTTCTCGATTGGGCGGAAAATGGCAGTCCTTCAGGAGTATTGGACTTTCCGAAAGGACTGAAGGTGGTCAAATCATATCAGACATGTTTGTTTACATTTGAACAATGGCAGTGCAAAAATGTTCCCTTTGAATACCAAATTAGCGGAGCTGCTGATGAAACGGCAGTGCTCCCCAATGGATATCTGATAGAGGCAAAGCATTATGCGGACTCGCCTGAAGAACATGGGAATGCTGTTTTTATCACAAGTGAAAAAAAGGTGCGGTTTCCCTTAACAATCCGGACGAGAAAAGCTGGAGACCGGATCAAACTAAAAGGGATGAACGGCTCAAAAAAGGTAAAGGATATATTTATTGATAAGAAACTGCCTCTCCAAGAAAGAGACAACTGGCCGATTGTGACGGACGCAAGCGGTGAAATTATCTGGATACCTGGCTTGAAAAAATCAATTTTTGAAGATCTTGTGATTCCAAACAGCGACCGCATTGTATTACAATATAGACAGCATGAAAAGTGTAGGGGGCAAGCAAAATCATGATGAAACATGATATCGAGAAAGTACTGATCTCAGAGGAAGAGATACAAAAGAAAGTAAAAGAGTTAGGTGCAGAATTAACGAGCGAGTATCAAGATACATTTCCGTTGGCAATAGGTGTGTTAAAAGGAGCACTTCCTTTTATGGCGGATCTTATCAAGCATATTGATACATATTTGGAAATGGATTTCATGGATGTATCAAGCTACGGAAATTCTACGGTTTCTTCTGGAGAAGTCAAAATCATTAAAGATTTGGATACATCTGTAGAGGGCCGGGACATCTTAATTATTGAAGATATCATCGACAGTGGGTTAACCTTAAGTTATCTCGTAGAGCTCTTCCGATACCGTAAAGCAAAATCAATTAAGATTGTTACCCTTTTGGATAAACCGAGCGGAAGAAAAGCGGACATCAAAGCAGACTTTGTCGGTTTTGAAGTTCCTGACGCGTTTGTAGTGGGTTACGGACTTGATTATGCTGAGCGCTATCGCAATCTGCCTTATATCGGAGTGTTAAAACCGGCAGTTTATGAAAGCTGATCGGCAGCCTGCTTCCGAGATGGTTATTGTTTGTATTGGAATGATTTTCTATGGTACTATTGAACATAGTTGTGCTTACTGTGGGAGGAGGTAAGGAATGAATCGGGTCTTCCGTAATACCATTTTTTATTTACTTATTTTATTAGTAGTAATCGGGGTTGTGAGCTACTTCCAGACCTCAAATCCGAAAACAGAAAATATGTCGTACAGTACGTTCATCAAAAACCTGGATGACGGGAAAGTTGATAGCGTATCGGTTCAGCCTGTCAGAGGTGTTTATGAGGTAAAAGGGCAGCTGAAAAACTACGACAAAGATCAATACTTTTTGACTCATGTTCCTGAAGGAAAGGGAGCAGACCAGATATTTAACGCTTTGAAAAAGACAGACGTAAAGGTTGAGCCCGCTCAAGAAACAAGCGGATGGGTGACGTTCCTGACGACCATCATCCCATTTGTCATTATCTTTATTCTGTTTTTCTTCCTGCTCAATCAGGCTCAAGGCGGCGGCAGCCGTGTCATGAACTTTGGCAAGAGTAAAGCGAAGCTGTATACAGAGGAAAAGAAACGCGTCAAATTTAAAGACGTTGCAGGGGCTGACGAAGAAAAGCAAGAACTTGTTGAAGTTGTTGAGTTTCTGAAAGATCCCCGCAAGTTTGCCGAGCTCGGCGCCAGAATACCGAAAGGCGTGCTTTTAGTCGGACCTCCGGGTACCGGTAAAACATTGCTTGCCAAGGCTTGTGCAGGAGAAGCCGGCGTACCTTTCTTCAGCATCAGCGGATCTGATTTCGTTGAAATGTTTGTAGGGGTCGGTGCTTCCCGTGTGCGTGACTTGTTTGAAAATGCGAAAAAGAATGCGCCTTGTTTGATCTTCATTGATGAAATTGACGCAGTCGGACGCCAGCGTGGCGCTGGTCTCGGCGGTGGACACGATGAACGTGAACAGACGCTAAACCAATTGCTTGTTGAAATGGACGGATTCAGCGCTAATGAAGGAATTATCATCATTGCTGCGACGAACCGTGCGGACATCTTGGACCCAGCCTTACTTCGTCCGGGACGTTTTGACCGTCAAATCACAGTGGACCGCCCAGATGTCATTGGCCGTGAAGCTGTATTGAAAGTCCATGCGAGAAACAAACCGCTGGATGAAACGGTTAACCTAAAATCAATTGCCATGAGAACACCAGGCTTCTCGGGCGCTGACTTAGAAAACCTCTTGAATGAAGCTGCGCTTGTAGCGGCTCGTCAAAACAAGAAAAAAATCGATGCGCGTGATATTGACGAAGCGACGGATCGTGTAATTGCCGGACCTGCTAAGAAGAGCCGCGTTATCTCCAAGAAAGAACGCAATATCGTGGCTTATCACGAAGGCGGACACACCGTTATCGGTCTCGTTTTAGATGAGGCAGATATGGTTCATAAAGTAACGATTGTTCCTCGGGGCCAGGCTGGCGGTTATGCTGTTATGCTGCCAAGAGAAGACCGTTATTTCCAAACAAAGCCGGAGCTGCTTGATAAAATTGTCGGTCTCTTGGGCGGACGTGTTGCTGAAGAGATTATCTTCGGTGAAGTCAGCACAGGGGCGCACAATGACTTCCAGCGTGCGACGAACATTGCAAGACGAATGGTTACGGAATTCGGTATGTCAGAAAAACTGGGACCGTTGCAATTTGGACAGTCTCAGGGTGGCCAGGTATTCTTAGGCCGTGATTTCAACAACGAACAGAATTACAGTGATCAAATCGCTTACGAAATTGATCAGGAAATTCAGCGCATCATCAAAGAATGTTATGAGCGTGCGAAACAAATCCTGACTGAAAATCGTGACAAGCTTGAATTGATTGCGCAAACGCTTCTGAAAGTTGAAACGCTTGACGCTGAACAGATCAAACACCTTATCGATCATGGAACATTACCTGAGCGTAATTTCTCAGATGATGAAAAGAACGATGATGTGAAAGTAAACATTCTGACAAAAACAGAAGAAAAGAAAGACGATACGAAAGAGTAATTCGCTTTCTTTCTAAAAAAACTGCCGGCTGACGCTGGCAGTTTTTTTATGTAAATGATGGGCTCAGATGCGGCTTTTACAATCATCCAATTCTGGTATCGATTTGTTTACAAATGAGCCGCTGATCGTGTATGGTATTGTAGAATGTTTGTGAAAAGTAAAGTAGAGAAACTATTCAAAAGTGGTGATAGAGGTTGTTACTGGTTATCGATGTGGGGAACACCAATACTGTACTTGGTGTATATCATGATGGAAAATTAGAATATCACTGGCGTATAGAAACAAGCAGGCATAAAACAGAAGATGAGTTTGGGATGATTTTGCGCTCCTTATTTGATCACTCCGGGCTTATGTTTGAACAGATAGATGGCATTATTATTTCGTCAGTAGTGCCGCCAATCATGTTTGCGTTAGAAAGAATGTGCACAAAATACTTTCATATCGAGCCGCAAATTGTTGGTCCTGGTATGAAAACCGGTTTAAATATAAAATATGATAATCCGAAAGAAGTGGGGGCAGACAGAATCGTAAATGCTGTCGCTGCGATACACTTATACGGCAATCCATTAATTGTTGTAGATTTCGGAACCGCCACAACGTACTGCTATATTGATGAAAACAAACAATACATGGGCGGGGCGATTGCCCCTGGGATTACAATTTCGACAGAGGCGCTTTACTCGCGTGCAGCAAAGCTTCCGCGTATCGAAATCACCCGGCCCGACAATATTATCGGAAAAAACACTGTTAGCGCGATGCAATCTGGGATTTTATTTGGCTATGTCGGCCAAGTGGAAGGAATCGTTAAGCGAATGAAATGGCAGGCAAAACAGGAACCAAAGGTCATTGCGACAGGAGGCCTGGCGCCGCTCATTGCGAACGAATCAGATTGTATAGACATCGTTGATCCATTCTTAACCCTTAAAGGGCTGGAATTGATTTATGAAAGAAACCGCGTAGGAAGTGTATAGGAGGTTTAGTAATGGATTATTTAGTAAAAGCACTTGCGTATGACGGAAAAGTTCGGGCTTATGCTGCGAGAACGACTGATATGGTAAATGAGGGACAGAGACGCCATGGTACGTGGCCGACAGCATCCGCTGCATTGGGCCGCACAATGACAGCTGCACTTATGCTCGGCGCTATGCTGAAGGGCGATGATAAGCTGACCGTGAAAATCGAGGGCGGAGGTCCGATCGGAGCTATTGTAGCTGATGCCAATGCCAAAGGAGAAGTCAGAGCCTATGTCTCTAACCCGCAAGTTCATTTTGATTTAAATGAACAAGGCAAGCTTGATGTCAGACGTGCGGTTGGAACAAACGGAACGTTAAGTGTCGTAAAAGATTTAGGTTTGCGCGAGTTCTTCACAGGACAAGTAGAAATCGTTTCAGGAGAATTAGGAGATGATTTCACTTACTATCTTGTCTCATCTGAGCAGGTTCCTTCATCAGTGGGTGTAGGTGTGCTCGTGAATCCTGACAATACCATTCTTGCGGCAGGGGGCTTTATTATTCAGCTGATGCCGGGAACAGATGATGAAACAATCACAAAAATTGAACAGCGTCTATCTCAAGTAGAGCCGATTTCTAAGCTCATCCAAAAAGGGCTGACACCAGAAGAAATTTTAGAAGAAGTCCTAGGTGAGAAACCTGAGATTTTGGAAACGATGCCTGTCAGATTCCATTGCCCTTGTTCAAAAGAACGGTTCGAAACAGCCATTTTAGGACTAGGCAAAAAAGAAATTCAAGATATGATAGAAGAAGATGGACAAGCCGAAGCAGTATGCCATTTTTGTAATGAAAAGTACTTATTTACAAAAGAAGAGCTGGAAGGGCTTCGTGACCAAACTACCCGCTAAGCTCTTTAGCGGGTTTTTAATTTGAGAAAAGGGGCTGAAAGCAGGTTTGAAATCAAGAACAATCTGGACCATTATTTTAGGGGCGCTGTTGGTTTGCTGTATTGCTGTTGCATATACGCTGACGAAATCCCAAGCCGGCGCATCGTCATCCGGTGAGTCTATTGCGACTATCGGAGGCAAGAGTGTGACAAGAGAAGAATGGCTGAAAGAAATGGAAGACCAGTATGGTAAGTCAACGCTTGAAGACATGATCAATGTCCGAGTTGTTGAGCAGCTGGCTAAAAAGAACAACCTTAAAATATCCAAAAGCGAAGTTGATCGTGAGTTTTTGCTGATTAAAGCGGTCAATAATTCCTTTTACGAAGATGAACATACGACGGAGAAAGAGTGGAAAGACCAAATTCGTTATAATATCCTCCTTGAGGATTTGTTAACAAGGGATATCGATATCTCAAACAAAGAACTGGAATCATTCTATAATAAAAATAAGGAACTATATCAGTTTGATGATTCGTATCGAATTCGGCACATTGTTGTAAAAGATGAAGAAGAAGCGAGAGAAGTCCTGAAAGAACTGAAAGGCGGATCAAGCTTTGAAGCTGTTGCTGCCGAAAGATCTACAGACAGATATACATCACCATACGGTGGAGATTTAGGTTTTGTCACAGAGGCATCAGACAACATTCCGTCAGCATACATTGAAGAGGCGAAAACACTCAAAGAGGATGAATGGTCTCAGGAACCAATAAAGGTCAGCAACGGATATGCCATTATCCAGCTGAAAGAAAAACTAAAGGCAAGAACGTTCTCATTTGATGAAGTAAAGGACCAGATCAGACGGCAAATCGCAATGGATCAGCTAGGCGATAAAGCGACAGTTAAGACACTTTGGAAAGAAGCCGATGTATCTTGGTTTTATGGGGAAAAAAGTACTAAGTGATTGACAAAAAATTTTGAAATTGATAGATTATATACATAATACCAATACAAATAGTCGGAAATTGAGGTGTCGAGAATGGTACGTGTAGCAAACTCCATTACTGAATTAATTGGGAATACGCCAATCGTTAAATTAAATCGCCTTGCAGATGAAAACAGTGCGGATGTATATCTAAAACTTGAATACATGAACCCTGGAAGCAGTGTAAAAGACCGTATCGGTTTAGCCATGATTGAAGCGGCTGAAAAAGAAGGAAAATTAAAAGCCGGTGATACAATCATTGAACCGACAAGCGGAAATACAGGAATCGGGCTTGCAATGGTTGCTGCTGCTAAAGGATTAAAAGCCATTTTGGTTATGCCTGATACAATGAGCATGGAGCGCCGCAACCTTCTGCGCGCATACGGTGCTGAGCTTGTGCTGACTCCTGGTGCGGAAGGCATGAAAGGCGCCATTAAGAAAGCTGAAGAGCTTGCTGAAAAGCACGGATACTTTGTGCCGCAGCAGTTTAACAACCCTTCTAACCCAGAAATTCACCGCCAAACAACGGGTAAAGAAATCGTTGAGCAATTCGGTGATGATCAGCTTGACGCATTTGTAGCCGGAATCGGAACGGGCGGAACGATTACGGGAGCGGGTGAAGTGCTGAAGGAAGCGTACCCTTCCATCAAGATTTATGCTGTTGAACCGTCAGATTCCCCAGTGCTTTCAGGAGGAAAACCAGGCCCCCACAAAATTCAGGGAATCGGAGCTGGATTCGTGCCGGACATCTTAAACACTGAAGTATATGATGAAATCTTCCCTGTGAAGAATGAAGAAGCATTCGAATATGCCCGCAGAGCTGCACGTGAAGAAGGAATTCTCGGAGGCATCTCATCAGGTGCGGCAATTTATGCTGCTCTTCAAGTAGCAAAAAAACTCGGAAAAGGCAAAAAAGTATTGGCCATCATTCCAAGTAACGGCGAACGTTATCTAAGCACGCCGCTGTATCAATTCGATTAAAAAAAGCCAAAACTCCCGGTCCGCCGGGAGTTTTTTTATATTTCGTGCATCAAATATGCCATGTCTGCGACGAATGTTATTCTTGGAAGAGAAATTCACTTTTTTCACTAACAACATTGCTTTACAATTAAAACAAGTAAAAAAGAAAATAGAGGAATGATACAAATGGCACAACGCAGACCGGCAGGCAAAAAAGTACCTTTTCAAAAAGACTCATTCTTACAACAATTTGAGAAACTTGCGCAATCCCGAAAACATCATGTACTTCTCGAAAGTGCAAGAGGCGGCAGATATAGTATAGCCGGTCTTGATCCAATTGCGACTGTGAAAGGAAAAGACGGAATAACTACAATTAAGCATGGTGATGAGATGCTGTTTAAAGAAGGTGATCCATTACGGGCCTTCCACAGCTGGTTTAAAACGCTGGAAACAGAAACGAATCATGAGTTCCCTGACTTTCAGGGCGGGGCAATCGGGTTTCTCAGCTATGATTACGCACGGTACATTGAAAATTTTAAAATGCTCTCATTAGATGATCTAGAAACACCAGATATTTATTTTCTTGTTTTTGATGATATAGCAGTTTATGACCATCAAGAAGAGTCTCTATGGCTGATTACTCATGTTAATGGTTCTGATCAGGAAACAGCGGATGTGAAACTATCTGAGTTAGAGCAGATGTGGCTGACTGAGCTTCCCGCTGTCTCTTCGCGAGAGATGAAGCCTGAAACAGATGGTTCCTTCGCGGCGCCATTTACCGAGGATGGGTTCTCACAAGCTGTAGAGAAAATCAAACAATACATTGCCAGCGGAGATGTGTTTCAAGTCAATCTATCAATAAGGCAGTCACAGTCACTGTCTGCCCACCCATATCAAATATACAAAACCTTGAGAGAAGTAAATCCTTCTCCTTATATGGCGTATTTAGAAACACCTGATTTCCAAATCATTTGCGGATCGCCTGAACTGCTTGTCAGCAAAAAGGGCAAGCTATTAGAGACGAGACCGATTGCGGGCACCCGTTCCAGAGGGAAAACAAATGAAGAAGACGAGGCGCTTGCAAACGAATTGATCCACAATGAAAAAGAACGCGCGGAACATGTCATGCTGGTTGATCTTGAGCGAAATGACCTGGGAAGAGTATCACGTTACGGGTCTGTGCGCGTAAATGAATTCATGGCAATTGAAAAATACTCGCATGTGATGCACATTGTGTCTAATGTCCAAGGTGAACTGCAGGATGGGTATGATGCTGTAGATATTATTCATGCTGTGTTTCCCGGAGGAACCATTACTGGTGCACCGAAAGTAAGAACGATGGAAATTATAGAAGAACTTGAGCCGACACGCCGAGGGCTTTATACTGGATCTATAGGATGGTTTGGATATAATCACGATCTGCAGTTTAATATCGTCATTCGAACCATTTATGCAACCGGAGGGCAGGCATTTATGCAGTCCGGCGCAGGAGTTGTGATTGATTCTGTTCCGAAGCACGAATACAAGGAATCATTCAAAAAAGCTTTTGCGATGCAAAGAGCATTAGAGCTGAGCAAAGAAGAGACAAAAATTAGATGAGGTGAGCGGAGAAATGATTTTAATGATTGATAACTACGATTCATTCACGTACAACTTGGTACAGTATTTGGGCGAGCTTGGGGAAGAGCTGGTTGTGAAACGCAATGACAGCATCACAATCGAAGAAATTGAAGAACTGTCTCCGGACTTTCTGATGATATCTCCCGGACCGTGCAGCCCTGATGAGGCGGGAATCAGCCTCGAAGCAATTAAACATTTCGCAGGGAAAATTCCTATTTTCGGTGTATGTCTCGGACATCAGTCCATCGCACAAGTGTTCGGTGGTGATGTTGTTAGGGCAGAACGGCTTATGCACGGGAAAACCTCGGATATCGAGCATGACGGCAAGACCATTTTTGAAGGGTTGAAAAATCCCCTTGTTGCGACGCGATACCACTCGCTGATCGTAAAACCTGAGACGCTGCCAAGCTGTTTTACAGTAACAGCACAAACGAAAGAAGGAGAAATCATGGCTATTCGCCACAATGACCTCCCGATAGAGGGCGTGCAATTTCACCCAGAGTCTATTATGACCTCCTTTGGGAAAGAAATGCTCAGAAATTTTATTGAGACATACCGCAAGGAAGTTATTGCGTGATGATATATGTAAACGGCCGGTATATGGAGGAGAAAGATGCAGTTCTTTCTCCTTTTGACCATGGGTTTTTATATGGGATCGGTGTTTTCGAAACCTTCAGGCTCTACGAAGGCTGCCCGTTTCTGCTTGATTGGCATATAGAACGGCTTGAACGCGCACTTAAGGATCTGCAAATCGAATATACTGTTTCAAAGCATGAGATCCTTGAGATGCTGGACAAGCTGCTTAAGCTAAATGATATCAAGGATGGCAATGCCCGCGTCAGACTGAACATATCAGCGGGGATCAGCGATAAAGGTTTTGTCGCCCAGACGTACGATAAGCCGACCGTTTTATGCTTTGTGAATCAGCTGAAACCAGAAAGTCTTCCTTTGCAAAAAGAAGGGAAGATTTTATCGATACGGAGAAACACTCCTGAGGGGTCGTTCCGGTTAAAATCTCATCATTATTTAAATAATATGTATGCGAAACGGGAAATTGGAAATGATCCGCGTGTCGAGGGAATTTTCCTAACGGAGGATGGAGCTGTTGCAGAGGGTATCATATCTAATGTCTTCTGGAGAAAAGGTCGCTGTATCTATACGCCATCGCTTGATACCGGTATTCTGGACGGCGTCACGAGACGTTTTATCATAGAAAATGCAAAGAATATCGGCCTGGAGCTCAAAACGGGCCGATATGAGCTAGAAGCTCTCTTGACAGCTGACGAAGCGTGGATGACGAACTCGGTTCTTGAAATCATCCCGTTTACTAAAATAGAAGAAGTAAACTATGGAAGCCAAAGCGGAGAAGCAACCTCCGCTCTTCAATTGTTATACAAAAAAGAAATAAAGAACATGATTCATGAAAAGGGAGGAAGAGCATGGCGCAGCACACAATAGATCAAACACAAGTAATCCACACTAAGCCCAGTGCTTTATCATATAAAGAGAAGACGCTGGTGATGGGAATTTTAAACGTAACGCCTGACTCTTTCTCGGACGGCGGAAAATATGACAGCTTGGACAAGGCGCTGCTGCACGCGAAAGAGATGATCGATGATGGTGCCCATATCATTGATATCGGAGGGGAATCGACAAGGCCTGGCGCTGAGTGCGTATCTGAGGATGAGGAGATGTCCAGAGTCATTCCGGTGATTGAGCGGATTACGAAAGAGCTTGGTGTTCCTATTTCTGTAGACACGTACAAGGCTTCTGTCGCAGATGAAGCAGTGAAAGCCGGCGCATCCATTATCAATGATATTTGGGGAGCCAAACATGATCCGGAGATGGCTTCCGTTGCAGCTGAACATAATGTTCCAATTGTTCTCATGCATAACCGCCCTGAAAGAAACTACAATGACTTATTGCCGGATATGCTGTCGGACTTAATGGAGAGTGTAAAAATTGCTGTTGAGGCCGGAGTAGACGAGAAGAACATTATTCTTGATCCCGGTATCGGTTTCGCGAAAACCTATCACGATAACCTGGCAGTGATGAACAAACTAGAGATTTTCAGCGGGTTGGGATATCCGGTTCTTCTGGCAACCTCCCGAAAAAGATTCATCGGACGTGTTCTGGATCTTCCGCCTGAGGAGCGGGCTGAGGGCACAGGCGCGACTGTGTGTCTCGGCATTCAAAAAGGCTGTGACATTGTCAGGGTCCATGATGTAAAGCAAATTGCCAGAATGGCGAAAATGATGGACGCGATGCTGAATAAGGGAGGGGTGTACCATGGATAAAGTTTATGTAGAAGGTATGGAGTTTTACGGATATCACGGTGTGTTCAAAGAAGAAAACAAGCTTGGCCAGCGGTTTAAAGTCGATTTAACTGCTGAGCTGGATTTGAGCAAAGCTGGACAAACAGACGACCTTGAGCAAACGATCAACTATGCTGAGCTCTATCACGTATGTAAAGATATCGTGGAAGGGGAGCCTGTAAAATTGGTAGAAACGCTGGCGGAACGTATTGCTGGCACTGTTCTCGAAAAATTTCAGCCTGTTCAGCAATGTACGGTGAAAGTGATTAAGCCAGACCCGCCAATTCCCGGACACTATAAATCAGTAGCAATTGAAATTACGAGAAAAAAGTCATGAACAACATAGCTTATATTGCACTTGGATCTAATATTGGAGATAGAGAAACGTATTTAAGGCAAGCAGTGGCTTTACTGCATCAGCATGCTGCGGTGACAGTCACTAAAGTGTCGTCTATTTACGAAACTGACCCGGTCGGATACGAAGACCAAGCTGAATTTTTGAATATGGCTGTTGAAATCAAGACATCACTGAACCCTTTTGAACTCCTTGAACTGACGCAGCAGATAGAAAATGAATTAGGCAGAACAAGGGAAGTAAGATGGGGGCCGCGGACGGCAGACCTTGACATTTTGTTATTTAATCGTGAAAATATTGAAACAGAGCAACTAATTGTTCCGCATCCGAGAATGTATGAGCGTTTGTTTGTCCTTGCGCCTCTTGCGGAAATTTGCCAGCAGGTTGAAAAAGAGGCTACAAACGCCGAAACAGACCAAGAAGGTGTAAGAGTATGGAAGCAGAAATCTGGGGTAGACGAATTCGTGCATTCAGAAAGCTGAAAGGTTATACTCAAGAAGGATTTGCAAAAGCATTAGGTATATCAGTTTCTATTCTCGGCGAAATTGAACGCGGAAACCGATTGCCGTCAGCTGCCATCATTCAAGATGCAGCAGATGTTTTAAATATAAGTGCGGACGAATTGGCGCCGCCAGAAAAATAGAACAAATGAAAGGAGGAGAAAAATTGTTCAAAATCGGAGATATTCAATTGAAAAACCGGGTTGTGCTCGCACCTATGGCTGGTGTCTGCAACTCTGCGTTCAGATTGACTGTAAAGGAATTCGGAGCCGGATTGGTATGCGCTGAAATGGTCAGTGACAAAGCGATCCTTTACAACAATGCAAGAACAATGGGTATGCTTTATATCGATGAACGTGAGAAACCACTCAGCCTTCAAATTTTCGGAGGAAAAAAGGAAACCCTTGTGGAAGCGGCGAAGTTTGTAGACCAAAACACAACTGCTGATATCATTGATATTAACATGGGATGTCCCGTGCCGAAGATTACAAAATGCGATGCGGGAGCCAAATGGCTTCTCGACCCTGATAAGATTTACGAAATGGTTTCTGCAGTAGTGGATGCTGTTAATAAACCAGTTACAGTGAAAATGAGAATGGGCTGGGATGAAGACCACATTTTCGCAGTGAAAAATGCACAGGCTGTAGAACGTGCGGGCGGTAAAGCAGTGGCACTTCACGGCCGTACGAGAGTGCAGATGTACGAAGGAACGGCAAACTGGGATATCATCAAAGAAGTAAAACAATCAGTATCGATTCCGGTTATCGGAAACGGCGATGTTAAGACACCGCAGGATGCTAAGCGTATGCTCGATGAGACAGGAGTAGACGGGGTGATGATCGGACGCGCTGCATTGGGCAACCCGTGGATGATTTACCGTACGGTTCAGTATCTTGAAACAGGTGAATTAAAAGAAGAGCCGCAAGTACGCGAAAAAATGGCCGTATGCAAACTGCATCTTGACCGTCTGATTGACTTAAAAGGTGAAAACGTAGCGGTAAGAGAAATGAGAAAGCACGCTGCATGGTATCTGAAAGGCGTAAAAGGCAATGCGAACGTTCGTAATGAAATCAATCATTGCGAGACGAGAGAAGAGTTTGTACAGCTTTTAGATGCATTTACGGTTGAAGTTGAGGCAAAAGAGCTTCAAAATGCAAAAGTAGGATAATACTTACCTCTATTTGCTGCTCACTGCTAGTTTTACGCTGGCAGTTTTTCTGCTTTTTTCATGAAACAATATCTGTAATGGAGTGATAACAATGAGTCAAGAAGAGCATAACCATGAAGAATTGAATGATCAGCTGCAAGTCAGACGCGATAAAATGAATCAGCTGAGAGATAACGGCATCGATCCATTCGGCGCACGTTTTGAAAGAACTCATCAGTCTCAAGAAGTTATTTCGGCATATCAAGATCTAACCAAAGAAGAGTTAGAAGAAAAAGCGATTGAAGTTACAATCGCAGGCCGAATGATGACAAAACGCGGAAAAGGAAAAGCCGGCTTTGCCCATCTTCAGGATTTAGAAGGCCAAATCCAAATCTACGTAAGAAAAGACAGTGTCGGTGACGACCAATATGAAATCTTCAAGTCTTCTGACCTCGGTGATCTTATCGGTGTAACCGGAAAAGTCTTCAAAACAAATGTAGGCGAATTGTCTGTTAAAGCAACTTCCTTTGAATTGCTGACAAAAGCGCTTCGTCCGCTTCCTGACAAATACCATGGTTTAAAAGACGTTGAGCAGCGCTACCGTCAGCGTTACCTGGATCTTATCGTAAACCCAGACAGCAAACATACATTCATTACACGAAGCAAGATCATTCAAGCTATGAGAAGATACCTTGATGATCATGGATACTTAGAAGTAGAAACACCTACAATGCACAGCATTCCTGGGGGAGCTTCTGCACGTCCGTTTATCACTCACCACAACGCGTTAGACATTCCACTCTATATGCGTATTGCTATCGAACTGCACCTAAAACGCCTAATTGTCGGCGGTTTAGAAAAAGTATATGAAATCGGCCGTGTTTTCCGTAACGAAGGTGTCTCAACACGCCATAACCCTGAATTTACAATGATTGAGTTATATGAAGCATATGCGGACTATAAAGATATCATGAGCTTAACTGAAAACCTTGTCGCTCATATCGCCCAAGAAGTGCTTGGCACAACTACGATTCAATACGGGGAAGAGCAAATCGACCTTAAACCGGAGTGGAAAAGAATCCATATGGTTGACGCAGTCAAAGAAGCGACCGGCGTTGATTTCTGGGAAGAGGTTACTGTTGAGCAGGCGCGTGAATATGCAAAAGAACATGGAGTAGAAATTAAAGATTCTATGACAGTAGGGCATATCATCAACGAATTCTTCGAACAAAAAATTGAAGAAACGCTTATTCAGCCAACGTTTATTTACGGGCATCCTGTAGAAATTTCTCCTCTTGCTAAGAAAAACCCTGAGGACCCGCGTTTTACAGACCGTTTTGAGCTGTTTATCGTTGGCCGTGAACATGCCAACGCGTTTACAGAGCTGAATGATCCTATTGATCAAAGAGAACGCTTTGAAGCGCAATTAAAAGAGCGTGAAGCCGGTAATGATGAAGCTCATCTAATGGATGAAGACTTTGTTGAAGCTCTGGAATACGGTATGCCGCCAACAGGAGGTTTAGGCATCGGTATCGACCGTCTGGTTATGCTGCTGACGAATGCCCCTTCTATTCGCGATGTGCTGTTATTTCCGCAAATGAGACAACGCTAATAAAGAAGAGCGGTATCCTCCATAGGGAAAGGATGCCGCTCTTTTTAAATTCCTTAGTATTTCTTCAAAAAAACTATTGCACTATTATTTACTAGGTGGTATATTATTATTCGTTGCCGCTAAACAAGGCGATAACGAAAAAATAACTTAAAAAAAGTTATTGACTTCACTGAGTCAACGAGTTATAATAATAAAGTCGCTTGAACGAAGTGAACAAAATGATCTTTGAAAACTAAACAAGACAAAACGTACCTGTTAATTCAGTTTTTAAAAATCGCACAGCGATGTGCGTAGTCAGTCAAACTACTTTATCGGAGAGTTTGATCCTGGCTCAGGACGAACGCTGGCGGCGTGCCTAATACATGCAAGTCGAGCGGACAGATGGGAGCTTGCTCCCTGATGTTAGCGGCGGACGGGTGAGTAACACGTGGGTAACCTGCCTGTAAGACTGGGATAACTCCGGGAAACCGGGGCTAATACCGGATGGTTGTTTGAACCGCATGGTTCAAGCATAAAAGGTGGCTTCGGCTACCACTTACAGATGGACCCGCGGCGCATTAGCTAGTTGGTGAGGTAACGGCTCACCAAGGCAACGATGCGTAGCCGACCTGAGAGGGTGATCGGCCACACTGGGACTGAGACACGGCCCAGACTCCTACGGGAGGCAGCAGTAGGGAATCTTCCGCAATGGACGAAAGTCTGACGGAGCAACGCCGCGTGAGTGATGAAGGTTTTCGGATCGTAAAGCTCTGTTGTTAGGGAAGAACAAGTACCGTTCGAATAGGGCGGTACCTTGACGGTACCTAACCAGAAAGCCACGGCTAACTACGTGCCAGCAGCCGCGGTAATACGTAGGTGGCAAGCGTTGTCCGGAATTATTGGGCGTAAAGGGCTCGCAGGCGGTTTCTTAAGTCTGATGTGAAAGCCCCCGGCTCAACCGGGGAGGGTCATTGGAAACTGGGGAACTTGAGTGCAGAAGAGGAGAGTGGAATTCCACGTGTAGCGGTGAAATGCGTAGAGATGTGGAGGAACACCAGTGGCGAAGGCGACTCTCTGGTCTGTAACTGACGCTGAGGAGCGAAAGCGTGGGGAGCGAACAGGATTAGATACCCTGGTAGTCCACGCCGTAAACGATGAGTGCTAAGTGTTAGGGGGTTTCCGCCCCTTAGTGCTGCAGCTAACGCATTAAGCACTCCGCCTGGGGAGTACGGTCGCAAGACTGAAACTCAAAGGAATTGACGGGGGCCCGCACAAGCGGTGGAGCATGTGGTTTAATTCGAAGCAACGCGAAGAACCTTACCAGGTCTTGACATCCTCTGACAATCCTAGAGATAGGACGTCCCCTTCGGGGGCAGAGTGACAGGTGGTGCATGGTTGTCGTCAGCTCGTGTCGTGAGATGTTGGGTTAAGTCCCGCAACGAGCGCAACCCTTGATCTTAGTTGCCAGCATTCAGTTGGGCACTCTAAGGTGACTGCCGGTGACAAACCGGAGGAAGGTGGGGATGACGTCAAATCATCATGCCCCTTATGACCTGGGCTACACACGTGCTACAATGGACAGAACAAAGGGCAGCGAAACCGCGAGGTTAAGCCAATCCCACAAATCTGTTCTCAGTTCGGATCGCAGTCTGCAACTCGACTGCGTGAAGCTGGAATCGCTAGTAATCGCGGATCAGCATGCCGCGGTGAATACGTTCCCGGGCCTTGTACACACCGCCCGTCACACCACGAGAGTTTGTAACACCCGAAGTCGGTGAGGTAACCTTTTAGGAGCCAGCCGCCGAAGGTGGGACAGATGATTGGGGTGAAGTCGTAACAAGGTAGCCGTATCGGAAGGTGCGGCTGGATCACCTCCTTTCTAAGGATATTATACGGAATATAAGACCTTGGGTCTTATAAACAGAACGTTCCCTGTCTTGTTTAGTTTTGAAGGATCATTCCTTCGAAACGTGTTCTTTGAAAACTAGATAACAGTAGACATCACATTCAATTAGTAACACAAGATATCACATAGTGATTCTTTTTAACGGTTAAGTTAGAAAGGGCGCACGGTGGATGCCTTGGCACTAGGAGCCGATGAAGGACGGGACGAACACCGATATGCTTCGGGGAGCTGTAAGCAAGCTTTGATCCGGAGATTTCCGAATGGGGAAACCCACCACTCGTAATGGAGTGGTATCCATATCTGAATTCATAGGATATGAGAAGGCAGACCCGGGGAACTGAAACATCTAAGTACCCGGAGGAAGAGAAAGCAAATGCGATTCCCTGAGTAGCGGCGAGCGAAACGGGATCAGCCCAAACCAAGAGGCTTGCCTCTTGGGGTTGTAGGACACTCTGTACGGAGTTACAAAAGAACGAGGTAGATGAAGAGGTCTGGAAAGGCCCGCCATAGGAGGTAACAGCCCTGTAGTCAAAACTTCGTTCTCTCCTGAGTGGATCCTGAGTACGGCGGAACACGTGAAATTCCGTCGGAATCCGGGAGGACCATCTCCCAAGGCTAAATACTCCCTAGTGACCGATAGTGAACCAGTACCGTGAGGGAAAGGTGAAAAGCACCCCGGAAGGGGAGTGAAAGAGATCCTGAAACCGTGTGCCTACAAGTAGTCAGAGCCCGTTAACGGGTGATGGCGTGCCTTTTGTAGAATGAACCGGCGAGTTACGATCCCGTGCAAGGTTAAGCAGAAGATGCGGAGCCGCAGCGAAAGCGAGTCTGAATAGGGCGCATGAGTACGTGGTCGTAGACCCGAAACCAGGTGATCTACCCATGTCCAGGGTGAAGTTCAGGTAACACTGAATGGAGGCCCGAACCCACGCACGTTGAAAAGTGCGGGGATGAGGTGTGGGTAGGGGTGAAATGCCAATCGAACCTGGAGATAGCTGGTTCTCTCCGAAATAGCTTTAGGGCTAGCCTCAAGGTAAGAGTCTTGGAGGTAGAGCACTGATTGGACTAGGGGCCCCTACCGGGTTACCGAATTCAGTCAAACTCCGAATGCCAATGACTTATCCTTGGGAGTCAGACTGCGAGTGATAAGATCCGTAGTCGAAAGGGAAACAGCCCAGACCGCCAGCTAAGGTCCCAAAGTATACGTTAAGTGGAAAAGGATGTGGAGTTGCTTAGACAACCAGGATGTTGGCTTAGAAGCAGCCACCATTTAAAGAGTGCGTAATAGCTCACTGGTCGAGTGACTCTGCGCCGAAAATGTACCGGGGCTAAACGTATCACCGAAGCTGCGGACTGTTCTTCGAACAGTGGTAGGAGAGCGTTCTAAGGGCTGTGAAGCCAGACCGGAAGGACTGGTGGAGCGCTTAGAAGTGAGAATGCCGGTATGAGTAGCGAAAGAGGGGTGAGAATCCCCTCCACCGAATGCCTAAGGTTTCCTGAGGAAGGCTCGTCCGCTCAGGGTTAGTCGGGACCTAAGCCGAGGCCGAAAGGCGTAGGCGATGGACAACAGGTTGATATTCCTGTACCACCTCCTCACCATTTGAGCAATGGGGGGACGCAGGAGGATAGGGTAAGCGCGGTATTGGATATCCGCGTCCAAGCAGTTAGGCTGGGAAATAGGCAAATCCGTTTCCCATAAGGCTGAGCTGTGATGGCGAGCGAAATATAGTAGCGAAGTTCCTGATTCCACACTGCCAAGAAAAGCCTCTAGCGAGGTGAGAGGTGCCCGTACCGCAAACCGACACAGGTAGGCGAGGAGAGAATCCTAAGGTGATCGAGAGAACTCTCGTTAAGGAACTCGGCAAAATGACCCCGTAACTTCGGGAGAAGGGGTGCTCTGTTAGGGTGCAAGCCCGAGAGAGCCGCAGTGAATAGGCCCAGGCGACTGTTTAGCAAAAACACAGGTCTCTGCGAAGCCGTAAGGCGAAGTATAGGGGCTGACGCCTGCCCGGTGCTGGAAGGTTAAGAGGAGCGCTTAGCGTAAGCGAAGGTGCGAATTGAAGCCCCAGTAAACGGCGGCCGTAACTATAACGGTCCTAAGGTAGCGAAATTCCTTGTCGGGTAAGTTCCGACCCGCACGAAAGGCGCAACGATCTGGGCACTGTCTCAACGAGAGACTCGGTGAAATTATAGTACCTGTGAAGATGCAGGTTACCCGCGACAGGACGGAAAGACCCCGTGGAGCTTTACTGCAGCCTGATATTGAATGTTGGTACAGCTTGTACAGGATAGGTAGGAGCCTTGGAAACCGGAGCGCCAGCTTCGGTGGAGGCATCGGTGGGATACTACCCTGGCTGTATTGACCTTCTAACCCGCCGCCCTTATCGGGCGGGGAGACAGTGTCAGGTGGGCAGTTTGACTGGGGCGGTCGCCTCCTAAAAGGTAACGGAGGCGCCCAAAGGTTCCCTCAGAATGGTTGGAAATCATTCGCAGAGTGTAAAGGCACAAGGGAGCTTGACTGCGAGACCTACAAGTCGAGCAGGGACGAAAGTCGGGCTTAGTGATCCGGTGGTTCCGCATGGAAGGGCCATCGCTCAACGGATAAAAGCTACCCCGGGGATAACAGGCTTATCTCCCCCAAGAGTCCACATCGACGGGGAGGTTTGGCACCTCGATGTCGGCTCATCGCATCCTGGGGCTGTAGTCGGTCCCAAGGGTTGGGCTGTTCGCCCATTAAAGCGGTACGCGAGCTGGGTTCAGAACGTCGTGAGACAGTTCGGTCCCTATCCGTCGCGGGCGCAGGAAATTTGAGAGGAGCTGTCCTTAGTACGAGAGGACCGGGATGGACGCACCGCTGGTGTACCAGTTGTTCTGCCAAGGGCATCGCTGGGTAGCTATGTGCGGACGGGATAAGTGCTGAAAGCATCTAAGCATGAAGCCCCCCTCAAGATGAGATTTCCCATTCCGCAAGGAAGTAAGATCCCTGAAAGATGATCAGGTTGATAGGTCTGAGGTGGAAGTGTGGCGACACATGGAGCTGACAGATACTAATCGATCGAGGACTTAACCACATTTTGAATGATGTCACACCTGTTATCTAGTTTTGAGAGAACACTCTCAATTTGTTTGGTGGCGATAGCGAAGAGGTCACACCCGTTCCCATACCGAACACGGAAGTTAAGCTCTTCAGCGCCGATGGTAGTCGGGGGTTTCCCCCTGTGAGAGTAGGACGCCGCCAAGCAATTGCACGTTAGTGCAATTATGGAGGATTAGCTCAGCTGGGAGAGCATCTGCCTTACAAGCAGAGGGTCGGCGGTTCGAGCCCGTCATCCTCCACCATTATGCCGGTGTAGCTCAATTGGTAGAGCAACTGACTTGTAATCAGTAGGTTGGGGGTTCAAGTCCTCTTGCCGGCACCACTTTTATATGATATAATACTCAAGTCTCTTGTAGAAGAGCCATTAGCTCAGTTGGTAGAGCATCTGACTTTTAATCAGAGGGTCGAAGGTTCGAGTCCTTCATGGCTCACCATTTTACGCGGGTGTGGCGGAATTGGCAGACGCGCTAGACTTAGGATCTAGTGTCTTTATGACGTGGGGGTTCAAGTCCCTTCACCCGCATTATATAGGATAACAGTTAGAAAAACTGGACATCCTGTCTGCGGAAGTAGTTCAGTGGTAGAACACCACCTTGCCAAGGTGGGGGTCGCGGGTTCGAATCCCGTCTTCCGCTCCAACTATACCATCCACGCCGGGGTGGTGGAATTGGCAGACACACAGGACTTAAAATCCTGCGGTAGGTGACTACCGTGCCGGTTCAAGTCCGGCCCTCGGCATTATGTTTTGCGCCCGTAGCTCAATTGGATAGAGCGTTTGACTACGGATCAAAAGGTTAGGGGTTCGACTCCTCTCGGGCGCGCCATATCTTTTAATAGAATAGATGGGAAATCGGGAAGTAGCTCAGCTTGGTAGAGCACATGGTTTGGGACCATGGGGTCGCAGGTTCGAATCCTGTCTTCCCGACCATTTTTATGGGGCCTTAGCTCAGCTGGGAGAGCGCCTGCTTTGCACGCAGGAGGTCAGCGGTTCGATCCCGCTAGGCTCCACCAAAAGTTTTTTTAAAAAAGTTGTTGACTTTGAAGAAGTGATATTGTATACTAACAAAGTTGCTTTAACAAAGCGGACAAAAAATGATCTTTGAAAACTAAACAAGACAAAACGTACCTGTTAATTCAGTTTTTAAAAATCGCACAGCGATGTGCGTAGTCAGTCAAACTACTTTATCGGAGAGTTTGATCCTGGCTCAGGACGAACGCTGGCGGCGTGCCTAATACATGCAAGTCGAGCGGACAGATGGGAGCTTGCTCCCTGATGTTAGCGGCGGACGGGTGAGTAACACGTGGGTAACCTGCCTGTAAGACTGGGATAACTCCGGGAAACCGGGGCTAATACCGGATGGTTGTTTGAACCGCATGGTTCAAACATAAAAGGTGGCTTCGGCTACCACTTACAGATGGACCCGCGGCGCATTAGCTAGTTGGTGAGGTAATGGCTCACCAAGGCAACGATGCGTAGCCGACCTGAGAGGGTGATCGGCCACACTGGGACTGAGACACGGCCCAGACTCCTACGGGAGGCAGCAGTAGGGAATCTTCCGCAATGGACGAAAGTCTGACGGAGCAACGCCGCGTGAGTGATGAAGGTTTTCGGATCGTAAAGCTCTGTTGTTAGGGAAGAATAAGTACCGTTCGAATAGGGCGGTACCTTGACGGTACCTAACCAGAAAGCCACGGCTAACTACGTGCCAGCAGCCGCGGTAATACGTAGGTGGCAAGCGTTGTCCGGAATTATTGGGCGTAAAGGGCTCGCAGGCGGTTTCTTAAGTCTGATGTGAAAGCCCCCGGCTCAACCGGGGAGGGTCATTGGAAACTGGGGAACTTGAGTGCAGAAGAGGAGAGTGGAATTCCACGTGTAGCGGTGAAATGCGTAGAGATGTGGAGGAACACCAGTGGCGAAGGCGACTCTCTGGTCTGTAACTGACGCTGAGGAGCGAAAGCGTGGGGAGCGAACAGGATTAGATACCCTGGTAGTCCACGCCGTAAACGATGAGTGCTAAGTGTTAGGGGGTTTCCGCCCCTTAGTGCTGCAGCTAACGCATTAAGCACTCCGCCTGGGGAGTACGGTCGCAAGACTGAAACTCAAAGGAATTGACGGGGGCCCGCACAAGCGGTGGAGCATGTGGTTTAATTCGAAGCAACGCGAAGAACCTTACCAGGTCTTGACATCCTCTGACAATCCTAGAGATAGGACGTCCCCTTCGGGGGCAGAGTGACAGGTGGTGCATGGTTGTCGTCAGCTCGTGTCGTGAGATGTTGGGTTAAGTCCCGCAACGAGCGCAACCCTTGATCTTAGTTGCCAGCATTCAGTTGGGCACTCTAAGGTGACTGCCGGTGACAAACCGGAGGAAGGTGGGGATGACGTCAAATCATCATGCCCCTTATGACCTGGGCTACACACGTGCTACAATGGACAGAACAAAGGGCAGCGAAACCGCGAGGTTAAGCCAATCCCACAAATCTGTTCTCAGTTCGGATCGCAGTCTGCAACTCGACTGCGTGAAGCTGGAATCGCTAGTAATCGCGGATCAGCATGCCGCGGTGAATACGTTCCCGGGCCTTGTACACACCGCCCGTCACACCACGAGAGTTTGTAACACCCGAAGTCGGTGAGGTAACCTTTTAGGAGCCAGCCGCCGAAGGTGGGACAGATGATTGGGGTGAAGTCGTAACAAGGTAGCCGTATCGGAAGGTGCGGCTGGATCACCTCCTTTCTAAGGATATTATACGGAATATAAGACCTTGGGTCTTATAAACAGAACGTTCCCTGTCTTGTTTAGTTTTGAAGGATCATTCCTTCGAAACGTGTTCTTTGAAAACTAGATAACAGTAGACATCACATTCAATTAGTAACACAAGATATCACATAGTGATTCTTTTTAACGGTTAAGTTAGAAAGGGCGCACGGTGGATGCCTTGGCACTAGGAGCCGATGAAGGACGGGACGAACACCGATATGCTTCGGGGAGCTGTAAGCAAGCTTTGATCCGGAGATTTCCGAATGGGGAAACCCACCACTCGTAATGGAGTGGTATCCATATCTGAATTCATAGGATATGAGAAGGCAGACCCGGGGAACTGAAACATCTAAGTACCCGGAGGAAGAGAAAGCAAATGCGATTCCCTGAGTAGCGGCGAGCGAAACGGGATCAGCCCAAACCAAGAGGCTTGCCTCTTGGGGTTGTAGGACACTCTGTACGGAGTTACAAAAGAACGAGGTAGATGAAGAGGTCTGGAAAGGCCCGCCATAGGAGGTAACAGCCCTGTAGTCAAAACTTCGTTCTCTCCTGAGTGGATCCTGAGTACGGCGGAACACGTGAAATTCCGTCGGAATCCGGGAGGACCATCTCCCAAGGCTAAATACTCCCTAGTGACCGATAGTGAACCAGTACCGTGAGGGAAAGGTGAAAAGCACCCCGGAAGGGGAGTGAAAGAGATCCTGAAACCGTGTGCCTACAAGTAGTCAGAGCCCGTTAACGGGTGATGGCGTGCCTTTTGTAGAATGAACCGGCGAGTTACGATCCCGTGCAAGGTTAAGCAGAAGATGCGGAGCCGCAGCGAAAGCGAGTCTGAATAGGGCGCATGAGTACGTGGTCGTAGACCCGAAACCAGGTGATCTACCCATGTCCAGGGTGAAGTTCAGGTAACACTGAATGGAGGCCCGAACCCACGCACGTTGAAAAGTGCGGGGATGAGGTGTGGGTAGGGGTGAAATGCCAATCGAACCTGGAGATAGCTGGTTCTCTCCGAAATAGCTTTAGGGCTAGCCTCAAGGTAAGAGTCTTGGAGGTAGAGCACTGATTGGACTAGGGGCCCCTACCGGGTTACCGAATTCAGTCAAACTCCGAATGCCAATGACTTATCCTTGGGAGTCAGACTGCGAGTGATAAGATCCGTAGTCGAAAGGGAAACAGCCCAGACCGCCAGCTAAGGTCCCAAAGTATACGTTAAGTGGAAAAGGATGTGGAGTTGCTTAGACAACCAGGATGTTGGCTTAGAAGCAGCCACCATTTAAAGAGTGCGTAATAGCTCACTGGTCGAGTGACTCTGCGCCGAAAATGTACCGGGGCTAAACGTATCACCGAAGCTGCGGACTGTTCTTCGAACAGTGGTAGGAGAGCGTTCTAAGGGCTGTGAAGCCAGACCGGAAGGACTGGTGGAGCGCTTAGAAGTGAGAATGCCGGTATGAGTAGCGAAAGAGGGGTGAGAATCCCCTCCACCGAATGCCTAAGGTTTCCTGAGGAAGGCTCGTCCGCTCAGGGTTAGTCGGGACCTAAGCCGAGGCCGAAAGGCGTAGGCGATGGACAACAGGTTGATATTCCTGTACCACCTCCTCACCATTTGAGCAATGGGGGGACGCAGGAGGATAGGGTAAGCGCGGTATTGGATATCCGCGTCCAAGCAGTTAGGCTGGGAAATAGGCAAATCCGTTTCCCATAAGGCTGAGCTGTGATGGCGAGCGAAATATAGTAGCGAAGTTCCTGATTCCACACTGCCAAGAAAAGCCTCTAGCGAGGTGAGAGGTGCCCGTACCGCAAACCGACACAGGTAGGCGAGGAGAGAATCCTAAGGTGATCGAGAGAACTCTCGTTAAGGAACTCGGCAAAATGACCCCGTAACTTCGGGAGAAGGGGTGCTCTGTTAGGGTGCAAGCCCGAGAGAGCCGCAGTGAATAGGCCCAGGCGACTGTTTAGCAAAAACACAGGTCTCTGCGAAGCCGTAAGGCGAAGTATAGGGGCTGACGCCTGCCCGGTGCTGGAAGGTTAAGAGGAGCGCTTAGCGTAAGCGAAGGTGCGAATTGAAGCCCCAGTAAACGGCGGCCGTAACTATAACGGTCCTAAGGTAGCGAAATTCCTTGTCGGGTAAGTTCCGACCCGCACGAAAGGCGCAACGATCTGGGCACTGTCTCAACGAGAGACTCGGTGAAATTATAGTACCTGTGAAGATGCAGGTTACCCGCGACAGGACGGAAAGACCCCGTGGAGCTTTACTGCAGCCTGATATTGAATGTTGGTACAGCTTGTACAGGATAGGTAGGAGCCTTGGAAACCGGAGCGCCAGCTTCGGTGGAGGCATCGGTGGGATACTACCCTGGCTGTATTGACCTTCTAACCCGCCGCCCTTATCGGGCGGGGAGACAGTGTCAGGTGGGCAGTTTGACTGGGGCGGTCGCCTCCTAAAAGGTAACGGAGGCGCCCAAAGGTTCCCTCAGAATGGTTGGAAATCATTCGCAGAGTGTAAAGGCACAAGGGAGCTTGACTGCGAGACCTACAAGTCGAGCAGGGACGAAAGTCGGGCTTAGTGATCCGGTGGTTCCGCATGGAAGGGCCATCGCTCAACGGATAAAAGCTACCCCGGGGATAACAGGCTTATCTCCCCCAAGAGTCCACATCGACGGGGAGGTTTGGCACCTCGATGTCGGCTCATCGCATCCTGGGGCTGTAGTCGGTCCCAAGGGTTGGGCTGTTCGCCCATTAAAGCGGTACGCGAGCTGGGTTCAGAACGTCGTGAGACAGTTCGGTCCCTATCCGTCGCGGGCGCAGGAAATTTGAGAGGAGCTGTCCTTAGTACGAGAGGACCGGGATGGACGCACCGCTGGTGTACCAGTTGTTCTGCCAAGGGCATCGCTGGGTAGCTATGTGCGGACGGGATAAGTGCTGAAAGCATCTAAGCATGAAGCCCCCCTCAAGATGAGATTTCCCATTCCGCAAGGAAGTAAGATCCCTGAAAGATGATCAGGTTGATAGGTCTGAGGTGGAAGTGTGGCGACACATGGAGCTGACAGATACTAATCGATCGAGGACTTAACCATATTTTTGAATGATGTCACACCTGTTATCTAGTTTTGAGAGAACACTCTCAATTTGTTTGGTGGCGATAGCGAAGAGGTCACACCCGTTCCCATACCGAACACGGAAGTTAAGCTCTTCAGCGCCGATGGTAGTCGGGGGTTTCCCCCTGTGAGAGTAGGACGCCGCCAAGCAAGCTTAAACCCAGCTCATTGAGCTGGGTTTTTTGTATTTTGGTTTATTGGTATCATAAAATTCCACTTAACTGTATAATATAATAACTTTATACCGAATTTTAAATCAGCAATCAGGTTTTGTGGACCGCGAAAATGGAAATAATAAAGGATAGAGCGAGAAAGTTGAAAATTCTCGAGAAACGGCTTATAGTAAGATTATAGTCAAATATAGTCAAAGTCAGTAAAGGAGGGGGTTGAGTGGGACATAATATTTCTGACATCATTGAACAATATTTAAAACGAGTGTTAGATCAAAATGGCAAGGAAATTTTAGAGATTAAACGAAGTGAAATTGCAGATAAATTTCAATGCGTTCCTTCCCAAATAAATTATGTCATCAACACCAGATTTACAAGCGAAAGAGGATATATTGTTGAGAGCAAACGCGGGGGCGGCGGTTACATCAGAATCATTAAAATTAAAATGAACAATGAAGTTGTCCTGATCAATAATATTATTTCTCAAATTAATACCCATTTGTCTCAAGCAGCCTCTGATGACATTATTTTAAGGCTATTAGAAGACAAGGTAATTTCAGAAAGAGAAGCAAAAATGATGGTCAGCGTAATGGACCGCTCAGTTTTACACATTGACTTACCTGAACGTGATGAATTAAGAGCAAGAATGATGAAGGCAATGCTGACTTCTTTAAAATTAAAATAAGCGGGTGAAAAGATTGATTTGTCAAGAGTGCCACGAGAGACCAGCCACTTTTCACTTTACAAAGGTTGTTAACGGAGAAAAAATAGAAGTTCATATTTGTGAACAATGTGCCAAAGAAAATAGTGATTCATATGGTATAAGTGCAAATCAGGGTTTCTCTATTCATAATTTACTTTCGGGTTTACTGAACATGGATTCTTCATTTCAAAATGCAGGAACTCAAATGTTCAGTCACTCGGAGCAAATATCTGCTTGTCCGAAATGCGGAATGACTTTTCAGCAATTCAGAAAAATTGGCCGTTTTGGATGTTCTGAATGTTACAAAACATTTCATAGCAACATTACACCAATCCTACGTAAAGTGCACAGCGGAAACACTGTGCATGCAGGTAAGATACCGAAACGAATAGGCGGCAATCTTCATGTCAGACGGCAGATTGATATGCTAAAAAAGGAATTAGAATCCTTAATCCATCAAGAAGAATTTGAAAATGCAGCTCATGTAAGAGATCAAATTCGTTCATTAGAACAATCACTCAAAAGTACAGATAGTGAGGAGGAACAGGAGTAATGTCGCTAAAGCATTTTATTCAGGACGCACTAAGCAGTTGGATGAAGCAGAAAGGACCTGAAAGTGACATTGTACTCAGCAGCCGCATACGTTTAGCAAGGAACTTTGAGCATATTCGGTTCCCTACGCGGTATTCCAATGAAGAAGCCTCATCCATCATACAGCAATTTGAAGATCAGTTTTCAGAGCAAGAAATTCCCGGAATCGGCAAATTTGTTTTGATTAGAATGAATGATGCACAGCCTTTAGAGAAGCGTGTACTTGTTGAAAAACATCTAATCAGCCCGAATCTGACAGAGTCTCCTTTTGGCGGCTGTTTGCTTTCTGAAAATGAGGAAGTAAGCGTCATGCTAAATGAAGAGGACCATATTAGAATTCAGTGTCTTTTCCCTGGATTTCAGCTTTTAGAAGCAATGAAAGCCGCAAACCAGGTCGACGACTGGATTGAAGAAAAAGTTGATTATGCATTCAATGAGCAAAGAGGATACTTAACCAGCTGTCCTACAAACGTAGGTACAGGTTTAAGGGCTTCGGTCATGATGCATCTGCCGGCATTGGTTTTAACTAGGCAAATAAATCGAATTATACCGGCAATTAATCAATTAGGCTTAGTTGTTAGAGGAATTTATGGGGAAGGCAGCGAAGCAGTAGGGAATATCTTTCAAATTTCAAATCAGATCACGCTTGGTAAGTCAGAGCAGGATATTGTAGAGGATCTTAACAGTGTTGCTGCTCAGTTGATTGAACAAGAACGATCTGCCCGAGAAGCGATTTATCAAACTTCTAAAATCGAACTCGAGGATCGGGTATATCGGTCTTATGGGGTCTTGTCTAATTGCCGGATGATAGAATCGAAAGAAACTGCAAAGTGCCTTTCAGATGTTCGGTTAGGCATAGACCTAGGCATTATAAAAGGACTTTCAAGCAACATACTTAACGAACTTATGATTTTGACGCAGCCAGGGTTTTTACAGCAATACTCGGGAGGCGCTTTGCGTCCGAACGAAAGGGACATTCGAAGAGCGGCTCTCATCAGAGAACGGCTTCACTTAGAAATGAATGGGAAAAGACAGGAGGATGAATCGATATGATGTTTGGAAGATTTACAGAACGAGCTCAAAAAGTACTGGCGCTAGCACAGGAAGAAGCACTTCGGTTAGGTCATAATAACATTGGCACTGAGCATATTTTATTAGGACTGGTAAGAGAAGGAGAGGGCATTGCTGCTAAAGCTCTTCAAGCGCTTGGACTCGGTTCAGATAAAATTCAGAAAGAAGTAGAAAGTTTGATCGGGCGCGGGCAGGAAATGTCTCAAACGATTCATTATACTCCTAGAGCTAAAAAAGTCATTGAGCTTTCAATGGATGAAGCAAGAAAACTCGGTCATTCTTATGTTGGAACAGAACATATTCTTCTTGGTCTGATTCGTGAAGGAGAAGGTGTTGCTGCGAGAGTTCTGAATAATCTCGGTGTCAGCTTAAATAAAGCAAGACAGCAGGTGCTCCAGCTTCTAGGAAGTAATGAAACAGGATCATCAGCGGCAGGAACAAACAGCAATGCGAATACGCCTACGCTTGACAGCTTGGCAAGAGACTTAACTGCTATTGCGAAGGAAGACAGTCTTGACCCTGTAATCGGCAGAAGCAAGGAGATCCAGCGTGTCATTGAAGTGTTAAGCCGCAGAACGAAAAACAACCCTGTTCTCATAGGGGAACCAGGTGTAGGTAAAACGGCTATCGCAGAAGGTTTGGCACAGCAAATTATCAATAATGAAGTACCCGAAATTTTGCGTGATAAACGTGTGATGACATTAGACATGGGAACAGTTGTTGCCGGCACAAAATACCGTGGAGAATTTGAGGATCGCCTGAAGAAGGTCATGGATGAAATTCGCCAGGCAGGAAATATCATTCTATTCATCGATGAGCTCCATACACTAATCGGGGCAGGCGGAGCAGAAGGTGCTATTGATGCATCTAATATTTTAAAACCATCACTTGCTCGCGGCGAACTCCAATGTATTGGTGCAACGACTCTTGATGAGTACCGTAAATATATTGAAAAAGATGCAGCACTGGAACGCCGTTTTCAGCCGATTCAGGTTGATCAGCCATCTGTAGATGAAAGTATTCAAATTTTACAAGGTCTGCGTGACAGATACGAAGCCCACCACCGCGTTTCTATCACTGATGATGCCATTGAAGCTGCGGTTAAGCTTTCTGACAGATATATTTCTGACCGCTTCCTTCCGGATAAAGCAATTGACTTGATCGATGAAGCAGGTTCAAAGGTGAGACTGCGCTCATTTACAACGCCTCCTAACTTAAAAGAGCTTGAGCAGAAGCTTGATGAGGTTCGTAAAGAGAAGGATGCGGCAGTGCAAAGCCAAGAGTTTGAAAAAGCTGCTTCCTTGCGTGATACTGAACAACGCCTGCGCGAGCAAGTAGAGGATACGAAGAAATCATGGAAAGAGAAGCAAGGGCAGGAAAACTCAGAGGTTACTGTGGATGATATTGCGATGGTTGTATCCAGCTGGACCGGTGTGCCTGTATCTAAAATCGCCCAAACTGAAACTGATAAGCTTCTCAATATGGAAAACATTCTTCATTCCCGCGTCATCGGCCAGGATGAGGCAGTTGTAGCTGTTGCAAAAGCCGTCAGACGTGCGAGAGCAGGGTTGAAAGATCCTAAACGCCCAATCGGCTCATTCATTTTCTTAGGCCCTACAGGTGTAGGTAAAACAGAGCTTGCACGAGCACTCGCTGAATCCATTTTTGGCGATGAAGAATCCATGATCAGAATTGATATGTCTGAATACATGGAAAAACACTCAACTTCAAGACTTGTTGGTTCACCTCCGGGATATGTGGGATATGATGAAGGCGGTCAATTGACAGAGAAAGTCAGAAGAAAACCTTACTCTGTCGTGCTTCTTGATGAGATCGAGAAAGCGCACCCTGATGTCTTCAATATCCTTCTGCAAGTTCTTGAAGACGGACGATTGACTGATTCTAAAGGACGCACAGTCGATTTCCGCAATACCATTCTGATCATGACATCAAACGTCGGAGCAAGTGAGCTGAAACGCAATAAATATGTCGGCTTTAACGTTCAGGATGAAACTCAAAATCATAAAGACATGAAAGATAAAGTGATGGGTGAATTGAAACGAGCGTTCAGACCTGAGTTCATCAACCGTATTGATGAAATCATTGTCTTCCATTCACTTGAGAAAAAACATCTTACTGAAATTGTGTCATTAATGTCTGATCAATTAACGAAACGCTTGAAAGAACAAGATCTTTCTATCGAATTGACAGATGCTGCAAAAGCGAAAGTCGCGGAAGAGGGCGTTGATCTGGAATACGGTGCCCGTCCGTTAAGAAGAGCGATCCAAAAACATGTCGAGGATCGTTTATCTGAAGAACTCCTCAGAGGAAATATTCATAAAGGACAGCATATTGTTCTTGATGTAGAAGATGGCGAATTTGTCGTAAAAACGACTGCTAAAACGAATTAATATAGAAGACGGAAATGAGGCATACAGCATGTAAGTGTATGCCTCACTTTCATATCAAGAAATAGAACAAGGGAGAGGTCTTACACTATATATGGCTAAAACAAAATCGAAATTCATCTGCCAATCCTGCGGCTACGAGTCTCCAAAATGGATGGGGAAATGTCCGGGCTGCGGTGCTTGGAATACAATGGTGGAAGAAATGATTAAAAAAGCACCGGCCAATCGGAGAGCGGCTTTTTCTCATTCTGTTCAAACTGTACAGAAACCTTCACCTATTACATCAATCGAAACATCAGAAGAACCCCGCGTCAAAACACAGCTTGGCGAGTTTAACAGAGTACTCGGGGGAGGTGTCGTTAAAGGCTCCCTCGTTTTAATCGGCGGTGATCCTGGTATCGGAAAGTCAACGCTATTACTGCAGGTTTCCGCTCAATTATCAGGTTCATCAAACAGTGTGCTGTATATTTCGGGAGAAGAATCTGTAAAGCAAACGAAGCTGCGAGCAGACCGGCTCGGCATTAATAATCCGTCACTGCATGTTTTATCTGAAACCGATATGGAGTATATTTCGTCTGCTATACAAGAGATGAATCCAGCGTTTGTCGTTGTTGACTCTATTCAGACGGTTTACCAAAGCGATATTACATCGGCTCCAGGCAGTGTGTCACAAGTCAGAGAATGTACCGCTGAGCTGATGAAAATTGCAAAAACAAAAGGTATTCCGATTTTTATCGTAGGGCACGTGACGAAAGAAGGGTCTATTGCAGGTCCGAGACTGTTGGAGCATATGGTTGACACTGTTTTATATTTTGAGGGAGAACGCCACCATACTTTCCGTATTTTGCGGGCTGTAAAAAACCGTTTCGGATCTACAAACGAAATGGGCATTTTTGAAATGCGGGAAGAGGGGCTCACTGAGGTTTTGAATCCTTCAGAAATTTTCTTAGAAGAACGCTCTGCTGGTTCCGCAGGCTCGAGTATCACTGCCTCTATGGAGGGCACTAGACCGATTCTTGTTGAAATTCAGGCGCTTATCTCGCCAACAAGCTTTGGCAACCCAAGGCGTATGGCAACGGGAATAGACCATAACAGGGTTTCTCTGTTAATGGCTGTGTTAGAAAAAAGAGTAGGGCTGCTGCTGCAAAATCAGGATGCTTATTTGAAAGTGGCTGGCGGCGTTAAGCTTGATGAACCGGCAATTGATCTTGCCATTGTGATTAGTATCGCATCAAGCTTTAGAGACACACCTCCAAATCCTGCAGATTGTTTTATTGGAGAAGTGGGATTAACCGGAGAAGTCCGGCGGGTTTCAAGAATTGAACAGCGTGTGAAAGAAGCGGCAAAGCTTGGTTTTAAACGCATGATCATACCCGCGGCAAATCTGGATGGATGGACAAAACCAAAAGGGATTGAGGTTATCGGAGTAGCAAATGTTGCAGAAGCGCTTCGTACTTCATTAGGAGGATAATAGATGGAAAAAGAGAAAAAAGGGGCGAAACACGAGTTAGACCTGTCATCTATATTGCAGTTTGTTGCTCCGGGTACACCGCTCAGAGCGGGGATGGAAAACGTCTTGAGAGCAAATACAGGCGGTCTGATTGTTGTTGGATATAATGATAAAGTAAAAGAAGTGGTGGACGGCGGCTTTCACATAAACACGGCTTTTTCTCCGGCGCATTTATATGAGCTGGCTAAAATGGATGGAGCGATCATTTTAAGTGATTCGGGTCAAAAAATCCTCTACGCGAATACTCAGCTGATGCCGGATGCCACAATTTCTTCATCAGAAACAGGAATGCGGCACAGAACTGCCGAAAGAGTAGCTAAGCAAACTGGCTGTCTTGTGATCGCAATTTCTGAAAGAAGAAATGTCATAACGTTATATCAGGAAAACATGAAGTATACACTAAAAGACATAGGATTTATTTTAACCAAGGCGAACCAAGCCATTCAAACACTTGAAAAATATAAGACAATCCTCGATAAAACGATTAATGCACTGAACGCGTTAGAGTTTGAGGAACTTGTTACCTTCAGTGATGTCTTGTCTGTCATGCATCGTTATGAAATGGTACTGAGAATCAAAAACGAAATTAATATGTATATCAAAGAGCTGGGGACAGAAGGACATCTGATCAAACTGCAAGTCATTGAATTGATTACGGATATGGAAGAAGAGGCCGCTTTATTTATTAAGGACTATGTAAAAGAAAAGATTAAAGATCCGTTTGTTCTCTTGAAGGAGCTGCAGGATATGTCCAGTTATGATCTGCTGGATGATTCCATTGTGTATAAGCTTCTCGGTTACCCTGCTTCTACTAATCTTGATGATTATGTATTGCCGAGAGGATACAGGCTGTTAAATAAGATACCGCGTCTTCCGATGCCGATTGTTGAAAATGTTGTAGAAGCATTTGGAGTCCTACCAAGGATTATTGAGGCGAGTGCAGAAGAATTAGATGAAGTAGAGGGAATCGGTGAAGTACGAGCCCAAAAAATCAAAAAAGGATTAAAACGCCTGCAAGAGAAGCATTATTTAGACAGACAACTGTGATTTCGGTTAAAACCTTATGAATACGGGTATATTAATGTTGGTTTTTGTTTATTCTGATATTCGTAGGATGCATAAGACTTTGTGAAATTAAAATGTTAAAAAAGGAGGTGGGGGTATGTTAAAACGAATAGTTCAGGCGTTCTTCATTATTTTTGGCGGCGTTGTTGGTATATTTTTGATACCTGAATTGTTTGTACTGTTAAATATACAGGACATACCTTTAATAACAAACGCATATACGTCTGCGGCAATAGGAGCAATTATCTTTTTTCTCATCAGTATATGGGGTACAGAATACGTTGTGAACTGGGTGAAGTGGATAGAGGATTCATTGTTAAAAGCGCCGGTTCCAGATTTGTTATTTGGAAGTCTTGGCTTAGTTTTTGGACTTATAATTGCTTATCTTATCGTAAATGTTATTCCTTTAGACAATATACCTTACCGCATATTCAGCACAATAATTCCTGTATTTTTGGCTTTCTTCCTCGGTTATCTCGGCTTCCAGGTGGGCTTTAAGAAAAAGGATGAATTGATCAGCCTGTTTTCCATTTCCGCCAGAATGCAAAAGAAAAAAGGAACAGCTGATGAAGAACATGAGGTTCAAGACAAGAAGCTGAAAATTTTGGACACTAGTGTTATTATTGATGGGAGAATAGCAGATATTTGTCAGACTGGTTTTTTAGAGGGAGTTATCGTGATTCCGCAGTTTGTTCTTGAGGAATTGCAGCATATTGCAGACTCTTCAGATGTTTTAAAACGAAACAGAGGACGCCGCGGTCTTGATATCCTGAACCGCATTCAGAAAGAATTAGACATTGAAGTTGAAATTTACGAAGGCGACTTTGAAGATATTCAGGAGGTTGACAGCAAGCTCGTCAAACTTGCTAAGCTGACATCCGGGGTCGTCGTGACGAATGATTTTAATTTAAATAAAGTGTGCGAGCTTCAGAAGGTAGCAGTATTAAACATTAATGACCTTGCCAATGCGGTCAAGCCTGTTGTGCTTCCTGGCGAGGAAATGAATGTTCAGGTCATTAAGGACGGGAAAGAGCATAATCAGGGAGTTGCCTACTTGGATGACGGTACGATGATTGTCGTTGAAGAAGGACGGAATTATATCGGCAAGCATATTGATGTACTCGTCACAAGTGTGCTGCAGACAGCAGCGGGACGAATGATTTTTGCGAAGCCTAAGCTGTTGGAGAAGGCGCTGTAAAGGGAGAAGAAACAATGAGTTATGAAGTGGTGATTCCTGCAGCCGGACAGGGAAAGCGGATGAAGGCAGGGAGAAATAAACTGTTCATTGAGCTGAAAGGAGACCCGGTGATCATACACACGTTAAGAGTGTTTGACAGCCACCGGCAGTGCGATAAAATCATTTTGGTGATTAACGAGCAGGAGCGGGAGCACTTTCAGCAATTGCTGTCCGATTACCCGTTTCAAACTTCGATTGAGCTTGTTGCAGGCGGAGAAGAGCGTCAGCACAGTGTGTATAAGGGGCTGAAAGCCGTAAAGCAGGAAAAGATTGTCCTTGTACATGACGGTGCCCGCCCATTTATAAAACATGAACAAATTGACGAACTGATCGCAGAGGCGGAACAGACAGGAGCGGCCATCCTTGCTGTTCCGGTAAAAGATACGATTAAACGCGTTCAAGATTTACAAGTCAGTGAGACGATTGAACGTTCAAGCTTGTGGGCTGTCCAAACGCCACAAGCTTTTCGTCTTTCTTTATTGATGAAGGCTCACGCTGAGGCCGAGCGCAAGGGATTTTTAGGGACGGATGACGCCAGCCTCGTTGAACAGATGGAGGGCGGTTCGGTCCGTGTTGTAGAAGGCAGCTATACAAATATTAAGCTGACGACGCCAGACGATTTGACGTCAGCTGAAGCTATCATGGAATCAGAAAGTGGGAATAAACATGTTTAGAATTGGACAAGGATTTGATGTGCATCAATTAGTGGAGGGCCGTCCTCTCATTATTGGCGGAATTGAAATCCCGTACGAAAAAGGGCTGCTTGGCCATTCTGATGCAGACGTATTGCTGCATACCGTCGCTGACGCCTGCCTGGGAGCTGTGGGTGAAGGAGACATCGGCAAGCATTTTCCTGACACAGATCCCGAGTTCAAGGACGCAGATTCTTTCAAATTACTTCAGCATGTCTGGGGAATCGTGAAACAGAAGGGGTATGTCCTTGGGAACATTGATTGCACCATCATAGCGCAAAAGCCGAAGATGCTGCCGTACATAGAAGATATGAGAAAAAGAATTGCTGAAGGCCTTGAGGCAGATGTTTCTCAAGTAAATGTAAAAGCAACAACGACAGAAAAGCTTGGATTTACAGGCCGGGCGGAAGGAATAGCGGCTCAGGCGACAGTACTGATACAAAAAGGCTAACTTGTTTTGATGCCGGGTCTATTTGGTGGTAGAATAGATTCATACATTTTTGCCTGAGGCCATACATGACATGAAAGGAAGTATTTGAAAATGGGAAACGAAGTACGCGTCCGTTATGCACCGAGTCCAACCGGACATTTGCATATTGGAAATGCCAGAACGGCGCTTTTTAATTATTTATTTGCCCGCAATCAAGGCGGTAAGTTTATCATTCGAGTTGAGGATACTGATAAAAAGCGCAATATTGAGGGCGGAGAACAAAGCCAGCTGAATTATCTGAAGTGGCTAGGTATTGACTGGGATGAGAGTGTGGATGTCGGAGGAGAGTACGGCCCATACCGTCAGTCAGAGCGTAACGATATCTATAAAGTGTACTATGAAGAGCTTCTTGAAAAAGGGCTTGCTTATAAATGTTACTGTACGGAAGAAGAGCTTGAAAAAGAGCGTGAAGAACAGATTGCCCGCGGAGAAATGCCTCGTTATTCCGGAAAACACAGAGACCTGACTCAGGAAGAACAGGAGAAATTTATCGCTGAAGGCAGAAAACCGAGTATTCGTTTCCGAGTGCCGGAAGGGAAAATCATCGCCTTCAATGATATCGTAAAAGGTGAAATTTCTTTTGAATCAGATGGCATCGGCGACTTTGTTATTGTGAAAAAGGACGGAACGCCGACTTACAACTTTGCGGTAGCGATTGATGACTACTTAATGAAAATGACACACGTGCTGCGCGGTGAGGATCATATTTCTAACACACCGAAACAGATTATGATTTATCAAGCATTCGGATGGGATATTCCTCAGTTCGGACACATGACGCTGATCGTAAACGAAAGCCGTAAAAAGCTCAGCAAACGTGATGAATCCATTATTCAATTCATCGAGCAGTACAAAGAGCTTGGCTACCTGCCAGAAGCACTGTTCAACTTTATCGGCCTGTTAGGCTGGTCACCTGTTGGAGAAGAAGAGCTTTTCACAAAAGAACAGTTTATTGAAATTTTTGATGTAAATCGTTTATCTAAATCACCAGCTTTGTTTGATATGCATAAGCTAAAATGGGTTAACAACCAATATGTGAAGAAGCTGGATCTTGATCAGGTTGTTGAATTGACGCTTCCGCATTTGCAAAAAGCCGGCAAAGTTGGCACTGAGCTTTCTGCTGAAGAACAAGAATGGGTTCGTAAACTGATTTCCCTGTATCATGAGCAATTAAGCTACGGTGCGGAAATTGTTGAGCTGACTGATTTGTTCTTTACGGATGAGATCGAGTATAATCAAGAAGCGAAAGCTGTTCTGGAAGAAGAACAGGTTCCTGAAGTGCTCAGCACATTCGCAGCGAAGCTTGAAGAGCTTGAGGAGTTCACTCCGGATAACATCAAAGCATCGATCAAAGCAGTGCAGAAAGAAACTGGCCATAAAGGAAAAAAACTGTTTATGCCGATTCGTGTTGCTGTAACAGGGCAAACTCACGGTCCGGAACTGCCGCAATCAATTGAATTGATCGGTAAAGAGACTGCAATTCAGCGTTTGAAAAATATCTAAATAAATGATTGTTGACAGGGAAGAGTATAAAGCTTTAGGCCATTACAGAAAGGATCTCCATTGGCTGAGAGAGATCCATGAGCCGGGTTTTAGAAGTGCGCCCTTTAGACCTTTGAAGAACGTTTTTTGAAATCAGTATTCAAAGGCGGCCGCCGCCGTTACAGGCTGAAGTTGGGAGAGCAGAAGTCTGCTTTTCAAACAGAGTGGAACCGCGCGGTTAAAGCGTCTCTGTCATGTTTACATGCAGAGACGCTTTTTTTATTGGGTAGAGGAAATCAGATAGAGAAACGGGGGGAAGCATGTGTTTTTTAGAATGCTCAAAGAAGACATTGATACTGTGTTCGATCAAGATCCCGCAGCAAGAAGCTATTTTGAAGTGATTTTAACTTATTCCGGTTTACATGCTATATGGGCGCATCGGATTGCACATGCTTTATATAAACGAAAATTTTATTTCCTTGCACGCCTTATATCTCAAGTAAGCCGATTTTTTACCGGGATAGAAATCCATCCCGGCGCTACAATCGGGAGAAGATTTTTCATAGACCACGGCATGGGGGTTGTCATTGGGGAGACATGTGAAATCGGCAATAACGTAACCGTTTTTCAGGGGGTTACCCTCGGGGGAACGGGGAAAGAAAAGGGAAAAAGGCACCCAACGATTAAAGATGACGCATTGATAGCCACAGGTGCTAAAGTGCTCGGTTCTATTACGGTCGGTGAAGGCTCAAAGATTGGCGCTGGTTCAGTAGTGCTGCATGATGTTCCTGATTTTTCAACAGTTGTCGGTATCCCTGGGCGGGTCGTTGTACAAAATGGCAAGAAAGTAAGACGCGATTTAAACCACCAGGATTTGCCCGATCCAGTTGCTGACCGCTTTAAGTCTTTGGAACAGCAGATTTTAGAGCTGAAGGCAGAACTTGAAGACAGAAAAGAAAGGATCAATCAAAAATGACAATCACACTTTATAATACATTGACTAGACAGAAGGAAACATTCGTTCCTATTGAAGAGGGAAAAGTGAAAATGTATGTATGCGGACCCACGGTTTACAATTACATTCATATCGGGAACGCGCGTCCGGCAATCGTTTACGATACGGTTCGAAACTATTTAGAGTATAAAGGCTATGATGTGCAGTATGTCTCTAACTTCACAGACGTAGACGATAAATTAATTAAAGCGGCAAATGAACTCGGTGAGGATGTACCCACCATTTCAGAGCGTTTTATTAAAGCATACTTTGAAGACGTAGGTGCGCTCGGCTGCCGAAAAGCCGATCTTCATCCGCGAGTAATGGAGAACATGGATGCCATTATCGAATTCGTAGTTCAGCTCGTGAAAAAGGGCTACGCATATGAATCAGAAGGTGACGTATATTTCAAAACCAGAGCGTTTGAAGGGTACGGAAAGCTTTCTCAGCAATCAATCGATGAACTTAGATCAGGTGCACGCATCCGAGTCGGCGAGAAAAAAGAAGATGCTCTTGATTTCGCACTGTGGAAAGCGGCAAAAGAAGGAGAAATCTCTTGGGATAGTCCTTGGGGGAAAGGACGTCCGGGCTGGCACATTGAATGCTCAGCAATGGTGAAAAAGTATCTCGGTGACCAGATTGATATCCATGCGGGCGGACAGGATTTAACATTCCCTCACCATGAAAACGAAATTGCGCAATCTGAGGCGCTGACAGGCAAAACGTTTGCGAAGTACTGGCTTCATAATGGTTATATCAATATTGATAATGAAAAAATGTCAAAATCACTAGGCAACTTTGTGCTTGTCCATGACATCATTAAACAGCATGATCCGCAGCTTTTAAGATTCTTTATGCTATCTGTTCATTATCGCCATCCGATTAACTATTCAGAAGAGCTTCTGGAGAATACGAAAAGCGCGTTCAACCGCTTAAAAACAGCGTACAGCAATCTTCAGCACCGTCTGAACAGCAGTACGAATTTAACCGAAGATGACGATCAATGGCTTGAAAAAGTTGAAGAACACCGCAAAGCATTCGAAGAAGCGATGGACGATGATTTTAATACGGCGAATGCCATTTCAGTCTTGTTTGACTTAGCGAAACACGCCAATTATTATCTTCAGAAAGATCATACGGCTGATCATGTGATTACGGCGTTTATTGAGATGTTTGACCGCATTGTTTCTGTCCTCGGTTTTTCGTTGGGTGAGCAGGAACTTCTCGATCAAGAGATTGAAGACTTAATCGAAAAGCGAAATGAAGCGCGCCGGAATCGCGATTTTGCATTGTCAGACCAGATCCGCGACCAGCTGAAAAGCATGAATATCATTCTTGAAGATACGGCTCAAGGCACTCGCTGGAAACGGGGAGAATAACAGATGCTTGAATTTGATACGATAAAAGATTCTAAGCAGCTTAACGGTCTTGCGCTTGCTTATATAGGTGATGCCATTTTTGAAGTGTATGTCAGGCATCACCTGCTTAAGCAGGGCTTTACCAAACCAAATGATCTTCATAAGAAATCAAGCCGGATTGTTTCAGCAAAGTCACAGGCTGAGATCCTATTTTTTCTGCAGAATCAATCATTTTTTACGGAAGAAGAGGAAGCGGTGCTGAAAAGAGGCAGAAATGCCAAGTCAGGGACAACACCTAAAAATACAGATGTTCAGACGTACCGCTACAGTACAGCATTTGAAGCGCTTCTGGGCTACCTTTTTCTAGAGAAAAAAGAGGAACGACTTAGTCAGCTCGTAGCCGAAGCTATACAATTCGGGACGTCAGGGAGGAAAACAAATGAGTCAGCAACATGATTACGTCATAGGGAAAAATGCAGTGATCGAGACGTTAAAATCTGATCGGAAGCTGTATAAGCTGTGGATGGCGGAAAACACCGTAAAGGGACAAGCACAGCAAGTGATTGAGCTTGCCAAAAAGCAGGGAATCACGATTCAATACGTCCCGAGAAAAAAACTCGATCAAATGGTGACAGGACAGCATCAGGGCGTAGTGGCACAGGTTGCAGCGTATGAATATGCAGAACTGGACGATTTATATAAAGCAGCTGAAGAAAAAAATGAACAGCCTTTCTTCCTCATTCTGGACGAGCTTGAAGACCCTCATAATCTGGGTTCCATTATGAGGACAGCAGATGCGGTCGGCGCTCATGGCATCGTTATTCCAAAACGGAGAGCTGTCGGGCTGACAACAACAGTGGCAAAAGCTTCAACAGGAGCAATTGAGCACATTCCTGTAGCAAGAGTCACCAATTTGGCACGGACGTTAGAAGAGATGAAAGAGCGGGGAATCTGGGTTGTCGGAACGGATGCGTCCGCGCGTGAGGATTACCGCAATATGGACGGCAATATGCCTTTGGCTCTAGTCATCGGAAGTGAAGGAAAAGGGATGGGCCGCCTTGTGAAGGAAAAGTGCGATTTTCTCATTAAACTCCCGATGGCCGGAAAGGTAACTTCACTAAATGCATCTGTCGCGGCTGGTCTTTTGATGTATGAAGTCTACCGGAAACGAAACCCTCTGGGAGAATAAAGACCCATGGATATCCTGTTAGTAGACGGGTACAACATGATTGGAGCCTGGCCGCAGCTGAAGGATTTAAAAGCGAACAGTTTTGAAGAGGCGAGAGACGTACTGATTCAGAAAATGGCGGAATATCAATCGTATACAGGAAACAGGGTTATTGTTGTTTTTGACGCGCATCTCGTAAAAGGGCTTGAGAAAAAACAGACCAACCATCGAGTTGAAGTAATTTTTACAAAAGAAAATGAGACGGCTGATGAGCGGATAGAAAAGCTCGCTCAGGCTTTGAATAATATTGCGACTCAAATTCACGTTGCGACCTCTGACTATACTGAGCAGTGGGCGATTTTCGGACAGGGGGCATTGCGGAAATCGGCCCGGGAGCTTTTGAGAGAGGTAGAAACGATTGAAAGGCGAATAGAGAGACGGGTAAGAAAAATCACTTCCGAAAAGCCGGCGGGTAAAATTGCTTTATCGGAAGAGGTTTTGAAAACGTTTGAAAAGTGGAGGCGGGGAGACTTAGATTAAGTTGACGCTTTTTTGCCTAATACTGTATAATATTTCTATCTACGTGCGCCGGGGGGATCGGAGTGAATCTACAGAACAACAAGGGAAAATTCAACAAAGAGCAGTTTTGCCAGTTGGAGGACGAGCAGGTCATTGAAAAGGTTCATGTTGGGGACAGTGATGCGTTAGATTACTTGATTACGAAGTACCGAAACTTTGTTCGGGCAAAAGCAAGATCCTATTTCTTAATAGGGGCGGACAGAGAGGATATTGTTCAGGAAGGCATGATAGGCCTCTATAAGTCTATTCGTGACTTCAAAGAGGACAAGCTTACCTCATTCAAAGCTTTCGCAGAATTATGTATTACCCGCCAAATTATTACCGCAATAAAGACAGCTACTCGCCAGAAACACATTCCTTTGAATTCCTACGTCTCATTAGATAAACCGATTTTTGATGAAGAATCAGACCGAACGCTGCTGGATGTCATTTCAGGAGCGAAAACCTTAAATCCTGAGGAAATGATCATTAATCAGGAAGAATTTGATGATATTGAAATGAAAATGGGTGAACTATTAAGTGATTTAGAGAGAAAAGTACTCGTCTTATATCTCGACGGGAGAAGTTACCAAGAGATTTCTGATGAACTGAACCGACATGTGAAATCGATCGACAATGCCCTTCAGCGTGTGAAACGCAAGCTGGAGAAGTACTTGGAAATTCGCGAAATCAGTTTGTAATAGGAATTTATGCTATATTGACAGTATTTTTCTGACTATGATATGTTACTAAAGATAAGAACTAATGTCTATTTAGAAAAAGGTGTAATGACATGAGAAAAAAGATTACGTTAGCATGCAAGACATGCGGAAACCGTAATTATACGACAATGAAGAGCTCTGCATCAGCGGCTGAGCGATTAGAAGTAAAGAAATACTGCAGTACTTGCAATTCACATACAGCTCATCTTGAAACAAAATAGTTTTTGCGCTTTTAAATTGTGGAGGTCTTTTACATGCGTATTATGAAATTCTTTAAAGATGTTGGGAAAGAAATGAAAAAGGTAAGCTGGCCTAAAGGAAAAGAGTTAACGCGTTATACCATTACGGTAATTTCAACAGTTATCTTTTTTGTTATCTTTTTTGCCCTCCTTGACACAGGAATTTCTCAATTAATTCGTTTAATAGTTGAATAATGATCAGCAATACGTGCTATAATAGATCATAATATTACTTGCCAAAACCCGTTCAGCGGGTTTTTTATTGTGGCTTAAAATGATAGTAATCATAGGCTTGCCGCCTATTTTTTGAAGCGTTATGGTAATTCACTAAAACCAAATGCGGGGAGGGAAGGACTGGACAGTCCTGAATAGAATGGAAAAGAATTGGTATGTTGTTCACACGTACTCTGGTTATGAGAATAAAGTAAAAGCCAACTTGGAAAAACGTGTTGAATCAATGGGGATGCAGGATAAAATTTTCCGTGTAGTCGTACCCGAAGAAGAAGAAACGGATATCAAAAACGGCAAGAAAAAAGTCGTGAAAAAGAAAGTATTCCCTGGTTATGTGCTTGTTGAAATTGTAATGACAGACGACTCTTGGTATGTTGTCCGCAACACGCCGGGCGTTACTGGATTCGTAGGATCTGCCGGGTCAGGTTCAAAACCGACGCCGCTTCTTCCGGGCGAAGCAGAAACCATTCTGAAGAGAATGGGCATGGATGAACGCAAAACTGATATTGACTTTGAACTGAAAGAGACAGTGAAAGTAATAGACGGACCTTTTGCTAACTTTACAGGATCAATTGAAGAGATTGATTATGATAAAAGCAAGGTCAAAGTTTTCGTTAATATGTTTGGCCGTGAAACGCCGGTTGAGCTGGAATTTACCCAAATCGATAAATTGTAATGTGAAAAAACTTGAAATTGCTATATATAAATGATAATATAGCAAAGGTACGTCTTGGACTTATCCAAGGCAACTAGCATGATATTTCGTCATTCATATAAAGAATGAAACCTTGAGTGGGAGGGTTTACCCTATTACCACATCACGGACTTAAGGAGGTGTGTCTCGTGGCTAAAAAAGTAGTTAAAGTTGTAAAATTGCAAATTCCTGCTGGAAAAGCTAACCCAGCACCACCAGTTGGACCTGCACTTGGTCAAGCCGGTGTTAACATCATGGGATTCTGTAAGGAGTTTAACGCTCGTACAGCTGACCAAGCTGGTTTAATCATTCCTGTTGAAATTTCGGTTTACGAAGACCGTTCATTTACATTTATTACAAAAACTCCACCTGCTGCAGTATTGCTTAAAAAAGCAGCTGGAATTGAGTCTGGTTCTGGTGAACCAAACCGTAATAAAGTGGCAACCGTTAAGCGCGATAAAGTACGCGAAATCGCTGAAACGAAAATGCCTGACTTAAACGCAGCAGACGTTGAAGCGGCAATGCGCATGGTTGAAGGTACTGCCCGCAGTATGGGTATTGTAATCGAGGATTAATTTGTTTCTTGTCGGGTTGCGAGTTTTAACAAGTTCGCAACCCTTATTCGTGGGAGGTTATTCCGCTATAACCACATAAGGAGGAAATTTTAAAATGGCTAAAAAAGGTAAAAAGTACGTTGAAGCTGCTAAGCTTGTAGACCGTTCTAAAGCTTACGACGTCTCTGAAGCAGTAGCTCTCGTTAAAAAAACAAACACAGCTAAATTCGACGCTACAGTTGAAGTGGCTTTCCGTTTAGGGGTTGACCCTCGTAAAAACGACCAGCAAATCCGTGGAGCAGTTGTGCTTCCAAACGGAACTGGTAAAACTCAGCGCGTTCTCGTTTTCGCAAAAGGCGAAAAAGCGAAAGAAGCTGAAGCTGCTGGTGCAGATTTCGTAGGCGATACTGACTACATCAACAAAATTCAACAAGGCTGGTTCGATTTCGATGTTATCGTAGCTACACCTGACATGATGGGTGAAGTTGGTAAAATCGGTCGTGTACTTGGACCAAAAGGTTTAATGCCAAACCCTAAAACTGGTACAGTTACTTTCGAAGTTGAAAAAGCTATCGGCGAAATCAAAGCTGGTAAAGTTGAATACCGCGTTGATAAAGCTGGAAACATTCATGTTCCTATCGGTAAAGTTTCTTTCGAGGATGAAAAACTTGTTGAGAACTTCACAACAATGTACGATACAATCCTTAAAGCTAAACCTGCTGCAGCTAAAGGCGTTTACGTGAAAAACGTTGCTGTAACTTCTACTATGGGACCTGGTGTCAAAGTAGACTCTTCAACTTTTAACGTAAAATAATATTGACATGACATCAACATTCTGATATTATTCAAAATGTTGTAAAATAGAATATCATTTATACCGTAGACAGTAGGGGCCTAACCGCTTAATTATCCTACCGAGGTGTATATTATCACAGCTATTACGTTACGTATGCTTGTATATACAGCCTCCATGTCTCATGGAGGCTTTTTATATGGAATCCGTCGTCTCAGTCGTGATCACCTAACGGTATAAGTGTTACACAAGAATCTACAGGAGGTGTAACCATGAGCAGCGCAATTGAAACAAAAAAAGTTGTTGTTGAAGAAATTGCTTCTAAACTGAAAGAAAGTAAATCAACGATCATCGTTGACTATCGCGGACTTAACGTTTCTGAAGTAACTGAACTTCGTAAACAGCTTCGCGAAGCTAACGTTGAGTTCAAAGTTTACAAAAATACGATGACTCGCCGTGCGGTTGAACAAGCTGAGCTTAATGGTTTGAATGATTTCTTAACTGGACCGAACGCGATCGCATTCAGCACTGAAGATGTTGTCGCTCCGGCTAAAGTTCTTAATGACTTCGCTAAAAATCACGAAGCTCTTGAAATCAAAGCTGGCGTTATCGAAGGTAAAGTTTCTACTGTTGAAGAAGTGAAAGCTCTTGCTGAACTTCCATCACGCGAAGGCTTGCTTTCTATGTTGCTTAGCGTACTTCAAGCTCCAGTTCGCAACCTTGCTCTTGCTGCAAAAGCTGTGGCAGAACAAAAGGAAGAACAAGGCGCTTAATCTAATCAGTTTTTCATAAATTAAAACAAAATGGAGGAATTACAAATGGCTTTAAATATCGAAGAAATCATTGCTTCCGTTAAAGAAGCAACTGTACTTGAATTGAACGACCTAGTAAAAGCAATCGAAGAAGAATTTGGCGTAACTGCTGCTGCTCCTGTAGCTGTAGCTGGCGGAGCTGCTGCAGGCGGAGCTGCTGAAGAGCAAAGCGAATTCGATCTTATCCTTGCTGGTGCAGGATCTCAAAAAATCAAAGTTATCAAAGTTGTACGTGAAATCACTGGTCTTGGCTTGAAAGAAGCTAAAGAACTTGTTGACAACACTCCAAAACCACTTAAAGAAGGTATTGCTAAAGAAGAAGCTGAAGAGCTTAAAGCTAAACTTGAAGAAGTTGGCGCTTCTGTAGAAGTTAAGTAATCTTCACTTACCTGTAGGGGAAGCTCGCTTTTATGAGGCGAGCTTTTTCTTTGCCATTCTTTAAGCCATGAAAAAAGGAGGTTCTAATAATGAGTGAGCACTATTATTCAGAAAAACCTTCAGTGAAAAGCAACAAGCAAACCTGGTCTTTTAGGCTTCGGAATAAAGATTTCACGTTTACCAGCGACAGCGGGGTTTTTTCTAAAAAAGAAGTTGATTTCGGCTCCCGCCTGCTGATTGATTCTTTTGAAGAGCCTGAGGTTGAGGGCGGCATTTTGGATGTAGGCTGCGGATACGGCCCGATTGGTTTATCGCTCGCCAGCGACTTTAAAGACCGGACTATCCACATGATTGACGTTAATGAGAGAGCCGTAGAACTATCAAATGAAAATGCGGAACATAACGGAATAACAAACGTTAAGATTTATCAAAGTGATTTGTTTTCAAACGTTGATTCTGCTCAAACATTTGCTTCTATTCTTACAAATCCCCCAATCCGAGCCGGAAAAAAAGTTGTCCATGCTATCTTTGAGAAAAGCGCTGAACACTTAAAAGCTTCAGGTGAATTGTGGATCGTCATACAGAAAAAGCAAGGCGCGCCTTCTGCCATTGAAAAGCTCGAGGAACTGTTCGATGAAGTTTCTGTCGTTCAAAAAAAGAAAGGCTATTATATCATAAAAGCAAAAAAAGTTTGACTCGGTATTTTAACTATGTTAATATTGTAAAATGCCAATGTATATATTTTGCTTGATATGATGAATTGTCAATATCTATGTATAAATTATACAAGTATGGAAATGCTAATAAAATCGGTATTTGTTTTTGGATGTGGTTTTCTTAATTAGAAACCCTTTTTTCTTTTGTCTTGTAAAAGTATTTTCTTTCTTTGGAAGAAATGCTTATTACACATATAATACGCATGATTTGAGGGGTGAATCAGTTGACAGGTCAACTAGTTCAGTATGGACGACACCGCCAGCGCAGAAGCTATGCTCGCATTAGCGAAGTGTTAGAATTACCAAATCTCATTGAAATTCAAACCTCTTCTTATCAGTGGTTTCTTGATGAGGGTCTTAGAGAGATGTTTCAAGACATATCACCAATTGAGGATTTCACTGGTAACCTCTCTCTTGAGTTCATTGATTATAGTTTAGGTGAGCCTAAATATCCTGTAGAGGAATCAAAAGAACGTGATGTGACTTACTCAGCTCCGCTAAGAGTGAAGGTTCGTTTAATTAACAAAGAAACTGGAGAGGTAAAAGACCAAGATGTCTTCATGGGTGATTTCCCTATTATGACAGATACAGGTACTTTTATCATTAACGGTGCGGAACGTGTTATCGTTTCCCAGCTTGTTCGGTCTCCAAGTGTATATTTCAGTGGTAAAGTAGACAAAAACGGTAAAAAAGGTTTTACCGCAACTGTCATTCCAAACCGTGGCGCATGGTTAGAATACGAAACTGATGCGAAAGATGTTGTTTATGTCCGCATTGATCGCACACGTAAGTTGCCGGTTACGGTTCTTTTGCGTGCTCTCGGCTTCGGCTCCGATCAAGAGATTCTTGATCTCATAGGAGAAAACGAATACTTGCGAAATACGCTTGATAAAGATAACACAGAAAACAGCGACAAAGCGTTGCTGGAAATTTACGAGCGTCTCCGTCCTGGAGAGCCGCCTACAGTAGAAAATGCGAAAAGCTTGCTTGATTCTCGTTTCTTTGATCCGAAACGATACGATCTTGCCAATGTAGGACGCTATAAAATTAATAAAAAACTTCATATTAAGAATCGCCTCTTCAATCAGAGACTTGCTGAAACGCTTGTTGATCCTGAAACAGGAGAAATCCTTGCTGAAAAAGGCCAGATTCTTGATAGAAGAACACTTGATAAAGTACTGCCATACTTAGAAAACGGAATCGGTTTCAGAAAGTTGTATCCGAATGGCGGCGTTGTTGAAGATGAAGTGACTCTTCAATCAATTAAAATCTTTGCTCCGACTGATCAAGAAGGAGAACAGGTTATTAATGTAATCGGCAATGCTTACATCGAAGAAGAGATTAAAAACATCACGCCTGCTGATATTATTTCTTCAATCAGCTACTTCTTCAACCTGCTGCACGGAGTAGGCGACACAGATGATATCGATCATCTTGGAAACCGCCGTTTACGTTCTGTAGGCGAGCTTCTCCAGAACCAATTCCGTATCGGTTTAAGCCGTATGGAGCGTGTGGTTCGTGAGAGAATGTCAATTCAAGATACGAATACAATTACGCCTCAGCAACTGATCAATATTCGTCCTGTTATTGCGTCCATTAAAGAGTTCTTTGGAAGCTCACAGCTTTCTCAATTCATGGATCAGACGAACCCGCTTGCTGAATTAACGCACAAGCGTCGTCTGTCAGCATTAGGACCGGGCGGATTGACACGTGAGCGTGCCGGAATGGAAGTGCGTGACGTTCACTACTCCCACTATGGCCGTATGTGTCCGATTGAAACGCCTGAGGGCCCGAACATCGGTTTGATCAACTCACTATCATCTTATGCAAAAGTAAACCGTTTTGGCTTTATTGAAACGCCATATCGCCGCGTTGACCCTGAAACAGGGAAGGTAACGGGCAGAATCGATTACTTAACTGCTGATGAAGAGGATAACTATGTTGTCGCTCAAGCGAATGCTCGTCTTGATGACGAAGGCGCCTTTATTGATGACAGCATCGTAGCTCGTTTCCGCGGGGAGAACACTGTTGTTTCCAGAAATCGTGTAGACTACATGGATGTATCGCCTAAGCAGGTTGTATCTGCTGCGACAGCATGTATCCCGTTCTTAGAAAACGATGACTCCAACCGTGCCCTCATGGGAGCGAACATGCAGCGTCAGGCTGTGCCTTTGATGCAGCCGGAAGCGCCATTTGTTGGAACTGGTATGGAATACGTATCAGGAAAAGACTCTGGTGCCGCTGTTATTTGTAAACACCCTGGTATCGTTGAACGCGTAGAAGCGAAAAACGTTTGGGTTCGCCGTTATGAAGAAGTAGACGGTCAAAAAGTAAAAGGAAACCTGGATAAATACAGCCTGCTGAAATTTGTCCGCTCTAACCAAGGTACGTGCTACAACCAGCGTCCGATCGTAAGTGTCGGCGATGAAGTGGTAAAAGGAGAAATCCTTGCTGACGGTCCTTCTATGGAGCTTGGTGAACTTGCACTTGGCCGTAACGTAATGGTCGGCTTCATGACATGGGATGGCTACAACTATGAGGATGCCATCATCATGAGTGAACGCCTAGTGAAGGATGATGTTTATACATCTATCCACATTGAAGAATACGAATCAGAAGCACGTGATACGAAACTTGGACCTGAAGAAATCACTCGCGATATTCCAAACGTCGGTGAAGATGCGCTTCGCAATCTTGATGACCGCGGAATCATCCGTATTGGGGCAGAAGTAAAAGACGGAGATCTTCTTGTTGGTAAAGTAACGCCTAAAGGCGTAACTGAACTGACTGCAGAAGAACGCCTTCTTCACGCCATCTTTGGCGAGAAAGCCCGCGAGGTTCGTGATACTTCTCTTCGTGTGCCTCATGGCGGCGGCGGAATTATCCATGACGTTAAAGTCTTCAACCGTGAAGACGGAGACGAACTTCCTCCAGGTGTTAACCAGTTAGTACGCGTATATATCGTTCAGAAACGTAAGATTTCTGAAGGGGATAAAATGGCCGGTCGTCACGGTAACAAAGGTGTTATCTCTAAGATTCTTCCTGAAGAAGATATGCCTTACCTTCCTGACGGCACACCAATTGATATCATGCTTAACCCGCTGGGCGTACCATCACGTATGAACATCGGGCAGGTATTGGAACTTCACATGGGTATGGCCGCTCGTTACCTTGGCATTCACATTGCATCTCCTGTATTTGACGGAGCGCGAGAAGAGGATGTCTGGGAAACACTTGAAGAAGCCGGCATGTCTCGTGACGCCAAAACAGTGCTTTACGACGGACGTACTGGAGAGCCGTTTGATAACCGTGTATCTGTCGGTATCATGTACATGATCAAACTGGCTCACATGGTTGACGATAAACTTCATGCACGCTCTACAGGCCCTTACTCACTTGTTACGCAGCAGCCTCTTGGCGGTAAAGCGCAATTTGGCGGACAGCGTTTTGGTGAGATGGAGGTTTGGGCACTTGAAGCTTACGGTGCGGCTTACACACTTCAAGAAATTCTGACTGTTAAGTCTGATGACGTGGTTGGACGTGTGAAAACATACGAAGCCATCGTTAAAGGCGACAATGTTCCTGAACCAGGTGTTCCGGAATCATTCAAAGTATTAATCAAAGAACTTCAAAGCTTAGGTATGGATGTCAAAATCCTTTCTGGTGATGAAGAAGAAATAGAAATGAGAGATTTAGAAGACGAAGAAGATGCGAAACAAGCTGACGGCCTGGCATTATCAGGTGATGAAGAGCCGGAAGAAACAGCATCTGCAGACGTTGAACGCGATGTAGTAACAAAAGAATAATCTCTAGTTATAAAGGCAAGTGACATCGGTTAATCCGAAGATAAAAAGGGAGGTAGGCCCCTTGCTAGATGTGAACAATTTTGAGTATATGAACATCGGTCTTGCTTCACCAGATAAAATCCGTTCATGGTCTTTTGGTGAAGTGAAAAAGCCTGAAACGATAAACTATCGTACGTTAAAACCTGAAAAGGACGGTCTATTCTGCGAACGCATTTTCGGACCGACTAAGGACTGGGAATGTCATTGCGGGAAGTACAAGCGAGTTCGTTATAAAGGCGTAGTTTGTGACCGCTGCGGAGTCGAAGTAACACGGGCTAAAGTCCGTCGTGAGAGAATGGGGCACATTGAACTGGCTGCCCCAGTTTCCCACATTTGGTATTTCAAAGGTATTCCAAGCCGTATGGGTCTTGTGCTGGATATGTCACCTCGTGCTTTAGAAGAAGTCATTTACTTTGCTTCTTACGTTGTAACTGATCCGGCGAATACACCGCTTGAAAAGAAACAGCTTCTGTCTGAGAAAGAATACCGTGCTTATCTTGATAAATACGGTAATAAATTCCAAGCATCTATGGGTGCTGAAGCAATTCATAAACTTCTTCAAGATATCGATCTTGTCAAAGAAGTTGATATGTTAAAAGAAGAGCTGAAAACTTCACAAGGACAACGACGTACTCGTGCGATCAAACGTCTTGAAGTTTTAGAAGCCTTTCGTAACTCAGGAAACAAACCTTCTTGGATGATCCTTGATGTGCTTCCTGTTATTCCTCCGGAGCTTAGACCGATGGTTCAGCTAGATGGCGGACGTTTTGCGACTTCTGATTTGAATGACCTTTATCGTCGTGTCATCAACCGTAACAATCGTTTGAAACGACTTTTGGACCTTGGTGCGCCTAGCATCATCGTTCAAAACGAAAAGCGTATGCTTCAAGAGGCTGTCGATGCCTTAATTGACAACGGCCGCCGCGGACGCCCTGTAACAGGCCCTGGTAACAGACCGTTAAAATCTCTTTCTCACATGCTGAAAGGGAAGCAAGGCCGTTTCCGTCAAAACCTTCTTGGTAAACGTGTCGATTACTCCGGACGTTCTGTAATCGTTGTTGGTCCTCATTTGAAAATGTACCAATGCGGATTACCGAAGGAAATGGCGCTTGAACTTTTCAAACCTTTCGTTATGAAAGAACTTGTTGAAAAAGGTCTTGCTCACAACATTAAGAGTGCGAAACGCAAAATTGAGCGCGTACAGCCTGAAGTTTGGGATGTACTAGAATCAGTTATTAAGGAGCATCCGGTACTGCTGAACCGTGCCCCTACACTTCACAGATTAGGTATCCAGGCGTTTGAACCAACGCTTGTTGAAGGACGCGCAATCCGTCTTCACCCGCTCGTATGTACAGCTTACAACGCTGACTTTGACGGTGACCAAATGGCGGTTCACGTACCATTATCTGCTGAAGCACAAGCTGAAGCACGCATCTTGATGCTTGCTGCTCAAAACATCTTGAACCCTAAAGATGGTAAACCGGTTGTAACACCGTCTCAGGATATGGTACTAGGTAACTATTACCTGACACTTGAGCGTGCCGGTGCTGTCGGTGAAGGTATGGTCTTCAAGAATACAGACGAAGCGCTTCTTGCTTATCAAAACGGATATGTTCACCTTCATACGAGAGTAGCTGTTGCAGCTAACTCACTTAAGAATGTGACATTTACCGAAGAACAGCGCTCAAAATTGTTAATTACAACTGTCGGTAAGCTTGTCTTCAATGAAATTCTTCCGGAATCATTCCCTTACATGAATGAACCAACGAAGAGCAACATTGAAGAGAAAACACCTGACCGTTTCTTCTTAGAAAAAGGTGCTGACGTTAAAGCTGTTATCGCACAGCAGCCAATCAATGCGCCGTTTAAAAAAGGCATTCTGGGTAAAATCATCGCGGAAATCTTTAAACGATTCCATATTACGGAAACGTCTAAAATGCTTGACCGCATGAAAAACCTAGGCTTCAAATATTCAACTAAAGCTGGTATTACAGTTGGGGTTTCTGACATCGTCGTACTCGATGATAAACAAGAAATTCTTGAGGAAGCGCAAAGCAAAGTTGACAACGTTATGAAGCAGTTCCGCCGCGGTCTTATCACTGAAGAAGAACGCTATGAGAGAGTCATCTCTATCTGGAGTGCTGCAAAAGACGTTATCCAAGGCAAACTGATGAAATCACTTGATGAACTCAACCCGATCTACATGATGAGTGACTCTGGTGCCCGTGGTAACGCATCTAACTTTACGCAGCTTGCCGGAATGCGCGGCCTGATGGCCAACCCGGCTGGACGTATCATTGAGTTGCCGATCAAATCAAGTTTCCGTGAAGGTCTGACAGTATTGGAGTACTTTATCTCCACACACGGTGCGCGTAAAGGTCTTGCCGATACCGCTCTTAAAACTGCTGACTCAGGTTACCTTACACGCCGTCTCGTTGACGTTGCGCAGGATGTTATCATCCGTGAAACTGATTGCGGAACTGACCGAGGCATTCTTGCTAAGCCTCTTAAAGAAGGAACCGAAACAATTGAGCGCTTAGAAGAACGCTTAATCGGACGTTTTGCAAGAAAACAAGTGAAGCACCCTGAAACAGGTGAAGTGCTTGTGAATGAAAACGAACTGATTGATGAAGATAAAGCACTGGAGATTGTCGAAGCCGGCATTGAAGAAGTGTGGATCCGTTCTGCCTTCACATGTAATACGCCTCATGGTGTATGTAAACGATGCTATGGCCGAAATCTTGCAACTGGCTCCGATGTTGAAGTCGGTGAAGCTGTCGGAATCATTGCTGCCCAATCAATCGGTGAGCCTGGTACACAGTTAACAATGCGTACATTCCATACAGGCGGGGTTGCCGGAGACGATATCACACAGGGTCTTCCGCGTATCCAAGAGCTTTTCGAAGCGCGTAATCCGAAAGGTCAGGCAACAATTACAGAAATCGACGGTACAGTCGTTGAGATCAATGAAGTTCGTGATAAGCAACAGGAAATTGTGGTTCAAGGCGCAGTGGAAACACGTTCTTATACGGCACCTTACAACTCCCGCCTGAAAGTAGCGGAAGGAGATAAAATTACTCGAGGCCAAGTACTGACAGAAGGTTCAATCGATCCGAAAGAACTTCTTAAAGTGACTGACCTGACGACTGTTCAAGAGTATCTTCTCCATGAGGTTCAAAAGGTTTACCGTATGCAGGGTGTTGAAATCGGTGATAAACACGTAGAAGTAATGGTTCGCCAGATGCTTCGCAAAGTACGCGTAATTGATGCTGGTGACACTGATGTGCTTCCAGGTACATTGCTTGATATTCACCAATTTACTGAAGCGAACAAAAAGGTATTGCTTGAAGGCAATCGACCTGCTACAGGCCGTCCTGTCTTACTCGGTATTACAAAAGCATCTCTTGAAACTGATTCATTCTTATCTGCTGCTTCCTTCCAGGAAACAACACGTGTCCTTACAGATGCAGCGATCAAAGGTAAGCGTGACGAGCTTCTCGGCTTGAAAGAGAATGTTATCATCGGTAAGCTTGTTCCAGCTGGTACAGGAATGATGAAATACCGTAAAGTAAAACCAGTATCAAATGTTCAGCCGACTGACGATATGGTTCCGGTTGAATAACTGATTTCATTCTGCTGAAAGACTGTTTTTGCGGTCTTTCAGCAGATATATTTATGAAAAAGTCACTCTATGAGAAGATAGAAACTAAAAAATGTCATACCTTGTTGACATTCGTCTCCTAGAATGATAATATAACCAAGGTGCTCGAAATAAACCTGTTACTTTGGAGGATATGTTTATGTCTTATGATAAAGTATCACAGGCCAAATCAATTATTATTGGTACGAAGCAAACAGTGAAAGCTCTAAAGCGAGGTTCAGTAAAGGAAGTAGTCGTTGCAAAAGACGCAGATCCGATACTCACGTCAAGTGTTGTTTCACTTGCTGAAGATCAAGGTATCTCTGTCTCAATGGTTGAATCCATGAAAAAGCTCGGCAAAGCCTGCGGAATTGAGGTAGGAGCAGCCGCTGTTGCCATTATTTTATAACGTACTTTTGTTTTTGCGTAAGATTCCATCTTGTGTAAAGACATTGTTTTTTGCCTTTTGATGAACCACCTGGGTATGTGGGTTATAAAACGTAATGAAGGGAGGAAAAATTCATGCCTACAATTAATCAGCTAATTCGCAAAGGACGCGTGAGTAAAGTAGAAAACTCAAAGTCTCCTGCACTTAACAAAGGATACAACAGCTTTAAAAAAGAGCACACTAACGTATCTTCTCCACAAAAACGCGGGGTATGTACTCGTGTTGGTACAATGACACCGAAAAAACCGAACTCAGCACTTCGTAAATATGCTCGTGTTCGTTTGACTAACGGAATCGAGGTTACTGCTTACATTCCTGGTATCGGTCACAACCTGCAAGAGCACAGTGTTGTACTTATCCGCGGCGGACGTGTAAAAGACTTACCAGGGGTACGTTACCACATCGTTCGTGGTGCGCTTGATACTGCTGGAGTTGAAAACCGTGCACAAGGCCGTTCTAAATACGGTACGAAAAAACCTAAAGCAAAATAATATACGAAAATACGCATAATTGATGAAGGGAGGATATTCAGATGCCACGTAAAGGTCCTGTAGCAAAAAGAGATGTTTTACCTGATCCGATTTACAACTCTAAGCTTGTATCTCGTCTAATCAACAAAATGATGATCGATGGTAAAAAAGGTAAGTCTCAAACAATCCTATACAAGTCATTCGATATCATTAAAGAACGTACTGGCAATGATGCAATGGAGGTTTTCGAACAAGCATTGAAAAACATCATGCCTGTACTTGAAGTAAAAGCACGCCGTGTAGGTGGTGCGAACTACCAAGTTCCTGTAGAAGTTCGTCCTGAACGTCGTACGACTCTTGGACTTCGCTGGTTAGTTAACTACGCTCGTCTTCGCGGAGAAAAAACGATGGAAGAGCGTTTAGCTAACGAAATCCTTGACGCAGCTAACAACACTGGTGCTGCTGTTAAGAAACGTGAAGACACTCATAAGATGGCTGAAGCAAACAAAGCATTTGCTCACTATCGCTGGTAGGATTTATAGATTAACAAAACACAATTTCCTAATAAGGAAGGAGAAATTACCCAATGGCAAGAGAGTTCTCCTTAGAAAAAACTCGTAATATCGGTATCATGGCTCACATCGATGCCGGTAAAACGACTACTACAGAACGTATCTTGTTCTATACTGGTCGTATCCACAAAATTGGTGAAACTCATGAAGGAGCTTCACAAATGGACTGGATGGAGCAGGAACAAGAACGTGGTATCACAATCACTTCCGCTGCGACAACTGCTCAGTGGAAAGGATACCGCGTAAACATCATCGATACTCCAGGACACGTAGACTTCACAGTTGAAGTTGAACGTTCTCTTCGTGTACTTGATGGTGCTGTTGCTGTACTTGACGCGCAATCAGGCGTTGAGCCTCAAACAGAAACTGTTTGGCGTCAGGCAACAACTTATGGAGTACCGCGTATCGTTTTTGTTAACAAAATGGACAAAATCGGTGCAGACTTCCTTTACTCTGTAGGAACTTTAAGAGACCGTCTTCAAGCAAACGCTCATGCAATTCAATTGCCGATCGGTGCTGAAGATAACTTCGAAGGTATCATTGACCTTGTAGAAAACGTTGCGTATTTCTACGAAGATGACCTCGGAACTCGTTCTGATGCAAAAGAAATCCCTGAAGAGTACAAAGAGCAAGCTGAAGAGCTTCGCAACAGCCTTATTGAAGCTGTATGTGAGCTTGATGAAGAGCTTATGGATAAGTACCTTGAGGGTGAAGAAATCACAATTGACGAGTTAAAAGCAGGAATTCGTAAAGGTACATTAAATGTTGAATTCTACCCTGTTCTTGTTGGTTCTGCCTTCAAAAACAAAGGTGTTCAACTAGTACTTGATGCTGTTCTTGACTACCTTCCTGCACCAACTGACGTTGCTGCAATCAAAGGTACACGTCCTGATACAAATGAAGAGATTGAGCGTCATTCTTCTGACGAAGAGCCATTCTCTGCATTAGCATTTAAGGTTATGACTGACCCTTACGTTGGTAAGTTGACGTTCTTCCGTGTGTACTCTGGAACACTTGATTCTGGTTCATACGTGAAAAACTCTACTAAAGGCAAACGTGAGCGTGTTGGACGTATTCTTCAAATGCACGCTAACAGCCGTGAAGAAATCTCTACTGTATACGCAGGGGATATCGCAGCTGCTGTAGGTCTAAAAGATACAACTACTGGAGATACTCTATGTGATGAGAAGGATCTTGTTATCCTTGAGTCAATGGAATTCCCAGAACCAGTTATCGACGTTGCTATTGAGCCTAAATCAAAAGCTGACCAAGATAAAATGGGTATCGCTTTAGCGAAACTTGCTGAAGAAGATCCTACATTCCGTACTCAAACAAACCCAGAAACTGGCCAAACGATCATCTCTGGTATGGGTGAACTTCACCTTGATATCATTGTTGACCGTATGAAACGCGAATTTAAAGTAGAAGCCAATGTTGGTGCTCCTCAAGTTGCGTACCGTGAAACATTCCGTACCGGTGCAAAAGTTGAAGGTAAATTCGTACGTCAGTCTGGTGGACGCGGTCAGTTCGGACACGTTTGGATCGAATTCGAACCAAACGAAGAAGGCGCTGGCTTTGAATTTGAAAATGCGATTGTCGGTGGGGTTGTTCCTCGTGAATACATCCCAGCTGTTCAAGCAGGTCTGGAAGATGCACTTGAAAATGGTGTACTAGCAGGCTTCCCGCTTATCGACATTAAAGCTAAACTTTTCGACGGTTCTTACCATGATGTTGACTCAAACGAAATGGCATTTAAAGTTGCTGCTTCTATGGCATTGAAAAATGCAGTCAGCAAATGTAACCCAGTTCTTCTTGAACCAATCATGAAAGTAGAAGTGGTTATTCCAGAAGAATACATGGGAGATATCATGGGTGATATCACTTCACGTCGCGGACGCGTAGAAGGTATGGAAGCACGCGGTAACGCTCAAGTTGTTCGCGCTATGGTTCCTCTTGCTGAAATGTTCGGTTACGCTACTGCACTTCGTTCTAATACGCAAGGTCGCGGTACGTTCACTATGCACATGGATCACTACGAAGAAGTGCCGAAGAGCGTCGCAGAAGAAATTATCAAAAAAAATAAAGGCGAATAATTGATTTTGCCGCTTAACTCAAGTATAACTACTATTGTAAGATGAGGAAGTGAAAGCTTTCTTTCACTTCCTATCACTCTATACATTACTAATTAAAAGCTCTTAAGGAGGATTTTAGAATGGCTAAAGAAAAATTCGACCGTTCCAAATCACATGCCAATATTGGTACAATTGGACACGTTGACCATGGTAAAACAACTTTAACTGCTGCTATCACAACAGTACTTCATAAGAAATCTGGTAAAGGTACAGCTATGGCGTACGATCAAATTGATGGTGCTCCAGAAGAACGCGAGCGCGGTATCACAATCTCTACTGCACACGTTGAGTACGAAACTGAAACTCGTCACTATGCACACGTTGACTGCCCAGGACACGCTGACTATGTTAAAAACATGATCACTGGTGCTGCGCAAATGGACGGAGCTATCCTTGTAGTATCTGCTGCTGATGGCCCAATGCCACAAACTCGTGAGCACATCCTTCTTTCTAAAAACGTTGGTGTACCATACATCGTTGTATTCTTAAACAAATGCGACATGGTAGACGACGAAGAGCTTCTTGAACTAGTTGAAATGGAAGTTCGCGATCTTCTTAGCGAATACGACTTCCCTGGCGATGATGTACCAGTTGTTAAAGGTTCTGCTCTTAAAGCTCTTGAAGGAGACGCTGAGTGGGAAGCTAAAATCTTCGAACTTATGGATGCGGTTGATGAGTACATCCCAACTCCAGAACGCGACACTGAAAAACCATTCATGATGCCAGTTGAGGACGTATTCTCAATCACTGGTCGTGGTACAGTTGCTACTGGCCGTGTAGAACGCGGACAAGTTAAAGTCGGTGACGAAGTTGAAATCATCGGTCTTCAAGAAGAGAACAAGAAAACAACTGTTACAGGTGTTGAAATGTTCCGTAAGCTTCTTGATTACGCTGAAGCTGGTGACAACATTGGTGCCCTTCTTCGCGGTGTATCTCGTGAAGAAATCCAACGTGGTCAAGTACTTGCTAAACCAGGTACAATCACTCCACACAGCAAATTCAAAGCTGAAGTTTACGTTCTTTCTAAAGAAGAGGGTGGACGTCATACTCCATTCTTCTCTAACTACCGTCCTCAGTTCTACTTCCGTACAACTGACGTAACTGGTATCATCCATCTTCCAGAAGGCGTAGAAATGGTTATGCCTGGAGATAACACTGAAATGAACGTTGAACTTATCTCTACAATCGCTATCGAAGAAGGAACTCGTTTCTCTATTCGTGAAGGCGGACGTACTGTTGGTTCAGGCGTAGTTTCTACAATCACTGAGTAATAGTATGATTTTAAACGAGACCCCTGCGGGTCTCGTTTTTTGTTTGCTTATCTTTTTCTTGTATAATAGGATCTATCATATTCGAGGGGTTAATATTTATGATTCCTGAAAAGAAATCAATCGCAATCATGAAAGAACTAAGCATTGGAAATACAAAGCAAATGCTGATGATTAATGGAGTTGACGTGAAAAATCCATTGCTGCTTTTTTTACATGGCGGGCCGGGAACGCCGCAAATCGGATATGTTAGACATTATCAAAAAGAGTTGGAACAGTATTTTACAGTAGTTCATTGGGATCAGAGAGGATCGGGGCTTTCTTATTCTAAGCGAATTTCGCATCACTCTATGACAATAAATCACTTCATTAAAGATACAATCCAAGTCACTCAATGGCTTTTAGCTCATTTTTCAAAATCAAAACTTTACCTAGCCGGTCATTCTTGGGGGTCAATATTGGCGCTTCATGTGCTGCAGCAGTGTCCTGATTTATTTTACGCGTATTATGGAATCAGCCAGGTTGTTAACCCTCTCGATGAAGAATCAACTGCTTATCAACATATTCGTGAAATTTCTGAATCAAAAAAAGCCAGCATATTATCTTTCCTCACACGTTTCATTGGTGCTCCGCCTTGGAAGCAGGATATCCAGCACCTTATCTATCGGTTTTGTGTCGAGCTAAGCAGGGGAGGATTCACTCGCCGTCATCGTCAATCTCTAGCTGTATTATTTCAAATGCTTACTGGCAATGAGTATGGAGTGCGGAACATGCACAGCTTCCTCAATGGATTGCGCTTCAGTAAAAAACATTTAACTGATGAGTTGTACCGGTTTAATGCTTTTACATCAGTTCCTTCTATTAAAGTACCGTGTGTTTTCATTTCAGGGAAACATGACTTAATTGTTCCTGCTGAAATATCGAAACAGTATTATCATAAACTTGAGGCACCCGAAAAGCGCTGGTTTCAATTTGAGAACTCAGCTCACACCCCGCATATTGAGGAGCCGTCATTATTCGCGAACACAATAAGTCGACATGCACGACACCATTTATGATAGATCCTTGATAAATAAGAAAAACCCCTGTATAATAAAAAAAGTGTGCAAACCATGCATATTTTAAATAAGTCTTGCAACATGCGCCTATTTTCTGTATAATGGTGTATGTTGGTCTTTGACTGCGATGAAGTGAGAGGTTGCTGACACACCCGGCCGCTTTGCCATGGCAAGGTGTTCAGGTTTTTCTCACGGAGAACTGTCTAACGTGATGTAGGCGAAAAGGAGGGAAAATAATGGCAAAACAAAAAATTCGTATTCGTTTGAAAGCATATGATCATAGAATCCTTGATCAATCTGCAGAGAAGATTGTTGAAACGGCAAAACGTTCTGGTGCCAGCGTATCTGGTCCGATTCCGTTGCCAACTGAAAAATCAGTTTACACAATCCTTCGTGCGGTGCACAAATACAAAGATTCTCGTGAGCAATTTGAAATGCGTACACATAAACGTTTAATCGACATTGTGAACCCAACACCACAAACTGTTGATGCTCTTATGCGATTAGACTTACCATCTGGTGTCGATATCGAAATTAAACTTTAATTCTAAAATATAGAATGATCTTAATAGGAGGTGTGACGAATGACCAAAGGAATCTTAGGAAGAAAAATTGGTATGACGCAAGTATTCGCTGAGAATGGTGATCTTATTCCGGTAACTGTTATCGAGGCTGCTCCAAACGTTGTTCTTCAAAAGAAAACAGCTGAAAACGACGGTTACGAAGCAATCCAGCTTGGTTTTGACGACAAGCGTGAAAAGCTTTCTAACAAACCTGAAAAAGGACACGTTGCAAAAGCGGAAACTGCTCCTAAGCGCTTCGTTAAAGAATTACGCGGAGTGGAAATGGATGCGTATGAAGTTGGTCAGGAAGTCAAGGTTGAAATTTTCTCTGCTGGAGAAATCGTAGATGTAACAGGAGTATCTAAAGGTAAAGGTTTCCAAGGTGCGATCAAGCGCCACGGACAATCTCGCGGACCTATGTCTCACGGTTCACGCTACCACCGTCGTCCTGGTTCAATGGGACCTGTAGATCCTAACCGTGTATTCAAAGGTAAATTATTACCTGGACGTATGGGCGGAGAGCAAATCACTGTTCAAAACCTTGAAATCGTAAAAGTTGATGCAGAACGCAATCTTCTTTTGATCAAAGGTAACGTACCTGGTGCGAAGAAATCTTTAATCACTGTTAAAAGTGCTGTTAAATCTAAATAATTCTCTTAGGAAAGGAGGAAATTGATTATGCCAAAAGTAGCATTATACAACCAAAACGGTTCTACTGCTGGTGACATCGAATTAAACGCTTCTGTATTTGGTATCGAACCAAATGAGAGTGTTGTATTCGACGCTATTCTTATGCAAAGAGCTTCCTTACGTCAAGGAACTCACAAAGTAAAAAATCGTTCTGAAGTACGCGGCGGAGGTCGTAAACCATGGCGTCAAAAAGGTACTGGACGTGCCCGTCAAGGTTCAATCCGTTCACCGCAATGGCGCGGAGGTGGTGTCGTATTCGGCCCAACACCACGCAGCTATTCTTATAAATTACCTAAAAAAGTTCGCCGCTTGGCAATCAAATCAGTATTGTCTTCTAAAGTGATCGACAACAACATCATCGTTCTTGAAGATCTTACTCTTGATACGGCTAAAACAAAAGAAATGGCAGCTATCCTTAAAGGATTATCTGTTGAGAAAAAAGCTTTAATCGTAACTGCGGATGCAAACGAAGCAGTAGCATTATCTGCTCGTAACATTCCTGGAGTTACTGTTGTTGAAGCTAACGGAATCAACGTTTTAGACGTTGTCAACCACGAGAAGCTTCTGATTACAAAAGCAGCGGTTGAAAAAGTAGAGGAGGTGCTTGCATAATGAAAGATCCTCGTGATGTTCTAAAGCGCCCCGTCATTACTGAACGTTCTGCTGATTTAATGACTGAAAAAAAATATACTTTTGAAGTTGATGTAAGAGCTAACAAAACAGAAGTGAAAGACGCGGTTGAAAGCATCTTTGGAGTGAAAGTTGACAAAGTCAACATCATGAACTACAAAGGCAAATCAAAACGTGTTGGACGCTACACTGGTATGACTAGCCGTCGCAGAAAAGCGATCATAAAACTTACTGCAGACAGCAAAGAAATCGAAATTTTTGAAGCTTAATTATCTGTAAAAAGAAGGAGGGAAATTCAAAATGGCGATTAAAAAGTATAAACCGACCTCTAATGGACGTCGTGGCATGACAACTTCAGATTTTGCTGAAATCACGACTGACAAGCCGGAAAAATCCTTGCTTGCTCCCCTTCACAAAAAAGGCGGACGTAACAACCAAGGTAAATTGACTGTACGTCACCAAGGTGGCGGACATAAACGCCAATACCGTGTTATCGACTTCAAACGCGATAAAGATGGTATACCTGGACGCGTTGCTACAGTTGAATACGATCCAAACCGTTCAGCTAACATCGCTCTAATCAACTATGCAGACGGAGAAAAACGTTACATTCTTGCTCCTAAAGGAATTCAAGTAGGTACTGAAATCATGTCAGGTCCTGAAGCTGACATTAAAGTAGGTAATGCACTTCCACTTATCAACATCCCTGTTGGTACAGTTGTGCATAACATTGAATTAAAACCTGGTAAAGGCGGACAGCTTGTACGTTCAGCTGGTACATCTGCTCAGGTTCTTGGTAAAGAAGGTAAATACGTTCTTGTACGTCTTAACTCTGGTGAAGTTCGCATGATCCTTTCTGCTTGCCGTGCTTCTATCGGTCAAGTAGGTAACGAACAGCACGAACTTATCAACATTGGTAAAGCTGGACGTTCTCGCTGGAAAGGCATCCGTCCTACAGTTCGTGGTTCTGTAATGAACCCTAACGATCACCCACACGGTGGTGGTGAAGGACGTGCGCCAATCGGACGTAAATCACCAATGTCTCCATGGGGCAAACCAACTCTTGGATTCAAGACTCGTAAGAAAAAGAACAAATCCGATAAATTTATCGTACGTCGTCGTAAAAATAAATAACGGGGTTGTCTACGGTTCTTTTCGGACCGTAGTGCAATCACGAAGGGAGGTTCCAAAATGGCTCGCAGCTTAAAAAAAGGACCATTTGTCGATGGACACTTGATGACTAAAATCGAGAAATTAAATGAAACAGACAAGAAACAAGTCGTAAAAACTTGGTCTCGTCGTTCTACTATTTTCCCACAGTTTATTGGTCACACAATCGCAGTCTATGACGGACGTAAACACGTGCCTGTATTCATTTCTGAAGATATGGTAGGGCACAAGTTGGGTGAATTCGCTCCAACTCGTACGTACAAAGGTCATGCTAGTGATGACAAAAAAACAAGACGCTAAGAGAGGAGGCTTTTAAATGCAAGCTAAAGCTGTTGCAAGAACAGTCCGTATTGCTCCTCGTAAAGCACGTCTAGTAATGGACCTGATTCGAGGCAAGCAAGTAGGTGAGGCAGTATCAATCTTGAACCTTACACCAAGAGCTGCTTCTCCAATTATCGAGAAAGTATTAAAATCCGCTATTGCAAATGCTGAGCATAACTATGAAATGGACGCTAACAACCTGGTTATTTCTCAAGCATTCGTTGACGAAGGCCCTACGTTAAAAAGATTTCGCCCACGTGCTATGGGACGTGCGAGCCAAATCAACAAACGTACGAGCCACATTACAATCGTTGTATCAGAAAAGAAGGAGGGATAAGTAGTGGGTCAAAAGGTAAATCCAGTCGGTCTTCGTATCGGAGTCATTCGTGATTGGGAATCTAAGTGGTACGCTGGTAAAGATTACGCTGACTTCCTGCACGAAGATTTAAAAATTCGTGAATACATTAGCAAACGCCTTTCTGACGCTTCTGTTTCTAAAGTAGAAATCGAGCGTGCAGCAAACCGCGTTAACATTACGATCCACACAGCTAAGCCTGGTATGGTTATCGGTAAAGGCGGTTCTGAAGTCGAAGCACTTCGCAAAGCCCTTAACAGCCTTACTGGCAAGCGTGTACACATTAACATTCTTGAAATCAAAAGAGCAGATCTTGATGCACAGTTAGTTGCTGACAACATCGCTCGTCAATTAGAAAACCGTGTTTCTTTCCGCCGTGCGCAGAAACAACAAATCCAACGTACTATGCGTGCTGGAGCACAAGGTGTGAAAACAATGGTTTCTGGTCGTCTTGGCGGTGCAGATATCGCTCGTTCTGAATACTACAGTGAAGGAACTGTTCCATTGCACACATTACGTGCGGACATTGACTATGCAACATCTGAAGCTGACACTACTTACGGTAAGCTTGGTGTGAAAGTCTGGATCTATCGTGGAGAGGTTCTTCCTACTAAGAAGAAAACTGAGGAAGGAGGAAAATAATATGTTATTACCAAAACGCGTTAAATATCGCAGAGAGCATCGCGGAAAAATGCGTGGCCGTGCGAAAGGCGGTACTGAAGTACATTTCGGTGAATTCGGTATCCAAGCTCTTGAAGCTTCTTGGATTACTAACCGTCAAATCGAAGCTGCACGTATTGCGATGACTCGTTACATGAAACGTGGCGGTAAAGTTTGGATCAAAATTTTCCCTTCTAAACCTTACACTGCTAAACCACTTGAGGTACGTATGGGATCCGGTAAAGGGGCTCCTGAAGGTTGGGTAGCTGTTGTAAAACCGGGCAAAGTTTTATTTGAAATTTCTGGTGTGTCTGAAGAGGTTGCTCGTGAAGCGCTTCGCCTTGCATCTCACAAATTGCCAATTAAAACGAAGTTCGTAAAACGTGAAGAAATTGGTGGTGAATCAAATGAAAGCTAATGAAATTCGTGACCTTACCACTGCTGAAATTGAACAAAAAGTAAAGTCTCTTAAAGAAGAACTTTTCAATCTTCGCTTTCAATTAGCGACAGGACAACTTGAAAATACTGCTCGCATTCGTGAAGTGCGCAAAGCTATCGCGCGCATGAAAACTGTGATTCGTGAAAGAGAAATTGCTGCTAATAAATAATCACTGAGGGGAGGTCGTGAGCATGAGCGAACGTAACCAACGCAAAGTTTACCAAGGCCGTGTTGTTTCTGACAAAATGGATAAAACCATTACTGTTGTTGTTGAGACATACAAAAAACATACACTTTACGGTAAACGCGTAAAATACTCAAAAAAATTCAAAGCACATGATGAAAATAATCAAGCTAAAATCGGTGACATCGTTAAGATCATGGAAACTCGTCCATTGTCTGCAACTAAGCGTTTCCGTCTAGTTGAAGTTGTCGAAGAAGCTGTTATTATCTAATAAAGTTCGGAATTCTTTTTCCGAAGGGAGGTAACAAATAATGATTCAACAAGAGACTCGTTTAAAAGTAGCTGACAACTCTGGCGCACGTGAAGTACTTACTATTAAAGTTCTTGGTGGTTCTGGACGCAAAACAGCTAACATTGGTGATGTAATTGTTTGCACGGTTAAACAAGCAACACCAGGAGGCGTTGTCAAAAAAGGTGAAGTCGTAAAAGCTGTTATCGTTCGCACTAAAAGCGGAGCGCGCAGAAGTGACGGTTCATACATCAGCTTCGATGAGAATGCATGTGTTATCATCCGTGACGACAAGAGCCCACGCGGAACTCGTATCTTCGGACCAGTTGCTCGTGAATTGCGTGAAAACAACTTTATGAAAATTGTTTCTCTAGCTCCAGAAGTTATCTAATGAAATAAATGCCTTACTCAAGGAGGTGCGATCAGGATGCATGTAAAAAAAGGCGATAAAGTTATGGTTATCTCTGGTAAAGATAAAGGCAAACAAGGAACAATCCTTGCTGCTTTCCCTAAAAAGGACCGCGTTTTAGTTGAAGGTGTTAACATGGTAAAGAAACACTCTAAACCAACTCAAGCTAACCCTCAAGGCGGTATTTCTAATCAAGAGGCGCCAATTCATGTATCAAACGTTATGCCGCTCGATCCTAAAACAGGTGAAGTGACTCGCGTAGGATACAAAGTGGAAGATGGCAAAAAAGTTCGTGTAGCAAAAAAATCTGGGCAAGTTCTAGATAAATAGTATTAAAAGGAAGGGAGGTCTATCTCATGAACCGCCTTAAAGAAAAGTACAATAAAGAAATTGCACCTGCTTTAATGACTAAGTTCAACTATGATTCAGTCATGCAAGTGCCTAAAATCGAAAAAATCGTAATCAACATGGGTGTTGGTGACGCTGTTCAAAACGCCAAAGCAATCGACAGTGCTGTTGAAGAATTAACGTTTATCGCAGGTCAAAAACCTGTCGTTACTCGTGCGAAGAAATCAATTGCTGGATTCCGTCTTCGTGAGGGAATGCCTATCGGTGCGAAAGTAACTCTTCGCGGAGAGCGCATGTATGATTTCCTTGATAAACTTATTTCTGTATCTTTACCGCGTGTACGTGACTTCCGCGGGGTTTCTAAAAAATCTTTCGACGGTCGCGGTAACTACACACTTGGTATCAAAGAACAGTTAATCTTCCCTGAAATTGACTACGATAAAGTAACAAAGGTTCGCGGAATGGACATCGTTATCGTAACAACTGCTAATACTGACGAAGAAGCTCGTGAGCTATTAACTCAAGTAGGTATGCCGTTCCAGAAATAATCAATGAAAGGGAGGCGAAATCGTGGCTAAAAAGTCTATGATTGCGAAACAACAACGTACACCAAAGTTTAAAGTACAAGAGTACACACGCTGTGAACGCTGCGGACGTCCGCATTCAGTCATTCGTAAATTTAAACTTTGCCGTATTTGTTTCCGTGAGCTTGCATATAAAGGACAAATTCCTGGCGTGAAAAAAGCCAGCTGGTAATCCCCAAGAAAGGGAAGGAGGTAATTATATAATGGTTATGACAGATCCAATTGCAGATATGCTAACTCGTATTCGCAATGCAAACATGGTACGTCATGAGAAGCTTGAAATTCCTGCTTCTAAATTGAAAAGAGAAATTGCTGAAATTTTAAAGCGTGAAGGTTTCATTCGTGACGTTGAGTTCGTAGAAGACAGCAAACAAGGTATCATCCGCGTTTTCTTGAAATACGGACAAAACAACGAGCGCGTTATCACTGGTCTTAAAAGAATCAGCAAGCCTGGTTTGCGTGTTTATGCTAAATCTAATGAAGTACCTCGCGTACTTAACGGTCTTGGAATCGCGATTATTTCTACATCACAAGGTGTTTTAACGGACAAAGAAGCCCGTGCAAAACAAGCTGGTGGAGAAGTTCTAGCATACGTTTGGTAAGAAGTTTAACATGAATGGAGGTGTTTGGTATGTCTCGTGTAGGTAAGAAGCTACTTGAGATTCCTTCTGATGTTACAGTAACGTTAAATGATAACAACACTGTAGCTGTGAAAGGACCAAAAGGAGAATTAACTCGTACGTTTCACCCTGATATGGAGATTAAAGTAGAGGACAATGTGCTTACAGTCGCTCGTCCTTCTGATCAAAAAGAGCACCGTGCCCTGCATGGTACGACTCGCAGTCTGCTTGGCAACATGGTTGAAGGTGTATCTAAAGGATTTGAAAGAGGTTTGGAATTAGTCGGTGTCGGTTACCGTGCTTCTAAATCCGGAAATAAACTTGTTTTAAACGTTGGATACTCTCATCCTGTTGAGATCGTTCCTGAAGAAGGCATCGAAATCGAAGTTCCTTCTCAAACAAAAGTAGTTGTAAAAGGTACAGACAAAGAACGCGTAGGAGCTATTGCTGCTAACATCCGCGCTGTACGTTCTCCAGAGCCTTACAAAGGTAAAGGAATCCGCTACGAAGGTGAAGTTGTTCGCCGTAAAGAAGGTAAATCTGCTAAGTAAGATCGCTTAAAGTGAAGAAAGGAGTGACCTAGATGATTACGAAAACTAGCAAAAATGCTGCTCGTCTTAAAAGACACGCTCGTGTTCGCGCTAAACTTTCCGGTACTGCTGAAAGACCGCGCCTGAACGTTTTCCGTTCTAACAAGCACATTTACGCTCAAATCATCGATGATGTAAATGGTGTAACACTTGCTAGTGCATCTACTCTCGATAAAGACTTGAACGTTGAAAGCACTGGAGATACTTCTGCTGCTACTAAAGTTGGAGAATTAGTTGCAAAACGCGCTGCTGAAAAAGGCATTTCTGACGTAGTATTTGACCGTGGCGGATACTTATACCATGGACGTGTAAAAGCTTTGGCTGATGCCGCTCGTGAAGCTGGACTTAAATTTTAATAAAAGAAGGAGGGACACATGATTATGCGTCGTATTGACCCAAGCAAATTAGAGTTAGAAGAACGCTTAGTTACGGTTAACCGCGTAGCGAAAGTTGTTAAAGGTGGTCGTCGTTTCCGCTTCGCAGCTCTAGTCGTTGTCGGTGACAAAAACGGACACGTAGGATTCGGTACTGGTAAAGCACAAGAAGTACCAGAAGCGATCCGCAAAGCTGTTGAAGATGCGAAAAAGAATTTGATTGAAGTACCAATGGTTGGAACTACAATTCCACACGAAATCATCGGACGTTTCGGTGCAGGTAACATCTTGTTAAAACCTGCTTCTGAAGGTACTGGAGTTATCGCTGGAGGCCCTGTACGTGCGGTACTTGAGCTAGCTGGTGTAGCTGATATCCTTTCTAAGTCTTTAGGTTCTAACACACCGATCAACATGATTCGTGCAACACTTCAAGGTTTAAGTGAACTTAAACGTGCTGAAGACGTTGCGAAGCTTCGTGGAAAATCTGTAGAAGAACTGTTAGGATAAGGAGGGAACATTAATGGCTAAATTAGAAATTACCCTCAAACGAAGTGTAATCGGTCGCCCGGAAGACCAACGCGTTACTGTAAGAACACTTGGTTTAAAGAAAACAAACCAAACTGTTGTTCATGAAGACAACGCTGCGATCCGTGGTATGATTAATAAAGTATCTCATTTAGTTTCTGTTAAAGAACAATAAAAATATTTGATCGGATAAGGAGGTGTCCTAATGAAACTTCATGAATTAAAACCTTCAGAAGGTTCACGCAAAACGCGTAATCGCGTAGGTCGTGGTATTGGTTCTGGCAACGGTAAAACAGCTGGTAAAGGTCACAAAGGTCAAAACGCTCGTTCTGGCGGCGGTGTACGCCCTGGATTCGAGGGGGGACAAATGCCTTTATTCCAACGTCTTCCTAAACGCGGTTTCACTAACATCAACCGCAAGGAATACGCTGTAGTCAACCTAGACAAATTGAACGGTTTTGCAGAAGGAACGGAAGTCACTCCTGAACTTCTTCTAGAGACTGGTGTTATTAGCAAACTTAATGCAGGAGTAAAGATTCTTGGCAACGGTAAATTAGAGAAAAAATTAACTGTAAAAGCCAATAAATTCTCTGCTTCTGCGAAAGAAGCTGTTGAAGCTGCTGGCGGTACAGCTGAGGTGATCTAACTTGTTTAAAACAATCTCCAACTTTATGCGTGTGAGTGATATCAGGAATAAAATCATATTCACTTTACTCATGCTTATCGTCTTTCGCATAGGTGCGTTTATTCCTGTGCCTTATGTTAACGCTGAAGCGTTACAGGCGCAGTCTCAAATGGGTGTTTTTGATCTCCTTAATACATTTGGCGGCGGTGCGCTTTACCAATTTTCCATTTTCGCAATGGGAATTACTCCTTATATCACGGCTTCGATCATCATTCAGCTGCTTCAGATGGATGTTGTACCGAAGTTTACCGAGTGGTCTAAGCAAGGTGAAGTTGGCCGCCGTAAATTAGCTCAGTTCACAAGGTACTTTACGATTGTGCTTGGTTTCATCCAAGCGTTAGGTATGTCATATGGATTCAACAATCTGGCAAACGGTATGCTGATCGAAAAATCCGGTGTATCGACATATCTTATCATTGCTTTAGTGCTCACTGGCGGAACTGCCTTTTTAATGTGGCTTGGGGAACAAATTACTTCTCATGGAGTAGGCAACGGAATATCGATCATTATCTTCGCGGGGATTGTGTCTAGTATTCCAAAAACAATTGGGCAAATATATGAGACTCAATTTGTCGGTAGCAACGATCAGTTGTTTATTCATATTGTGAAAATCGCACTTCTTGTGATTGCGATTTTAGCAGTTATTGTTGGAGTTATTTTCATTCAGCAAGCCGTACGGAAAATTGCGATTCAATATGCTAAAGGCACAGGTCGTTCACCTGCTGGCGGAGGTCAGTCTACACACCTTCCATTGAAAGTGAATCCTGCAGGGGTTATTCCGGTAATCTTTGCGGTTGCGTTTTTGATAACGCCGCGGACGATCGCGTCATTCTTTGGAACAAACGATGTGACAAAGTGGATTCAAAACAACTTTGATAATACGCATCCGGTGGGTATGGCGATATATGTTGCGTTGATTATTGCCTTTACGTACTTTTATGCTTTTGTACAGGTAAACCCTGAACAAATGGCTGATAACCTTAAAAAACAGGGTGGCTATATCCCGGGGGTTCGTCCAGGGAAAATGACTCAAGATAGAATTACGAGCATTTTGTATCGACTTACGTTTGTGGGTTCTATATTCTTAGCCGTGATTTCCATTCTTCCTATCTTTTTCATTCAATTCGCTGGATTGCCTCAAAGTGCACAAATTGGCGGAACATCTTTGTTAATTGTTGTCGGGGTAGCCTTGGAGACAATGAAACAACTAGAAAGCCAGTTGGTGAAACGAAACTACCGTGGATTTATGAAAAACTAGAGGAAATGGATTTATCCATTCCCTCTTAATAAAGAGAGGACGGGGGAAATCCGAATGAACTTAGTCTTAATGGGGCTTCCTGGTGCCGGTAAAGGCACACAGGGCGAACGAATTGTTGAGGATTATGGGATTCCTCATATCTCAACAGGAGATATGTTCCGTGCTGCTATGAAAGAAGAAACACCACTCGGACTCGAAGCAAAATCTTATATTGATAAGGGAGAGCTCGTACCTGACGAAGTCACAATCGGAATTGTAAAAGAGAGACTTGGCAAAGATGATTGTGAAAGAGGTTTTCTTCTGGACGGATTTCCGCGAACAGTCGCTCAAGCCGAAGCTCTTGAAGAAATTCTTGAGGAATACGGCAAGCCGATTGATTATGTCATTAACATTGAAGTCGACAAAGACGCTCTTATGGAACGTCTGACTGGACGCAGAATTTGCAGTGTTTGCGGCACAACCTATCATTTAGTCTTTAATCCGCCGAAAACGCCGGGTATTTGTGATAAAGACGGAGGCGAACTCTATCAACGGGCAGATGATAATGAGGAAACCGTCTCTAAACGGCTTGAGGTAAACATGAAGCAAACTCAGCCTTTACTCGATTTCTATTCAGAGAAAGGTTATCTTGCAAACGTGAATGGCCAACAGGACATTCAAGACGTTTATGCAGATGTGAAGGATCTTCTTGGAGGATTAAAAAAATGATTATCTGTAAAACCCCACGTGAACTTGGTATCATGCGGGAAGCAGGGCGAATCGTGGCTTTAACTCATGAAGAGTTAAAAAGGCACATTAAACCAGGAATCTCGACAAAAGAATTGGATCAAATTGCCGAACGTTTTATTAAGAAGCAGGGTGCAATCCCATCTTTTAAGGGGTATAATGGGTTTCGCGGGAGCATTTGCGTATCAGTTAATGAAGAACTGGTTCACGGCATACCTGGCAGCAGGGTGCTGAAGGACGGTGACATCATCAGTATTGATATCGGTGCTAAATTAAATGGTTATCATGGTGACTCTGCATGGACATATCCGGTAGGAAACATCAGCGATGATGACAAAAAACTTCTGGAAGTGACAGAGGAGTCTTTATATAAAGGCTTGCAGGAAGCAAAACCAGGTGAACGTTTGTCGAATATTTCCCACGCAATACAAACGTATGTCGAAAATGAGCAGTTTTCAGTTGTTAGGGAGTATGTCGGACATGGTGTTGGTCAAGACTTGCATGAGGACCCGCAAATTCCTCATTACGGTCCGCCCAACAAAGGACCACGGCTTAAACCTGGCATGGTTCTCGCTATTGAACCTATGGTGAACGCTGGCAGCCGCTACGTGAAAACATTGGCTGATAACTGGACGGTTGTTACGGTAGATGGGAAAAAGTGTGCTCATTTTGAACATACGATTGCGATTACGGAAACGGGTTTTGATATACTGACGAGAGTCTAGATGATGAAAATAATTCCGAAGACAGATGTTTTTCAAGCTTGATAGGGCAGAAAGCTTGGGGGAACATTGGCAAGACCGAATTCATCTTGCTGCTTGTCGTTGGAATTTTAACCATCATCAATGTACTAACAGCAGACGGAGAAAAGCGTACATTTCATTCTCCTAAGAAAAAGAATATCAATCATTTAACCCTTTATGATTGCGTATCTCCGGAAGTTCAGAACAGTATAAACGAAACAGGGCGTGTGACAAACTTCTTTTGAAATTTGTCAGAAAGCAAGTTACTGATTTGAAGAAGGGAGAACACTTGAATGGCGAAAGACGATGTAATTGAAGTGGAAGGTACTATAGTCGAAACACTGCCAAACGCGATGTTCAAAGTTGAACTTGAAAATGGCCACACTGTTTTGGCTCATGTATCTGGTAAAATCCGCATGCACTTCATTCGCATTTTACCTGGAGACAAAGTTACGGTAGAATTATCTCCATATGACTTAACTCGTGGCAGGATTACGTACCGTTACAAATAAAGCACTCCGGAAACTGAAGGAGGTTGGAAACACATGAAAGTGAGACCATCAGTTAAACCAATCTGCGAAAAATGTAAAGTTATTCGCAGAAAAGGAAAAGTAATGGTGATCTGTGAAAATCCAAAGCATAAACAAAAACAAGGATAATTTATAAGGAGGTGCCCAGAGAATGGCTCGTATTGCTGGTGTAGATATCCCACGTGACAAACGTGTTGTTATTTCTTTAACATACATCTTCGGAATTGGCCGCACAACGGCTCAGCAAGTTTTAAAAGAAGCTGGAGTTTCAGAAGATACTCGTGTGCGCGATCTTACTGAAGAAGAACTTGGTAAAATCCGTGATATTATTGACAAACTGAAAGTAGAAGGTGACCTTCGCCGTGAAGTTTCTCTTAATATCAAACGTCTGATCGAAATCGGAAGCTACCGCGGAATCCGTCATCGCAGAGGATTACCTGTTCGCGGACAAAACTCTAAAAACAACGCGCGTACTCGTAAAGGTCCGCGTCGTACTGTAGCTAACAAGAAAAAATAAGTAAGGGAGGTTCTTAAACAATGGCTGCTGCTCGTAAATCTAACACGCGTAAACGTCGCGTGAAAAAGAATATTGAGTCTGGAATTGCTCATATTCGTTCAACTTTCAATAACACGATCGTTACGATCACTGACACTCATGGTAATGCTATTTCTTGGTCTAGTGCCGGAGCTTTAGGATTCAGAGGTTCTCGTAAATCTACTCCTTTTGCTGCGCAAATGGCTGCAGAAACAGCTGCTAAAGGTTCAATCGAACATGGTCTTAAAACTCTAGAGGTTACTGTTAAAGGACCTGGTTCAGGCCGTGAAGCTGCAATCCGTGCACTTCAAGCTGCTGGACTAGAAGTCACTGCTATCAGAGACGTAACTCCTGTTCCTCATAACGGATGCCGTCCACCAAAACGTCGCCGCGTGTAATTTGTTTGTATAGATTTTGTGTCCCTGTCAATAATGGGTTATGATACAGTTATTTATGAAACGAATGCACCGACTCGTTGCCTGAGCACATACGGGACTAAACAATGGGGAATTTCGGATGGAATCTCATATGATTCTATTCGAGGTTTCGACGTTTTGAAGGAGGGTTTTAAGTAATGATCGAGATTGAAAAACCAAAAATCGAAACGGTTGAAATCAGCGACGATGCCAAATTTGGTAAGTTTGTCGTAGAGCCACTTGAGCGTGGATATGGTACAACTCTGGGTAACTCCTTACGTCGTATCCTCTTATCCTCACTCCCTGGTGCCGCTGTAACATCAATCCAGATAGATGGTGTACTGCACGAATTCTCGACAATTGAAGGCGTTGTGGAAGATGTTACAACGATTATCTTACACATTAAAAAGCTTGCATTGAAAATCTACTCTGATGAAGAGAAGACGCTAGAAATTGATGTACAGGGTGAAGGAACTGTAACGGCAGCTGATATTACACACGATAGTGATGTAGAGATCTTAAATCCTGATCTTCATATCGCGACTCTTGGTGAGAATGCGAGTTTCCGAGTTCGCCTTACTGCTCAAAGAGGACGTGGGTATACGCCTGCTGACGCAAACAAGAGAGACGATCAGCCAATCGGCGTGATTCCGATCGATTCTATCTATACGCCAGTTTCTCGTGTATCTTATCAGGTAGAGAACACTCGTGTAGGCCAAGTTGCAAACTATGATAAACTTACACTTGATGTTTGGACTGATGGAAGCACTGGACCGAAAGAAGCAATTGCGCTTGGTTCAAAGATTTTAACTGAACACCTTAATATATTCGTTGGTTTAACTGACGAAGCTCAACATGCTGAAATCATGGTTGAAAAAGAAGAAGATCAAAAAGAGAAAGTTCTTGAAATGACAATTGAAGAATTGGATCTTTCTGTTCGTTCTTACAACTGCTTAAAGCGTGCGGGTATTAACACGGTTCAAGAGCTTGCGAACAAGACGGAAGAAGATATGATGAAAGTTCGAAATCTAGGACGCAAATCACTTGAAGAAGTGAAAGCGAAACTAGAAGAACTTGGACTCGGACTTCGCAAAGACGATTGACTAGTTTCCCTTGTGAACTAGGATTTTCGTGTGTTTTTTATTCAGAAACAGCATTCCAATAAAGGAGGGGACATCACATGTCATACAGAAAACTAGGACGTACGAGTGCACAGCGTAAAGCTATGCTTCGTGATCTTACAACTGATTTGATCATCAACGAAAGAATCGAAACAACTGAAACACGTGCGAAAGAACTTCGCTCTGTAGTTGAAAAAATGATCACGCTTGGCAAACGCGGTGATCTTCACGCTCGCCGTCAAGCTGCTGCATACATCCGCAACGAGGTTGCAAACGAAGAAAATAACCAAGATGCACTTCAAAAATTATTCTCTGACATTGCAACTCGTTACGAGGAGCGCCAAGGCGGATACACACGTATTATGAAGCTTGGTCCTCGCCGTGGTGACGGAGCACCAATGGCAATTATCGAATTGGTTTAATCACATATTTTTGTGTATCTAAAGAAGGGCGGGACAGTTTCTAACTGGATCTATGCCCTTTTTTTAGATACTGCAACTTTTAATAGAGAGAAAAGCAGAGCATTAGCTGAGAGGAGGCCGGTTTTCCATGAATCAAAATCAGTTGATATCGGTAGAGGATATCGTATTTCGATATCGGAAGGACGCAGAAAGACGAGCACTAGACGGCGTCTCCCTGCAGGTGTATGAGGGTGAATGGCTTGCAATCGTAGGTCATAACGGTTCAGGGAAATCAACACTGGCCCGGGCATTGAATGGTTTAATTCTTCCTGAATCAGGCGACATTGAGGTTGCCGGGATTCAATTGACAGAGGAATCTGTTTGGGAAGTGCGTAAGAAGATAGGTATGGTCTTTCAAAATCCGGATAACCAATTTGTCGGAACGACTGTTCGCGATGATGTGGCTTTTGGTTTAGAAAACAATGGTGTACCGCGGGAAGAAATGATTGAGAGAGTAGACTGGGCAGTAAAACAGGTGAATATGCAAGATTTTCTCGATCAAGAGCCGCACCATCTCTCCGGAGGCCAAAAGCAGAGAGTTGCGATTGCGGGGGTTATTGCCGCACGTCCTGATATTATTATCTTAGATGAAGCAACATCCATGCTTGATCCGATCGGGCGAGAAGAAGTGCTTGAAACGGTAAGACATTTAAAAGAGCAGGGCATGGCGACTGTCATATCCATTACACATGATCTGGATGAGGCAGCAAAAGCAGATAGGATCATTGTCATGAATGGCGGTAAAAAATATGCTGAAGGGCCGCCTGAAGAGATTTTTAAATTGAATAAAGAACTTGTTCGAATTGGGCTTGATTTACCCTTCTCATTCCAGCTTAGCCAGCTTTTAAGAGAAAATGGACTGGCTTTGGAAGAAAACCATTTGACTCAGGAAGGGCTGGTGAAAGAGCTGTGGACATTACAATCAAAGATGTAGAGCATCGCTATCAAATGAAGACGCCGTTTGAGCGCCTAGCACTATATGATATCAATGCATCGATTAAAGAAGGAAGCTACGTAGCCGTTATCGGGCATACAGGCTCTGGCAAGTCCACTCTTCTTCAGCACCTAAATGGTCTCCTGAAGCCGACGAAGGGACAGATATCACTAGGCAGCACTGTCATTCAGGCAGGGAAAAAGAATAAAGATCTGAAAAAACTTCGTAAAAAAGTCGGAATCGTTTTCCAATTTCCTGAGCATCAATTATTCGAAGAAACAGTTCTTAAAGATATTTCATTCGGACCGATGAACTTTGGTGTTAAAAAAGAAGATGCTGAACAAAAAGCGAGAGAGATGCTGCAGCTTGTAGGTTTATCAGAAGAGCTTTTGGACAGGTCACCCTTTGAATTAAGCGGGGGACAAATGCGCAGAGTTGCAATTGCCGGCGTACTAGCAATGGACCCTGAAGTGCTTGTTCTGGATGAACCGACTGCAGGATTGGACCCAAGAGGGCGAAAAGAGATTATGGACATGTTTTATGAGCTTCATCAACGCGGGAACCTGACGACGATCCTTGTGACACACAGCATGGAGGATGCAGCTGCATACGCTGATGAAATGATTGTTATGCATAAAGGAACGATACAAGCATCAGGCAGTCCGCGTGATCTGTTTTTAAAGGGTGAAGAGATGGCCGGCTGGGGGCTGGATCTTCCTGAAACAATAAAATTCCAAAGACACCTTGAAGCTGCACTGGGTGTGAGATTTAATGAGCCTATGCTCACAATCGAAGATGCCGCTGCTGAAATCCGTGCTCTTTTTCAGGGGGAGAAGACTTTATGATGGACAGCATGATTATCGGCAAGTATGTACCGGGTACTTCACTTGTGCACCGGCTTGACCCCAGAACAAAACTGATCACGATCTTTTTATTTGTCTGCATCGTATTCTTAGCCAATAATGTTCAGACATATGCGTTGCTTGGTTTATTTACAATTGGCGTCGTTTCTTTAACAAGAGTTCCTTTCTCTTTTTTAATGAAAGGGCTGAAGCCAATCATCTGGATTGTCCTTTTTACGTTCCTTCTTCACATCCTTATGACACATGAAGGACCGATTATCTTTCAAATAGGTTTTTTCAAAGTCTATGAGGGCGGTCTGGTTCAGGGGATATTCATTTCTCTTAGATTCGTCTATTTGATTTTAATCACAACCTTATTAACGCTTACGACCACACCGATTGAGATTACCGATGGAATGGAGCAGCTGCTGAACCCATTGAAAAAATTAAAGCTTCCTGTTCATGAGCTGGCTCTTATGATGTCAATTTCTTTACGGTTTATTCCGACACTGATGGAGGAGACAGATAAGATCATGAAGGCTCAGATGGCGCGAGGCGTTGATTTTACAAGCGGGCCTGTCAAAGATAGAGTGAAGGCTATTGTCCCGCTTCTTGTCCCGCTCTTCGTCAGCGCATTTAAACGCGCCGAAGAGCTTGCGGTTGCAATGGAAGCAAGAGGCTATCAAGGCGGAGAAGGACGTACGAAATATAGAAAGCTTGTATGGACAGGAAAAGACACTTCTGTCATTGTCAGCTTAATTGTATTAGCTGCTTTGTTATTTTTCTTAAGGGTTTAGAGGTGCTGTATGAGACTGAAATGTACGATTTCTTATGACGGACATTTGTTTAACGGTTATCAGGTTCAGCCGGGCAAAAGAACGGTTCAGGATGAACTGGAGAAGGCTTTGGCTGTCCTGCATAAGTCAAAAGACAGAATTCCGGTCGTTTCGTCTGGAAGAACAGACAGCGGGGTTCACGCAGCCGGACAGGTGATTCATTTTGACACTCCGCTGTCTATCCCGGCTGAGAGATGGCCACATGCCTTAAATGCACTGCTTCCGGACGATATCGCAGTCAAACAGGCAGAAATTGCGGATGATGGGTTCCATGCACGATTTAGCGCAGTCAAAAAAGAATATCGCTACTTTGTATACACGGAGAAACACCCGGACGTATTTAAACGGCATTACGCTTACCATTTTTCATATCGCCTTAATGTGCAGGACATGAGAGAAGCGGCAAAGCATCTTATAGGGACACATGATTTTACGAGCTTTTGTGCGGCTAAAACAGAAGTGCAGGACAAGGTAAGAACGATTTACGAACTTGATTGGACTGAGACGGCTGACGGCCTGCAAATGCGGATCACAGGCAGCGGTTTCTTATATAATATGGTCAGAATTATTGCGGGTACTTTGCTTGATGCAGGTATTGGAAAAATTTCTCCTGATGAGGTGAAATCCATGCTGGAAGCGAAGGATCGCGAAGCAGCAGGGCGCACAGCGCCGGGGCACGGACTATATTTATGGAACGTTTACTATGACAACTAAACCAGGTGTATAATATTTTCTTGACAGAGTCTGCATAAAGTTATAAGATATCATATGGTATGTATTTCAACCCCACGATAAGCCCCGGAACTTATTGTGTTGTGAAATAGAACGTAATCGAAGTTTATTGAAAATGACAGATCATTTAGGAGGGAAATTCAATGCGTACAACACCTATGGCTAACGCAAGTACTATTGAACGCAAGTGGTTAGTTGTTGATGCTGCTGGCAAGACTTTAGGTCGTCTTTCTTCAGAAGTTGCAGCTATCCTTCGCGGAAAACACAAACCAACTTACACACCACACGTTGATACTGGAGATCATGTGATCATCATCAACGCTGAAAAAATCGAGTTAACTGGTAAAAAGTTAACTGACAAAATCTACTACCGTCACACTCAACATCCAGGCGGATTAAAATCAAGAACTGCTCTTGAAATGCGTACAAACTACCCTGAGAAAATGCTTGAGCTTGCTATCAAAGGCATGCTTCCAAAAGGTTCTCTAGGTCGTCAAATGTTCAAAAAATTGAACGTATACCGTGGTTCTGAGCATCCACACGAAGCACAAAAACCTGAAGTTTACGAACTTCGCGGTTAATTAAAAAGGAGGTTACCAATTTGGCACAGGTTCAATATTACGGTACTGGCCGTCGTAAAAGCTCTGTAGCGCGTGTGCGTTTAGTTCCAGGAGAAGGCCGTATCGTCGTTAATAATCGTGAAATCAGCGAACATATCCCATCTGCAGCTTTAATCGAAGATATCAAACAACCATTAACTTTGACTGAAACAGCTGGCACTTATGACGTTTTAGTAAACGTACATGGAGGCGGCTTATCTGGTCAAGCTGGAGCAATCCGTCACGGTATCGCTCGTGCTTTGCTTGAAGCAGATCCAGAATACCGTACAACTCTTAAACGTGCAGGTCTTCTGACTCGTGACGCTCGTATGAAAGAACGTAAAAAATACGGTCTTAAAGGCGCTCGTCGTGCACCTCAGTTCTCAAAACGTTAATTTTACGTTTTCAAAAAGCTCTCGACCTTGGGTTGGGAGCTTTTTTCTTTCAATAAAACCTGGCAGCTCCGCATAAAAATAACAACTGAATGGACGCTTGACGGGGTTAAGCAAATTGTTTGTTTATAAACGGTCTCACTGTAATAATCATGATAGCTTTCATTTTTATTTAATTGGAAGTTCGGTCAATGTTTATTATCGTTATGTGATCAGCCCAGCTCCATCTAACCACTGTATCTCATCCGTTAAAGTTCACTGCTGATTCTTAACCCGGAGAAACAAGGGCTCTCATTGCTAATGGCACTATGTAACGAAGTAAGTGTAAATCTGATGATATAAATCACATATCTCCTTTGTGATTTTTTTGCGTTTTTATGAACTTTTTTCTAAATATGCAAAGGGAAAGCGATATCAATCTAGAAATATTTGTTATACTCTATACATTAAAGTAAGGAGAAGATTCATGAATGCGTTAGTAGCTCATAATAGCAAAGCCTGGGATAAAAAAGTAGAAACAGGCAATGAATGGACTGTTGCTGTTGAGCAGCAGGTTATCGAACAAGCAAAAAAAGGCAATTGGGATATAAGGGTAACACCAATGAAAGATGTACCGAAGGATTGGTTTCCGCCTGTCAAAGGTCTGAAAGTACTCTGTTTAGCATCAGGCGGCGGCCAGCAGGGTCCAGTTTTGGCAGCCGCAGGCGCGGATGTCACTGTATTAGATAACTCAGAAAAACAGCTGAATCAGGATAGAATGATTGCTCAGCGAGATGGTCTTACGATACACACTGTCAAAGGAAGCATGGACGATTTAAGTGTATTTAATGATGAATCATTTGATGTCATTGTACATCCTGTTGCCAATGTTTTTGTTGAGAATGTCCTCCCGGTATGGAAGGAAGCGCACCGTGTGTTGAAAAGGAACGGTGTTCTAATCTCGGGTTTTGTCAATCCTGTTGTATTTCTGTTTGATACAGAATTAGAACAGCAAGGTGTTTTAAAAGTAAAACACTCCATTCCATATGCTGACCCAGAAGATCTTCCGAAACATAAAGTGAAAAAACTGATCGAAAATAATGAGGCTCTGGAATTCGGCCATTCCTTAGAAGACCAAATCAAAGGCCAAATTGATGCCGGTTTTATCGTTACTGGTTTTTATGAAGATAAAGGCGGGTTTGTATTAGACCAATATATCCATACATATTCTGCAACAAGAAGCGTGAAAGTATGAAAAGCAGCGACCTGTTAGAGGGGCTGCTTTTTTCATAACTAATTACAGAACATTTGTTCCTGACCCTGCAGAAAGCTGATTTTTTATCGATTTTACACCTTCATTTGGGCGAATTTCCAACCGAATTCGGGCATTGTTTCATCATCCAAACCTCAAAATAATCGGTAAAAGGAGAGTGAATTTATATGACAGAAGTACTGTCTTTTATGGATGTGAAACGCCAAAAGGATTTTGAATTAGAAAAGAACTTGCTCAAAGAACTCTCTCTGAGACAAATTATCCAGTCTGTTAAGGATTGTTTGGGACCATTATTTCCATTTTTACATGATGAACGAGATATTATTACTGAAGGCTGTATTGATTTTGCGATTGAAGCTTATTTGTTAGGCGGGCGTTTTGGGATATTCGGCTATTACGGAGAATCCATGCAAAGTATCAGTGCCCGCTCTGCAAGAGAAGAAGAAGAGCTACGTATGGAGTTTTTTGATTATCTCTATAATTGGATACACGAGCAATACTCAACACTTGATAAAAACACGGTTTATGAAGCGGCACGCAAGTTCATTAAAGATTGGTGGACAGCAGGGTTTGTTCAAAGAGAAAAACAGTGTAAGCTTCGCATGCGATAATCATATTTCCCGGCCCTGTCCCATAGTTATGTAATAACGGACAAGCGGGAGGGGAAGGGATGAGGAAAAAGCTTAAATGGCTCGGTTTTTTGCTAGGCTTCATCGTATTACTATTTCTGTTCAAATATCAGTTCAGCAATAACGACTCTTGGAAGCCGTGGAGCCTGCCCTTGAGCGGTAAAATCATTTATCTAGATCCAGGTCATGGCGGGCCTGACGGCGGAGCAGTCGGCGGAAAGCTGTTAGAGAAGGATGTTACCCTGGAAGTGGCTTTTAGAGTCAGGGATTATCTTCAAGAACAAGGAGCGCTTGTTATCATGACCAGAGAAAGTGATACTGATCTCGCTCCAGAAGGAACAAAAGGCTATAGTCGACGAAAAGCTGAGGATCTAAGACAACGAGTCAAATTAATAAACCATTCAGAGGCGGAGCTCTATATCAGCATTCATCTTAATGCGATTCCGTCACAAAAATGGAGCGGAGCCCAAAGCTTTTATTACGGGAAATATGCGGAAAATGAGAAAGTCGCAAAATACATTCAGGATGAGCTGAGAAGAAATCTGGAAAACACAACCCGGAAAGCAAAGCGGATTCATGGTATCTACTTAATGCAAAACGTCACCAAACCGGGGGCGCTTATAGAAGTCGGATTTTTATCCAATCCAAGTGAAGCAACGTTGCTCGGTAAACCGAAATATCAAGACAAGGTGGCATCTTCCATATATAAAGGCATTTTGCGATATTTCACAGAAAAAGGAGACCCTCCGGAGTAATGGAGGGTTTTCTTGCGGTTCTAAGCATAAGACACCCGCCATTTATGTATGATATAATAATAATTGTAAACGAATACACAAAAGGGTGAGGTTCGATGATAAGAGAAGATGAAGTAAGAAAACTAGTCGGAGAAATGCGCGAACCTTTTCTTCAAAGACCTCTGGGAGAATTGGATGCCGTTAAGGAAATTAAAATAAAGCCTGAAAAACGGCATATCAGTGTAAAAGTCGCTCTTGCAAAAACAGGAACTGCAGAACAAATGCAGATTCAGCAAGAGATCGTAAACGTATTAAAAGGGGCAGGAGCTGAGACAGTCGGCCTTCGATTTGAAGAGCTGCCTGAAGAAACGGTTGCTAAATTCGGGGCGCCGTCAGCCGAGAAAAAAACATTATTAAATATGGATAACCCGCCAGTCTTTCTTGCTGTAGCAAGTGGAAAAGGCGGCGTAGGCAAGTCAACTGTGTCGGTAAACCTAGCTATTTCTCTGGCTCGTCTAGGGAAAAAGGTTGGTTTAATTGATGCGGATATTTATGGGTTCAGTGTGCCGGACATGATGGGTATCACTGTGCGTCCAACAATTGAAGGAGAGAAACTTCTTCCTGTTGAACGCTTTGGAGTAAAGGTCATGTCAATGGGCTTTTTCGTAGAAGAAAATGCCCCGGTCGTATGGAGAGGGCCAATGCTCGGCAAAATGCTGAATAACTTTTTCCACGAAGTAGAGTGGGGAGAAGTAGACTATATCGTTCTTGATCTTCCGCCTGGTACAGGGGACGTTGCTCTCGATGTACATACAATGCTTCCGAGCTGCAAAGAAATCATCGTATCTACGCCGCATCCGACAGCTGCTTTTGTCGCGGCCAGAGCGGGCTCTATGGCGATTAAAACCGATCATGAGGTCGTGGGGGTCATAGAGAACATGGCTTATTATGAAAGTGCAAAGACAGGGGAAAGAGAATATGTCTTTGGAAAAGGCGGAGGAGATAAACTAGCTGAGGAACTAAATGTGCCTTTGCTTGGCCGAATCCCATTGAAACAGCCAGATTGGGATAAGGACCAATTTGCTCCGTCTGTTTATGACGAAAATCATCCAATCGGAGAAATATATCAGGACATCGCAAAAAAAATAGATGCAAAAATGTCAGTGCAGGTATAAAAGGTGAACCGGGATTCCAGATCCCGGCTTTCCCTTTATTCACTTTCTTTTGCTGTGTCTTTTGCTGCTTTTTTCAGCTCATCTTCGAACTGCTTTTTGTAAAGCGGACTAGAAAGTGTTTCGTTAATAACCTCTTCTAAATAACTGCGGAATTCTTGGCTTTTTGCCAGCTGGCTGTACTTTTTATCCATGCCGGGATCCTGCATAACGCTCATCAGCATCTTCTGGTAATCTGGATCCTTCATCAGCTTTTTAATCACTTTTTCATGCTCTGTCTGAAGAGTTTTGGCAAAGCCCTCAGCAAAATCAGTGTCTTCAAAGATGTTTTTCCAAAATTCTTCACCTTTTTTAGATGTGAGTGTTTTTTCTATTGTTCCTTTAATTGCATCTTGGTCAATCACCAGCGCTTCATTCATGGCATCATCATTTAATAATTCCTTAATAGCTTTCTTTCCATCATCAGTTTTTAATATATCAACAACCATTTTTTTGGTCTGATCATAGTCCATATCCGCTGCTTGGTCTTTTGGAGCGCAAGCTGTTACAGATAATAACAAAAAACAGCTCATCAATAGCGTTTTGGCTTTTGACATGCTTAAGCTCCTTTCACATACTTGTCTTACTTTTAATATGATTCATCTGTTTGGAATTATACATAACAAAATATCGCTGTTCGCGATTTTTGAGGGGATGAATAAAGAAATGAAAAGCCGTGGTTTAGTTCGTTTTTTCTTTTCTAATTTAGCTGTCGGGGCGCTTATCACGAGTATTGTGGGTTTTGCTTTAAAGTGGGGAGAATATAGAGGGCTGTTTCTAACATTTGAAGCGGGACAGATTTTCTCTGTTTTATTTTGGTTTATCGGTGTAGGCATGATTTTCAGTGTGATCAGCCAAATGGGTTTTTTCGTGTTTTTAACAGTTCATCGGTTTGCGCTTGAGATATTAAGGTCCTCCTCTTTGTGGAATTTGCTGCAGTTGTTTTTCATCCTGTTTGTTGCTTTTGATTTAATGTACGTGCGTTTTTTATTTTTTGGAGAGAGCGGAGAATCGCTGGCTGGCTATGCGTGGTTACCGGTGTTTTTATTGATCTTTGGAGTGATTACAGCTTATATAAAGCAAAAGCAGTCCTCTAAGAAAACATTTGTGTCATCGTTGTTTTTAATGGTTGTGATTACCGCATTAGAATGGTTCCCTGCATTAAGAGTAAATGATGAGGACTGGCTTTATTTAATGCTTTTTCCGTTAATGGCATGTAATGCCTTCCAATTGCTGATGCTGCCGAAGTTTGCAGCAAAGTAATTACTTTACCTCTGCGGATTTGGCATCAGAATTTGCGATGAGATCACCCACGGTTACATTTTTTAATCCTTTTTCTTTCAGCTGATGGATGATATCAGGCAATGCTTCTTCTGTTTGTTTTGCCGAATCGGAGGCATGTAAAAGAATAATGTCTCCACCGGAAACTTGCTTGGTCACATTGTCGATGATTTTTTCAACTCCGGGATTTGTCCAGTCTTGAGAGTTCACACTGTAATGAACGACTGTATAATTGTATTGCTTTGCGACCTTTAGAACATTCTTATTGAATTGGCCGGTAGGGGGTCTTAATAGCTGTATGTCTTTGACCCCTAACTTTTCAAAGGCTGTTTGCGCCCGGTTCATGTCCTTTTTTATTTCGCTGCTCTCTAAATTGGCATAGTTTTTATAAGCGTAACCCATGCTCCCAATTTGATGTCCATCCTTTACGATACGGGCCACTGTGTCGGGATGGCGTTCTGCCCAAGAAGCGGAAAGAAAAAACGTTGCATTTTTAATCCCGTTTGCTTTCAGAGTATTAAGTATCGGTTCTGCTCTCTCATCACCCCAGCTGATATCGAAAGTAAGTGAAATATCTTTAGAGTCTGTTTCTCCTTTATAAATGGCTTTAGGTCCGGTGTCAGTTGAAAACACGGGAAGCGGGACAGCTCTTTGGATATAAAAAAAGCTGGCAGCTGCAAATGCGGCGATAAGTATAATAATTAATTGTTTTACCCGTTTAATGTGCCACACATAGAAGTGATTCACTGATGATGCCTCCTTATCTTGTCCATCATTCTTGTTTTACATCTTATGAGCATGGACAATTGAATATAACCGATAAAATGTCTCTTCACATACAGCTTAAATTGGGTGTTGACCTTTTGATAATATCCGTGATATATTATTATTCGTCGCTGATAAACAGCTGACATCAACTAAAAGCTTCATTAAGTACTTTGAAAAAAGTTGTTGACTTAAAAGAAGCTAAATGTTATAGTAATAAAGCTGCTTCGTTAAGCGGCGGTAATGATCTTTGAAAACTAAACAAGACAAAACGTACCTGTTAATTCAGTTTTTAAAAATCGCACAGCGATGTGCGTAGTCAGTCAAACTACTTTATCGGAGAGTTTGATCCTGGCTCAGGACGAACGCTGGCGGCGTGCCTAATACATGCAAGTCGAGCGGACAGATGGGAGCTTGCTCCCTGATGTTAGCGGCGGACGGGTGAGTAACACGTGGGTAACCTGCCTGTAAGACTGGGATAACTCCGGGAAACCGGGGCTAATACCGGATGGTTGTTTGAACCGCATGGTTCAAACATAAAAGGTGGCTTCGGCTACCACTTACAGATGGACCCGCGGCGCATTAGCTAGTTGGTGAGGTAATGGCTCACCAAGGCAACGATGCGTAGCCGACCTGAGAGGGTGATCGGCCACACTGGGACTGAGACACGGCCCAGACTCCTACGGGAGGCAGCAGTAGGGAATCTTCCGCAATGGACGAAAGTCTGACGGAGCAACGCCGCGTGAGTGATGAAGGTTTTCGGATCGTAAAGCTCTGTTGTTAGGGAAGAACAAGTGCCGTTCGAATAGGGCGGCACCTTGACGGTACCTAACCAGAAAGCCACGGCTAACTACGTGCCAGCAGCCGCGGTAATACGTAGGTGGCAAGCGTTGTCCGGAATTATTGGGCGTAAAGGGCTCGCAGGCGGTTTCTTAAGTCTGATGTGAAAGCCCCCGGCTCAACCGGGGAGGGTCATTGGAAACTGGGGAACTTGAGTGCAGAAGAGGAGAGTGGAATTCCACGTGTAGCGGTGAAATGCGTAGAGATGTGGAGGAACACCAGTGGCGAAGGCGACTCTCTGGTCTGTAACTGACGCTGAGGAGCGAAAGCGTGGGGAGCGAACAGGATTAGATACCCTGGTAGTCCACGCCGTAAACGATGAGTGCTAAGTGTTAGGGGGTTTCCGCCCCTTAGTGCTGCAGCTAACGCATTAAGCACTCCGCCTGGGGAGTACGGTCGCAAGACTGAAACTCAAAGGAATTGACGGGGGCCCGCACAAGCGGTGGAGCATGTGGTTTAATTCGAAGCAACGCGAAGAACCTTACCAGGTCTTGACATCCTCTGACAATCCTAGAGATAGGACGTCCCCTTCGGGGGCAGAGTGACAGGTGGTGCATGGTTGTCGTCAGCTCGTGTCGTGAGATGTTGGGTTAAGTCCCGCAACGAGCGCAACCCTTGATCTTAGTTGCCAGCATTCAGTTGGGCACTCTAAGGTGACTGCCGGTGACAAACCGGAGGAAGGTGGGGATGACGTCAAATCATCATGCCCCTTATGACCTGGGCTACACACGTGCTACAATGGACAGAACAAAGGGCAGCGAAACCGCGAGGTTAAGCCAATCCCACAAATCTGTTCTCAGTTCGGATCGCAGTCTGCAACTCGACTGCGTGAAGCTGGAATCGCTAGTAATCGCGGATCAGCATGCCGCGGTGAATACGTTCCCGGGCCTTGTACACACCGCCCGTCACACCACGAGAGTTTGTAACACCCGAAGTCGGTGAGGTAACCTTTTAGGAGCCAGCCGCCGAAGGTGGGACAGATGATTGGGGTGAAGTCGTAACAAGGTAGCCGTATCGGAAGGTGCGGCTGGATCACCTCCTTTCTAAGGATATTATACGGAATATAAGACCTTGGGTCTTATAAACAGAACGTTCCCTGTCTTGTTTAGTTTTGAAGGATCATTCCTTCGAAACGTGTTCTTTGAAAACTAGATAACAGTAGACATCACATTCAATTAGTAACACAAGATATCACATAGTGATTCTTTTTAACGGTTAAGTTAGAAAGGGCGCACGGTGGATGCCTTGGCACTAGGAGCCGATGAAGGACGGGACGAACACCGATATGCTTCGGGGAGCTGTAAGCAAGCTTTGATCCGGAGATTTCCGAATGGGGAAACCCACCACTCGTAATGGAGTGGTATCCATATCTGAATTCATAGGATATGAGAAGGCAGACCCGGGGAACTGAAACATCTAAGTACCCGGAGGAAGAGAAAGCAAATGCGATTCCCTGAGTAGCGGCGAGCGAAACGGGATCAGCCCAAACCAAGAGGCTTGCCTCTTGGGGTTGTAGGACACTCTGTACGGAGTTACAAAAGAACGAGGTAGATGAAGAGGTCTGGAAAGGCCCGCCATAGGAGGTAACAGCCCTGTAGTCAAAACTTCGTTCTCTCCTGAGTGGATCCTGAGTACGGCGGAACACGTGAAATTCCGTC
>NZ_JBVYIB010000002.1:165000-647500 GCF_056033925.1 Bacillus sp. AMCV2
CCTGTTATCTAGTTTTGAGAGAACACTCTCAATTTGTTTGGTGGCGATAGCGAAGAGGTCACACCCGTTCCCATACCGAACACGGAAGTTAAGCTCTTCAGCGCCGATGGTAGTCGGGGGTTTCCCCCTGTGAGAGTAGGACGCCGCCAAGCAGATTTATTAATTCTACCATGTTTGTTTATGAAGCTTTATATTATTCCGCAGTAGCTCAGTGGTAGAGCTATCGGCTGTTAACCGATCGGTCGTAGGTTCGAATCCTACCTGCGGAGCCATTGCTTCCATAGCTCAGCAGGTAGAGCACTTCCATGGTAAGGAAGAGGTCAGCGGTTCGAGCCCGCTTGGAAGCTTTATTAAATGTATTATTACCAAGGTTTCTCATAAGGAGAAAGCTTTTTTTATTGCGATATGCGGAAGTAGTTCAGTGGTAGAACACCACCTTGCCAAGGTGGGGGTCGCGGGTTCGAATCCCGTCTTCCGCTCCATTTATCCCAACGGGATATTGTAAATTGAATTGCGCCCGTAGCTCAATTGGATAGAGCGTTTGACTACGGATCAAAAGGTTAGGGGTTCGACTCCTCTCGGGCGCGCCATATCTTTTAATAGAATAGATAGGGAATCGGGAAGTAGCTCAGCTTGGTAGAGCACATGGTTTGGGACCATGGGGTCGCAGGTTCGAATCCTGTCTTCCCGACCATTTTTTATGGGGCCTTAGCTCAGCTGGGAGAGCGCCTGCTTTGCACGCAGGAGGTCAGCGGTTCGATCCCGCTAGGCTCCACCAAAAGTTTTTTAAAAAAGTTGTTGACTTTGAAGAAGTGACGTTGTATACTAATAAAGTTGCTTTAACAAAGAGGACAAACAAAATGATCTTTGAAAACTAAACAAGACAAAACGTACCTGTTAATTCAGTTTTTAAAAATCGCACAGCGATGTGCGTAGTCAGTCAAACTACTTTATCGGAGAGTTTGATCCTGGCTCAGGACGAACGCTGGCGGCGTGCCTAATACATGCAAGTCGAGCGGACAGATGGGAGCTTGCTCCCTGATGTTAGCGGCGGACGGGTGAGTAACACGTGGGTAACCTGCCTGTAAGACTGGGATAACTCCGGGAAACCGGGGCTAATACCGGATGGTTGTTTGAACCGCATGGTTCAAACATAAAAGGTGGCTTCGGCTACCACTTACAGATGGACCCGCGGCGCATTAGCTAGTTGGTGAGGTAATGGCTCACCAAGGCAACGATGCGTAGCCGACCTGAGAGGGTGATCGGCCACACTGGGACTGAGACACGGCCCAGACTCCTACGGGAGGCAGCAGTAGGGAATCTTCCGCAATGGACGAAAGTCTGACGGAGCAACGCCGCGTGAGTGATGAAGGTTTTCGGATCGTAAAGCTCTGTTGTTAGGGAAGAACAAGTACCGTTCGAATAGGGCGGTACCTTGACGGTACCTAACCAGAAAGCCACGGCTAACTACGTGCCAGCAGCCGCGGTAATACGTAGGTGGCAAGCGTTGTCCGGAATTATTGGGCGTAAAGGGCTCGCAGGCGGTTTCTTAAGTCTGATGTGAAAGCCCCCGGCTCAACCGGGGAGGGTCATTGGAAACTGGGGAACTTGAGTGCAGAAGAGGAGAGTGGAATTCCACGTGTAGCGGTGAAATGCGTAGAGATGTGGAGGAACACCAGTGGCGAAGGCGACTCTCTGGTCTGTAACTGACGCTGAGGAGCGAAAGCGTGGGGAGCGAACAGGATTAGATACCCTGGTAGTCCACGCCGTAAACGATGAGTGCTAAGTGTTAGGGGGTTTCCGCCCCTTAGTGCTGCAGCTAACGCATTAAGCACTCCGCCTGGGGAGTACGGTCGCAAGACTGAAACTCAAAGGAATTGACGGGGGCCCGCACAAGCGGTGGAGCATGTGGTTTAATTCGAAGCAACGCGAAGAACCTTACCAGGTCTTGACATCCTCTGACAATCCTAGAGATAGGACGTCCCCTTCGGGGGCAGAGTGACAGGTGGTGCATGGTTGTCGTCAGCTCGTGTCGTGAGATGTTGGGTTAAGTCCCGCAACGAGCGCAACCCTTGATCTTAGTTGCCAGCATTCAGTTGGGCACTCTAAGGTGACTGCCGGTGACAAACCGGAGGAAGGTGGGGATGACGTCAAATCATCATGCCCCTTATGACCTGGGCTACACACGTGCTACAATGGACAGAACAAAGGGCAGCGAAACCGCGAGGTTAAGCCAATCCCACAAATCTGTTCTCAGTTCGGATCGCAGTCTGCAACTCGACTGCGTGAAGCTGGAATCGCTAGTAATCGCGGATCAGCATGCCGCGGTGAATACGTTCCCGGGCCTTGTACACACCGCCCGTCACACCACGAGAGTTTGTAACACCCGAAGTCGGTGAGGTAACCTTTTAGGAGCCAGCCGCCGAAGGTGGGACAGATGATTGGGGTGAAGTCGTAACAAGGTAGCCGTATCGGAAGGTGCGGCTGGATCACCTCCTTTCTAAGGATATTATACGGAATATAAGACCTTGGGTCTTATAAACAGAACGTTCCCTGTCTTGTTTAGTTTTGAAGGATCATTCCTTCGAAACGTGTTCTTTGAAAACTAGATAACAGTAGACATCACATTCAATTAGTAACACAAGATATCACATAGTGATTCTTTTTAACGGTTAAGTTAGAAAGGGCGCACGGTGGATGCCTTGGCACTAGGAGCCGATGAAGGACGGGACGAACACCGATATGCTTCGGGGAGCTGTAAGCAAGCTTTGATCCGGAGATTTCCGAATGGGGAAACCCACCACTCGTAATGGAGTGGTATCCATATCTGAATTCATAGGATATGAGAAGGCAGACCCGGGGAACTGAAACATCTAAGTACCCGGAGGAAGAGAAAGCAAATGCGATTCCCTGAGTAGCGGCGAGCGAAACGGGATCAGCCCAAACCAAGAGGCTTGCCTCTTGGGGTTGTAGGACACTCTGTACGGAGTTACAAAAGAACGAGGTAGATGAAGAGGTCTGGAAAGGCCCGCCATAGGAGGTAACAGCCCTGTAGTCAAAACTTCGTTCTCTCCTGAGTGGATCCTGAGTACGGCGGAACACGTGAAATTCCGTCGGAATCCGGGAGGACCATCTCCCAAGGCTAAATACTCCCTAGTGACCGATAGTGAACCAGTACCGTGAGGGAAAGGTGAAAAGCACCCCGGAAGGGGAGTGAAAGAGATCCTGAAACCGTGTGCCTACAAGTAGTCAGAGCCCGTTAACGGGTGATGGCGTGCCTTTTGTAGAATGAACCGGCGAGTTACGATCCCGTGCAAGGTTAAGCAGAAGATGCGGAGCCGCAGCGAAAGCGAGTCTGAATAGGGCGCATGAGTACGTGGTCGTAGACCCGAAACCAGGTGATCTACCCATGTCCAGGGTGAAGTTCAGGTAACACTGAATGGAGGCCCGAACCCACGCACGTTGAAAAGTGCGGGGATGAGGTGTGGGTAGGGGTGAAATGCCAATCGAACCTGGAGATAGCTGGTTCTCTCCGAAATAGCTTTAGGGCTAGCCTCAAGGTAAGAGTCTTGGAGGTAGAGCACTGATTGGACTAGGGGCCCCTACCGGGTTACCGAATTCAGTCAAACTCCGAATGCCAATGACTTATCCTTGGGAGTCAGACTGCGAGTGATAAGATCCGTAGTCGAAAGGGAAACAGCCCAGACCGCCAGCTAAGGTCCCAAAGTATACGTTAAGTGGAAAAGGATGTGGAGTTGCTTAGACAACCAGGATGTTGGCTTAGAAGCAGCCACCATTTAAAGAGTGCGTAATAGCTCACTGGTCGAGTGACTCTGCGCCGAAAATGTACCGGGGCTAAACGTATCACCGAAGCTGCGGACTGTTCTTCGAACAGTGGTAGGAGAGCGTTCTAAGGGCTGTGAAGCCAGACCGGAAGGACTGGTGGAGCGCTTAGAAGTGAGAATGCCGGTATGAGTAGCGAAAGAGGGGTGAGAATCCCCTCCACCGAATGCCTAAGGTTTCCTGAGGAAGGCTCGTCCGCTCAGGGTTAGTCGGGACCTAAGCCGAGGCCGAAAGGCGTAGGCGATGGACAACAGGTTGATATTCCTGTACCACCTCCTCACCATTTGAGCAATGGGGGGACGCAGGAGGATAGGGTAAGCGCGGTATTGGATATCCGCGTCCAAGCAGTTAGGCTGGGAAATAGGCAAATCCGTTTCCCATAAGGCTGAGCTGTGATGGCGAGCGAAATATAGTAGCGAAGTTCCTGATTCCACACTGCCAAGAAAAGCCTCTAGCGAGGTGAGAGGTGCCCGTACCGCAAACCGACACAGGTAGGCGAGGAGAGAATCCTAAGGTGATCGAGAGAACTCTCGTTAAGGAACTCGGCAAAATGACCCCGTAACTTCGGGAGAAGGGGTGCTCTGTTAGGGTGCAAGCCCGAGAGAGCCGCAGTGAATAGGCCCAGGCGACTGTTTAGCAAAAACACAGGTCTCTGCGAAGCCGTAAGGCGAAGTATAGGGGCTGACGCCTGCCCGGTGCTGGAAGGTTAAGAGGAGCGCTTAGCGTAAGCGAAGGTGCGAATTGAAGCCCCAGTAAACGGCGGCCGTAACTATAACGGTCCTAAGGTAGCGAAATTCCTTGTCGGGTAAGTTCCGACCCGCACGAAAGGCGCAACGATCTGGGCACTGTCTCAACGAGAGACTCGGTGAAATTATAGTACCTGTGAAGATGCAGGTTACCCGCGACAGGACGGAAAGACCCCGTGGAGCTTTACTGCAGCCTGATATTGAATGTTGGTACAGCTTGTACAGGATAGGTAGGAGCCTTGGAAACCGGAGCGCCAGCTTCGGTGGAGGCATCGGTGGGATACTACCCTGGCTGTATTGACCTTCTAACCCGCCGCCCTTATCGGGCGGGGAGACAGTGTCAGGTGGGCAGTTTGACTGGGGCGGTCGCCTCCTAAAAGGTAACGGAGGCGCCCAAAGGTTCCCTCAGAATGGTTGGAAATCATTCGCAGAGTGTAAAGGCACAAGGGAGCTTGACTGCGAGACCTACAAGTCGAGCAGGGACGAAAGTCGGGCTTAGTGATCCGGTGGTTCCGCATGGAAGGGCCATCGCTCAACGGATAAAAGCTACCCCGGGGATAACAGGCTTATCTCCCCCAAGAGTCCACATCGACGGGGAGGTTTGGCACCTCGATGTCGGCTCATCGCATCCTGGGGCTGTAGTCGGTCCCAAGGGTTGGGCTGTTCGCCCATTAAAGCGGTACGCGAGCTGGGTTCAGAACGTCGTGAGACAGTTCGGTCCCTATCCGTCGCGGGCGCAGGAAATTTGAGAGGAGCTGTCCTTAGTACGAGAGGACCGGGATGGACGCACCGCTGGTGTACCAGTTGTTCTGCCAAGGGCATCGCTGGGTAGCTATGTGCGGACGGGATAAGTGCTGAAAGCATCTAAGCATGAAGCCCCCCTCAAGATGAGATTTCCCATTCCGTAAGGAAGTAAGATCCCTGAAAGATGATCAGGTTGATAGGTCTGAGGTGGAAGTGTGGCGACACATGGAGCTGACAGATACTAATCGATCGAGGACTTAACCATATTTTTGAATGATGTCACACCTGTTATCTAGTTTTGAGAGAACACTCTCAATTTGTTTGGTGGCGATAGCGAAGAGGTCACACCCGTTCCCATACCGAACACGGAAGTTAAGCTCTTCAGCGCCGATGGTAGTCGGGGGTTTCCCCCTGTGAGAGTAGGACGCCGCCAAGCAATTGCACGTTAGTGTAATTTTTAAAAAAAGTTGTTGACTTTGAAGAAGTGACGTTGTATACTAATAAAGTCGCTTTAACAAAGCGGACAAACAAAATGATCTTTGAAAACTAAACAAGACAAAACGTACCTGTTAATTCAGTTTTTAAAAATCGCACAGCGATGTGCGTAGTCAGTCAAACTACTTTATCGGAGAGTTTGATCCTGGCTCAGGACGAACGCTGGCGGCGTGCCTAATACATGCAAGTCGAGCGGACAGATGGGAGCTTGCTCCCTGATGTTAGCGGCGGACGGGTGAGTAACACGTGGGTAACCTGCCTGTAAGACTGGGATAACTCCGGGAAACCGGGGCTAATACCGGATGGTTGTTTGAACCGCATGGTTCAAACATAAAAGGTGGCTTCGGCTACCACTTACAGATGGACCCGCGGCGCATTAGCTAGTTGGTGAGGTAATGGCTCACCAAGGCAACGATGCGTAGCCGACCTGAGAGGGTGATCGGCCACACTGGGACTGAGACACGGCCCAGACTCCTACGGGAGGCAGCAGTAGGGAATCTTCCGCAATGGACGAAAGTCTGACGGAGCAACGCCGCGTGAGTGATGAAGGTTTTCGGATCGTAAAGCTCTGTTGTTAGGGAAGAACAAGTACCGTTCGAATAGGGCGGTACCTTGACGGTACCTAACCAGAAAGCCACGGCTAACTACGTGCCAGCAGCCGCGGTAATACGTAGGTGGCAAGCGTTGTCCGGAATTATTGGGCGTAAAGGGCTCGCAGGCGGTTTCTTAAGTCTGATGTGAAAGCCCCCGGCTCAACCGGGGAGGGTCATTGGAAACTGGGGAACTTGAGTGCAGAAGAGGAGAGTGGAATTCCACGTGTAGCGGTGAAATGCGTAGAGATGTGGAGGAACACCAGTGGCGAAGGCGACTCTCTGGTCTGTAACTGACGCTGAGGAGCGAAAGCGTGGGGAGCGAACAGGATTAGATACCCTGGTAGTCCACGCCGTAAACGATGAGTGCTAAGTGTTAGGGGGTTTCCGCCCCTTAGTGCTGCAGCTAACGCATTAAGCACTCCGCCTGGGGAGTACGGTCGCAAGACTGAAACTCAAAGGAATTGACGGGGGCCCGCACAAGCGGTGGAGCATGTGGTTTAATTCGAAGCAACGCGAAGAACCTTACCAGGTCTTGACATCCTCTGACAATCCTAGAGATAGGACGTCCCCTTCGGGGGCAGAGTGACAGGTGGTGCATGGTTGTCGTCAGCTCGTGTCGTGAGATGTTGGGTTAAGTCCCGCAACGAGCGCAACCCTTGATCTTAGTTGCCAGCATTCAGTTGGGCACTCTAAGGTGACTGCCGGTGACAAACCGGAGGAAGGTGGGGATGACGTCAAATCATCATGCCCCTTATGACCTGGGCTACACACGTGCTACAATGGACAGAACAAAGGGCAGCGAAACCGCGAGGTTAAGCCAATCCCACAAATCTGTTCTCAGTTCGGATCGCAGTCTGCAACTCGACTGCGTGAAGCTGGAATCGCTAGTAATCGCGGATCAGCATGCCGCGGTGAATACGTTCCCGGGCCTTGTACACACCGCCCGTCACACCACGAGAGTTTGTAACACCCGAAGTCGGTGAGGTAACCTTTTAGGAGCCAGCCGCCGAAGGTGGGACAGATGATTGGGGTGAAGTCGTAACAAGGTAGCCGTATCGGAAGGTGCGGCTGGATCACCTCCTTTCTAAGGATATTATACGGAATATAAGACCTTGGGTCTTATAAACAGAACGTTCCCTGTCTTGTTTAGTTTTGAAGGATCATTCCTTCGAAACGTGTTCTTTGAAAACTAGATAACAGTAGACATCACATTCAATTAGTAATACAAGATATCACATAGTGATTCTTTTTAACGGTTAAGTTAGAAAGGGCGCACGGTGGATGCCTTGGCACTAGGAGCCGATGAAGGACGGGACGAACACCGATATGCTTCGGGGAGCTGTAAGCAAGCTTTGATCCGGAGATTTCCGAATGGGGAAACCCACCACTCGTAATGGAGTGGTATCCATATCTGAATTCATAGGATATGAGAAGGCAGACCCGGGGAACTGAAACATCTAAGTACCCGGAGGAAGAGAAAGCAAATGCGATTCCCTGAGTAGCGGCGAGCGAAACGGGATTAGCCCAAACCAAGAGGCTTGCCTCTTGGGGTTGTAGGACACTCTGTACGGAGTTACAAAGGAACGAGGTAGATGAAGAGGTCTGGAAAGGCCCGCCATAGGAGGTAACAGCCCTGTAGTCAAAACTTCGTTCTCTCCTGAGTGGATCCTGAGTACGGCGGAACACGTGAAATTCCGTCGGAATCCGGGAGGACCATCTCCCAAGGCTAAATACTCCCTAGTGACCGATAGTGAACCAGTACCGTGAGGGAAAGGTGAAAAGCACCCCGGAAGGGGAGTGAAAGAGATCCTGAAACCGTGTGCCTACAAGTAGTCAGAGCCCGTTAACGGGTGATGGCGTGCCTTTTGTAGAATGAACCGGCGAGTTACGATCCCGTGCAAGGTTAAGCAGAAGATGCGGAGCCGCAGCGAAAGCGAGTCTGAATAGGGCGCATGAGTACGTGGTCGTAGACCCGAAACCAGGTGATCTACCCATGTCCAGGGTGAAGTTCAGGTAACACTGAATGGAGGCCCGAACCCACGCACGTTGAAAAGTGCGGGGATGAGGTGTGGGTAGGGGTGAAATGCCAATCGAACCTGGAGATAGCTGGTTCTCTCCGAAATAGCTTTAGGGCTAGCCTCAAGGTAAGAGTCTTGGAGGTAGAGCACTGATTGGACTAGGGGCCCCTACCGGGTTACCGAATTCAGTCAAACTCCGAATGCCAATGACTTATCCTTGGGAGTCAGACTGCGAGTGATAAGATCCGTAGTCGAAAGGGAAACAGCCCAGACCGCCAGCTAAGGTCCCAAAGTATACGTTAAGTGGAAAAGGATGTGGAGTTGCTTAGACAACCAGGATGTTGGCTTAGAAGCAGCCACCATTTAAAGAGTGCGTAATAGCTCACTGGTCGAGTGACTCTGCGCCGAAAATGTACCGGGGCTAAACGTATCACCGAAGCTGCGGACTGTTCTTCGAACAGTGGTAGGAGAGCGTTCTAAGGGCTGTGAAGCCAGACCGGAAGGACTGGTGGAGCGCTTAGAAGTGAGAATGCCGGTATGAGTAGCGAAAGAGGGGTGAGAATCCCCTCCACCGAATGCCTAAGGTTTCCTGAGGAAGGCTCGTCCGCTCAGGGTTAGTCGGGACCTAAGCCGAGGCCGAAAGGCGTAGGCGATGGACAACAGGTTGATATTCCTGTACCACCTCCTCACCATTTGAGCAATGGGGGGACGCAGGAGGATAGGGTAAGCGCGGTATTGGATATCCGCGTCCAAGCAGTTAGGCTGGGAAATAGGCAAATCCGTTTCCCATAAGGCTGAGCTGTGATGGCGAGCGAAATATAGTAGCGAAGTTCCTGATTCCACACTGCCAAGAAAAGCCTCTAGCGAGGTGAGAGGTGCCCGTACCGCAAACCGACACAGGTAGGCGAGGAGAGAATCCTAAGGTGATCGAGAGAACTCTCGTTAAGGAACTCGGCAAAATGACCCCGTAACTTCGGGAGAAGGGGTGCTCTGTTAGGGTGCAAGCCCGAGAGAGCCGCAGTGAATAGGCCCAGGCGACTGTTTAGCAAAAACACAGGTCTCTGCGAAGCCGTAAGGCGAAGTATAGGGGCTGACGCCTGCCCGGTGCTGGAAGGTTAAGAGGAGCGCTTAGCGTAAGCGAAGGTGCGAATTGAAGCCCCAGTAAACGGCGGCCGTAACTATAACGGTCCTAAGGTAGCGAAATTCCTTGTCGGGTAAGTTCCGACCCGCACGAAAGGCGCAACGATCTGGGCACTGTCTCAACGAGAGACTCGGTGAAATTATAGTACCTGTGAAGATGCAGGTTACCCGCGACAGGACGGAAAGACCCCGTGGAGCTTTACTGCAGCCTGATATTGAATGTTGGTACAGCTTGTACAGGATAGGTAGGAGCCTTGGAAACCGGAGCGCCAGCTTCGGTGGAGGCATCGGTGGGATACTACCCTGGCTGTATTGACCTTCTAACCCGCCGCCCTTATCGGGCGGGGAGACAGTGTCAGGTGGGCAGTTTGACTGGGGCGGTCGCCTCCTAAAAGGTAACGGAGGCGCCCAAAGGTTCCCTCAGAATGGTTGGAAATCATTCGCAGAGTGTAAAGGCACAAGGGAGCTTGACTGCGAGACCTACAAGTCGAGCAGGGACGAAAGTCGGGCTTAGTGATCCGGTGGTTCCGCATGGAAGGGCCATCGCTCAACGGATAAAAGCTACCCCGGGGATAACAGGCTTATCTCCCCCAAGAGTCCACATCGACGGGGAGGTTTGGCACCTCGATGTCGGCTCATCGCATCCTGGGGCTGTAGTCGGTCCCAAGGGTTGGGCTGTTCGCCCATTAAAGCGGTACGCGAGCTGGGTTCAGAACGTCGTGAGACAGTTCGGTCCCTATCCGTCGCGGGCGCAGGAAATTTGAGAGGAGCTGTCCTTAGTACGAGAGGACCGGGATGGACGCACCGCTGGTGTACCAGTTGTTCTGCCAAGGGCATCGCTGGGTAGCTATGTGCGGACGGGATAAGTGCTGAAAGCATCTAAGCATGAAGCCCCCCTCAAGATGAGATTTCCCATTCCGCAAGGAAGTAAGATCCCTGAAAGATGATCAGGTTGATAGGTCTGAGGTGGAAGTGTGGCGACACATGGAGCTGACAGATACTAATCGATCGAGGACTTAACCACATTTTGAATGATGTCACACCTGTTATCTAGTTTTGAGAGAACACTCTCAATTTGTTTGGTGGCGATAGCGAAGAGGTCACACCCGTTCCCATACCGAACACGGAAGTTAAGCTCTTCAGCGCCGATGGTAGTCGGGGGTTTCCCCCTGTGAGAGTAGGACGCCGCCAAGCAAGCTTAAACTCAGCTCATTGAGCTGGGTTTTTTATTTTATATCTGTTGAGAGTCATAAATAATCAAAATGCAGGTTGTACGGGAGACTCATCCAGACTCCATCCGACTGCGATTGGCAGGATAGAGCCGCCAATCCATTGGCAACGAGTAGCATGCCTGTCGTTTGTTCGGAAACCGGCTCGGGTTGCCAAATGAGAGAAAAGATATTACTGTCATTAAAACGATTCTTGGTTTCATCCGGATATGATAAAATGTCTCAGACTATATTTGAGCCATTTTTTTCTTCAGCATTCATCTTGCGTAATTGATAAAAATTTATTATGATACTCTTTGTATGACAACTCCTTGCCTCAATACAATATACTCAACGTTTCCCCTTTTTCCCCGGTCGTTTTTCTTTTCATTTTCTCCCGTAAAATAAAAAAAGCTCCCAATACAAAAGATATGGTGCGGATTTATTTTTTACTAAAAAGGAGTCGTTATATTTGAATAATAGTTTTACATTAAAACAGCAATGGTTCGGGAATATCCGAAAAGACATTCTTGCTGGCATTTTAGTTGCGTTAGCGTTAATACCTGAAGCGATTGGCTTTTCTATTATAGCCGGTGTGGATCCGATGGTCGGTCTTTATGCGTCATTTTGTATAGCCATTATTATTTCTTTTTTTGGCGGCAGACCTGGCATGATTTCAGCTGCGACAGGCTCAATGGCAGTCGTTATGGTGTCGCTGGTTGCTGATCATGGGCTTCAGTATTTATTTGCGGCTACGATTTTGACAGGTATTATTCAGGTGATTTTAGGTATCAGTAAAATTGCAAGATTAATGAAATTCATCCCGCGTTCTGTGATGATCGGTTTTGTGAATGCGCTGGCGATCCTTATCTTCTCTGCGCAGCTTCCCCAGTTTGAAGGTGCTTCTTGGAGTATGTATGCGATGCTTGCCGGGTCGTTGGTTATTATTTATGTGCTGCCAAGGTTTACGACTGCTGTTCCGTCTCCGCTTGTGGCGATTATTGTGATGACAATTATTGCGGTCACTTTCCATGTGGATGTGCGGACGGTTGGTGATATGGGCAATATTTCTAGTTCATTGCCTCATTTCTTAATCCCTGATGTTCCGTTTACCTTTGAAACACTGCAAATTATTTTTCCTTATTCAATTGCTTTAGCGTTTGTCGGGTTGCTTGAATCTTTGCTGACAGCACAGATTATTGATGAAATGACGGATACGGACAGTGATAAAAATAAAGAGAGCCGCGGACAGGGAATTGCGAATATCGTGACTGGATTCTTTGGCGGAATGGCAGGATGCGCTATGATCGGACAATCTGTCATTAATACAAAAGCGGGTGGTCGCGGACGTTTGTCAGCATTTGTTGCCGGTGCTTTTCTGATGTTTTTAATTGCGGTGTTAAGTCATGTCGTGGTGAAAATCCCAATGGCGGCGTTAGTGGCTGTAATGGTTATGGTGTCTGTCGGCACATTTGATTGGTCTTCCTTAAAAGGTCTCAAAAAAGCGCCGCTCACGGACTCGATTGTCATGGTTGTGACTGTGGTTACGGTTGTTGTGACGGATGACTTATCTAAAGGTGTATTTGTCGGTGTTCTTTTAAGTGCCGTGTTCTTTGTGGCAAAAATCTCGAAGCTGAAAATCGTTTCTCATGCAGAGGATCAAAAGCTTAGAACGTATCAAGTGAAGGGGCAAATCTTTTTTGCGTCAGTGACGGATCTTGCAAATGCGTTTATATATCAAGAGGATATTGAGCGGGTTGTGATTGACTTAACTGAAGCTCACGTATGGGACGATTCTGGTGCGGCCGCACTTGATAAGATTGTTGCGAAGTTTAAGGAACAAGGCATTGAAGCTGAGTTAAAAGGTTTGAATAAAGCGAGTAAATCTCTAATGAAACAGATGGCATAAAATAGAGAAGCCCAGATTAATGAGATCTGGGCTTTTTTATATAACATACACTTAAGCAGCATTGATATAATAGAGAGAAGAGAAATTTTAAATAGGGGACTTGCATATGATGCTTCAGAAGCTGAACCGTGTATTGGGGAGGGTTATGCCGCTGTTGACGCCGACTAGTGTGGTGTTGGGCGTGCTGCTGTCTCAGTTTTTACATGGGTATGAATGGGCTGTGCCTTGGATCTTTGCTTTTATTACGTTTGCAGGCAGTTTGAGCGCGAACTTTCAATCTTTGAGACATGCATTGTCTCACCCTCTCCCTATGATTCTTGCACTATTCGTTCTTCATATTTTTATGCCGCTTTTTGCTTGGGGCAGCGGCCATCTTATTTTTAAAGGTGATCCTTTGACGATTACCGGTTTAACATTGGCTGTTGTGATTCCTACGGGGATTACAAGCTTGATTTGGGCAGCGATGTACAAAGGGAATGTCGGTTTGACACTTTCGATTATTCTAGTTGATACTGTGCTGTCACCGCTAATCGTACCGCTGAGTCTTTCATTGCTGGCCGGCGCTCAGGTTCATATGGATGTGTGGGGAATGATGAAAGGTCTGATTATAATGGTCGTGATTCCTTCTTTTCTGGGCATGCTGTTTAATCAGGTGTCATCTCCAGAAAGAACTGCGTCTGTGAGCAGTGCGCTGTCGCCTTTTTCAAAGCTTTGCTTGATGGCAGTGATTGCGATTAACAGTTCAGCGATTGCTCCTTATTTCAAATCCATTGATTTGAGATTTGCAGGAATAGCTGTAACGGTATTCTTTATCGCGTTAACAGGCTATGCCGCTGCTTGGCTGATCGGAAAAATGATGAAAAGGCGCCAAGAGGAAATAGTCTCTCTTATATTTACGGGAGGCATGAGGAATATTAGTGCCGGCGCAGTTCTTGCCGTTACGTTCTTCCCGTCTCAGGTTGCCGTTCCTGTTGTGATCGGCATGCTGTTTCAGCAGATATTGGCTGCTTTGTTTGGCTATATGCTGAATCGTTTTGAATTAAAACCAATGTTGCAGAAAGCATAAAAAAACCGCTCATAGGGTTGAGCGGTTTTTTCCGTATAGCCATTCGAGCGCGTTGATGAACTGCTTGCAGAAATACTTGCGGTGGTGTACCGCTCCTTTTTCAATTGAAAGACACAACTGGTCTTCAGTGAAGCCTTTTTCTTTTAGACTTTGATGAACTTGCTTTGTTTTTTTCAGCATATGTCGCTGAATGGATTGTTTTTCACGGCCTTCTTCACTCCCGACAGACATGAAAACACGTGCAGTGACGGGCTTTAAAAAAGATATATGAATGGTTTCCGCTGCGTTCTCGTACCAGTATGAACCTGATATAGAGCCTATTTTCCCGAACATTGACGGATATTTTAATAAGGCGAACATTGAGATGAGGCCGCCTAATGAGGCACCGATCATTCCTCTTGACTGCGGTTCCCTGGTGACGTTCCAGTTTTCTTCGATTAGCGGAATGAACTGGTTCGTTATATCAGACAGATAGTGATATCCCATTCCGCCGAAGTCCGTGAATCGATCACTGAGTGATGCAGCCGGCCATGGGGTGTATTCATCAAGCCGGTTTTCGGGTTCGATACCAATTAGCAGGAGTTCAGGGAGCCTTTGCTGTTGAAACATGCTTTCTAAAAATTCAATTTCGTCGTGAAACAAAGAATTGCCATCCTGCACATAAACAGCAGGAAATCCCCCGCTGTCTGTGCTGTAGGAAGGAGGGAGGTACAGCGTGAACCTCCTGTTGCCGGCTTTGTGTTCTGAAAGAGATCCTTTCAAGCATTCTCCCCCTTTTTTTGCTTGAAAAGCAAATATAAGAAATAAGGAACTCCGAGGATCGCCAAAATGATGCCTGCGGGCACTTCTGCGGGCTGAAAAAATAGTTTTCCGGCAAAGTCTGCGCTTATCACAAGAAGCATCCCGATTAAACCGCTCAGTGGCAGGATATAGCGATGTTCGACGCCAGCCAGTCTCCGTGAGATATGGGGAGCAATTAAGCCGACAAACGCCATGCTTCCCGCTACGGAGACACAGGCGCTGATGATTGCTACACAGGCTACGAGCAGGATGGTTTTTTCTTTATTTGATGAAATGCCGAGGCTTCTGACTGTGTCTTCATCAAAACGAATGGTGTCGAGCAGGCGGGATTTGCCGATAAGAATCGGTATAAACAGCAGCATCCATGGGAGTACGGCTGTGATATACGTCCAGTTGGCAGACCAGATGCTTCCGTTTTTCCACACCATGGCCATTTGATAGTCTTGCGGGTCCATTTTTAAAGATAAAAACAAAGACAGGGCGCTGAATCCTGAATTGATCGCAATCCCTACCAGAATAATTCTTCCTGAATCTAAATTGCCTCTGTGCCATGCAAATATGTAAATCAGGATCGCCGCGATGAGCCCGCCTATCAATCCAAAGAGCGGCATTCCCATCGCTGCCGCTATGGATGTCACTTCCTTCTGGCCTTGGAATACGAGCATAAACGCTACAATGCCGGCTCCTGCCCCTGCGTTGATTCCGAGAATTCCAGGATCAGCAAGCCCGTTTCTCGTGATGGCCTGGATAACAGCGCCTGCAATGCCAAGACCGAGTCCAATAATAGCAGCCATGACAACCCGCGGCAGTCTTAAATCGAACAGCAAAATTTCATACTGCGGATTCGGGTCGATTTGAAAAAGAGTGGAGAGCAGCTCAGCAGGACGAACAGAAAATGATCCGCTCGTTAAGCTGAAATAGCTGACAACAAGAATCAAAGCGATGAACAATGCATATTTTTTAGCCATTTTGCTCCCCTCCTTTTCGTTTAATTAAATAAAGGAAGAAAGGTACGCCGATAATGGATGTTACGACCTCAATCGGTGTTTCAAACGGATAGTTGATAAATCTGCTTGCGAGATCACACAGGGTTAAAAAGATTCCGCCCAAAATACAGGAGCACGGAATCAGCCTGCTGTAATCAGAGCCGACGAGAAATCTCGTGATATGCGGAACAACCAACCCGACAAACGCAATTTTTCCGGCCAGCGCTACGGCACTGCCGGTTAGAATGATGACGGAAAGCATTGCCATGATTTTAATGGTTTTTTTCTTTTGCCCCAGGCTTTTAGAAATGTCGTCCCCTAATGATACAGCGGTTACCTTTTTGCTGAGAGAAATGGCCATTATGATGCCAATCAGGAAAAACGGAGCGGCAAGCTTCAGGAAATCTGGACTCATTTGATGAAGTCTGGCACTGTACCAGAAACTGAGATCCTGAGAAATTTGAAAATAAATCGACATGGCCGCTGATAAGCTGCTGAGCAGCATGCTTGTGACTGTGCCGATGATGGCGAGTTGCACGGGGGTAAATCCGTTTGGCATCATGGCGGCAAGGCCGAATACTAACACAGCTCCTAACGCTGAGCCGATAAAAGAGTATATCATCATTTCAATCGAAGATGATTGCGGGAGCAGAACCATGCAAAGCGTAATGATAAACGCTGAACCATCTGAAACACCCATAATGGATGGCGAAGCTAAATAATTGCGCGTAATGCCCTGCATAAGCGCTCCAGAAACAGCAAGGGCTGCCCCTATGAGCAGAGCGCCGGCAGCCCTTGGAATCCGGGAATGCCATATAATTTGATGGTCTGTGTTTCCCGGATCGAAATGAATAAGAGATGTAAAAACAATATCTGTGCTAAGATGCTTTGCCCCATAAAGGATTGAAAGCAAAAGTGACAGCGCTATAGCGAATGGAGAAGTAATCAATATGATACGTGTCCACTGTTTTGAATACATACAAAAACCTACTCTGAATTAGTTTTGTGTCAATTTTTCAGCAGCCGCTTTCAGGAAACGGACTTTGCTCCAAGCTGTGCCGCCTTGTGCGAGAGGGTCCACTGAGTTGACATACACATGGTCTTCTTTGACTGCTTTAAGGCTTTTCCAGATTGGATTTTTCTCTAAATCTTTTAAGGCATCAGGTTTGTCTGCATTTTCATCATCAGAAAATTGGACGAAAATATGGTCCGGGTTCATTTCACTTAATTTTTCTAATGAAATCAGCTCTTGCGCTTTTGCAGCTTTTACTTCGTTCGGCGCCTTAAGGCCTAAATCACCGTATAGTGTGGAGTTGAAATACACCTGTTCAGGGTAAATATAAATGTTGCCTTGTCTGATTCTGATGACAAGCGCTTTTGAATCTTTCGCTTTATCGTTGATTTTTGTTTTTGTTTCTTTTAGATCCTGTTCATAGTCTGCAATAATTTTCTTTGCTTTTTTCTCTTTTCCAGTCAGCTGGGCAAGCAGCATCATGTTTTCCTTCCAGTTTGAAGAGATATGAGAAACTGGGATCGTCGTGCCTGCTGTGCTGATTTTTTGAAGCGTTTTTTCCGGAAACTTTGTTGAAGCAAGGATAACATCTGGCTTCATTTCAAGAATCTTTTCAATATTTGGCTCCATTTTTTCTCCGGTTGGTTTGGCTTTATCAGTGATGTCTTTGAACATATCAGGGAATTTGCCGGAGAATGAAATTGCGCCTTGCGGATGAACGTCAAGCAATTTCGCGTCTTCCATTGATTCAACGCTTCCCGTAATGGCGATTTTGTCTGTCGGTACAGTTACTTCATATGTTTTATCAAGGTATTCAATTTTCTTCTTCTCAGATGCTGTGCCGCTTGCCTTGCTGGCAGTTGATTCATTTTTGCTGCCGCAAGCTGCCGCCGTCAGAGCGAGAAGCAAGATTAATAAGGTAAGAGATATCTTTTTCATCTATAGAGCCTCCTGTTCAATTGATAACTATTATCAATTGGAATTATAGAGAATGAACAGATATAACACCATGGACAAATTCCTGATTTATCATGGACAATCTCCGGATAATAAAGAAACAGTTTGCTGAACGATGCGTTCGTGCCCGCAAGCTGAGTATTCATTCCACGGGTCAAGGGATAGAAGATAAACACGGTTATTCCGTACCGCGCTTAGGTTTTGCCATGCTTCTGTCTGCTGTAATTGCTGGTAGTAAGCTATGGTCTCCGGCTCTTTAAAAAGAAAAAGCATCATACAGTCAGCTTGGTAATTTGCGATATTTTCTAACGAAATCGCTTGTTCTGAAGGTGTGTCAGCCGTTGTTGCCGAGCTGAAACCTAAATCCCCAAAGAAAACTTCGCGGACACTTCGGTTATGTGCCAAATAGAAGTTTTGCTTATGCAGCCTCAAAAAGAGAAAACGCAGCCCTTGAACGTGCTGAAGTGTTTTTTTGGCGGCTGTTGTCTGCTGGTCATAATCCGCTAGCCACTTTTCTGCTTCGGACTCCTCCTTTAAAAATGAGGCAGTTTGCAGAAAGTGGGTTCTCCAGCTTTCTTCTGAAGGAAGGTACATGACTTCTGCGATGCGATTCAGGCGATCTTGTTCTTCTGGAGAAATAGAATCCATGCTGACAATCACATCTGGTTCTGCCTGTGATAACGTGTACAGGTTTTCTTCCCACTTTTCATTAAACCGGTATGCACTGAGCTGGACAGGTATATCTGTCGAATAATGCTGATAGTAGTAAGACGTCCATTTCGGATGCAGAGCGGCCGCAAAAGGTATGTGGTGAAGAGGGATGAGATGGCCCATTGTGCCCCTTCCGTATGCGGCGATTTTCTTTCGGCGTTTTTTCATATAGCTTGTAGGTGAACAGCCTGTATGTTTTTTAAAGATTCTGCTGAAATAAAATTCATCTTGATAACCGGTTTGGTGTGCGATTTCTTTCAATTTGCAGTTTGATTTTGCCATGAGCCGTTTTGCCTTTGTGATTCGTGTTTTCGTAATAAATTCTGTTACGCTCTGTCCTGTCCATTTTTTAAAGCTTTCACTGTAGTGTTTGGCACTGATTCCTGCCATTTGCGACAGCTGGGCAAGCGTGATTTTTGTATCGGCATGGGTTTCGATATAGTGTTTTGTTTTTTCGATTGCTGAATGTGTATCCGTTTGATCAGATAAACTGGCAGTAAAGAGGTCATAAATCAGGCTTTGTACTTCAATCACACATTTTAGCTGAGAAAGCTGAGACGATTCATTCCATAGTGCGGCAAGCTCTTGAAGCCGGACTGCAAGATTCTCGATATGTGAAACATTCATAAGCTTCAGGTTGGCTAATTCCGATTCTGTGCACGGTGTGAAAATATCTTGTCCGGTTTCCTTGATATAGCTTTGAAGCCTGATCAGACAGGCATCTATATGTCCATCGGCTGTTGGCGTGAAGCCAAAGGTCTCGTTAGGCGGACAAACATAAAGTGTCTTTTTTTGCAGAGGATTGGTGTTTGTTCCGATCGAAATATAGCCGTTTCCTTTTAAATGAAAAATCAGCACGAATGAATCGGCTAATTGCTGTTCTGAGAAGAGATCACTTGTCTTTTTTAGATATTCAATTTGTACCGGTTGATAAATCACTGCATTTTGCACGAGTAGACCACCTTTTCAGAAACGTTCAATTGATAATCATTTTCAATAAAAATTGTACCAAATAAATGAAAGTTTTCCTATATAAAGCGTGTGGGTTTTTAGCATGAAAAAACCCTTACTCGTGTGTAAAAGTAAGGGTCTTTCGTTCGATAAGAATATGTTACACGTGTAACATACAATGCTCACGTTCTAATAAATGAGATATTTTTTTCTTGTTTTGTTGAATTGTTGGAGTGTTTTTTCATAGCTGTTTATGATGTCCTCAATCGAAGTTCCATTTTTAATTTTTGTCCTGATCCAGCCGTTGCCTGCCAGTTTATTAAATGAACCTGTTGACAGGAACTCAAAATCCTCAGGATAGAGATCGTGTATGGTTTTAATGACTGAAAGACCTGTTTTAACGGCTTCAAACTTATCTCTGTCTGTCACATAGAGCTGCACACCGTGGCAAAGTGTTCCTTGATGTTTAGAAAACGTGGGTGTGAAGGATGCTGCCCTAAATGTAACGCCCGGCAAATGGAGGCTGTTTAATGTTTCTTCAAGTTCTGTGCTTTTGATAAAGGGAGCTCCGATCAATTCGAATGGCTTTGTTGTCCCTCGCCCTTCGGATATATTTGTTCCTTCAATCAGCCCGGTTGCAGGATAAACAAATGTGCTTTCCACCGTCGGCATGTTAGGCGAAGGGAGGACGAAAGGCAATCGGGTATCGTCAAAATCCATTTTTCGTTTCCAGTGTTTCATTTTTACCACTGTAAGATCGGCATCAATATCAAATTCTTTGTTGAACAGTAAAGCCAATTCGCCTATCGTCATCCCATGCTTCAATGGAATGGGATACAATCCGACAAATGAGGCGTATTCAGGTTCTAAGATTGGCCCTTCAATATGATTCCCGCCTTGAGGATTCGGACGGTCCAGCACCATAAATGGAATGCCGTTTTCTTTAGCGGCTTCCATTGCGTATGCCATTGTATAAATGTACGTGTAGAAACGGGTCCCGACATCCTGAATGTCAAACATTAGAATATCGACATTTTTCAGCATTTCTGGAGTCGGTTTTTTCGTTTTTCCGTAGAGGCTGTATACGGGAACCCCGGTTTTTTCGTCAATGTAAGAGCCTACTTCGTCTCCAGCCTGGGCGTCACCGCGGACGCCGTGTTCAGGGCCGAATAAAGCTGTCAGTTTGATATCCGGGTTCTCGTAAAGAATATCGACACTGCTTTTCAGAGATGCGTTTACTCCGGTTGGATTGGTGATCAGTCCGATACGTTTTCCCTTGAGCTGTTTTTTATAGTCTGGCAAGAGCGTGTCTATACCAGTTTGGACTTTAAGCTTTTTAGCCGTTTGATTCTTTGGATCGGGTGAAGAAGAGGCAGCGGTTATCGTTCCGAACATCATGAGCCCTGTCAGAAAAGCGAATATTGTTTTTCTCATGTGTCCCTCCTTATTAAAGCGGTTTTCCCGTTTTGATATTTAATCCGTAGCCATATGGATAAAGGGTGTCCCCCGGGTTCGTGACTGATGGGATGTCAACTGGAAGTGTGCCTTTAGGTTTTGCCTGGCCGAATATCGCCATCACTCCGGCCGGAATATTAGGTTGAAGATAACGGCCATTTGCGTATCCTTTAAAGCCATAGACTGCAATCAGTGCCTTTGCTTCTTCGAAATTGGCGGCATCATAGGGGTTGCGCAGGCTCATTAAGACAAATGGTTTGTTGTGCTGCAGTGCGGCTTTCATGACAGCTCTCGGAAACACGGTGGCCCATTTGCTTGAATCTGATATTGTGTCGTCGATGACACCGTCGTTGACGACAGGGTCATTTTTGACGACATAGGAGCCGGTTATGATATAATGAGCCTTTTTTACTTGTTTTGCATGCTCGGCATTAAATACTTGATTGGCAAAATTCATTTTGCTGAGGGATACGGATTTGATTTTCTTTCGCTTGATGAGATCGTGAATGGTTTGTTCGATTGAAGCAGTTTGTTCTTCGTAAGGTGCCACAATTAAGATTCGGCTGCCTTTTTTGGGCTTGAACGGCAAAGTGTGCTGTTCATTTTTTAATACAGTTACTGCTTTTTCAGCTATTTTTTTCTCTGCTTTCAGGTGCTGCTTGCTTCCTACGATTTTTTTGGCTTTGGCTATTTTTTCTTTTGTACTGTCGCTGTTTCGCGCTGGATACATGCCGCGTTTTATTTTCAGGGAAATGATTCTTTCAACTGATTTGTTGATTTGTTGTTCAGGAATATCCCCGTTTTTCACGGCTTCTTTCAAAGCTTGAATAACACGTGCGAATTTCTGTTCTTCTTTCATTGAAGTAACTGAGGCTGGCATTAATGCAATATCGACACCAGCTTTTACGGCCATGACCACAGCCTCTTCCTGTCCGAAATGATCTGCGATTGCCTTCATATTGAGCGCATCGGTAACGATCACACCATTAAAGCCCATTTCCTGACGAAGAAGACCTGTCATCACTTTTTTTGAAAGTGTAGCTGGAACCAGAATGTCCGATCCATCGAGTTTGCTTTTGTATGTGGTGTCGTCGAAGGCAGGGAATTGAACATGGGCTGTCATTACCATATCAGCACCGGCATCAATTGCTTTTTGAAAAGGATAAAGCTCGACCTCACGAAGCCGTTCTTGGCCATGGGAAACGAGCGGCAGTCCATAATGGCTGTCAACGTCCGTGTCTCCATGTCCCGGGAAATGTTTGAGGGCAGACGCGATATCCTGCCGCTGCAACCCTTTCATCGTGTATAAACCGAGGCGTGATGTCAGTTCTCGATTGGAGCTGAATGACCGTACGCCGATTACAGGATTATCAGGATTATTGTTAATGTCCACGACAGGGCTGAAATCTGTATTGATGCCTAAGGCAGAGAGCTCTTTCCCGATGATGCTGCCGGTCTGATACGCATTGATTCTGCTTCTGGCTGCGCCCAGCGCCATATTCCCTGGGAAATTAGTGCCTTCCCCTAACCTCGTTACAATGCCGCCTTCCTGATCAATACTCAGCATGAGCGGGATTTTTGGACTTGCCTTTTGGTAATCGTCTGTCAGTTGGACAGTTTGTTTTGTTGTTTTTACATTTTCTGCAAAAAGGATGATGCCTCCGAATTGATATTTCTTGACGAGGCTGGCGACTTCATCATTCATTTCTGTAAGGGCTTGCGGAGAGGACTCGCCTTCCTTTTGCCAGTTTCTAAAATCAGGCATCAGCATCTGGCCGAGTTTTTCGTCTAACGACATACGATTGACAATCTGATTGGCATCGATTGCACGTTTGGATGCAGAGGCTTCTGTCTGTCTGGCCCCGAAAAAGCATGAAATAAAGAGAACGGCTGAAAGGATAAGCGGAAAGACAGGTCTCATAGAAACTTCCTCCTATCGTCTAATCATTCATTCCATCGCTTCATAAATCGCGGTTATGACACTTCCATAACTGCCTGTTGCAAATTGATCACCCTCAAAGACGTTTGGATTTTCTTCCGGATCAATAACTGGTGTATGCTTTTTATTTGTTAACAATGCGATGCCTAAATTGTATGCTGGATCAATAATTGTAACTGTCCCTGTCCAGCCGGTATGCCCGTAAGCATTTTCACTGGCATGAGGGCCAAACATCCATTCCATGCTTTTACTTCCGTTCCGCCTCCAGCCAAGAGCGAATGTCGGATCTGTTGCTGAAGGTGCTGTAAACAGGTCGGCTGTTTTCTGATCAAATAAAGAAATATTTCGGTATGAACCTTTGTTTAACATGACTTGCAGCAGTATGGCCATATCATCTGCATTTGAGAACAATCCGGCATGCCCAGACACGCCATCCATTGAGTAAAACGCTTTTTCGTCATGCACTTCTCCTTGCAGCGAGTTTGTGCGGATGTTAGGGAATTGAATAACGCCGTCACGTGTATTGCCCATGCGTTCAGTAGCTGCGAACTGTTTCGGTTTAAAGCCCTTTTGCAGCGGATTGTACAAGGTATGCTTCAGCCTGAGCGGTTTGTAGAGCTCTTGCTCCGTGTAGACATCAAGCGGTTTGCCGGTGAGTTTTTCGACAATACATCCGAGTAGCATATATCCAATGTCACTGTATACGTGCTTTGTCCCAGTTTGATAATCGAGTGGAATTTTCGTCAAATATTCAATCGTTTTGTCCCGTTCCTGGGAATAGTACTTGCCGGCTTTTTCCGGCGTGTAAAAGTAAAAGCTTGATGGGAGCCCTGATTGGTGCTGGAGGACATCGATGACACGTATCTTGTCTTTTCCTTTTATGAGGTCACCCGGCTGATCCTTGAAACCCGGCAAATATGCAGAAACTTTTTCATAGACGTCAAGTTTTCCTTGGCTGACTAAGCGCTGCAATGCAAAATTTGTTGCGTACATTTTTGTATTTGAGGCTAAGTCAAACATCGTGCGGGTTTTCATTTTGGCCGGACGGCGCAGTAGTTCTGATCCTTCGTACTTTTTACTGTAGCCGTATGCTGCTTTTTTTATGATGCGTCCATCCTTCACCACCACAAGAACGGCGCTGGAAATCCTGCTGCAATATCCCGTTCTATCATCTGATCTACCTTCCTTAGCTTCTTCGTCGAGAATTGTGCAGTTTCTGCATTTATGGTTTTCGGCTCAACCAAGTTGTCTGCTGTTTGTGCGAAGGTTTCATTTGGCGCGAATATCGATAGGGTTAAAATGGCACTGAATATGAACAGTGTCTTTGTTTTCACAGGCTAGCCCCTTTCTGTGCTTCTATCCCGTTTACTATCCCTAATACAGAAACAATTTAATCGAACTGTGAAGCCATTTCATCTTTATATCCGAATGCATAGGTTAATAAAAAGCCGGCCGCGTAGGAAATAAAGAGCCCAATGATATACAAAATGATTTGCGAAGGCAGGACTAGAAAGGAAAGCGGCAGTCCGGAGACACCAATCGCAATGGTGGCTACTTGAAAATAAGCTTGAAAGGCGCCGCCGATTCCAGCTCCTAAACATGCTGTTAAAAACGGACGGCCAAGCGGCAGCGTCACTCCGAAAATAAGCGGTTCACCAATGCCGAGCAGTCCCGATGGAAGCCCGCCGGCGATTGCTTTCCTCAGTGTTGTTTTTTTCGTCTTCACGAAGACGGCAAAGGCCGCGCCTACCTGTCCTGCACCTCCCATAGCCAAAATAGGGAGCAGAGGGTCATTGCCAATTGAATTGATTAGTTCCATGTGCACAGGCGTCAAGCCTTGATGCAGTCCGGTTACGACGAGAGGAAGGAAGGTTGCGCCCAGAATAAAGCCCGCAGCGATGCCGCCGATGTCCAGGATGGACAGTAGGCCGGATGTAATGGCATCAGAAATGAATCCGCCTAAAGGCATAAATACGACATACGTTACGATTCCGGTGATTAACAGTGAAACGGTGGGTGTGACAATGATATCGAGTGATTGAGGAATAAAACGGCGAATAAATTGTTCGGTGTAAGCAATGAATATGGCTGCGAAAAGGACGCCGATCAGACCTCCCCTGCCCGGGAGAAGCTCTTCTCCAAATAAACTGATTTTTGCGATCTCCGGATTGATAATCAAGATCCCGGCCAAAGCCCCAAGTGCGGGTGTCCCGCCAAATTCTTTCGAAGCGTTAATACCAACGAGAATGCCGAGATAAGTGAACAGCCCTGATCCGATGACTGTCAGGATAACCGCAATTTGTGAGTCTGCAGAGAGCCAGCCTGCTTGAATAATTGCTTTGGTAATCCCAGTAATTAAACCGGAAGCGACTAGAGCGGGAATAAGAGGGATAAAAATGCTGGCAATTTTACGTAAGAAAAGTTTAAAAGGAGTGGCGTTTTTTCGATTGATATCGGCTTTCTTTTTGGCCGCTGCTTCTTTGACATCGGCACCTTCTTCTGCTGCTGACACGAGCTTCGAGAAAACAGCTGTAACATGATTGACGACTCCTGTGCCGAGGATAATTTGTAAGGTTTCAGCTTCAACGACCCCCAATACGCCGTCAAGCTTTCTTAAAGCCTGAGCATCCGCTTTGCTTTCATCGTAAGGCGTAATGCGCAGGCGTGTCATGCAATGCGTATATGAAGAAATATTGGATTTTCCTCCGCATAGCTCAAGGATTTTCTGTGCGAGATGATGGTAGTTATTTTCTTTGCTCATTAAAACCCCTCCCCTTCAAGATGCCTTATTTTATTCTCATAGATTGTATGGCTGCTCTCGTTTTATCGATATAACCGGTTGTCGTTTCATACTGCTCAGCCGCCATGCCTAAAAACAAAACATCAATTATAAAAAGCTGGGCGAGGCGGGAGGAAGTGGCTGCACTTCGAATCAAGGCTTCATTGGAATGGGCTGTATACAAAGGGACATCAGCCAGTGCGGAGACGGATGTCTGACTGAATTGTGTGAGGCTGATCGTTGTGATGCCTTTTTCCTTGGCCATGGCGAACAGTTCAATGATTTCCTGTGTCTCTCCTGAAAACGAAATGGCAAATACGATGTCGTCTTTATCTGCATTTGCGATTAAAGATGCCACAAGATGAGTGTCTGTAAACGCGGTTGCTTGTTTATGAATGCGAAGCCACTTTTGCTGGGCGTCCTTGGCGACAATGCCGGAAGCCCCGAGGCCGATAAAATGCACGGTATGAGCTTTGAGAAGCAGAGAAACCGCTCGTTCAAGCTCTTTGTAGTCCATCAGGTCTGAAGTATCCTGAATGGCTTGAATGGCATTGCCGGCCGTTTTTTCGGAAATGGAGGGCAGCGGCTCGTGGGGAACAATATCCCGGTAGCCCTGAAACGTAGGCTTTGCCAGATCGCCCGCTACTCTCATTTTTAAATCTTGAAATCCTTTTAAACCGAGTGATTTGCAGAGCCTGATGACGGCAGCGTCACTTGAATTGGCTAAGGCGCTAATTTCGTTGACCGTGCTTTCGATTGCTTTGTGGGGATGGGCTAGGATATAATCTGCAAGTTTGCGCTCGGATGGAGGGAGCTTATGCTTCATTGATTGGATGATCGCTAAACCGCCTGTGGCCATTCTAGTTCTCTCCTTATCATGGATGGTAATGTTCGATTGCTTTGTCAATGAAACCGTTTGCTTCATCGAGTAATGTCTTTGCTTGTTTCTGATCTGTGCTTGTTTTGAGCATGACGATTGCTGTTTTGACGTGATGATCGGCTTGTTCCAGGGTGTGCCTGGCTGTGTCGTATGAAGCATTTGTAAGGCTTTGGATGATACTGATGGCGCGTTCTTTTAGTTTTTTGTTGCTGACGTTGACGTCTACCATCAAGTTTTCGTAAACCTTGCCGATTTTGACCATTACAGCGGTAGATATCATGTTTAGAATCATTTTATGAGCGGTTGCGGCTTTCATACGTGTTGATCCTGTAATGGCCTCAGGTCCGACGACAACCTCAATGCTGTGATCCGCATCCTTGCTGATGGCGGAATTTTCATTGCAAGTAAGGGCGATGGTGTGTGCTCCGACTTTGCGGGCGTATCTTAGGGCGCCTGCGGCGTAGGGTGTGCGGCCGCTTGCTGCGATGGCAATGACGGTGTCATTTGAAGTGAGCTGTATGTTTCTTAAATCTTCAGCTCCTGCTTCTTCACTGTCTTCAATGCCCTCTGCTGCCTGTAAAAAGGCTTTGGGGCCTCCAGCCATGATTCCGATGACCTGATCTGGGCTTACGCTGTAGGTGGGAGGACATTCAACAGCATCCATGACGCCGAGTCTGCCGCTTGTACCGGCGCCTGTATATATGAGCCGGCCTCCATTTTGAAACGATTCATATGCGCAGTCTACAGCTGTTTTGATGTCGGGGAGAACCTCCTGAACGGCTGCAGCGACTTTCATATCTTCGTTGTTGATCATTTTGAGGATGCCGAGAGTGTTTGCTTTGTGGATTTCAACTGTTTGGCTATTGCGTGATTCCGTTGTAAGACGGTGAATGTTTAATGGTTCTGACATGAGGATGCCCCCTGTTTTAAAATGATATATCTCAATATTCAGTATATTCATTTCTGTTATGATATTTCAACTATGTTTTTTAATTTTTGAAATTTTATTTCACCCAAGACTATAAGAAATGATGAAGGATCAACTGTTCTCCAAGCGGCCCGATTCTTCGCCGTCCTTTATCAAGGAACCCGCTTTTCATATAAAGGTGTTTTGCGCGTATGTTCAGATGATTGACGGCCAAGATGATTTCGTCGCACCATGGAAAATATCCGCTCACAAAAGCGGGAAGCAAAATCATGGCTTTTTTCGCATAGCCTTTTCCGTGGTGCACAGCGTTTAAAGACAGGGAGCTGAGCAGTAAAGCAAATGGATTGTTAGAATAGGAAGCAAGCGTTTCTTTTGATGCATGTAAAATGAAAAAACCGACTGGAAGGTCGTCTTTTAAGATGACAACCGGGTATCGGTCCTGTATGCCCAGAGCCTGAGACAGCACCTCTTTCGGGAGGGAGGTAAAGCGTTTGTCATCGTTGGTGAGCGTGAATGCTTGAAGCTCGGGCAAGTGTTCAGGCTTATAGAAGGATAAAGAAATGTCTTGAGTCATGGGGTGGCCTCCTTACAAGATGTCGTCAAGCTTGTTTTCCGAAATGACCTGGTAGCCCGCTTGTTTTAACAATGCGGCGGTTACTCCGTTGCCGGTGATTTTTTTGCCAGAGAATGTGCCGTTATAGATAAACCCGCTTCCGCAAGATGGACTGTTTTCTTTTAATATGACGGCAGAAGCGTTGATTTCTTTTGCGTAAGCCAATGTTTTCGCGGCGCCTTCCATATATAGTTCTGTGACGTCTTCTCCTGAAGCTGTCACGATTTTCGCTGTTCCATTGAGGACATCCTCGCCGGTGCCTCCTATGATTTCTGCGGGTTCGCGTGGGGTAGAGAAGCCGCCGAGAAGTTCAGGGCAAGCCATGACTGCTTTCTTTTCATCGACGAGTTTTCTGATTTTCTCCGACGCTGCGTGAGAGCCGTTATATCTGCATTCAATGCCTCCAAGGCAAGAACTGACTAGAATCATATTGGTTTCTCCTCTCTTGCTTTGCTTGTCTCTATCATAAAATAAATGGCTTTAGTTGGGAGGCTTTTTCAGTTAAAAAAGGAGTTAAAAAGTTTGAAAATAAAAAATTTAATTTTCCTCTTTACAAACAGGGGGTGACCTGTATATAATAACTTTTGTCAGCTCGACGAGAACACAACGGCCCGTTGGTCAAGCGGTTAAGACACCGCCCTTTCACGGCGGTAACACGGGTTCGAATCCCGTACGGGTCACCATTTGGAGGATTAGCTCAGCTGGGAGAGCATCTGCCTTACAAGCAGAGGGTCGGCGGTTCGAGCCCGTCATCCTCCACCATCTTGCCGGTGTAGCTCAATTGGTAGAGCAACTGACTTGTAATCAGTAGGTTGGGGGTTCAAGTCCTCTTGCCGGCACTGTTTTTTCAAAATTTTATGTGGAGGGGTAGCGAAGTGGCTAAACGCGGCGGACTGTAAATCCGCTCCCTCAGGGTTCGGCAGTTCGAATCTGCCCCCCTCCACCATTATTGGGCTATAGCCAAGCGGTAAGGCAACGGACTTTGACTCCGTCATGCGTTGGTTCGAATCCAGCTAGCCCAGTCACAGACACCTTTGATCAAAAGGTGTCTTTTTTCTTTTCGGAAAAATCATTCCAACTTCTAACTGTTCAGTCTGTATAATAATTTTAAAAATATGTTAAGGTAGTTTATTCACGAATTACCATCTACACCCTGCCAAAAATTTGATAAACTTATTTTATAAAAAAATTGAAACCTTTTGAAACGAAGCTCGTATACATACAGACCGGTGAAGGCAGAGGTTAGATAAATATGGAAATGATGATTAAAAAAAGAATTAAACAAGTCAAAAAAGGCGACCAGGATGCATTTGCGGACATCGTAGATATTTACAAAGATAAAATTTATCAGCTTTGCTACCGTATGCTTGGCAATGTGCATGAGGCGGAGGATATTGCACAGGAAGCTTTCATCAGAGCGTACGTTAATATCGACAGTTTTGATATTAACCGGAAATTTTCAACTTGGCTTTATCGAATCGCGACCAATTTGACCATTGACCGCATTCGCAAAAAGAAGCCGGATTATTACCTCGATGCAGAGGTGGCTGGTACGGAAGGCTTGACCATGTATTCTCAAATCGCCGCAGATGGTGTTTTGCCTGAAGATGCAGTTGTGTCGCTGGAGCTCTCAAACACGATACAGCAGAAAATTTTAAAGCTTCCTGACAAATACAGAACAGTCATCGTATTAAAGTATATTGACGAACTCTCATTAATTGAAATTGGGGAGATTCTAAACATTCCTGTGGGGACTGTGAAAACGCGGATTCACAGAGGCAGAGAGGCTCTTAGAAAACAATTAAGGGATCTTTAAGTGGGGTGATGAAATGAGCTGTCCTGAACAAATTGTGCAGCTTATGCATATGCATCTTGATGGAGATATCCTTCCAAAAGATGAACACGTATTAAATGAACATCTGGAGACATGCGAGAAATGCAGAAAGCATTTTTACGAGATGGAGAAATCCATAGCGCTCGTACGGAGCACATCGCATGTCGAAGCCCCCGCGGATTTTACCGCTAATGTCATGGCAAAATTGCCTAAGGAGAAGAAAAGAGCTTCTGTAAAAAGATGGTTCAGAACCCATCCCGTTATCGCAGCTGCTGCGGTATTCATCATTTTGATGGGCGGAGGTTTTTTTAACAGCTGGCATAATGACCACAATTTCAGCGTATCCAAGCAGCCGAATCTTGTGGTTCATAACCATACTGTGACCGTGCCAGAAGGTGAGACGGTCAAAGGTGATGTCACTGTCAAAAACGGCAAGCTGATTATTAAAGGCAAAATAGACGGGGATGTAACCGTCGTAAACGGCGAAAAGTATATGGCCTCTGCTGGACAAGTCACCGGTCAGATTGAAGAAATCAATCAATTATTCGACTGGACATGGTACAAGATGAAGTCTGCGGGGAAAAGTGTACTCGATGCATTCAGTCCGAACGGAGAAGAGTAAAGCGCGTTAGCCGCTTTGCTCTTTTTTTGCGGGCTGAGAGGGCTGGCACATTTCACTTGCTAAATCGAAATGTGGTATAATGGGCTCGCTATGTAAAGTACATATGCGTAACACGTAAAACACAAAATACGAAATGACTGAAATCTTGGAGGACGAGGAAATGGCTTTTGAGGATATCCCTTTTTTGCAGTACCTCGGCAATGCCGTTGATATTCTCCTTGTTTGGTATGTGATATATAAATTGATTATGGTGATACGCGGCACGAAAGCGGTTCAGCTGTTAAAAGGAATTGTAGTCATCGTGCTTGTTCGTATGGCCAGCCAATATTTGGGCCTCAGCACACTTCAATGGCTGATGGACCAAGCGATAACATGGGGATTTTTAGCAATTATTATTATTTTTCAGCCTGAGCTGAGAAGAGCGCTTGAACAGCTAGGCCGCGGCCGCTTTTTTTCGAGGAGCGGCACGCCTGTTGAAGAAGCGCAGCAGAAAACGATTGAGGCCATTACAAAAGCGATCAATTATATGGCGAAACGCCGTATAGGCGCCCTGCTGACCATTGAGCGGGATACTGGAATGGGGGATTATATTGAAACCGGCATACCACTGAATGCCAAAGTCAGCTCTGAGCTGCTGATCAATATTTTTATCCCAAACACCCCGCTTCACGACGGTGCGGTGATTATGAAAAATAATGAAATTGCCGCGGCCGCCTGTTATCTGCCGCTTTCTGAGAGCCCGTTTATTTCAAAAGAACTGGGCACGCGGCACAGAGCAGCTGTCGGTATCAGTGAAGTAACAGACAGTTTGACGATTATTGTGTCTGAAGAGACCGGCGGCGTCAGTGTGGCAAAGAACGGCGACCTTCACAGAGAGCTTACAGAAGAAGCGCTGAAAGAAATGCTTGAAGCCGAGTTTAAGAAAAACACCAGAGACACTTCTTCTAACCGCTGGTATTGGAGGGGCAAGAAAAATGGATAAATTCTTAAACAACCGCTGGGCTGTGAAAATCATTGCTCTGCTTTTCGCGCTCTTGCTTTATGTGGCGGTTAACAGCAACCAAGCACCGACTCCGAAAAAACCGGGTGAATCTTTCTTTCCGACATCAACAACTGATGAAGCAACTCTGACTGATATTCCGGTTAAAGCGTATTATGATGATGAAAATTACGTCGTGACGGGTGTTCCGCAAACGGTTAATGTCACGATAAAAGGCTCGACAAGCGCCGTGAAAAAGGCTCGGCAGACCAAAAACTTTGAAATATATGCCGATATGGAACATTTGAAAACCGGCACACATAAGGTTGAGCTTAAGGCCAAAAACGTGTCGGATGGGCTGACAATCTCAATTAATCCGTCTGTTACGACAGTGACCATTCAGGAACGGACGACCAAAAGTTTTCCCGTAGAAGTGGAGTACTACAACAAAAGCAAGATGAAAAAAGGCTATTCTCCGGAGCAGCCGATTGTCAGTCCGAAAAATGTGCAGATTACCGGATCGAAAAATGTGATCGATAATATTTCTCTTGTAAAAGCTTCAGTGAATTTGGAAAACGCAGATGAAACGATTGAAAAGGAAGCGAAAGTGACTGTCTATGATAAAGACGGAAACGCGCTTCCTGTCGACGTGGAGCCCTCGGTTATCAAGATTACCGTTCCGGTGACAAGCCCGAGTAAAAAAGTGCCCTTTAAAATTGAACGGACAGGAAGCCTTCCTGACGGTGTCAGCATAGCGAATATTGAATCCAGCCCCAGTGAGGTAACGGTTTACGGCTCACAGGATGTGTTGGATTCTCTTGAATTTATTGACGGCGTCAGCTTAGATTTAAGTAAAATTAACAAGGATTCCGATATCGAGGCAGATATTCCGCTTCCTGACGGTGTCAAAAAAATCTCACCGTCAAAGGTGACTTTGCATATAGAAGTCGATAGTGAAGCGGATCAGAAGTTCGAGAATGTCCCCATCAAGACTGTAGGGCTGAGCAGCTCACAAAACATTGAATTTCTTGATCCTGAATCACAAGTGATAGATGTAACGGCTAAAGGCTCTCCCGCGAATATAAAAAAACTGAAAAAATCAGATATTGAATTGTATGTGAATGTTTCAGATTTAGAGGACGGGGAGCATAGCGTGAAGCTTGAAGTGAACGGGCCACAGAATGTAACCTGGTCCTTGGGGCGGAAAAACGCCAAAATCAAGCTGACGTCTAAGAAAAGCAATACATCAACGAATGATAACAGCAGCAATACATCAGGGAATCAGGATGACACAGATAAACAAACAAATGATCAAAAGAACAATCAGCAAGAAGATACAAAGAACACTGATAAAAACAGCAACGATCAAAACCAAGACGAAAATAAAGATCAAAACCAAGATCAGGATGAGGATGAATCCACTGCGAATTCACAATCCTCATCGGAATAAAAAAGGAGCGATTATAAAATGGGCAAGTATTTTGGAACAGACGGTGTAAGAGGTGTCGCCAATAGTGAGCTTACACCTGAGCTGGCCTTTAAAGTCGGACGTTTCGGCGGTTATGTGCTGACAAAAGACAAACAACGTCCAAAAGTGCTGATAGGCCGCGATACACGCATCTCCGGCCATATGCTGGAGGGAGCCCTTGTCGCCGGACTTTTATCCATTGGCGCAGAAGTCATGCGCCTAGGTGTCATTTCTACACCAGGTGTATCTTATTTGACAAAAGCGATGGATGCAGAGGCGGGCGTCATGATTTCCGCTTCTCATAACCCAGTGCAGGATAACGGCATCAAATTCTTTGGGGGAGATGGATTTAAGCTTTCTGATGAACAGGAGGCTGAAATTGAGCGCCTGATGGACGAACCTGAGGATAAGCTGCCAAGACCTGTCGGAGCAGACCTTGGACTTGTAAACGATTATTTTGAAGGCGGACAAAAATATCTGCAATTCTTAAAACAGACAGCTGATGAAGATTTCACAGGCATTCATGTGGCATTGGACTGTGCCCATGGCGCAACGTCATCCTTGGCGACACACCTGTTTGCTGATTTAGATGCAGATGTTTCGACAATGGGGACTTCCCCGAACGGATTAAACATTAATGACGGCGTCGGTTCGACTCATCCCGAAGCGCTCAGCGCGTTTGTCAAAGAGAAAAACGCGGATCTCGGTCTTGCGTTCGACGGTGACGGCGACCGCCTGATTGCTGTCGATGAAAAAGGAAATATTGTAGACGGCGACCAAATCATGTACATATGCTCAAAACACCTGAAATCAGAGGGCCGTTTAAAGGATGATACAGTGGTTTCAACCGTGATGAGCAACCTCGGCTTCTATAAGGCGCTCGAAAAAGAAGGCATCAAAAGCGTGCAGACAGCTGTCGGCGACCGCTACGTAGTAGAAGCAATGAAAAAAGACGGCTACAACGTCGGCGGAGAGCAGTCAGGACATCTTATTTTCCTTGATTACAACACGACAGGGGACGGATTATTGTCTGCTATTATGCTGATGAACACTTTGAAAGCAACAGGCAAGCCGCTGTCAGAGCTTGCAGCTGAAATGCAGAAGTTCCCGCAGCTGTTAGTCAATGTGAGAGTGACTGATAAATATAAAGTTGAAGAAAATGAAAAAGTAAAAGCAGTTATTTCTGAAGTTGAAAAAGAAATGAACGGCGACGGCCGGATTTTGGTGCGCCCTTCAGGAACTGAACCGCTCGTCCGTGTCATGGCTGAAGCGAAGACGAAAGAGCTGTGCGATGAGTATGTCAATCGCATTGTTGAAGTCGTCCGGTCAGAAATGGGATTAGAGTAACGAAGTCTATTATCAGAGAGTGAACAAGACAAGCGAGGTTAACATAAGATAATTGTGAGACATACGGCAAAGTTGTTTAAAAAACAATTGACCGTTTATGCCACATGTTGTAAAATCAAGCTTGTCTTGTTCTTATTTTCTCAATAGGAAAAGAAGACGGGATTATTGCTTCACCTATAATTATAGCGCCCGAACTAAGCGCCCGGAAAAAGGCTTAGTTGACGAGGATGGAGGTTATCGAATTTTCGGCGGATGCCTCCCGGCTGAGTGTGCAGATCACAGCCGTAAGGATTTCTTAAAACCAAGGGGGTGACTCCTTGAACAAAGAGAAATCACATGATCTTCCAAAAAACATGTAGGAGGGGACGATTGAAAGTCCCCTTGAAATTTGACTTTCTTCGTCTCCTTTTACAATCTTAGGAGGAAGAAAAATATGTGTGGAATCGTAGGTTATATCGGTCAGCTTGATGCGAAGGAAATTTTATTAAAAGGGTTAGAAAAGCTTGAGTATCGCGGTTATGACTCTGCTGGTATTGCTGTTGCCAACGAACAGGGAATCCATGTGTTCAAAGAAAAAGGACGCATTGCAGATCTGCGTGAAGTTGTGGATGCCAATGTAGAAGCGAAAGCCGGAATTGGGCATACTCGCTGGGCGACACACGGCGAACCAAGCTATCTGAACGCTCACCCGCATCAAAGCGCACTGGGTCGCTTTACACTTGTCCATAACGGCGTGATCGAGAACTATGTTCAGCTGAAGCAAGAGTATTTGCAAGATGTAGAGCTCAAAAGTGACACCGATACAGAAGTAGTCGTTCAAGTAATCGAGCAATTCGTCAATGGAGGACTTGAGACAGAAGAAGCGTTCCGCAAAACACTTACACTGTTAAAAGGCTCTTATGCAATTGCTTTATTCGATAACGACAACAGAGAAACGATTTTTGTAGCGAAAAACAAAAGCCCTCTATTAGTAGGTCTTGGAGATACATTCAACGTCGTGGCATCTGATGCGATGGCGATGCTTCAAGTAACCAACGAATATGTAGAGCTGATGGATAAAGAAATGGTTATTGTCACTGATGATCAGGTCGTCATCAAAAACCTTGATGGTGACGTGATTACACGTGCGTCTTATATTGCTGAGCTTGATGCCAGTGATATCGAAAAAGGCACGTACCCTCACTACATGTTGAAAGAAACGGATGAGCAGCCTGTTGTTATGCGCAAAATCATCCAAACGTATCAAGATGAAAACGGCAAGCTGTCTGTGCCTGGCGATATCGCTGCCGCTGTAGCGGAAGCGGACCGCATCTATATCATTGGCTGCGGAACAAGCTACCATGCAGGACTTGTCGGTAAACAATATATTGAAATGTGGGCAAACGTGCCGGTTGAAGTGCATGTAGCGAGTGAATTCTCCTACAACATGCCGCTTCTGTCTAAGAAACCGCTCTTCATTTTCCTTTCTCAAAGCGGAGAAACAGCAGACAGCCGCGCGGTTCTCGTTCAAGTCAAGGCGCTCGGACACAAAGCCCTGACAATCACAAACGTACCTGGATCAACGCTTTCTCGTGAAGCTGATTATACATTGCTGCTTCATGCAGGCCCTGAGATCGCTGTTGCGTCAACGAAAGCATACACTGCACAAATTGCAGTTCTTGCGGTTCTTGCTTCTGTGGCTGCTGACAAAAACGGCATCGATATCGGATTTGACCTCGTCAAAGAACTCGGTATCGCTGCAAACGCAATGGAAGCTCTATGCGACCAGAAAGACGAAATGGAAATGATCGCCCGTGAATACCTGACTGTATCCAGAAACGCTTTCTTCATCGGACGCGGCCTTGACTACTTCGTATGTGTCGAAGGCGCACTGAAACTGAAAGAGATTTCTTACATCCAGGCAGAAGGCTTTGCCGGCGGAGAGCTGAAGCACGGAACGATTGCTTTGATCGAACAAGGAACACCAGTATTCGCATTGGCTACTCAAGAGCACGTAAACCTAAGCATCCGCGGAAACGTCAAAGAAGTTGCCGCTCGCGGAGCAAACACATGCATCATCTCACTGAAAGGCCTAGACGATGCGGATGACAGATTCGTACTGCCGGAAGTAAACCCAGCGCTTGCTCCGTTGGTATCTGTTGTTCCATTGCAGCTGATCGCTTACTATGCTGCACTGCATCGCGGCTGTGATGTTGATAAACCGCGTAACCTTGCGAAAAGTGTTACTGTGGAGTAATAAATGTTTAACCCCTTTGGATAAGATTGTCTAAAGGGGTGTTTTTATGTCCAAAAGAGAAAGAACATCTACAGTGGAAAAATGGATTAATAAAGGTGTGGTACAGGAACAGGTACAGACTATCAGCCATGGCTAAAGATTCAAGATGTTTCCTCATTAGGTCGGTCAACGGGGTTAAAAGGCATTAAGACTTGGAGCGATACTGCTTTTGCCTAACTGAGTTTTCTGATGTTAATACAGATATAAGAGAGCAGTTCCTCATTAAGATACGCTTTTGATAGCAGTTGGAATTTAGCATGCTAGAAATCCGAAAACCAAAGAGCCTATTGGAATGATAACGTGTTTTTTTATTGACAATTAATAAAGACAAAGAATTCTTGAAGTCGTACGTACAATGTACTTGTGGGATTAAGTTTTAAAGTTCATTCTTTTTTATTGAGTACATTCCGGTTTAAGTTGAAGATTCAGTAAAGGACACGCCATAAATAAAAGGTAGCGTATGACTCCCATTTTTTCCATGAAAACGATATTTCTAAGATTTCATCTTTCGTAGGCTTTCGATTCATATTACGTAATATTTTTATCGAATGAATTAGACCCACATCATCGATTGGAAAAGCTGTCGGGAACCTAAGGCAGCGCATTAGAACATAATTGGCTGTCCAAGGACCGATTCCTCGTATTTTAATTAAGTTTTTTTCAGCATCTTTAAAGTTCATTTTCATTAATTTTTCCCTCGATAATTCTCCACTTTCCATTAATCTGGCTATTCCAATGATATATTCACTTTTTTTTACCGTCATTTTAATATCTGCCAGGTCGATAGGGGTTAACCGTGCAATTCGCTCGTACGGTGGGAACACCCAATACTTTTTACCATTCCATTCAATAGAATCGCCAAATGCTTCTACAAATTGCTTCTTTAAGGAGTACGCGAAGGCTAAGTTAATTTGTTGTCCTAAAACTCCCCAACATAAAGCTTCAAATAAATCGGGAATGCCGATAACTCGCAACCCATAAAATTTTCGGGCAGGCATTTTAAGTAATGGATCTGCTTTTGCCATTTCATAAAATGGTGTTAAATCCTTATCAAGATCAAACCAGTCATGAATATATTTTACAATCTCTTCCCGTTTCCACTGCTCAACAGGTCTAGAATCGTTTAGGAATTGAACAACCATTTGTTTATTATTGATTACGCTTACCTGCACTAAGCACCGAATTTCCCCAATGGCTATAACTTTTGTAATGATATTGTTCTCTATCTCATACATGCATTCATTTTTTTCCCTGGTTAGATAGCCTAGGTTAGCATTCATGTCGAAAATTTCAGGTAATGTAATGACAATAACATCATTGACTTCATGCCATGTCACTTTTTCATTCTCCTTATCTTAAATAATTATAAGAAAACTCACGCTGGTTGAAATTAGTTTATCACATAATCATCTTTACTCATTTTGTTATCTTGCTATTACATTCTAACCGCCTTATTTTTTTCTATTTATGAGGTTATAGTGTAGTTATCAAGAATGCTAAACGGGAGTAGATAAAAATGGCTCATGATATAAAAAACGCGTGTCGAAAATTTAAATTGAGATTCAATTCAAAATGAATTAGATGAGCCATGTAAGGAGAGGTGAGATAAATGCCGGATAGTATCAATAACGGACATAAAGAGAGCCATGATCATAGAATTTCGAATGATGCAGAAATGATAACAGATGAAAAGTGGGAAGCATTTATAAATAATGATGCAGCGTACAATAATCAATTTTTCTACGCTGTAAAATCGACAGGGATATTCTGTAAACCATCCTGTAAATCTCGCGTTCCGAAAAAAGAAAATGTATGTATTTTTCCAAACGCAGAACAAGCTCTCCGCGCAAATTTTCGCCCTTGTAAACGTTGCAAGCCCACTAATGAAAAAATGCCTGATAGCGAGTGGATTGATTTAATTACTGAATACATTGATAAAAATTTCACAGAAAAATTAACGCTAGAATCGTTAGCAGATATTTGTCATGGGAGTCCGTATCATATGCATCGAACATTTAAAAAGATTAAAGGCATTACGCTGGTTGAGTATATACAACAAGTTAGAGTACACGCGGCTAAAAAGTATTTGATTCAGACAAATAAAGCGATTGGAGATATCGCTATATGTGTGGGTATAGCTAACGCGCCTTATTTTATTACTTTATTTAAAAAGAAAACTGGACAGACACCAGCACAATTTCGTGAAATGAGTAAAATGGAGGAAACGTACAATGGAAACAAAGAATAAACCAACCCTTTATTGGTCTTTACTAATGTTCAAGGATTGGAATTTTTATATTGCTTCAACTTTAAAGGGGCTTGTGTTTGTAGGTTCACAGAACAAACCAATCGAGGAATTGTTCGAATGGGCTAAGAAACGCTTTCCAGGAAGTCTTCTTGTTGAAGATGATGATAAGCTTGAACCCTATGCCGTTGAAATCACTCAATATTTAGAAGGAAAGCGGAAAAACTTTACTGTTCCAGTTGAGTACGCCGGTACGCAATTTCAGCTAGCAGTCTGGAATGCACTTTGTGAAATTCCTTATGGACAGACGAAATCCTATTCCGACATTGCAAATGATATAAATAAACCAGCAGCTGTTCGTGCTGTAGGTGCGGCTATTGGGGCTAATCCGGTATTAATTACTGTACCGTGCCACCGTGTAATAGGAAAGAATGGCTCATTAACTGGCTATCGGGGCGGATTTGAAATGAAGACACTGCTCCTCGATCTGGAAAAGCGAGCTTCATCTGTAATGGATGTTCCTCATTGAAAGTGAATCATCTATAATGGGTTGGATTCTTTTAGAGGAAAGTAAAGACCAGTTTACTGATAAACTTGACAACTTTTAAAATTTAGCATATCTTATACGTAACTTAATAATCGATGCAGATGTTTATTTTTCCTTTTAATATGTAGGCCTTTAGCATTCTTTTCATATTTCATTTTAAATATTGATAGGATGAAAAAGTATCCTAATAAAAAAGGAATAGAACATGAGTCGATTTATTTGATAATCAGGACTGTATTAAAGGAAATGAAATCATAGCATAAAGTAAAGACCAATAATAAGGTAGCTCTTCAAAAAACTTCCCAGAAGTTAGTTGAAGTGAAGCCGACAATTTTCAGGATTCAATGATCTAACATAATCATTGAAATTTTGAAGTTGTCGGCTTTTTTGTTGGAAAAAAATAGAGATAAATAAAAATTGAAATAAATAATAAACAAATATGATCTGATTGAAAGTTCTTTTGACCAATAATGAGTTTTAAAAAAGGGAGAATTTAGAATGTTAGTTTCGCTGAGTTTGTCATCATTATTAACATTATTTTTTATTATGCTTATGGCTTCTGGGATTAGTGGACTATTGTTTTTACATCCGCGAGTACCCTTGAGTTTTGTTCGCATTCATATTGGGATCTTGGCTTTACCACTTTTGGTTTCCTTACTGATTCTTGCCAATAGTGGTGTGAGTGGAAATGTTGGCCCTTGGCACTTAGATTCCTTAGCTTGTTTAATGACTTTTTTTGTTCTTGCAATTGGATTCATCATTCAGCGTTTTTCTGTACGTTACTTAATGGGGGATCGATCTTATCGAAAATATTTTATGCTTTTTACTTTCACAACAGGAGCTGCTTCAATGACATGGTTAAGTGGTGATCTCCGCTTGATGGTTATATTTTGGGGAGCAACTCTTGTTGGTTTAACCTTACTTATTAGGTTAAACAGTGCTTGGCAAGTGGCTAGTGAAGCAGCCAAAATTTCTGGCCGGTTATTTTTGTTAAGTTGGTTTTCTTTGTTTTTTGCGATGATGTGGCTTTTTCATGCCACAGGTCAATGGCAGTTATCATTGGTTGTAACAAATGAAAGTTTAGCTGGGCTGGGAGAATGGGAGAGAACAGGGATTCAGCTATTGATTGTACTGGCGGTGATCATTCCTGCAGCTCAATGGCCATTCCAAAGATGGTTGGTTGAGTCTATTGTTGCTCCAACCCCTGTTTCTGCAATTATGCATGCAGGTTTAGTAAATGCTGGAGGAATAATACTAACTCGATTTTCACCGCTATTTCATGGTGGTATCGCTTCGATTATCTTACTTCTGCTTGCTGGCATTTCTGTATTGATTGGAACTGGAATTAGTTTAGTCCAGGTTGATTATAAACGCCAGTTAGTAGGCTCCACGATTGGACAAATGGGGTTTATGCTCATTCAGTGTGCATTAGGCGCCTATATAGCAGCCATTATTCATCTTATTTTACATGGTTTATTCAAAGCTACGTTGTTTCTACAAGCTGGTTCAGCAGTAGGGCGTCATGAAGTATCTGCTCGTACTAATGAAAGAACATCCTATATATGGGTCATGGCTGGTCGGATTTTATCCTTAGTTATAGGCGTTGCTTTTTGGCTCGCTGCTCCTGGAGAGGGGTATCAATTCATTAGTGCGCTGATCTTAGGGTGGTCATTGTCCGTTTCTTGGACTCAGCTTGTCGCTTTTGGAGAGGGCCGAATTGGCCGAATTGCCGGCTTAACTGTTTTAGGAGGAGCAGCCCTCGTATATTTTATCATTCATAACCTTTTCTATAAGTGGCTGCATACAACCATTTTTCAAAGTGTTCAACCTCCAATGTCAGCTGTCATGATTGTCGTATGTCTCTTACTATTTGGCAGTGCTTTAGGTACGTGGGTTGCTCGTCATCGTTCTTCCGTTTTTTTCGCGGTACTCTATCTTTGGTTAGTTCGATTAGGTGAAGCAAAACCAAAGTCAGTAGAGAGTCACCCAGACTACCTTAAACAATATATTTCATAAGGAGCTAATCTGAGATGGGCATTACATCCGTATTAACAAAAGATAATGTAAAAAAGATAGATACAGATATTGATGTTCAAGAAAGGGATCTTAACGTTTTCATTACATCTGCCAGCCGGGTGATTGCGCCACTTTGGCCTATTTCTACATTTGCTGCACGTAATCCGTGGATGGGACTTGAAAACCAACCTTTTGATCAGGTTGCAAGTTGGTTGAAAAACACTCGCGATGTTGATATATACCCTAGTGCGTCTATGATCCGTTCAGCAAAGAATAAAGGTGAGATTGATGAAGATTTTGTGGAAATGGGGCTGCAGCGTTGGCTTGATTCACATTCCTATCACATCCCACGGGACGTGGCAGAGCGATTTTGTCATGCTGCATTAAAGTTAGATCCCCTGCCTTCCGACCTTTTATCATCACATGAGCTGGAGAAATTAGTAGATGAATGTAGTGGATTGGATCATATCGAGAATGTTTTTATGCAGCCACTAAGTTCGCATATAGAGAATCAAGATGGTGAAAGGCTAGTCAATATACTAGATCATCATGTCATTAAGTGGAGTAAATTATATCTTGATGACTCTCAAGCAGGCTGGACAATGCCTAATCGTGAGGAAGGTTTCTATCGTGCTTGGCAGCATCTCATTCAATATGATCCAGCACTTAGCAAAAAGCAGCGAGAAAGGGTAAAGGGTTGGCCGAAAGAGGCACATTTGGCTTTACAGGAAGCTTTATTCGCACTAGAAATCCCAGAGTCAGAAATCCAGACTTATCTTGAAGGTCATTTACTTTCATTACCTGGATGGGCAGGGATGATGCTTTGGCGCTCTCAGCAATCGAGCCACGAACATGCACTCCTAACAGAATATTTAGCGGTTCGAATATCCATGGAGTGGGCTCTTATAAAGCCATATTTACCTTTGACTAATGAACGATCTAAGAAAACAATTTCAATTGCTCCCCTTATAGCAGCTTGGATTCATTGGGGTGGGCTTACATTAGAAGAATGGTCACAGATGACGGCCATTGAACAAAACGAATATTTATCATTTGCCTACAGCTTTGATGAGAAACTTCGCAAGAAACTTTGGTTAGAAGCTTGGGAACAAACGTACACTGATCGATTAAGCCAGAAGATCATCTCGAAACAACGTGAAACCGGCGGTAAAAAATCTGCATTAGCTCAATTAGCATTCTGCATCGATGTACGATCAGAACCTTTTCGTCGTCAACTAGAAAAAGAAGGCCCGTTTGAAACGATTGGTATTGCTGGTTTCTTCGGGGTGCCGATTGCAACTTGTGAACTTGGCAGTAAACACAGTCATGCTTCCTTGCCGATCATACAAAAACCGCAAAATAAAATAAAAGAGTTCGCAGATGAGGATGTATTCAAAAAATACAATCAACGGAAGCAAGCAATTCATTCTTTAAGCCATACCTTTAAAACGATGAAGCAGAATGCGCTCTCGAGCTTACTACTGCCTGAGCTAAGCGGACCTTGGCTTACTCTGCAAATGGCAGCCCGTAGCTTTGTGCCAAGAAAGGCGGGTTATTTCATTCGTAATCTCCGTGAGGCTTGGTTGCGCAAACCTGATACAAAACTCTCGCTTCATCATGATGCTACAGAAGCAGAAATACCTGTGGGTTTTACTGATGAAGAAAAAGTGAACTATGCTCGCCAAGCATTAAAAATGATGGGATTAACGGAAAACATCGCACCATTGGTCGTGATTTGCGGGCATGGCAGTCAAAGCACTAATAATCCTTATTCTGCAGCCCTTGATTGTGGTGCCTGCGGTGGAGCGGCCGGTGGATTCAATGCAAGAGTTTTAGCTGCTTTATGTAATCTATCAGAGGTACGAGAAGCTCTTTTAGCTGAAGGAATTAAAATTCCTGAGGATACGGTTTTTGCAGCAGCTGAACATAATACAACAGTGGATGAGTTACATTGGCTTTATGTACCAGAACTTTCCGAAGCTGCACAAGAAGCATTTGAACAAATTGAAGCCGTTATGCCGAAAGTGAGACATCATGTAAACGCAGAACGTCTGGCCCAATTACCGAATTTCCAATCGAAGCTAAAAAATCCGAAGGCTGAGGCAAACCGATTTGCGGAAGATTGGAGTGAGATACGTCCGGAATGGGGACTGGCTCGTAATGCCGCTTTTATTATCGGTAAACGTGAACTAACTCAGGATTGTGATTTGGAAGGCAGAGCCTTTCTCCATAATTATGATTGGAAGCAGGATGAAAGCGGTGAACTCCTAGCAAATATTATTGCAGGACCTGGAACTGTAGCCCAATGGATTAATTTACAATATTACGCATCAACGGTAGCGCCTCATTATTACGGCAGCGGAAATAAAGCAACTCAAACCGTTACTGCAGGTCTCGGCGTTATGCAGGGGAATGCAAGCGACTTGTTAGCCGGACTGCCTTGGCAATCGGTCATGGAATCAGATCACGAGGCCTATCATTCTCCTCTTCGTTTATTGATACTCATCCAAGCACCTAGAGAATATGTAGAACGGTTATTAAATCATGACTCAGCATTTCTGCAAAAAGTTCAAAATGGATGGGTCCGACTGGCTAATATTGATCCAGAAGGATGTTGGGAAAGCTGGTAATGATGAATCTAAGCATTTATCAAATGGATTTGTTATTCAAAATAAAAATGATAAACATAAGGAAGAGGTGTGCTGTATGAATGTAAACCAAAATAAAAAAGTATTATTTTTGACGGATATTGAAAACGGTTTGGAGCCTATTTTACAAGAAGCGACTAACACTTCTGCAGAGAATATGTTGACTATACAAAGCTATGGTGCCGGTATTTCACATCCTTATGGAGAAATCATGAGGTCTGTTATTTTTGCGATTTACCAGGAAGATGTTGAGGAGATTTTTGTAGTAGGAACAAAAGATAAGAAGACTTCCGCAGGTAATGGACTAACTCAACTTGAAACAATGAAAGATAAAATACAAACATTGGATTATCTCTTTCAAAATTGCAAGCCTGAATTTTTAGGTGGTACGGTCGATGAATGGCTAAATGAAAATAACAGTGACACCATTGAAAAAAGTGTTGATATGATTCGACATCATCCCCTAGTGCCGTCATATGTTAAAGTTAGAGGTTTATTCGTTCATCATAAGGATGGAAAACCCTCAATCGTGGAGGTTCCTGATGTTAAAACAGGTCAAGCCTTACCTGATCATTGCTTGTCATGATGAAATACAGGTTCAACTTCTAAACGCACCCATATATGGAGAAAGCAGTTCTAAGGAGATTGTATGAGCGCTAATTTAACTGATTTTGTCACGAAAACAATAAAGGAAATGAACTCGTTTGATCGTGAAAATATGGAATGTATGAAAAAACTAATTAGAAAAGCAATTGATTTTTATCATCTAAAGTCTTATGAAGAAGTTGAGGAAACCCATTCAGGAAACGTTCGATTTTTGCATGTCCACTCTATGATGGAAGAAAATATGTTATCCAAAATGATAGTGGTCACAAGAAACGGTAAAACTGATTTGGATATTGAAGGTGTATATGAAGGATATGTTGTAAGAGAATATTAATGAGACGAAATCAAAAATAGAATATGCCAATTTTTTTGCTCAGGAGATGTATTAGATATGAAAAAGTCGAAGGGTTCTATTGAATCAGAGATCAGTAAGTCCATTACTCAATGGGAGAAGGATTATCTTGGGCGGGGGTCTGTATCTGTTAAGACTGATATACTGCGGGACATGATCATCGTCAATTTAAAAGGGATTTTAACACCAGCCGAATATGTAGTTTGTGGATCAAAAGAGGGTATGTTATCTATCAAACAAACTCGTTCGGAGTTAGTCGAATCAGGTATAGAAGGCCTTAAGGATATTATCCTTAAAATAACTGGAGAAAAAGTGAAAAGTTTTCATACTGATTTAAGCTCCCGGACAGGTGAACGAGTGATGGTATTTAAATTATGTAATGATCTAGGGAAAAATTTGGAAAAGATCTTATAATCTAAAGAAATTAAAATGTTTTGACGGTATGGAATCTGTTGTGAATTGAACATAATGAACTGCCGCTTCTTTTGTTTTACAATTATGGCATCATTGATAACTTTTATTCATAACCTAAGCGGACATAAAGAGATGTCAATTCATAGTACACTGACTTGTTATTCCTGTCGAAAGATCTAACATCCGCTGTTGTTATGAGCGGATGTTTTTTTACATCTATTTTAAATACATGAATTTGATGCTGGTGATTAGTCACTTGAACAATATTAAATTCATTTTAATTGAAAACATCCTTGTCACCTGCCGGGTTCCCCCAAGTGTTTAGTGACATGATTATGAGACCAATTTCGTAAAGCTTGATGATAAATTTAAGAGGTGAACAAAATTGATATGCTGTCTTCAGTTTCATTTCACGGAATTAGTCAGAGATAAACCTTTAATTAAATATATCCAGAAAACGGATTGACATATCGAAATATAACGATATAATAATCGATATGGAACCAATTGAAGTATTCAAAGCCTTATCAAATGAATCAAGGCTGCAAATTTTGCAATGGCTGAAAGAACCGGATCGTCATTTTGCACCCCATGAAGGGATTGATATGAACACAATCGGGGTATGTGTCAGTCAAATAACAGACAAATTGAAAATGACGCAATCGACGGCTTCCCAATATCTTACCATCCTTTTAAGAGCCGGCCTAATTAAGGCGGAGCGAATCGGAAAGTACACGTATTACAAAAGAGATGAAGAAGCCATTGGGAAACTTGCTGACTTTCTTAAAACAGAGATATAAAAATAAACATCAAAAGATGTTTATTTTTACACCATACATATCGACATATTACGATGTGTTTATTTTTTATAATAACATATCGATAATTCGTGATATGTTTATTAATAATTAAGGAGTGAATGTTTTATGTCTAACACTTGGAAAATTTATATTTTAGCCATTGTCAGCTTTTTAGTTGGAACCTCAGAGTACATCATTTCCGGAATTTTGGATCAAATTGCTCATACTCTCGGGATCACTTTGGCTGCCGCGGGCCAGCTTATTACCATTTTCTCACTTGTATATGCTCTTTCTACACCCGTACTTATGGCGTTGACAGCAAGTATGGATAGACGCAAATTGATGATGTATGCCCTAGGTTTGTTTGTGTTCGGTAATGTCCTGGCTTTTGTACTGCCTGGTTATGGATGGTTTATTGCAGCGCGGATCATTATGGCGATTGGAGCAGGTGTGGTGGTTGTCACCGCATTAACGATTGCCGCTAAAATTGCATCGGAAGGGAAGCAAGGCAGTGCCATCGCTACGGTCGTGATGGGCTTTACCGCTTCTTTAATCATAGGTGTTCCGCTTGGAAGAATGATAGCAGTAGCTTTAGGCTGGAAGTCTGTATTTGGTGCCATTGCTTTGTTGGGATTGATCGCAATGGTCGTTATATTCTTTACTCTTCCGCATACTGAAGGGGATAAACCTGTGCCTTTGCTTCAACAGCTTGCTCTTTTCAAAAAACGGAAAGTGGCTATGGGATTATCAATCACTTTCTTCTGGCTCGGGGGATATTCTGTTGCTTACACTTATTTGTCACCGTATCTCTTGAACATCTCAGGTATAAATGGCAAGCTGCTCAGTGGTGTTTTGCTTATATTTGGAATTGCCAGTTTGGTTGGATCAAAGTTTGGGGGATATAGCACCGATAAATGGGGAGTGTCCTTTACACTCGTTGGCGGGATGACGTTGCATATCGTCACACTGATTCTTCTGTCACTTGTTACTCATTTCTATATCGGAGTGTTGGTGATTCTCATATTATGGTCGTTTGCCGCATGGTCCACCGGTCCGACACAGCAATTTCACCTGGCTACAATAGAACCGGAAATGTCAGGTGTTTTACTTAGCATGAATCAGTCAATGATGCAATTCGCCATGGCGGTCGGCGCAGGAATAGGAGGGGTTTTTGTGGAAAACGTATCATTGGCCTCGATTACCTGGGTTGGTGCGTTAGGGGTTATGATTGCCATTATTGCATCATTGCTGATTTTCAATTCGCAACCGAAACAAGCGCTAAAAGATATCAATCAATAATTTCGAAAGATCTAACATCCGCTCGTTATACAAGCGGGTGTTTTTTTAAAAAGCTCAAGTAGAAGGCACACTGAAGCTGAAAGGGATTTTTGCCGACAGAGAGCTGAAGCACAGCAAGTTATAATATACTAGGAAGGGAAATAACGGTATGGCGGAAGGGTTCTAGCGCTTCCCGCCTGTAAGATCATTACTTTGAGGATGTGTCATCGTGAATAATCAAGAGACGTATATTGAAATTAGAGGATATCGCAGTACATCAACAAAATGAGAGAGTATTCAGTGCTAATTGATGGGGCTGAGATGGGAACTATCAAAGATGGAGGAAGGCTGCGAATTGATTTACCGCCTGGTGAGCATGTTATTCAAGTGAAGATTGCTTGGTGTACAAGCCCAACTTTGAGGTTTACTTTAGCGGAAGGAGAAGTGTTGAAGTTTAGATGCGGTAGTCCGCTTCGAGGTTGGAAGTTGCTTTTGGCACTTTTTTCTGTTTTGGCACGTCCTGAAAATTATCTGTTTATCGAGCAGGAAGAAGAGAAAAAAGCTTTGTGGTGACTTTGTTGTGTGAATAAATAGGAATAAATAGATTAAATACCCCTGAATTATGTTTTGTGAAAGATTGATATAAGCGGTAGCCTTCTCAATGTCGTTCTCCTTGGAGAAGGCTGCGTATAAGAAATTCTCGGACTTTGCGGATAGACCCTCCGATATCCATTTCAGGATTAATGTCTTCTGGGTGGATGAGTCCGATTTCATCATGGTATCGCAGTGTTTTTGTTGATACTTTGCATATCTTTGAAAATTCGCCGATCGATAGCCGAGTGATCACCTCTATGCTCCAAATGTACACCTTTCCGTAAGGGCAAAGTCAAATGTGAAAATAAAACTGTTCCAAAGTTAATCAGTTATTTATTTTCATATCGTATCCTTTCAGTATCACGTGAAAGGAGCATTATATGAAAACATTATGGAAAGTCCTCAAAATTGTTTTTGTCAGCTTGGCTGCTTTGGTTTTGCTTGTATCCGTCTCGGTATTTATTTATCACCATTTCCAGCTAAATAAGGAGGCGGCACTGCTGAAAGGTAAAGGCACATTAGTCGATGTTGACGGTAAAAAGATGAATGTGTATCAAGAGGGAAGCGGGAAGGATACGTTTGTGTTTATGTCCGGTTCGGGGATTGCTGCGCCTGCTTATGAAATGAAGGGGCTGTACAGCAAGTTTTCAAAAGAAAATAAGATTGCTGTTGTAGATCGGGCAGGTTATGGATACAGTGAAGTGTCTCACGATGACAGAGATATTGATACGGTATTGGAACAGACGAGGAAAGCGCTTATGAAAAGCGGAAATAAGCCTCCTTATATTTTAATGCCTCATTCGATATCCGGGATTGAAGCGATGTATTGGGCACAGAAATATCCTAAGGAAATCAAGGCCATTATTGCGATGGATATTGGATTGCCCCAGCAGTACGTCACGTATAAATTGAGCGGAGTTGACAGATTGAAAGTGAGAGGGTTCCACCTGTTAACCTCGATTGGTTTTCATCGGTTTATGCCTTCCGCTGTATATAATCCTGAGGCGATTCGGCAGTCGTTTTTAACTGATGAAGAAAAAGAAATCTATAAAGCCATTAACTTTAAGCAATTTTTTAATGCAGATATGGAGCATGAGCTTTTACAGTCTTACCAAAACGGCAGCAAATCTGTGAATCTGCCGGCACCAAAGGAAACTCCCGTCTTGATTTTAGATGCGGTCTCTGACCAAAATAGACATTCAAAGTATGCTATACAAAACCGAAAAGACTATGAAGCGTTTGCAGCTCAATTCAATACTGCCGATATAAAGGAACTGAGGGGAACACACAGTATTTATTTATATCAGCCTGATCAAATATATAAACTGTCCATGGAGTTTATGAGAAAGGTTCGCTAAGATGAAGGGTTATCATATTTTAATCGTTGAAGACGATGTGATGATTGGTGATTTGCTGCAAAAGATTTTGCAGCGTGAGGGATATCGTGTGATATGGAAAACAGATGGAGCGGATGTGCTTTCGGTGATTCAGAAGGTGGATTTGGTCATTATGGATGTGATGCTGCCGGGTGAAGACGGGTATCAAATGTCTGCAAAAATCAAAGAGCTGGGGCTGGGCATTCCGGTTATTTTTCTCTCGGCCCGCAATGACATGGACAGCAAGCTTCAAGGTTTGCAGATCGGCGAGGATTATATGGTAAAGCCCTTTGATCCGAGAGAGCTGCTATTAAGAATGCGGAATATGCTTGAGCATCATTATGGCACCTTTACGCAAATCAAACATTTGTATATTGATGCGGTAACGAAAAAAGTGTTCAATGAAAGCCTGCATGATGAGGTATTGTTTACTGCGATTGAGCGGAAAATTTTCTTTTATTTATATGAAAATAGAGACAGTATCCTGACAAAGGAACATTTCTTTGAATATCTATGGCAGCTCGAAGATAGAAACCCGAATATTGTCAATGTGCATATTAAAAAAATCAGAGCTAAAATCAATGATCAAGCGGGTGAGATGATTGAAAATATATATGGAGAAGGGTATCGGCTGAATACCGTTGTGAAGAAATGAAGCTCAAGACAAAATATCAGTTGTTATTGTTTACGGCCGTCATTAGTGTTCCGATGCTATTGCTGGCGGTCAGTGTTTTGATGTCTGTGATTTATGACAGCATGTTTAAAACGATGAATCATGGTATGCCCTTTCACAGGTCGTTTGCGTACCCGGCAATGATCGTTGTATTTTTGATATCGCTCTTATTGTTAGCTTTTTTATTTTCAAAGTCGATTCATTCTCTGTTGCATAAAATCAATCTATTAAATCAAACCATTCGGCATTTGGCGAGTGATCAAAGGGTGCCCGATAAAATTGAAGTGAAGCGTGCTGATGAAATCGGGGAACTGATCAAGTCGGTCAATTTGTTAATTGAACGGACGACATATCGTGAACTGGAGCTGAGACAGCAAGAGGAAATCAAAAAGGAGCTTTTGCAAAAACTGCGGCATGACATTAATACACCTTTAACGGCTCTCAGGCTGCAGTTATTTTATTTGGAAGATCAATGTCATGGTCAGGCTGTATTCGAATCATTGTATCAGCAAATCGAATATATCTCGGAATTAACCAATGAATTCAATCTATATTCCGCTGAGACGCTGGAAAGCTCTTATATTGTAAATGAAGAAGTGCGTCTAAACGAGCTATTAGAAACAGCGGTGAAAAAGTGGGATTATTTATACAGTATGAGTGGGATTGAGCTGCACTATAAGCCGGCAGATTCAGATGTGATATGGATGAGCAACGCGTTATGGATGCAAAGGCTGTTTGATAATATTTTTCAAAATACGTTAAAGCATTCAAAAGCTGAAAAGATGGAAGTCACGATTGAACATGGCGATGTTTTTATTCGTGATGACGGTATTGGATTTGATCGGAATGAGAGCAGTGAGGGACTTGGGTTAAAGATTATTGAGGATACATGCAGGCTGCTTGCGATTACTTATGAGCTTCATACAAATGATAACGGAACGGAGTTCTTGTTTTCAAAAGAGTGACCCTGCTGATGTTTTTCTTTCTCCTATAAAATTTATATAATAGGGAGAAAGAAATGGGGTGAACATCATATGTTTAAAAAAATCATCAAAACGATTAAGTACCTCTCAAGCAGTTCTAGTGACCGATATCGCAGACACCGGCATTACAGCAGCAGCCGGCGCAGACATTATCGCAGCTACAGCAGCAGCTCAGGCAAAAGAAGACACTACGACCGTTATGGCGGCAGTCATCGTTACAAACGCCGGAGCTACAGCAGCAGTTAATCGAAAAAAGTTCTTGTTCCGCTATTTGGGACAAGGGTTTTTTTATGTGACCGATTGAATGGCCCGGTTTAGATCCTCGCGAATGGAAGCGGTGTGCTGATACTCTTCCTCGATGCCCAATAATCTTTTCAGCAGCAGGGTTACTTCCTTTGTCAGTGTTAATTCCTCCAGCCAAGTGCCGTTTTTCTTCTTTTTTCCTTTATATTGAGAGTATAGCAGGAATAACAGCGTTTCTCCGAGATCGAAGAAGTCATCCTGTTTTCGTACCTTTATTTCCTCCATTTCTTCAGGCGTCAATTGTTTGGCAAGGCCGAAATCGATGAGGCAGAGCCTGCCGTCATTGATGATGATATTAGGCGTTCTGATGTCGCTGTGGAAAATAAGGCGATCATGCAGGTATTCTATAATCTCAAGCAGCTGCGAAATCAGTTGTAACGCCATAAGCTCTGTGAACGGCTGTTTTCGAAAAAATAATAATTCTTCTATATTTTCTCCCTCAATGAACTGCATGACATAATAAGCCTGTCCGTCTATGATGAACTCATCTATGAAGCCCGGAATTTGCGGGTGGTGAATGCTTTTGAGCAGTTTTATTTCCTGCTGGAACCGGACTTTTTCTTTTTCCTTTTTCGCTTTTGTCTTCCGAAGCTGTTTTAAGACATATGGTGTTTGAGTTAGGATATCGGTGCACAAATAAACCAAACCGTAGCCTCCCATACCGAGGCACTCTTCGATTTTGTATTGATGATTTAAGATAACGCCGTTCTTTAGAGGGCGGTCAAAAAGCAGTTTTTTTAGAAGTTTTAATGCCATGTCTGCACTTCCCTTGGTTGTACTGATTATAGTTTACCTTCTAGACGGAGAATAAAAAAGAGCCGGATAACCGGCTCGGTATAAGTTAAAACTGCTTTGTCACGTCGTATTCATAATCTATTTTTGCTTTTACGTTGCTCATCGTCGATCTGGCAGTCGCTAATGTATTATATTTAAAACTCCATACCTTTGCCACACTGAGTTGATCTGACAAAGAGATATCATAAGACCCTGAAGTCGAGCTGTTTACAAGAGCACGGCGCCATTCGTTGTTTTCGCTCGTCATGATCAGGTGGCGTGTATTTCCCTGGCTTGGTGTTTGAGTGGCGGTTGTCTGAACTCTGGTTACAATGGCATCACGCGGTATCCCAGATTGGTTTGTTAAATCAACCTTGATCACGCTGGAGTCAGAACCTGAGAGGCTAAGGCTTGTATTTCCTTTATTTTCAGCAACGCCGCTGAATTGGAATGTTCCGCTGCCTGATTTGATTCGGTCTTCAATTGAAAGTGTAAAATACATGTTTCCGGTATAGGTGCCTCGTGACACTTTCACATAAAAGGTATCTGTCGTGTTTTGGGCGTCTGCATTTGCATAAATAAAAGAAGAAAACGTGTTAGGGTTAATGACTTCTGTCCCTTGAGAAACAGGTATTCTATTCTTATCATAAATTTCAATCTTCATCCCTGTATACGCGCTCTGGTATGTACTCCTCACGTATACTTTTTCTCCCTTATTAGCCGTAAAAGTGAAATAGGCTTCATCTTGACCAGCTTCCAGTATTGTTGTATCGATATTTTTATATTTCCAATAACCGATCGGCATTGCGGTATCAAATGAATTGTTTCCTGTGATAGCAGTGACTCCGACAGCTGATGCCGAATACGTAAAGGTGAATAAGACAGACAGCATAACAGCGAATGGAATAAGCCATTTTTTCACCATGCAAACAACCTCCTTTTATTTCCATCATACATAATAACGATTTAGGTGTAAATAAATGTTTTTTGAGGTTAATATATACATTATCTTTGCCGATAAAAAAGAATAAGAGAGAATACTCGGGAGGGAATTCAATGCGTCTGAATCGGCAATTTATCCGCACTCAGCTGATGGCACAGAACATATTGAGCAAGAATGCGCCTGCCAAACGGGAGAATGCGACTGAAAATCCAGCGGCAGTTCTGGAAAAGGCATACAGCAGGCTTAAGTCACAATCTTCAACTGGGGGAATCAATCAGTTCAATTATTCTAAAACCAGCGTGTCGGGAAACAGCGGGACGTTCAGCAAAGTGTATCAATCAGTGAATGATCGAACAGTGACAGACACAGGGGAAGAAACAGTGATTCAATCCCAAAACCCCTATGAATCTGAGAGTGATATCAGAATCAAAATACTAGATGAAAAATACAGCAGGATGAATGCGATTAACAAAACAAAGTCTGATCCATTAGGCTATATTAAGGATAAGTACCAAAATTCAAAGTCTCCTTATTTCAGAAGTGATCTGTCAGCTGCAGAAAGACAGGCCGCTTACGATAATGAAACAGAATGGTTATTCAAAGGGAAGGCGCAAAACTATAACCTTCAGGATGCTGCGTTTCGGAATGTCACATTTCATGGGGAAGTGGAAGCTGAGAATGAAAAGGTGTATCAGCGGGGACAGGTTAACCAGCAGCTGCAAGTGCTGTTGAATCGAAACCATATTCATATTCCAGAGGGGACAGAGCTGACGTTTACGATTACGCCGATTGACTATCAGGTGCGGGTGAGCGGGTCAGACGATCAGGATCTGATCAAGCAAATTGAGCAAGTGCTGCAATCTGGAGACAACAGCAAAGAACTATTTTTACACATCATGAAAAGCCAAAGCAGTGATTCAACACAATTTTCCGAAAAGGCCTATCAAAAGTATCAGGCAGCTCGTGAGATGTACGAAGTCACAGGCTACCATTTGAAGGATTTAGAAGTGATTGATGGGCGGTACGTCACGCCTGAGGGACGTGACTTAATAGATGTATATAAGGAAGAGCTTGAAAAAGATCCAGTGCAGAAACAAACGGCTTCTTATGCTATATCTTACTATCGTTCAGAGCTCAGTAAAATCGCGGAAGCCGGGTATAATGCCATTCCGGATTTCATCCTATCAATTGATTACAGCAATGGATCTCTGAGAGATGTGGGACAAAGCAAGAGCTATGGGACCGGAGATACCGGGTGGCTTGAAGCATTAAAGCGTCAAACGGGTGTGAATTATTAAGTAAGCTGTTCATGTAGAACAGCTTATTTTTTATGAGAATCTAAGGGGGGTATTAATTTTAATATTCAAACAATTTTATTATTTTTATATAAAAGATTTTAAAAGAAGTGAACGATTCAAAACTCTGAACAAAGGTGTTTACCTGAAAAAAACAATTGTATTTTCCAGAGAAATTTATTATGATGAAATAAGTAATTTAGGAGATTATATAACAATTTTAAGTTTGAATTTTCTGATTGTTATCACTGATTCATGTGAAGGCAAGCAGGTCTGCTGTTTTCTCATTTATGAGTATTTTGTTAGGAGGAGGAAGAGGAGTGGCAAATAAAGAATTAAAGAGGGGCCTGGGTGCGCGCCATATTCAGATGATCGCCTTGGGCGGTACGATCGGTGTTGGCTTGTTTATGGGTTCTGCCAGCACGATTTCATGGACTGGTCCATCTGTCCTTCTGGCTTATGCAATATGCGGAATTTTTATCTTTTTTATTATGCGTGCGATGGGTGAAATGCTGTATGTCGAGCCGAGCACAGGTTCTTTTGCGACGTTCGGCCATCAATATATTCATCCGATGGCAGGTTATATAACAGCATGGAGCAACTGGTTCCAGTGGATTATCGTCGGCATGTCAGAAATTATCGCTGTCGGTTCTTATATGAAGTATTGGTTCCCGGATTTGCCTGCTTGGATACCTGGTATCGTGGCAATGGTGATTCTTGGTGCGGCGAATTTAATTTCTGTTAAGTCGTTTGGGGAATTTGAGTTTTGGTTTGCGATGATTAAAATCGTCACGATTATCTTGATGATTATTGCGGGAATCGGAATTATTTTCTTCGGTTTTGGCAACGGCGGAGATGCGATCGGTTTGTCGAACCTGTGGTCTCACGGGGGCTTCTTTGCAGGAGGTTTCTCAGGTTTCTTCTTTGCACTGTCTCTTGTCATTGCGGCCTATCAAGGAGTTGAGCTGATCGGGATTACAGCGGGTGAAGCGAAGGACCCGCAAAACACGCTAAGAAATGCGATTCAAAGTATTATCTGGCGTATTTTGATTTTCTACATTGGTGCTATTTTTGTGATCGTGACGGTGTATCCTTGGGATGAGCTCAACTCACTCGGAAGTCCGTTTGTGTCTACGTTCTCGAAAATCGGAATTACGGCAGCGGCCGGCATTATTAACTTTGTCGTGATTACTGCTGCAATGTCCGGCTGTAACAGCGGTATTTTCAGCGCGGGCCGCATGCTGTATACACTGGGTGTCAATGGACAAGCACCGAAATTCTTTAAGAAGATTTCACGCAATGGTGTGCCGCTGTATGGCACAATTGCGGTGCTGATCGGTTTGGCTGTCGGTGTTGTACTGAACTATATCGCGCCGCCGAAGATCTTTGTCTATGTATACAGCGCAAGCGTGCTCCCAGGGATGATTCCTTGGTTTATCATTTTGATCAGCCATATCGGATTCAGAAAAGCGAAGGGTGCTACATTAGATAAACATCCATTCAAAATGCCGTTTGCTCCTTTTACAAACTATTTGACGATTGCTTTCTTGCTGATGGTTCTGGTTGGCATGTGGTTTAACGATGATACTCGTATCTCTCTGATTGTAGGCGTGATTTTCTTAGCGCTTGTGGTCATTAGTTATTATGTGTTTGGGATTGGCAAACGCACGCAGGCCAATTTGATAAAAAGCGAACAAGCAGCTGAATAACGATAAAAAAGAGACATTCACGGATGTCTCTTTTTTTATTTTTCACGTATGGATTTTCCCTATTTTAGCAAGCTATAGGGTAAAGATAGCAGAAGGAAAGGTGTTCATAAAATGGATGTTACACTCGGTTATTTGCGCGAATCACTTTCGAATCATCTAGAAAATGAAGTCTGCCAGCGTATTTGCAAGAAGATGCTGGCGAAGCGTTATGCAAATGAAGAGGAATTTGTAAAAGACTTAGATGATAATGAAATGTCTTTTTTGAATCATGTATTAGAAAAAGAAATTAAGTATGCCCAGAATGAACAGGATCAAAAACGGGCCAAGGAATTAAACGAGGTGTATGAATTACTGCTTTGAGAAAGGCGGGTAAGAAATGGGAGCAATTGAACGAAGCGGATATACATTTCAGCCGGAGTTTAGCGTTGTCCGTCAAAACGGAGCCATCCATGTGTACCATCAAGGAGAATTTGTGGAAGAAATCGAATTTGAATTTAACGGGGAATATCCCGATCATGATTTGATTGAAGAGCTTGTGAATCATTATTGTTTTGAGCATGAGATTTAGAGCCCTGCCGTGCAGGGCTCTTTTATTTAGGATCTGATCAGGCCATACTTTTTCAGGATATCCACGGTGATGTTTTTGGCTTTTGTGCCGGAATCATCGACATTGGTGACAAAGACATAAGAGCCATGCTCTGTTTTGATGAATCCGACAAACCATCCTAATCCCATATCTGTCAGGCGGGTTCCGGTTTTCCCGTAGAGCGTGTAATGATCGCCTTCCTCTTGAATCATCATGCGCTTGACGGTTTTCATTACCGGCTTGTCAAATGGAAGCTCCTCTTTAAATAGTTTCTCCAAAAAGGTTTCTTGTTCCAGCGGAGATATTGTGAGCGAGCTTTGCAGCCAAAACTGGTCGATTCCCCCGCTGATATCCTCGTTGCCGTAAGATAGTGTATGAAGCCATGTTTTCATTCTTTCCTCGCCGATATCTCTCGCTAATGCCTGATAATACCAGATTGCGGATTCGCGCATGGCCGAGCCAAGCGTATGGTCGCGGTTCCATGATTCGAATTCACGCTTGACCCCGTCCCATCGTTTAACATCGTATTCATCTCTTACAGCTTTGACCTGCAAACCGATTAAAGCGTTCACGACTTTAAAGGTGGATTGCGGAGTTTGTCTTTGATTTGCCCGTTTTCTGTTATAGACAAATGTCTGCTCCTTTTGTAAATCGTGAAGAATGAAGGTTCCATCCGTATCCTTGAATTCGTCATCGACATTCATTCTGCTGACATTCAAGTGTTTTTCATGAGCAGATGATGCTGCGTGGACGGAGAAGCCGCCGATCCCTGCAATACTCAGCACAAGCACAACATATATCCATTTTTTCATTTTGTTCTCCCCTTCGTTTTGATTAACTACCTTTTCTCTATTTCGTTTGTTCTTCCTTTAAAAAATAATCAAAAAGCGCTTTAATTTGGTTTTGTAAACAAATACTGTTACTGGGTTTATATTCGGAAGATAACGTGAAAATAGAGGGTAAAAAGGAAGGCAGGGTAAGCGGATGAATGAGCAGATTCCACATGACAAAAGTCTCGATAACAGTCTGACACTGCTGAAGGAAGGGTATTTATTTATTAAAAACAGAACAGAGCGCTACAATTCAGATCTGTTTCAGGCCCGTTTGTTGGGAAAAAACTTTATTTGCATGACTGGCGCTGAGGCGGCGAAGGTGTTTTATGATACGGATCGATTCCAGCGGCAGAACGCTTTGCCTAAGCGGGTGCAGAAATCGCTGTTTGGTGTTAATGCGATTCAGGGAATGGATGGCAGCGCGCATATCCATCGGAAGATGCTTTTTCTGTCATTGATGACACCGCCGCATCAAAAACGTTTGGCTGAGTTGATGACAGAGGAGTGGAAAGCAGCAGTCACAAGATGGGAGAAGGCAGATGAGGTTGTGTTATTTGAAGAAGCAAAAGAAATCCTGTGCCGGGTAGCGTGCTATTGGGCAGGTGTTCCGTTGAAGGAAACGGAAGTCAAAGAGAGAGCGGATGACTTCATTGACATGGTCGATGCGTTCGGTGCTGTGGGACCGCGGCATTGGAAGGGAAGAAGAGCAAGGCCGCGTGCGGAAGAGTGGATTGAAGTCATGATTGAAGATGCTCGTGCCGGCTTGCTGAAAACGACTCCCGGAACAGCGCTGCATGAAATGGCTTTTCACACACAAGAAGATGGAAGCCAGCTGGATTCCCGTATGGCAGCCATTGAGCTGATTAATGTATTGCGGCCTATTGTCGCCATTTCTTACTTTCTTGTGTTTTCAGCTTTGGCGCTTCATGAGCATCCGAAATATAAGGAATGGCTGCGGTCTGGAAACAGCCGGGAAAGAGAAATGTTTGTGCAGGAGGTCCGCAGATATTATCCGTTCGGCCCATTTTTAGGGGCGCTTGTCAAAAAAGATTTTGTATGGAATAACTGTGAGTTTAAGAAGGGCACATCGGTGCTGCTTGATGTATATGGAACGAACCACGACCCTCGTCTATGGGATCATCCCGATGAATTCCGACCGGAACGATTTGCGGAGCGGGAAGAAAATCTGTTTGATATGATTCCTCAAGGCGGGGGGCACGCCGAGAAAGGCCACCGCTGTCCAGGGGAAGGCATTACAATTGAAGTCATGAAAGCGAGCCTGGATTTCCTCGTCCATCAGATTGAATACGATGTTCCGGAACAATCACTGCATTACAGTCTCGCCAGAATGCCGTCATTGCCTGAAAGCGGCTTTGTAATGAGCGGAATCAGACGAAAAGGTTAAATTAAAAAGCTCTCTTCCTTTATCGAAGAGAGCTTTTTGATTACTTCTTTTTTTCATCGTAGTATTGGACGGGATACATGGAGCCCTCTGATACCATTTTGTTGTCCTCGATATCTTGCGGGTCCGGGTGGCCGGCTTTATCGACTGGGAACGTTTCCATGTCTGGCTGTTTTGTTATTTTCATCTTCATGCTGTGAATGAATTCTCTTGCCTTTTGGCGATTTGACGGGTCTTTTAATAGATAAGAAGTGATGCCGACAGTTGAAACAGCGAGACCTGAAAGTAACAGCTTTTGTTTCATGGTGATACTCCTTTCTATTTTAAGAATAGTGTTTCCTGTATCATTCCCGTTTTGGAAATAGCTAAACCTATTGTGTTTTTATCATTGGGGTTCACAGTAAATTCCATTTAAGAAGAAACTAGTGACTTCATTCCTGTATTGGAAGGTAATATACATTGACTTATTATAGTTTCAGTCAAAATTCGATAAATATTGACAAAGTAAAGTAATCAGAATAATAATATAATTAGCAAGAGAATGTCATCATACATGAAAGGTGTTTACGATATGAATCAATTGCATCGAAGAATGGGAACGTTTTCCCTCATGATGGTCGGGCTCGGATCGATGATCGGTTCAGGCTGGCTGTTCGGGGCTTGGCGTGCGGCTCAAATAGCAGGGCCAGCTGCTATTATTTCATGGGTTATTGGAATGGTCGTCATTTTATTTATTGCTCTTTCTTATAGTGAACTAGGTTCTATGTTCCCTGAAGCGGGGGGAATGGTAAAATATACGCAATATTCACACGGTTCGTTTATCGGTTTTATTGCGGGCTGGGCCAACTGGATTGCGATTGTGTCCGTCATTCCGGTTGAAGCGGTGGCCTCCGTTCAATATATGAGTTCTTGGCCTTGGGAATGGGCGAAATGGACAAGCGGTTTGGTGAAGAATGGAACGCTGACTGGGGAAGGACTAGCATTTGCCTCTGTATTGCTTCTCATTTATTTTCTGTTGAACTACTGGACAGTCAATCTATTTTCGAAAGCGAATTCATTAATTACGATTTTTAAAATTATTATTCCGGGTCTTACGATTGGAGCTTTGCTGTTTGTCGGATTCCACGGAGAAAACTTTACTGGCGGTCAAAGCATTGCGCCGAATGGCTGGGCAAGTGTGCTGACGGCGGTTGCCACTTCAGGTATCGTTTTTGCGTTTAATGGTTTCCAAAGCCCAATTAATATGGCGGGAGAAGCAAAAAATCCGGGGAAATCAATTCCGATTGCGGTTGTCGGCTCTCTTTTCGTTGCAACAGTGATTTATGTCCTGCTGCAGATCGCCTTCATCGGAGCGGTGAATCCTTCTGATATTGCTCACGGCTGGAGCCATCTGAATTTTAATTCTCCTTTTGCTGATCTGGCGATTGCGCTGAATATTAACTGGCTTGTTATTGTGTTATATGCAGATGCATTTGTATCACCGTCTGGAACAGGGATTACGTATACGGCGACAACGTCCCGAATGATTTACGGAATGGAAAAAAACAAATACATGCCGAGTATATTCGGGAAGCTTCATCCGATTTACGGCGTTCCGCGACAAGCAATGTTCTTTAACTTGATTGTGTCGTTCATCTTTTTGTTCCTGTTCAGAGGGTGGGGCGTATTAGCGGAAATTATTTCCGTTGCTACGTTAATTTCTTATATCACCGGCCCGATCACAGTGATGACATTGAGACGGACGGGGAAAGACCTGTACAGGCCTCTTCGTTTAAAAGGCTTAAGCGTGATTGCGCCGCTTGGATTTATCTTTGCGTCACTGGTGCTGTATTGGGCACGCTGGCCGTTAACAGGACAGGTTCTGTTTATTATCCTGATCGGTCTTCCGATTTATTTCTATTATCAGGCGAAGGCGAAATGGAAAGGGTTTGGCCGGAACTTTAAAGCCGGCGTCTGGATGGTGTTTTATCTGCTGGCCATGATGGTCATTTCTTATTTGGGCAGTGATAAATTTGGCGGCCTAAATGTCATTCATTATGGCTGGGATATGGTTCTGATTGCGATGGTATCACTTGTATTCTATGTGTGGGCGCTGAAGAGCGGCTACCAGACAGAATACTTAAAGGATGCGAAAGAGATAAATTCTCAGCTGCATAATGGACAGTCAGAAGCTGCTGCCGGAAAAGAATAAAATATAGAAGAAAACCTTGCGATAGTTGTCGCAAGGTTTTTTTCGTTTAATAACCCTTTTTTACTTTGTGGAAAAGATCAGGATAGTTGGTGAACACTCCTGTTACGCCCCAATCAAGGAGGCGATGCATATCTGCTTCATTATTGACTGTGTAAGGATGAAGCAGGAGGCCGTGGCTGCGGATCATACGGACGTTTTCTTGATTTAAAGCTTTATAATCCGGGCCCGCACCGACAGCGTATGTTTTGATTTCTTCCAGGGCAGCATCTGTCATTGACGCCATTTGTTTGGCTTCCAACAATTGAACGGTCGGCAGGTTTGGCTGTAATTGATGGACTTTTACCAGGCTTTCTTTGCTGAACGATTGAATGATCACCTGGCCAGGCTTAGAATGCTTCCCCAGTAATTTATGTTTCTGCAAAGAAGCGATCAGTTTTTCTTCCATACCTGGGTAGGTGTCAGGCGATTTTGTTTCAATGTAGTAGTTCGCGTGCTTTCCGAAACGGTCTAATACCTCTTCTAATGTAGGAACTTTAAGGCCGACGTACTGCGGCTTTGCTTTTTCAGGATAGGCTTCATTAAACCAAGAACCGGCGTCAAGCTTCTTAATGTCTGCGAGCGTATGGTCTTTCACCCAGCCCGTTCCGTTTGTGGTACGGTCCAGTTTTTCGTCATGCATGACAATCAATTTCCCGTCTTTTGTCATTTGCAGATCCAATTCAATATAATCAGCTTTCATTTTCTGAGCGGTTTCGTAAGACAGAATCGTGTGCTCAGGCACATATCCAGAAGCCCCTCTGTGCGCGACGGTCAGGATACGGTCAGGTGACAGCAGGTTTCCTTTTGACGCTGCCGACACTGGCGTTACCATAAATGAGAGTAAGCCCAGCGACAGAACAAACAAGGCCAGTATTCTATTTTTTCTCATGATTTCTCCTCCTTATAGATAAGCACTACCTGTCTTTCATATTAAAAAACGGATGTAAACGGCGTGTTGGAAAACTATTAATCTTTTATGTGTCTTTCTTAAACATGCTCTGCCCGTTTTCCTGTATTCCACGTCAAAGCCAAGAAGACGATGGCAAGAATGCAGGAAGAGATCAGCATGATAAAGCCGCCGTTCCAGTTAAAGCGGTCAACGACAAAGCCCATAATGGCGTTTGCGAAAGCGGATCCGCCGATGTATCCGAAAAATCCGGTTAAACCGGCTGCAGTTCCGGCTGCTTTTTTCGGTGCTAGATCGATCGCTTGCAGGCCGATCAGCATAACAGGTCCGTAGATTAAGAAGCCAATGCTGATCAAGGCGATATTGTCTACGAGCGGATTGCCGGCCGGATTCAGCCAGTACACCAATACGGCAATGAAAACACCCGCCATAAACAAAACGCCTGCCGGTGCCCGGCGGCTTTTGAAGAATCGGTCACTGATCCAGCCGCACAAGATCGTTCCCGGTATGCCTGCGTATTCGTAAAGAAAATACGACCAGCGCGAGTCTTCAGGAGAAAAGCCTTTGGCTTCTGTTAAGTAAGTAGGCGCCCAGTCAACCACGCCGTACCGCACGAAATAAACAAATACATTGGCAAAAGCGATGTACCAAAGAAATTTGTTGTTCAGCACATATTGAAAAAGAATTTCTTTTGTTGTTAATTCTTTTTCCTGATTTTTAAAAGCGTGTTTTGGATAGTCATTCCGATACTCTTCAATTGGCGGGAGTCCGCAGGATTGAGGCGTATCACGAACCAATAAAACAATTAAAAATGAAATGATAATGGCGATGATGGCAGGGAAGAAAAACACGCTTTTCCAAGTGACGAACATCGCGATCCCAAGAGTGACAAGCGGAGCAAGAATACCGCCGCCTATGTTATGGGCGACATTCCAGATCGACATTTTTGTGCCGCGTTCACTTATGGAGAACCAATGGGCCATCGTCCTGCCGCATGGCGGCCAGCCCATTCCTTGAAACCATCCGTTGATAAACATAAAAATAAACATGATGGTGACGCTCGAAGTCACCCAAGGCATTGAAACGAATAGAATATTAACGATTGCTGATAAAAATAGGCCTGTCGCCAGAAAATATCTCGGATTACAGCGGTCAGACACCATTCCCATGATGAATTTGCTGAAGCCGTACGCAATGGACACAGCGGCCAGCACCAAACCTAGTTCTGTTTTCGAAAATCCCTGTTCCTGCAGATAAGGAATGGCAAAGGCAAAGTTTTTCCGCAGCAGGTAGTAGCCTGCGTAGCCAATGAAAATACCAATGAATACTTGCAGCCTGAGCCGTTTGTATGCCGCATCCATCTTTGAATCATCCAGTCTCTCAATATGAGGAGCCGGTTTAAATATATTAAGCATTAACAATTATCCCCCTTTGCTGTTTGTGCTGGATGTGTGGCGTGCCTCCTTTCCCAAAAAACAAAAAGAGCCAGAAAACACCCCTTGTCAAAAAGGGGTTGGATTCCTGGCTCTCCTCATCTCCATCCAAGCTATTAACTTATCATGATAGCGCTTTCTTAAATTATCATAGTCCGGAGCGAATGTAAACGGGTAATTTTCAAATTGGGCCTTAGGGAAGTAAATATTATCCTTTTACTAAATGCAGTTATGTTTTTTTACTAGTAACATAAAAATCTGGAGGGAGGCTGTTTAAAGGTGGATGAATTAGATATCGCATTCTTTATTTTACCGTTAGGAATTATGCTGCTATCGATTGTCGGGACCTGTATTTGTAAAAACCCGTATCTGATGCCAATGCTTAGTTTGGTGATTTCTCTTGTGCTCACCTTTACCATTTTTAATGAATCATTTTTGGGATGGGCTGTTGTCTATAGCTTGGTTTCTCTGGCTTTATCCTATATCACATTGATTGTGGTAAGGAAAAGGAAGAAATCAGGAAATTAAAAAGACCTCACTTTCTAACATATCGTTGACTAAAGCAACTATATGTGATTATAATTGCCTTAGTCAACAATATTAGAAAGTGGGGATTGATTTGAAAACAAGAGAATCATCTGTCGGGTTAAAATTCAGAAAGTTCAATCGATTTTATACAAACGTCCTTGGTTTCCTTAATGAGCACATTTACGACAGCCCGTTTTCCTTAACAGAAACACGGATTTTATTTGAGATTTATAATACGCCTAATTGTACGGCAAAAGCTCTTCAGGATAAGCTGGGGCTTGACAGGGGATATGTCAGCAGGATTGTGAAGCAGTTTGAAAAAGAAGATTTGATCTATAAACAGAGGAGCAAAGATGACGCCCGCCACCATTATATTTTTGTCACAGAAACAGGAAAAATGATTTATAAAAAGCTGGAGGAGAAAGCCAACGAACAAGTAGAACTGATGCTGAAGGAAATCAACCAAAAGGAGCAGCACAAGCTTGCCGAGGCGATGGCAGAGATTGAAGCAATCCTTTCACAGTCGCTTTCTGCCAGAACATCAGAGATATCGATTAGAGATTATTTTCTTTCGGAGGATCTTCAACTCCTTATTGAGAAACAAAGACAATTTTACGCGGAGGCTCACGGTTGGGATGACACGTTTTTAGCTTATCTTCAGGAGACATTTGACGCTGACATCGAAAAAATATGGATTGCGGAAAGCGGCGGGAAATTTGCCGGCTCTGTCGGGTTGGTCAAGCATGATGCAAAGACAGTCCAGCTCAGATGGTTTCTGGTTGATGCGGATTTTCGGGGCAGGGGGCTCGGCACGCAATTGCTGGAGCATCTGGTTGCATACTGCCAAGACATGAAGTTTGACCGCATTTTCCTTTGGACGGTGAGCACCATGGCTGAGGCTCGTCCGCTCTATAAAAAATTTGGATTCAGGATAAGTGAAGTAAAACAAGAAGCGCCATTATGGGGACAGCAGCTGACAGAAGAACGGTGGGATTTGGAGCTGTCATGAAAAGACTGCATTATGCTTGGATCATCGTCTCCGTCACCTTTTTGATCTTATTGGCGGTTCAGGGGGTGCGGCTGTCGTTTGGTGCGTTTGTGGAGCCGTGGGAACGGCAATTTTCAATGGATAGAAGCACCATCTCGCTGATTTCGACGATGAGTTTTATTGTTTATGGCATATCACAGCCTGTGATCGGGCGGCTTGTGGACAAATGGGGTGCCCGGGCTGTTTTGGCATGGAGTGCGTTACTGACAGGAGTCAGCATTTTCTTAACATACCTTGTGACTTCACCTTGGCAGCTGTTTCTGCTTTATGGGCTGGGTGTCTCACTTGGAGTGGGCGGAGCATCGAATGTGGCGGCAAGTGTATTGGTCGTCAATTGGTTCAGCAAAAAGCGGGGACTAGCCTTTGGGATCATGGAAGCAGGCTTTGGCGCGGGGCAAATGCTTCTCGTTCCCGGCTCACTCATGTTGATCCATTGGTTTAGCTGGAAGCTGACGGTTGTGGTGTTGGGACTGCTGTTAATCGTGATTGTCTTTCCGGCTGCGCTGCTGATGCTGCGGAACAATCCTTCAGAAAAGAATACAGAGCCGATAGGCGGACTGGCTGCATCAGAAAAAGAAACAGCACCCAAAACAACAGCTCTTTCAGTGGCCGGGATGTTTCGTATGAGGCAATTCTGGTTCTTGATTTTTCCGTTTTTGATCTGTGGATTTACGACCGTGGGGCTGATGGATACCCATTTGATTCCGTTTTCTCATGATCATGGCTTTTCAACGACAGTCACGAGTGCTGCTGTCAGTCTGCTGGCAGGCTTTAATATTGCTGGCATCTTGCTGTCCGGAATTGTAGCGGATCGGTGGAGCAGCCGGAAAATCCTGTGCTTTTTATATGCGGTGCGGGCGCTGTCGATCGTGATTCTTATTTACAGTCACGAGCCCTACTTGCTTTTAGCCTTTGCGATTCTGTTTGGATTAGTGGACTTTGCAACGGTAGCACCGACTCAAATGCTCGCCACCCAGTACTTTCAAAACTACTCGATCGGCCTCATGATTGGCTGGCTGTCACTCGCCCATCAGATCGGATCGGCACTAGGTGCGTATGTGCCCGGCGTCATCTATACGGTAACGGGTGAGTATACACTGGCTTTTTATTTGTCGATTGGAATGCTCGTGCTTGCGAGCGTAATGAATGTGATGCTGAGGGAGCCAGCTGCGGTTACGCGTGACAGTGCGGCTGTGGTAGACAAGTGATGAGGACAAAGGGAAAGCATCTCTGATGTGGGATTATTCAGAGATGCTTTTTTTGTATTTTTGTTCTAATACGAAGTCGATCATACCGACTATGCGGGCGTTTTCGGATTTTTGTTTGAAGTTTTGGGAGACTTGAATGGCTTTTGCGTTTTTAAAACAAGAGGCAAGCCAGATAAACCCGACAACAACAAAAAATAATCTAGCAAGTAAACTCCCTGCATGGGGTAATTCATTAGTTGTAAAATATAAAAATAGAGTAACTAATGTACCGTAGATTACTGTTTTTATACTATGTATAAGAGTTAGCTGAGGCTCACTAAAGAATACTTTTAGTTGATTCAGCATGATAGAATTCTGCTTGGTTAGAAAAGTCAGGATTTCTTTATCATTTTCCTTGTACTGTTTAATAGTTTCGGCTATTTTTACGGTTTCTTTAAATGTTTGTTGATTTAGAGTCATCCAGTATCCTCCTTAAAAGTAAAGCACTACATGAGGAATGATATAGATCCATAGACCCATGCAGTGCTGATATATTATTTATTTGCAGAAGGGAATAAAGCTAAAAACGCACTTATAAAAGCTACAGCTCCACCTACTGCTAAGGTTTCAGGTATAGCTGTTAGCAAGGCAGCAATTCCTAATACAGCAGCAACTCCAAATGTAATATGAGTGAGAGTAGATTCCCAATCTGGTGAGTATACTTCCTCAGTATCTGGTAAAGTAAAGTGCTTCTGTTTTATTTTAAACGTAATCGTAGTCGTAAGTCCAGTTGTGGCAATGTCACCTACTGGAATATCAGGTGTATAAATTTTAAATTGAATATTTAAAGATTCAGCTGTTGGATTTACATAAATCTCCAAATAACCGTTGCGTACTGATAAGCTGAGACTATTTAAAAGGTTTTGATAAGAGTCGATTTGTGACGCAGTGAGAGACGTTTGAGTGTCGCCCAATAAACCCGTGATATAGGCACCTGGTTTACCATTTATAATGGTAATTGTGTTTGGTGAACCTTCACTTGGTATGGTTGCCAGAAGTGAAGTTGATAGAATAATATCCAATTCAGGTGATGTGAAAATGGTTTCTGTCGTATCAAATTCAAACATTGCGTTTGCCAAACTTGTTAGATTTTCTAAAGCCGGAATGGTAGATAAAATGTCTGTCAGTGTACGCAGCCTTGCATCATATACCGGATCAGACGGCGGATTTACATTGCTTGCACCTGAGTCTCTTCCTGAAAATCCGTCTTTATCAATCCCGATGCTTCCAGAACCGCTTCCGATGGTTCCTTCATAAAATTGATCAAAGGCCCAGTTGTTTGGCATCGGATAGCCGAGATTGCCACTAAATCCTGTTGACATATTTGCCACAAAACTATACTTTGTCAGGCCTGCTTCTGATGTACGGATACAAATGTTTCTTGGTCCGTAAACCCCTATTTCATACTTAGGTGCGGTTGAAAATGTCTGCATTTTTGTAAATGCTGACTTAATCTCTTGGAAATAAGGAATGATTTTATCGGTCACTTCATAATCGTATGCATCAAAATCGACAGCGAAATAAATGGTCGTGCCTGACGGAAAACCTAATCTTCTAGCAGCAGAAGCGGCACTATATGCATCTCTTGTGCCTTGGTCTTTGACAAAATAAGAAGATTCATAGCCGCCGTCTTGATAAATTGGGAAAACCTTCAATCCGGCATCGAGAATAACTGCAAGCTCTTTAGATGTCAGGGCTTTTGATGTGAGGCCGCTGCTTGTCCGCACATTTCCGGTCAAATATCTGCCAACCGTTTTATAACCGTTATTCCGCAGTGTTTGAGCTTTTTCTGCGGTTATAATTGTAGCAGTGTCACAAGCAGAAGCGGCGCGAGTTGTGTCTCCAGAGCTTGATAATAAAGCTTTAATGGTTGGCATATCTGCATAACCTGTTTGCGGTAGGCACATGAACTCTTGAAATGCTTTAACAGCTGAAACAACACCCACACCATATTTGCCGTCAAACTCACCAGGATCGAACGATTTTCCGTTACAATAAAGGGCGTACTGAACAATTAAGACAAATCCTGTTCTTGAATCGCCGGGAGTTAAAGTAGGGCATAAACTTGTGGTGCCGTTTCCGAAAAATCCATTGGCAACACTTGTGCTCATGCCTTCTTCTTTTTGCAGGGCATAAATAAGAGCTTTGTTTGTATCGCGGCCATACAGTCCGTCACAAGGCATTAACCCGATATAGTCATTGTAGTCCCGATTTAAGTTTTGTTGAATCTGGCGAATTCTTGAATCACCCCCAGACACTAGCTTAAAAGCGCTCATGTCTAATAAGGCTTTCATAATTAACGTGGTGACAATCCCATCCTGTGTTGTCAGTCCGGCAGCTTTTTGAAATTCTTTCACCGCATTTTCTGTTTTTTCGTAAAAGACGCCTGTAAAACCGCCGGGATTAAAGCCTTTGCACCATAAAGCACCCTGTAAAATATAATTCATGTTGCTTGGTTTTGAATCTGGAGCTTGGCGTTTAAGAGGTTTAAATAAGCGCTGTGTTGTCGGCCCGAAGTTATCGGCTGGCTCTGAAATACCCAATTCAATTTGAAGCGCCCGAGTCAGACCGTAGATCGTATCCCACCCAGTTTTCCCGCTTTCTTCTACAGGGTTATACCCATGTTTGCCGCTGTACGTATCGTTCAGCCATTGCTGTGTGATTAAGACCATTTCATCAACCATTTCGATTCCTCCTTTGTTAGATTGCGTTCATTTATAGGTGGCAAACGTAGGACAAAATAAAAAAATGGATGCCGTTAAGCATCCATTTTACATCCGTTCTCCATCAGCTTCGTTTTCGGTTTCATCTCCGAGATGTAGAGGCCTAAAAGCGTAAGGGCGCCTCCTAGAAGAGCGATCCATGTCATGTTTTCATGCAGGATCAGGACGGAAGCGGCGATTGTGATAACCGGGACCATGTATATATACGCACTGGATTTGACGGCTCCGAGCACGCCGACTGAGTAATTCCAAGTGGCGAAGCACAGGGCCGAAGCGCCAATCCCTAAGAAAAGCATGTTGAGTATATTTGAAGCTGATGAAAATCGGCTTAGGTCAAAATGGAAGTCGAACAAAAATAAAGCGGGAACCATAAACAATAAACCATACAAAAATACTCTCTGTGTCAGCTCGATGATGTGGTGTTCGTAAGCGCTTAATTTTTTCATGAATATCGAGTATCCGCCAAACACGAGAGCAGCCCCGGCAGCCATGATGTCTCCGAGCGGATTTAGACGCAGTACGATATTGCCGTTGAACGTAATCAATAAAAGCCCGATCAGTGCTGAGCCAAATCCAATGAAAAAAGTCAGCCGCAGTTTTTCGCCTTCAAGCAGAAAATGGGCCAAAACCGCAGTGATCATCGGAATAATGGACACGATCATGCCGACATTGGATGCGTATGTATAGGTGAGAGCTATATTTTCTAATAGAAAGTATAAGGTTACGCCAAATAAACCAGCCCCGGCAAATAACAGCTCCTGTCGCCAATTCCTGAAAGGAATCATGTTGGGACGGACGAGGATAAGAGCGATAAAGCCCATCAAAAACCGATAAAATAATATTTCCATTGGAGAGAAGTCAGCCAGCAGAACTTTTGTCGAAATAAAGGTCGTCCCCCAAATCAGAATGGTCACAATGGCTGCGATATGCCCCGCAGTTTCTCTTTGTATGTTCATCTGTGAAGCTCCTTTTCAAAAATCTTCATGTATTGCTTCGGCGTCAGCCCCACCTGCCGTTTAAAAAACTTCGTCATATGGCTCTGATCGCTGAATCCTGTCTGAAAAGCCGCATCAATCGGCCTTACCCCTTGTTCAAGGAGTTTTTTCGCTTGATTAATTCGGATTGTTTCCATGTAGCTATTAGGGGTAATGCCTTTTTGTTTTGTAAATGAACGCAATAAATGATACTTGCTCCAGCCTGTTAATTCACTCAAATCATTGAGCGTGACATTTTCTGCATAATGCTCTTCTAAAAATTCACAAACCATTTTGACTTCGTCTGATGGTTCTGGAACGCTGCTAAGGAACGTGACATCTGAATAATGGCGGATCAGCTCCTCTAATAGATGAAGAAACAGCTCCTCCTTACGCAAAGCTTGTTTTTCCTCGGATATCAAAATATGCAATTCCTGCAGGCTGGCTGTCAGCTCATGGCGGAATAACACATGCTGGGAGAAATAAGGGAGATGCCCGGCGCCAGTAATCTCTTTCACCGCCTTCTCCATGATATCCGGCATGACATTGATACACCGATAATCAAGCGTCCGGCCGTCAATCTGTTCACAGCTATGCGTGTCACGGGGGTTAAAGAGGAGAAGATCACCAGGATTGATGATATATTCTTGATCCTGACAGGCCAGATACCGTTGCCCTTTTTCAATAAATCCAATCACATAATAATCGTGAAAGTGGTTCGGGAACTTTTGCATAATTCCCTTGAAACGGTAGGCTTCTATATGAAGGTGTGGGTCAAGCTGCAGTGTGCGGGTTTCGTTTTGCATGGGATGCCTCCTGTCGGTGTGGTGGTCTTGGATTAAGTGTAGCATGATTTAGGGGGATTTCTTGTATGATGTTGCTGTTTAGGAATAGAGAAAGCAGACCGTTATTGGTCTGCTTTCGTTTAAGAATTTAAAAGATTTTAACCCTCAATAATAATTTTATCTTTTTTAATAAAAATTTATTTTTCAAATATTTCAGTTATAATGGTTTGGAACAGATAGGAGGGGCAAAGATGTATCAATCAAAGAAGGTTTTATTGTTAGGTTCAGGTGAATTAGGTAAAGAGGTAGTGATTGAAGCCCAGCGTCTTGGGGTACAGACGGTGGCAGTTGACAGTTACGAGCATGCTCCGGCGATGCAGGTTGCGCATAATAGCTATGTCGTTGATATGCTGGACCACGAGCAGATCAGAGCCATCATTGAGAAAGAAAAGCCGGATTTGATTGTGCCTGAGGTGGAGGCGATCGCGACGGATGAATTGCTGAAGCTTGAAGAGGAAGGATTTCACGTCATCCCGAATGCCCGTGCGGCCAAGCTGACGATGGATCGGGAAGGCATTAGACGGCTTGCGGCGGAAACGCTCGGACTTGCGACGGCTGGCTATGAATTTGCGAATACATATGATGAATTTATACAAGCGGCAGCACAGATCGGTTTTCCTTGTGTCGTTAAACCATTGATGAGTTCTTCTGGAAAAGGCCAAAGTATCTGCCGCTCTGAAGCGGATTTAGAGAGCTGCTGGGAGACGGCGATGGAAGGCGGACGGGTGAAAAACGGCCGCGTAATCGTTGAGGAGTTTATCCCATTCGAATCAGAAATTACACTTTTAACCGTACGTGCGGTTAACGGTACGGCATTTTGCGAGCCGATCGGTCATGTGCAAAAGGACGGGGATTATATCGAATCATGGCAGCCGCATGATATGACAGAGCAGCAAATAGAAGAAGCGAAGCATATTGCGAAAACGATCACGGATGAGCTTGGCGGATACGGCCTGTTTGGTGTTGAGCTGTTCCTTGCGAAAGATAGGGTATATTTCAGTGAGGTATCTCCCCGTCCGCATGATACAGGCCTTGTCACGCTGGTGACGCAAAATTTGTCAGAATTTGCACTGCATGTCCGGGCGATTCTAGGCTTTCCGATTACAGAAATCACACAGCTTTCTCCTGGCGCCAGCAGGCCCCTCAAAGCGCCGGAAGAATTAGCGGATTACACTGTTGAAGGATTGGAAAACGCACTGGCAGTCCCAAAGACTCAAGTGCGCGTCTTTGGAAAGCCGATAACGAAAGCCGGACGTCGTATGGCAGTTGCGCTCTCTGCTGCTGATTCAGTTGAAACGGCAAGAGAGAATGCAAAGAAAGCGTTGGACCAGCTAACGATAAAATAGAGTTTGAGCAGGCCTTGTCATGGTACAAGGCCTGTTTTTTTCTTTCTCCGTAAAAGTTTTATCATAAGAATCAGAAACCTGATTATAATGTAAAAGTCTTCCATCAATACGGGTGGTTGACACTAAAGGAGGGAGATGACAAAATGAAATTAGTTCCAAGATTCAGAAAACAATGGTTCGCTTACTTAACGGTTTTGTGTTTGGCTTTGGCAGCAGCGGTATCTTTTGGCGTACCGGCAAAAGCGGCAGAGAACCCGCAAACTTCTGTATCGAATACCGGTAAAGAAGCTGATGCCACGAAAAACCAAACGTCAAAAGCAGAACAGGTTTCTGCCCCTTATGAGGGAACCGGAAAAACAAGTAAATCGTTATACGGCGGCCAAACGGAACTGGAGAAAAACATTCAAACCTTACAGCCTTCGAGCATTATCGGAACTGATGAACGCACCAGAATCTCCAGCACGACATCTTTTCCATATAGAGCAACCGTTCAACTGTCAATCAAGTATCCCAACACTTCAAGCACTTATGGATGTACCGGATTTTTAGTCAATCCAAATACAGTCGTCACGGCTGGACATTGTGTGTACAGCCAGGATCATGGATGGGCTTCGACGATAACCGCCGCGCCGGGCCGCAATGGTTCTTCCTATCCGTACGGTACTTATTCAGGCACGATGTTTTACTCCGTCAAAGGATGGACGGAAAGCAAAGACACCAATTATGATTACGGAGCTATTAAATTAAACGGTTCTCCTGGAAACACGGTTGGCTGGTACGGCTACCGGACTACAAACAGCAGCAGTCCCGTGGGCCTTTCCTCGTCAGTGACAGGATTCCCGTGTGACAAAACCTTTGGCACGATGTGGTCTGATACAAAGCCGATACGCTCCGCTGAAACGTATAAGCTGACCTATACAACCGATACGTACGGCTGCCAAAGCGGCTCGCCTGTTTATCGAAACTACAGTGATACAGGGCAGACAGCTATTGCCATTCACACGAACGGAGGATCGTCATATAACTTGGGAACAAGGGTGACGAACGATGTATTCAACAATATTCAATATTGGGCAAATCAATAAATACAGCAAACTAGCCATATTCATGTCTATTTTGTTTTTATGCGGATGCAGTTCGCAGACGCATTCTTCTCAAAAAGAAACGACTATTCCTGTCACTCTTCATGTGGAGGATGCTAAGGGGCTGCCGGTCGAAGGGGTTCAAGTGACGATTGTCAAAGCGCCCTCTTCAGATGAGGAGCCGAGTACAGAGATTGGCGAGATACTCGGTAAAACAGACAAAAACGGAGATATCAAATGGGATACCGGCAGAAAAGGCGATTACTCAGTCGCGTTGACGAAGGGTGAAATATCAGTAACCCATCACATCTCGTTAACAGAGGATAAGAAAGATCATGCCATTCCGTTAGTCTTCAAAGAATAGCAGTTTCCTTGATTTTAAGGGAACTGCCTTTTTTTATTTATTGCAGGAAACCAAACTATATACTGGAAATTTATTATGTGAGATAATAAGAAATAGGTATTTTTTCTTACGAGACAAAAGGGGCGCTATCCCTTATTTTATATTAATCAAACCCGGAGGAAAAAGAAGAAGATGATACAAGATTCAATGCAGTTTGCCGCGGTTGAAAGTGGTCTGCGCTTTTACCAGGCATATGATCAAAGCCTTTCTTTGTGGCCGATTGAGTCGGAAGCATTCTATGTTTCTACTCGTTTTGGAAAAACACATATTATTGCAAGTGGGCCAAAGGACGCACCTTCGCTCATTTTGCTTCACGGGGGCCTTTTCAGCTCTGCGATGTGGTATCCGAATATCGCGGCGTTGAGCCGTCAATTTCGTACGTATGCGGTCGATATAATAGGAGACAAAAATAAAAGTATACCATCAGCAGTCATGGAAACGAGAGCTGATTTTGCAGAATGGATGAAAGATGTCTTTGATTCTCTTGGACTTGAGACGGCACACCTGGCCGGCCTTTCGCTTGGCGGCTTCCATATCGTGAATTTCTTACTCCGCGCGCCTGAAAGAGTAGAGCGGGCGGTTGTTATGAGTCCCGCTGAAGCGTTTATTTCATTTCATCCGGATGTCTATAAATACGCTGCAGAGCTTACAGGGGCAAGAGGAGCTGAATCATATATCAAGTGGATCACAGGCAACAGTTATGATCTGCATCCTTTACTGCAAAGACAAATTGTGGCGGGCGTGGAATGGCAGGAGGAACAAAGGAGCCTGAAGCCGACAGAAAACGGCTTTCCGTACGTGTTCACAGACCAGGAATTGAAATCGATACAAGTCCCGGTACTTCTGATGTTCGGTGAGCACGAGGTCATGTACCATCAGCAAATGGCCTTTGAGCGGGCTTCGGTATTGGTGCCGGGAATTCAGGCTGAAATCGTAAAGAACGCCGGACATCTGTTATCTCTGGAGCAGCCAGAGTACGTCAATCAACGCGTCTTGTCCTTTTTATGCGGGGGGATAAAATAGTAAGGAACATGAAAAGATTGGCATTCATTTTTCAAAAGGTAACAAATGTTGTATAATAATAGAATTTGAATGCTGCTTTTTTTGGAGCATTCTATGTTATCATGCTTATTGGAGAAAAATTTTTCCTGTAACGCTATTCGATCACTATCGTCAAATAATATAGATGGTTTTACAATTGGAGGTTTGGTTACACTGTGAATTACATCCCCTGTATGATTACGATAGGAAACTTCATTTGCGGATTGCTGGCGATTCATTCCTTGCTATATCACAACATTCATTCAGCAGTGCTTTTTATTTTTACAGGCATGTTCCTTGATTTCTTTGACGGGATGGCTGCTCGTAAGCTGAATGCCGTTTCTGATATGGGGAAAGAACTGGATTCGTTTGCCGATCTGGTTACGTTTGGGGTGGCTCACTTCTATGCTTGCTTACAGTGTCGCGTTGTATACCCTGCCATTTATCGGGATCTTATGCGCATTGACGTACAGCATTTGCGGAATGCTTCGCCTCTCTAAATTTAACATTGAACAAAGCAAGCTCCCGACATTTATCGGTATGCCGATTCCGTTTGCGGGCATGTGTCTCGTTATTTTAAGCTTTACCTATAACCCGATCCTTCTGGCAATCGGCACTTGCGGACTTTCATATTTGATGGTGAGTAAAATAAAATTCCCTCATTTTAAAAAACATGCGGCAGAAAACCTGGAGTCCGGGAGATGGAATTAGTTCAGCAGCTCATAGCGGATTACGGTTATCTCGCTATTTTTTTGATGCTCGTATTAGGAATTGTAGGATTGCCGATTCCAGATGAAGTGATGATGACCGTTGTTGGCTATTTCACGCATACCGATGTATTGAATTATGAGCTTTCGATATTGATCAGTTTTATCGGGGCTTTGTTAGGTATGCTGATCAGCTACATGATTGGCAGAAAAGCCGGACGCCCGTTTATCGACAAGTACGGCAAGTGGGTCGGCTTAAAAGAAAAAAGAATGATGAAAGTGGAGAAGTGGATGAAGAAATACGGTCCATATTCTCTTATTTTAGGTTATTTTATTCCCGGCGTCAGACATGTGACGTGCTACTTTTCGGGGATCGGCAAAATGGATCTGAAAACGTATGTTGCGTTTGCGGCAATCGGCGCCTTTTTATGGTGCTTTGTTTTTATTACAATCGGAAGGGTTATAGGGATTATTCATGTTTAATACGGCTGTAAAGATTCTGTATCGATCATTGATAGAGCTGACGAATCATCGTCTGTCATCCTATCTGATTAAAGGATTTTGCGAGTCAAAAATCAGCAAACCGGTCATTCCGCTTTTCTCAAAACATTTTCGGCTGAATTGGGATGATGTGGACGGTACGGCTGCTGATTACGGATCGCTGTCCGAATTGTTCATTCGACAAATAAATCTGGAGCGGCGCCCTGTATCAAAAGAGGCGCATGCGGTGGTCAGCCCTGTTGACGGTGTGGTTCAGACGGTAGGAATCATCAACCCGAATCAAACCTTTACGGTGAAGGGGAAAGATTACTCATTCGCTGAGCTGACCGGCTGTAAAAGCGCAGACCATCAATACAATGGCGGTTACTTCGTCGTGCTGTATCTAAGCCCGAGGCATTATCACCGTTTCCATTCTCCGATCAGCTGCAGGTATCAAAAGCTGGCCGAGCTCGGAAATCGCTCATACCCGGTAAATCAACTAGGCTTAAAATACGGGAAAGATGTGCTGTCGAAAAATTACCGGTTTGTGTACGAGCTGAATAGCGGCAGCCGAAATGTCTTGATGATTCCTGTCGGCGCGATGAATATTAATTCTATCGTGCAGACGAATACTCGTGCTGAATTGGAGATCGGCGAGGAGCTGGGATACTTTTCATTCGGGTCAACCGTCATTTTGATTTTTGAAAAAGACGCGTTCCAGCCGTCCGCCAATTTAACAGAAGGCCAAGAAGTTCAAGTCGGAGAACTGATAGGTTACGAAGAGTAAAAAGAGGAGCTTGCATAAACGCAGCGCCTCTTTTTTTGAAGAAAGGTGAGACTCATGGAGAAACAAATCATCAGCTGGATTACAGATTATCAGAACACCGGAGATGAAGCCGTCCTGCGGCAAGTGCGAGAAGTATGCTGGCCGATCGTTGAAACAGTTTTGCATGAGAAGGCAATAGATGAAGAGCAAGCGAACAATTTGCGCGAAAAAGGAATTGAGCGGTTTCCATTCATCATCAGCAAATACCAAGCGGATGTGCAGCTTCCGGTTGAGACATTTTTACGAAATACGTATCGGTTTTACTTTCATCAGGTGATGAGAGAATCCAGCTAAAGCTTCTTTCAACAGAGAAGCTTTTTTTGTTGGCAGGAAAAGGAAACTTTTTCTATATCTATCTCGTAATGACTAGAGAACCTAGCAGAAAAGGAGAGATAGAATTGAAACGAATGATAGTGAGAATGACCCTGCCGCTGCTGATCGTTTGTCTGGCGTTTTCTTCTTTTTCAGCCTCTGCCCGTGCTGCTTCTGAAGAAAAATATTGGGATTCATGGATTGAACGACATGCACAGCCGCTGGATGCTTCCAATGCTTCAAACAAAGACCTTCGCTTTCTGAAGAAGGTGCTGAAGGGAAAACGAATCGTTCAGTTAGGAGAAACCACACACGGCGCTGGTGAAATCAACGCCACAAAGGTCCGCATGATCAAATATCTCCACGAAGAGCTGGGATACGATGTATTGGCCTTTGAGTCCGGCTTTCCTGATACAAATGCATCCTACCTTAATATGGACCAATTAACCCCTAAAAGCACGATGAAAAACTCCATTTACGCTGTATGGCACACAGAAGATGTCGTTGAATTGTTTGATTACATGAAAGAGCAAAAAGAGAAAGGCGATCCGCTGATCCTTACCGGTTTTGATATTCAAAGCATGAAGAATTCATTCAATGATGCTGCGACTCAATGGGTAAAAGCGGTGGACCCTGAGAAAGCAGAGTTGCTCTCCCAATCAGAAAATGAGTTTTCGACATTGGTGACAGACAGCAACACGTTTGATGAATTTACGCAAAAGAAGCAAGAGCTTGTGAAAAACTATCAGAAGCTGATCAAGTTCGCTAAAACACATGCTTCAGAGCTAAAAGATAACCTTCCAAAAGAGCCGAAAGCTTATGAGATGTTTATGCATTCTCTTCAGCTGAGAATTGACGTAATGGAAACGTATATGCTGGAAGAAATGAAAGAAAAACTAGAGGAGTATCCGGAGAATATTGAGGATTTTTCATTCTTTATGAGAGACCGCATGATGGCTGAGCAATTTCAGTGGGTAGCTGACACCCTTTATCCGAAAAAGAAAATCATTGTCTGGGGCCACAATTACCATCTGCGCAAACAGAATACGAAGATGATAAAGGACTGGGTACAGCTAAACGGCCCTAACATGGGTGATTATTTGCCGGAGCGGCTGAAAAAACAAACATATACGATTGGCATTTATGCTTACTCAGGTGCAAGTCTGGATAGTTCTGATAATAAGACGGTTATGCCGGTTACAAGCCCGCCGCCGTCTGGAAGTCTTGAAGCTTTGCTGAAAGCTGCGGACCGGCCGGCTGTTTTTGTTGATTTTCTCCATACAAAAAACAAGAAAGGCACTTCGTGGATGTATACCCCGCGCACAGCACTCTATTGGGGATTCACAGAAGAGCAGATGATCCTTAAGGAACAATATGATGGTGTCATTTGGCTGGAGCATATCACGCCATCTGTCATTATCAAGTGAACGGTGTCCCCTGTGGTAAACAGGGGATTTTTACATATCGCAAAAATAATCAAAACATATAATCCGTGATCCATTATTCTAAAACAGAAAGGAGATTGGAGCTTGCAATGTATTATGAAAAAGCTGTCCAGAAAACAATCAATTGGATTGAATCACATTTACATGAGCAAATATCAAACGAGGATATTGTTAACGTTTCAAGCTTTTCAAAATTCCATTTTCATCGGATTTTTCAAAAAGAAGTCGGCATGTCGGTTGCTTCTTATATTCGGTTAAGACGTCTTGCGAATGCGGCGGCAGCTTTGCTTTATACAGATCATCGTATTATCGATATTGCTTTGTATTATCAGTTTGAATCTCAAGAAGCATTTACGAGGACGTTCAAAAAGATGTATCACATGCCGCCAGGAGCATACCGAACATTTATGAAACGCTTTACTTCAAAAAAGGAGGAATCTTACATGGAGAAAAAAATGAAAGGCTGGGTATTGAGCGGGAGCCATCCGTTCCAATTCGAAATGGGGATTGACCGGGAAAATGTACATCAGGGAAAAGCTTCAGGGTATTTAAAGTCAACGATGGTGCAGGATATCGGTGAATTTGCGACGATGATGCAGCAATTCAAAGCAGATCGCTATCTAGGAAAAAGGCTTCGTCTATCAAGTTTTATCAAAACAAAGGGGGTGCAGCATTTTGCCTCACTTTGGATGCGGGTTGACAGTGCTGCTGATGATGTTCTCCAATTTGATAATATGAGCAACAGACCTATTACCGGAACAACCAATTGGAATCATTATGCTATCGTTTTAGATGTCCCTGAAAATAGCGCTGTGATATCTTTTGGCGTTCAATTATCTGGGCCGGGTCAGGTGTGGATGGATCATGTTGTTTTTGAAGAGGTAGATGAGAGCGTTCCTTCAACAAACCTTGAAATGCCGGGAGAACTTTTAGATGAACCGGTAAATTTATCTTTTGAAGAGGAACTACAAAAATAGTTTTCAGACAACTACATTTATTAGTAAGTTAATGGAAAATACTATTTGTTATTGAGAAACCCTTGTGCCGCTTAGGTTTGTAAGAGCTTGGATATTTTTATCAGTCTGGGCGGATCTGTTCATCTTTGCGGCATTTTCCTGTATGATATAGTAAGAGTGTGCATAGCAACTAACTATAATTGAACAGGGTGTTTAAAACATGGAAAAACAATACAGAGTATTACTTTACTATAAATATGTTCCGATTGAAGATCCAGAGGCGTTTAGAGAGCAGCATCTGGCTTTTTGTAAGGAGCTTGGTTTGTTGGGCCGTATCCTTGTTTCTTCTGAAGGAATTAACGGTACGGTATCAGGTACGGTTGAACAGACTGAAAAATATATGGAAACAATGAAAGCTGATCCTCGTTTTGCGGACATGGTATTTAAAATTGATGAAGCAGAAGGCCATGCCTTCAAAAAAATCTTCGTCCGCCATAAAAAAGAGCTTGTAACGCTTCGTCTTGAAGATGATGTCGATCCGAACGAAACAACAGGCCAGCATTTGAAGCCTGCAGAATTTTATGAGAAGATGCAGGATCCAAACACAATTGTAATCGACGCGCGTAACGATTACGAGTATGACCTTGGCCATTTCAGAGGTGCGGTCCGTCCTGACATCGAAGCCTTCCGCGAATTACCCGAATGGATTGAAGAACACAAAGATATGCTTGAAGGCAAAAAGATTTTAACGTACTGTACAGGCGGCGTACGCTGTGAAAAGTTCTCAGGGTGGCTGGTGAAGCAAGGCTTTGAAGATGTAGCACAGCTTGACGGCGGAATCGTGACATACGGAAAAGATCCTGAGGTGCAAGGCAAGCTTTGGGACGGCCAGTGCTACGTATTTGATGAAAGAATCAGCGTGCCTGTCAACCGTGTTGAGCATGTGATTGTCGGCAAGGACTACTTTACAGGAGAACCGTGTGAGCGTTATGTGAACTGCGCAAATCCATCTTGCAATAAAAAATTGATATGCACACCGGAAAATGAGTATAAATATATGCGCAGCTGCAGCCACGAATGCCGCACGAACCCAAGAAACCTGTATGTGAAAGAGCATAATATGACAGAAGAAGAAGTAAACGCAAGACTGGCAGCGATTGAAACAGAAGATCACGCTGCTGCTGAATAATAAAAAGAACACCTCGGATTGAGGTGTTCTTTTTTCTATATGCTTTCAGTTTGGCTGTTTGCGGAAACCCATTCTTTTTGGCGGAAGGCCTTTTCCCATTTTGATACCACGATACAGGCGATCGCATGTCCCGGTACGTTCACGCCTGTTCTCGCCATGTCCATGACGCGGTCAACACCCGCGATAATGGCAACGCCTTCAGCCGGCAGTCCTACAGCATTGGCAGTCGCCAGAAGAACTACAAGCGATCCTGAGGGTACAGCTGCAATGCCTTTACTGGTCATCACAAGCACAAGCATCATGAGCAGCTGCTGGGACAATGTCATGTCTACTTGAAAGGCCTGTGCGAGAAAGATACAAGAAACCGATAAATATAAGCTGGAGCCGTCACAGTTCAATGACAAGCCGGAGGGAACGACAAATGATACCACTCGTTTGGGACAGCCGTATTTCTCCATTCTATCCATCAGCTGAGGGAGAATGGTTTCAGTGCTTGTGGTGGAAAATGCAATTAAAAACAGATCCCATATCATTTTCAATACTTCGAAATACTTAATCTGAAAGATGAGACCGACAAGCGGAAAGAGGACAAAGAGGATCAGGAACAGGCCAAGGAATACGGTGCCAACCAGCTTAAACATAGGGAGGAGGAGTTCAATGCCATATTGGCCTACAGAAGCAGCCATCAGGGCTAACACGCCGATAGGAGCAGTGACCATGACGATTTGCGTGAGCTTGAACATAATCTGAGCTGTAGATTCAAAAAACTTCATTACTGGTTCAGAAGCTTTGCCGATACCAGCTGCGGCGACACCAAATAAAATGGCGAAGAAAATAACGGCAAGCAAATCATTTCTGGCCATGACATCAATAATGTTTGTAGGGATAATATCCAGGATCATTTGCTTGAAATCAACAACTTTGTCTGTGTAGCCGGAAAGTTCATGAATATCTTTTTTTGCCAAATGGGAGAGGTCAAGCCCGACACCTGGTTTTAAGACATTCGCTAATAAAAGTCCAAGCCCTAATACCAATGTTGTAATCACTTCGAACCAAATGATCGTCTTGATGCCGAGGCTGCCCATTTTTTTCATGCTTCCGCTTCCTGCGGCTCCAATGACAATGGTAGAAAATACAATCGGAACAACAATCATTTTAATCAGGCGGATAAATCCATCTCCGACAGGCCTCAGTGCCATCCCGAAATCAGGAAAAAAGTGGCCGATCACCGCGCCGACAGCCAAAGCGATTAAAATTTGAAACGCGATTAATTTTTTCAAATGAATCCCCCTTTAGAACGATAGAATGTAGGCATATTCATATCATTCGTGATTCAAATGCAAACACCTTTTTTCAAGTTATTTTATTTTGATAGCGCTTTCATTATGTTGGCGAAAAAGTCCCCCGCAGCAGGGGGGACTTTTTTACTTCATTTGAATGTGCTTTAGACCTTCTTCAGAGGTATTTGTGAAAATAACCGGTGTTATGGCTGAAGCGGCATGCTGCTTGATGTAATTGAGATCAAAGGTGAGAAGCAGTTCGCCTTGTTTGACCGCTTGTCCGCTTGTGACATGTGCTTCAAAGCCTTCCCCATTTAGTTTGACGGTATCAACGCCGACATGAATCAGGATTTCAGTGCCGCCGGCGCTCATAAAGCCGATGGCGTGTTTTGTCGGAAAAATCGAGACGATCTCGCCGTCCGCAGGTGCAACGACTTTTCCTTCTGATGGTATAATCGCAAATCCCTCGCCCATCATTTTTTCTGAAAAGACTTGATCAGGCACATCTTTTAAAGAGACAGTTTCTCCTTTAATCGGATAAATAAAGGTCTCACCGGAAATCGGCTTCTGCGGTTTGTCAGTTACCGTGTCCAGTGCGGCGGCGGTGGCAGGGACGCCTCCGGCCATGATTGTTTTGATGTCGTCTTTTAAGGCATCGGACTTGGTTCCGAATATTGCCTGGAAGTTGTTGTTGACCTCCAGCACACCTACTGCACCAAGCCGTTTTAATTCATCCTTGCTGACTTGGCTTGGCTGATGAACGGTCACACGAAGCCTAGTGATACACGCATCCAGGTTAGCGATATTTTGCTGTCCGCCCAAGGCCTGCAGCACATGAAAGGCAAGCTGGTCTTTTGCAACTGGAGCTTTCTCCTCTTTCTGACCGTCTTCATCTGTCTCACGGCCGGGCGTTTTCAAATTCCATTTCAGAATCGCAAATCGGAACAAATAATAATAAATGAAAGCAAACACGATCCCGACAGGAATGACAACCCAGCCGTTTGTAGACAGTCCGTAGTTCAAGACGTAGTCAATTCCGCCGCCTGAGAACGTATAGCCGTGGCGGACATGGAATAAATCACAAACGACAAAGATGACGCCGGCAAGAATAGAGGTAATCAAATAGAGCACGGGCGCAACGAACAAGAAAGAAAACTCAACCGGTTCTGTAATTCCGGTCAGCATAGATGTGAGCGCCGCAGAAATCATCACGCCAGAGATCATTTTTTTCTTTTCCGGACGCGCGGTATGGATAATGGCAAGAGCAACTGCCGGCAGACAGAAAATCATGTAAGGGAAATCCCCCATCATAAAGCGCCCGGCTGTCGGGTCTCCCGCGAAAAACCTTGTCAGGTCGCCGGTTACGGTGTTGCCTGTTGATGGGTCTGTGTATTCTCCCATCATAAAATAGAAAGGTGTATAAAAAATATGATGCAGGCCAAAAGGAATCAGTAAACGATAGATCGTTGCATAAAAGAACAGTCCGACCGTTGAATCGGCGATTAAACTGCTGGCTGCGTTGATTCCGTTTTGGATCAGCGGCCAAACAAATGAGAAAATGACGCCGATCACCAATGAACTGACGGAAGTAATAATCGGGACAAAGCGTTTTCCAGAGAAAAATCCAAGGACCGGATGCAGCTCGATTGATGAAAATCGCTTATATAAATAGGCGGCGAGAAGCCCGATGATGATTCCTCCGAAAACCCCCATATCAATCAGGTGCTCGGCTCCTTCATACGGAGGCTGAAGGCCGAGCAATTTTCCCATATTGTCGAGGGTGACGGTTAAAATTAAGTATCCGATGACAGCGGCAAGTCCGGCTACACCTTCTCCGCCGGCTAATCCGATCGCGACCCCCACGGCGAAAATCAGCGGGAGATTATCGAATACAACGCCGCCCGCATCCTTTATAATAGGGATGTTCAGTAGATCCTTGTCTCCGAAACGGAGCAAAAGACCTGCTGCCGGCAGGACGGCAACCGGAGTCATCAACGCGCGGCCAAGCTGCTGCAGAATTTGAAATGCCTTTTTAAACATGACAGTCTCCTTTTATTGTGTTATGAGCATGGTGCACTCTTTAATTTTTGAGCTGCTTTATAATCGGCGATAACGGTTACATGATTGTGTTTTTGAAGAATGGAGGCTGGTACTTCTGTCGTGACAGGACCTTCAGCCATCTTTTGAATGGCGTCTGCTTTTTCCTCTCCGCTTGCTAAAAGCACAATATGTTTGCTGAATTCCATGATGGTTTTAATGCCCATTGAAATCGCGAGTCTCGGAACCAGCACCGGATCGCCGCCGAAGAATCTGGCATTTGCCTGTATCGTGCTTTCCGAGAGCTTCACAACACGTGTCCGGTCTTCAAAATCAGATCCCGGTTCATTGAAACCGATATGGCCATTGGCGCCGATGCCGAGAATCTGGACATCAATGCCTCCCGCCTGGCAGATGAGATCTTCGTATACTTTACATTGAGCCTCAAGCTGCGGATTGTCTCCTTGCGGGATATGAATAAGATCAAGCTGCATATTGATATGCTGAAAAAGATGCTCATGCATAAAATGGTTATAACTTTGCGGATGAGATGGAGAGAGACCAGCGTATTCATCCAAATTAAATGTAGTAACCTTTGAAAAATCAATTTCGCCTGCCTGATAGTCTGAAATTAACTGCTTATACAAGCCGACCGGTGTGCTTCCTGTTGCCAGGCCGAGAACGGCATCTTTCTTAGCTTGTATTTGTTCTTTAATAATGGCAGCGCTTAACTTACAGAGTTCTGCGTAGTGCTCAGCGATCAGAATCTTCATGTGACACCCCCTCAAAGAGATAGACAATCATCATATTTGTTATGACCAATTTATGATACTTGTCATTACGAATTTAGCACCGTCCTTATCAAACTGTCAATATTAATTTCTGAAAATTTGTTATAAAAGAAGGATACAAATCTTTCATATTGGGATGGCAAATGGTATTATGGTCTCAATGAAAAAGAACGGATTGCATACAGAATGGGGAGAATGAAATGACAGCTTTATATTCTGTTATTAAGTTTAAAATCATTGAGTTAATTAAATCGGGCAAATATCAGGCGAATGATCAGCTGCCGACGGAGAGTGAGTTTTGCGAACAATATGATGTCAGCAGAACAACTGTGAGACTGGCTCTGCAGCAGCTAGAGCTTGAGGGATATATTAAAAGAATTCAAGGAAAAGGGACATTTGTATCGGCGGCAAAAATACAAACGCCGATTCCGCATAAGATTACGAGCTTTGCAGAACAAATGAGAGGCCTTCGTTCTGAATCAAAAGTGCTTGAGCTTGTGGTGATTCCTGCCGATCACTCCATTGCCGAGCTTTTGAAAATGAAAGAGAATGAACCTGTCAACAAGCTTGTTCGAGTCAGATACGCCGAGGGGGAACCTTTGCAGTATCATACCTCATATATTCCCTGGAAGGCGGCACCGGGGCTGGCGCAGGAGGAATGCACCGGCTCGCTGTTTGAATTGTTAAGGACAAAATACAATATTGAAATCAGCAGGGGCACGGAATCGATCGAACCAATTTTAACGGATGAAACGATCAGCGGCCACTTATTAACCAATGTCGGAGCGCCTGCGTTTTTATCAGAATCCCTTACCTATGATAAAAATGAAGAAGTGGTGGAATATGCGCAAATTATTACCCGGGGAGACCGAACGAAATTCACCGTAGAACAGTCATATCATTCAAGCAATACGTGATAAGAAGGGAATGGTCGTTCTATGTTTCTATTGACGAATGGAAAAGTGCTGTGGGGAGCAGTAATTGCTGCATTCATCTTTTCAATTGTATTTTACCCTTTTCTGCCGACGCAGATGCCGATTCATTATGATGTAGCGAACAGCCCGGATCTGACAGTTAACAAGCTGGCGGGGATTGTGATACTGCCTGTTTTGATGGTGGTGTTTGCATGGGCGCGGAAGATCAATTGGCAATTTGTATTCGCGGTGTATATTTTGCTGATTTGCCACATTGTCGTCCTTTATTTAGCGCTCTAAATCAAACAGCCAGAATAAAACTGGCTGTTTTTCTTTAATTTCAGCTTCATCTGACAATGAATGTGGTGTATAATAGCTGATGATCCTAAAGAATATTCTGAAATTTATAGGTGTGAAGCGGCGTATGATCAAAGGAAAGGCTGTATACTTTTTGCAGCTTTAAAAAGACTGAATATTTAAACAATTATGTGAAAGGTGTGCTGATTAGATTGAATAAGCTTATTGAACGAGAAAAAACTGTATTTCATAAGGAAAAGCCCGATCCGTCATCCTTGGGATTTGGTCAATATTTTACAGATTATATGTTTGTGATGGACTACGAAGAGGGAATTGGATGGCATCATCCGAGAATTGCGCCGTACGCACCGCTTACGCTTGATCCGTCTTCATCTGTTTTTCATTACGGCCAGGCTGTTTTTGAAGGATTAAAAGCATACAGAACAGACGACGGCAGGGTGCTGCTGTTCCGTCCGGATCAAAATGTCAAACGGCTGAACAGATCGTGTGAGCGCATGAGTATGCCTCCTTTAGACGAAGAGCTGGTGCTTGAGGCATTGACGCAATTAGTTGAGCTGGAGAAAGATTGGGTTCCAAAGGAAAAAGGAACGTCACTGTATATTCGTCCTTTTGTGATTGCCACAGAACCGAGTCTTGGTGTGAAGGCATCCAAGAGCTATACATTCATGATCGTGCTTTCGCCTGTAGGCTCCTACTATGGCGACGATCAGCTGAAGCCGGTAAGAATCTACGTCGAAGATGAGTACGTGCGGGCGGTGAACGGCGGAGTCGGATGTGCAAAAACGTCTGGAAATTACGCGGCTAGTCTTCAGGCACAGCGGAAAGCGAATGAGCTGGGTTATGACCAGGTGCTGTGGCTGGATGCCATTGAAAGGAAATATGTGGAAGAGGTAGGGAGCATGAACATCTTTTTCGTCATAAACGGGGAAGCTGTCACACCTGCTTTAAGCGGAAGTATTTTAAGCGGGGTGACACGTGCGTCTGCGATTGAACTGATTCGAAGCTGGGGCATTCCGGTTCGTGAAGAGAGAATATCGATTGATGAGGTGTATGCGGCCTCTGCACGCGGAGAATTGACAGAGGTCTTCGGCACAGGCACGGCAGCAGTCGTTACGCCTGTCGGTGAACTCAACATTCATGGAAAAACGGTGATTGTAGGCGACGGGAAAATCGGGGAGCTCTCGAAAAAGCTGTATGAAACGATAACAGATATTCAGCTTGGCAAGATGAAAGGCCCGTTTAACTGGACAGTGGAAGTGTGAAAATCGAAAAAGAACCTGCCCGGAGGCAGGTTCTTTTTATTTTGAATGAGTCATATCAGCAGCCGGCTGGCTTTTGCGGTTTTTCACATAATATGTTGCATAGCAAATGGCCATAAATGGAACGCCGCAATAGAGTGCGATTCTTTGATTCGGATCAAAGGCAATGCCAACAACGGAAGCCAGGCATAACAGGAACGCGGCAATCGGCACGAACGGATACAAAGGGGTTCTGTATTTCAAATCAGTAACCTTGTTTCCCGCTTCGATATAACGTTTTCTGAACATGAATTGAGAAGCAGCGATTCCCATCCACACGACAACGACGGCAAAACCGGAAATCGACACGAGCACAACGTATACAGTGTCTGGTGCAAATACGCTGGACAGCAACGACAGAATGCCGCCGATCATGCTGAACACCAGCGCGTTAAAAGGGGTTCCTTTTGACGTCAGCTTAGCAAATGTCGGATGAAGCGTTTTTTCTTTTGATAAAGACCACAGCATCCGGGAAGAAGCGTAGAGTCCGGAATTAGCCGCTGACAGGATCGCTGTCAGGATAACAAAGTTCATGATATCGGCTGCGTATGGTACACCGACTCTGTCAAAGACAGCGACAAACGGGCTTTTAATGACACCTGCATCTTGAATCGGAATCAGTCCTGACAGCACAAAAATTGTTCCGACAAAGAAGAGTGAGAGACGCCAGACCGTTGTTTTAATCGCTTTTGGTATTGTCTTGTCAGGATCAACGCTTTCACCGGCTGCGATTCCGATTAGTTCCGTTCCCGAAAATGCAAAATTAACGGACAGCATCGTCATCAAAATCGGGACAAATCCATTTGGAAAAAGCCCGCCTTCCGCCATGAAGTTGGACAGCATCGGAGCGGCTTCTCCGCCTTTGATCGGGATGATGCCGAACATGGCAGAGCCGCCTAAAAGAATAAATAATACAATGGCTAATACTTTGATGCTGGAAAACCAAAATTCTGATTCAGCGAAAAACTTGACCGAAAATGCGTTAAGCAAGAAAATGAACAGCGCAAAGACGGCACTCCACATCCAAACCGATGTATGGGGGAACCAGCGCTGCATTAACAGGCCGGCTGCTGTGAATTCTGATCCCAATGCCACGGTCCATGTCAGCCAGTACAGCCAAGCGACCGTAAATCCGGTGCCCGGCCCTATGTATTTGGCTGCATAGGTGTGAAAGGCGCCGGTCACAGGCATGGCGACTGACAGCTCACCGAGGCATAGCATGACCAGATAGACGATGCCGGCCCCGACTAAGTAGGCAAGTATCGTTCCGGCCGGGCCTGCTTGCTGAATGGTATAACCTGAGCTTAAAAACAGCCCGGTTCCGATGACACCTCCCAAGGAAAGCATAAAGAGGTGCCGGCTTTTCATACTTCTCTGAAAGGTTGTCTCATTCTTGTTGTGGACAGAGTTCATCTTTTTCCAACTTTCTATCAGCGATTTATTTCCTCCTAATATAAAAAATCTCATGTCAGAAAGTGACACGAGACTCCGGCGAACCGGCTTTAAGTTAGAATATACAAACTATTCCGATAAGTCAAGTTATTTTTAAAGAGCGGGCCCAAGCCGCAATTTCTTGAATATTTTCGGGTTTTGTCCGGCAGCAGCCGCCAATCAGCCTCGCTCCTTTTTCATGCCAGGTGCGGGCGCTCGCCCCGTAAGATTCTGCGCATGCTGCGCCGTTCCACGTTTTTGTTTCCGGATCATATTGCTCACCTGAATTCGGGTAGACAATGATCGGTTTTGACGTGTTCTTTTTTAACTCCTCTATCAAGGAAGGGATATGCTGAAGCGGCGTGCAGTTGATGCCGAGTGCTGCAATTTGGCGGTGTTCATCAAGCCACGATGCGCAGTCAGCGGCAGGTGTTCCGTCACTGATATGCAGGCCGTCTTTAGCACTGAAGCTGATCCACGCATACGTTTCAGGAAATTCCTTCAACAGCCGAACAATCGCTTTGGCTTCAGTCAGACACGGAATCGTTTCGCATGCCAAAACATCAGCTCCGGCTTCAATCAGCGCCTTCATCCGGGGACGATGAAATTCAATCAGTTCATCTTCTGGTATTGCGTAGTTGCCGCGATATTCAGACCCGTCTGCAAGATAAGCGCCATAAGGGCCTACAGAAGCCGCAATGATCGGTTTTGGCCGATTCAAACGGTTCTCTTCAAGCGACCAAAATTCATCACGTGCTTCAGCTGCGATGCTGACGGACAACTCGATGAGCCGGCGTGCTTCCGCTTCGCTCAGCCCGCGTGCGGCAAAGCCTTCAAATGTAGACTGATAGCTGGCAGTGATTGCACAATCGGCGCCTGCCGCGAAATAATCAGTATGAACTTGTTTAATCAGATTTGGCTCTTCCATCAGGATTTTTGCCGACCACAGACTGTCGTTCAAATCACAGCCCTTGCGTTCAAGCTCGGTCGCCATGGCGCCGTCTAGCACAATAAGCGGGTATGTATCTAATATGTGTTGGATAGGATTCATAGAATGTACCGATGCCTTCTTTCAGATTTTTTTGAAAAAGATATGAAAATCGTAATGGAGGCTTACGTGTTTGTCAATAAACGCAAAAAGGGAAAGGTGTTCAGCCCATAAGTCTGAACACCCTTTTCTTATGATATTTGTTTGTTGTGCGTGTCAGTCTTTGTGTCTGAAACCGGCCAGCACTCAATGCCATTATGGTTTTTGAGCACATCTTTATAAAAGACCGGATCCTTGCCTGCTTTTTTCTGGCGTGTATAGTCTTTCAGCGCCGTAAAAACGACCTTTGATAGTAAGAAAATCGCGATTAAATTCACGACGACCATCAAACCCATGAACAAATCAGCAAGATCCCAGACGAGCTGGACTTTGGCAACACAGCCAAACACGATCATTGCAAGCACGCCGATACGGTAGACAAAAATCAGTTTTTTGCTTTTGTTCAAAAAGCCGATATTGGTTTCGCCATAATAATAGTTTCCAATTAGAGCACAGAATCCGAATAACAAAATCAGAATGGCGAGAAAGCCTGATGCCCATGATCCGACATGGGAGCTGAGGGAGGCTTGTGTCAAGGCGATTCCGCTCAGACCCGGAGTATGATAGGCGTCCGAAAACAGGATGATAAAGGCGGTGCTTGTACAAATGATTAGCGTATCTGACAGGACACCAAGCGCTTGAATCAGCCCCTGTTTGACAGGATGGCTTGTTGTGGCGGTGGCAGCGGCATTCGGTGCGCTCCCCATTCCCGCTTCGTTTGAAAAAATTCCCCGTCTGACGCCTTGCATGAGTGCCGCGCCCAAAGCCCCGCCGGCGGCCTGGTCAAAACCAAACGCATTTTTCACGATTAGCGCAAGCACACCTGGCAGCTGCGTAATGTTGGTAAAAATGACGAAAAACGCAACTCCGATATACAGGACAGCCAATACGACGACAATGGATTCAGCCAGCTTTGCAATGCGCTTGACTCCGCCAAAAATAATCGTGCCGAATACAGCAATTAAAATGAGTCCCAATGTCAGGCGGTTTGTGCCAAACGCGTTTTCAAAGGCAAGGCTGACTGTATTGGATTGAACCGAGTTGAAGACGATACCGAACGATAAGGTGATTAACACAGCGAACAGCGCGCCCATCCACCTTTTGTTCAGCCCTTTTTCCATGTAATACGCCGGCCCGCCGCGGAAGCCGTTTACATCTTTTACTTTATAAATCTGAGCCAGTGTGCTTTCCACAAAGCTAGATGCTGATCCGATAATGGCGATAATCCACATCCAGAAGATTGCACCGGGCCCGCCGAGTGCAATGGCGATGGCAATGCCCGTAATATTTCCCGTTCCGACACGGGCCGCCATGCTGATGCAAAAGGCTTGAAACGGAGAAATGCTGTTTTTCGACCGGGAAGCAGCACCTTCTCTTAATACCCTGACCATTTCTTTCAGCATGCGAACCTGTAAAAACTTCAGCCTGAACGTAAAATAGATTCCAAAAGAAAGGAGCAAAACAATTAATAGCTTTGACCACAAAAGATCATTTGCAATACCGACGATATGTTCCAGGATTTGCTGCATAGAATCACCTCTTTTTTCATATTTAAAAAATGCTGAGCTCCCATTCCTGCGCCATATGCTTCAGCAGCATACCGCCAGTGAGGCTGTTGCCGTATTCATCAATGGCAGGCCCGTAAATGCCGATGCCGCATCCGGATTGAAAAGGCTGTTCTCTTCTGGCGCTTGGAGGCACCAGCGCCATGATGCCGCCGGAGACGCCGCTTTTGGCCGGCACGCCGACAAACGCCGCATATTTGCCTGAAGCGTTGTACATGCCGCACGTCAGCATTAATGCCTTGGCCAATTTTGCGACATCTTTTGGAATCACCTGCTTGCGTCGAATCGGATGATACCCGTCATGAGCAAGGATCAGGCCGATCAACGCAATATCTTCTGTAGTGCTCTCCATAGCGCATTGCTTCAAGTACACCTCAAGTGTTTCTTCTACTTCAGCTTCTAAAAAGTTTGTTTCTTTTAAATAGTAGGCCAGCGCTCTGTTGCGGTGGGCGGTTTCCCATTCAGAACGGAATACTTCCTCGTGAATTCTTGGCCGTTTTCCTATCAAAGTTTCCATCACCGAGTAAAGAAACTCGAGCTTTTCGTATGCCGATTCTCCGGGAAGAATCGAAGCGATGGTAAGGGCGCCGGCGTTGATCATGGGGTTGAAGGGCTTTCCCGGCTTGTTGATTTCGAGTCGAATGATTGAATTAAAGGCGTCGCCTGTCGGCTCGACATCTACGCGGTCCAGCACATAGGGAATGCCGCGGCTCATGCAGGCGGCAATAAAGCTAATCACTTTTGAAATGCTTTGCAGGGTAAAAGAGACGTTCCAGTCGCCGGCGTGTATCATCGTTCCATCAGGCTCCAATACACAGATGCCGAGCTGTGAATCATTGATTTTTCCTAATGCGGGGATATAGTTTGCACTTTGTCCATTGGCGGCAAAAGGGCGATAGTACTCAACCCAATCATGCAGCTGTAACGTCGGGTTTATGTCTTTCTGGTGCTCTTTTATCAATTCTTTCATCGAATTCCTCCTCACTGATTTTTTTCTTAAAGGACTGAGGTGTATCAAAACGAAGGCTAAAGGGGCGTTAAACGCTTTCATGATAGCGGAAGGTATAATTACTGTATAATGGCGACTACAGAATCATACAAAATACGACAAAAACATTTTGAAAATAAGCAGTAAGATTTATAAAAACCTTATTTTCTGGGTCAAAAGCAATTTGCAGGTTTTCGCCCGATTCCCCAAAATAAAAAGCGAGGATGTGATCAACATAAAACTGGAACGGTTTATTGAAAAAGACGGATATATACTGGCCCTCATGCTGATAACGGTGCCGCTGGCCGGTGAACTGAAATTTTATCCCCTCAATGAAGAATTCCGGGTCAGCTTTGGGGCACCGGTTTTTTTCTTCTTTTTATCGTTGTTGCGGCATGTGCCCGCTGTGCTGCCGGGTTTTCTGACTGGAGCGGCTGTTTTCATCTTTCGCGTCTTACTGGAATTATGGGGCGGAGGACACAATGGACTGACTCCGATTCTGTATGATCAAGCGTCTGGCTTTTTCTTTTATATGACTTACGCCTGTCTGTTTTCCATATTAAAGGCCAATCGTTTCCGTGAACGGCCGATTATGCTCGGTTTCATTGGGTTTATGATTGAAGTTGTGTCAGATTGTGTCGAGCTGGCTGTGCAATTTCTCATTTTTCATACGGTTGTCACGCCTGAGAAAATCACTGACATTGCGGTGATTGCGATTTCTCACACATTTATTGTGATGAGCTTTTATAGTGTGCTGAAGCTGTATGAAACACAATCGAGAGAAAAACAGACAAGGCAGCAGCACGAGCACATGCTGATGATCGTTTCCAATTTATATGAAGAAACGGTGCACCTAAAAAAGACATTGAAAACGACAGAGAAAGTGACAAACGATTCGTATCAGCTCTATCGGGAAATGAAGGGCAAGGATGTTCAGCTGAGCGGCAGAATCCTGAGACTGGCCGGAGAGATTCATGAAGTGAAAAAGGACAACCAGCGGATATTCGCAGGGCTTTCAAAATTGATTTCGAATGAGAGTTTGAGAGATTATATGAGGGCTTCTGATTTGCTGCAGCTCGTGATTCGAATGAATGAAAAGTACGCTGAAGCACTAGGGAAGCAGATTGATTTTTACTGCTCGATCGAGGGAGAGCATGACGAATATCACGTATTTATCGTGCTTTCGATCATTAATAATCTAACAGCAAATGCGGTAGAGGCTATGGATGAAGAGGGAATGGTCAGCCTGAGGCTCCGTAAGCCAAATGAGAGTATGGTAGAATTCCAGGTGGAAGACAATGGCCCCGGGATTTCCGAGAAAATCGGAGACATTGTGTTTGACACGGGCTTTACTTCAAAATATGACGAATTTGGCACGCCTTCTACGGGTATCGGACTTTCCTACGTAAAGGAAATCGTGACAGAGCTAGAAGGGGATATCACGTTTGATAATCAGCAGCGGGGAGTGGTGTTTGCCATCAGGCTGCCTGTCCGGCATTTGATTCAGAAAGGGTGAACCAAAAGCTATGCGTTTTTTTATTGCAGATGATGACCGTGCAGTGCGGTCAATTTTAAGGCAGATCATTGAGGACGAAGATCTCGGGGAAGCTGCTGGTGAAGCAGACGACGGAAGCCAAGTGGAAGGGCATATGCTGCAATTTAAGCAGATTGATATTTTATTAATCGATCTGTTAATGCCCGGAAGAGACGGCATTGAGACGATTCGTCAGATCCAGAATACGTACTCCGGCAAAATCGTAATGATCTCTCAAGTGGAGGCGAAGGAAATGGTCGGGGAAGCGTACTCGCTCGGCATCGAATATTTTATCCATAAGCCGATTAACCGCATTGAAATTGTCACGGTTCTCCAAAAGGTGAAGGAGCGGATCGAGCTTGAACACTCGATTGGAGCCATTCAGCATTCTCTAAGCCGGCTTGTCAATCGGACTGAACGGAAAGCGCGTCCCCAGCAGAAGAGTGACAGCGGTTTAAAAGAGGCAGGAACATTCCTGTTGTCCGAGCTGGGCATGATGGGAGAAGGCGGCGCACATGATCTCATGGCGGTCCTGCAGTATTTAGCAGAACACGAGCAATCCGAGCCGCACGAAAAACAAAGCCCTTCGCTAAAACAAATATTCACCCAAGTAGCGGTACGGAAGCTGGGGACAGGGGCCTCACAGACGGAAGTCAATCGCGAAATGAAAGCCTCGGAGCAGCGTATCCGCAGAGCGATTATTCATTCGCTGCACCATTTTGCTTCACTGGGCACAACTGATTTTTCGAATCCAAAATTTGAAACCTATGCATCGAAATTCTTTGATTTTCCGGTTGTCAGCCAGAAAATGAAAGAACTCCAATCCAAGGATGCAAAACCCCTTGCACCTGCTAGAATAAATATGAAAAAATTCATCCACGTGTTTTTTTTGGAAGCAAAGCTTTTGCATGAAACGATGAAACAAAGAAGGATATAAACCAAACAGCCGGCTGACCAGGCTGTTTTTTTGCTGCGCAGAATCCCGGCCGGACAGTGATTTACCGCTTTTTTATAAAATATCAGAAAATAAAGATATTGACTTATTGTTTATTTGTCTTACAATTAAACAAAAGGATATACGGGAAGGGGCGGTTGTAAAAGAAAAATTAATAAAAGCGCTTTCAGTCAAGGGCTGTATACACAAATAACAGGAGGTTATGTTGATGAGCCGTATCAGAAAAGCACCCGCTGGAATTTTAGGTTTTCCGGTTGCTCCTTTTAACACACAAGGAAAACTGGAGGAAGAAGCTCTTTTTCAAAACATTGAGTTTTTGCTGAATGAAGGCTTGGAAGCGATATTTATCGCTTGCGGGTCTGGTGAATTCCAATCACTCAGCCAGAAGGAATATGAGCAAATGGTGGAAGTCGCAGTCTCGGCAGCCGGAGGAAAGGTGCCGGTCTACACGGGGGTGGGCGGCAACCTCAGCACAGCGCTTGATTGGGCGCAGCTGTCGGAGAAAAAAGGCGCCGACGGCTACTTGATTCTGCCTCCGTATTTGGTGCATGGCGAACAGGAGGGGCTGTACCAGTATGCGAAAACGATTATTGAAAGCACTGACTTGAACGCGATTCTTTATCAGCGCGATAATGCCGTTCTCTCAGTTGAACAGATCAAACGTCTGACCGAATGTGAACAGCTTGTCGGTGTCAAAGACGGGGTAGGAAATATGGATTTGAATATCAACCTCGTCTATACGATCGGCGACCGCTTAGGATGGCTTAACGGAATGCCGATGGCTGAAGTGACGATGCCGGCTTATCTGCCGATCGGGTTCCACTCTTACTCTTCAGCGATTTCAAATTATATCCCGCATATTTCGCGAATGTTCTATGATGCATTGAAAAACGGAAATGACGAGCTTGTGAAGGAACTCTATCGGCATGTGATTCTGCCGATCAACGACATTCGCAAACAACGAAAAGGCTACGCCGTATCCTTGATTAAAGCCGGTATGGAAATCATGGGTTTGAATGTAAGGAATACAGCCAGACCGCCTGTCGGCCCGGTTGAAAAAGATCATTATCAGCAATTGGAAGCAATTTTGAAGCAGGCGGCTGACCGTTTTCCGAAAAAAGCCGCGACGGTTTGACCAGAAAAAACACGAAAGGGGCAATGGGCATGTCTGTGATCACGGAACAAAACACGTACCTCAACTTTATTAACGGAGAGTGGGTTAAGTCTCAATCAGGCGATATGGTCAAGGTCGAAAACCCTGCCGATGTGAATGATATTGTCGGATATGTACAGAATTCAACGGCTGAAGATGTGGAACGTGCCGTCGCCGCCGCCAATGAAGCCAAAACGGCTTGGAGAAAGCTGACGGGTGCCGAGCGCGGCCAATACTTATACAAAACAGCGGATATCATGGAGCAGCGCTTGGAGGAAATCGCCGCCTGCGCAACGCGTGAAATGGGTAAAACATTGCCGGAAGCGAAGGGAGAAACAGCCCGGGGGATTGCCATTCTGCGCTATTACGCCGGAGAGGGCATGCGAAAAACGGGTGACGTCATTCCGTCTACTGACAAAGACGCGCTCATGTTTACCACCCGTGTTCCGCTCGGTGTGGTCGGCGTGATTTCTCCGTGGAACTTCCCAGTGGCGATTCCGATTTGGAAAATGGCGCCGGCATTGGTATACGGCAATACCGTTGTCATCAAACCGGCGACAGAAACAGCTGTGACATGCGCGAAGATCATTGCCTGCTTTGAGGAAGCGGGGCTCCCGGCAGGGGTCATCAATTTGGTGACAGGCCCGGGTTCTGTTGTCGGGCAGGGGCTTGCTGAGCATGACGGTGTAAACGCCGTTACGTTTACCGGTTCAAATCAAGTCGGAAAAATCATCGGGCAAGCCGCTTTAGCGAGGGGAGCCAAATATCAACTTGAGATGGGCGGCAAAAACCCTGTCATCGTAGCCGATGACGCTGACCTTGAAGCTGCGGCAGAAGCTGTCATAACGGGGGCCTTCCGTTCAACCGGCCAGAAATGCACCGCGACAAGCCGTGTCATCGTGCAAAGCGGAATTTATGAGCGCTTTAAAGAAAAACTGCTCCACCGCACAAAAGATATTACAATCGGAGACAGCTTAAAAGAGGATGTCTGGATGGGACCGATTGCCAGCAAGAATCAGCTTGATAACTGCCTGTCATACATTGAGAAAGGCAAACAGGAGGGGGCTTCCCTTTTAATAGGAGGAGAAAAGCTGGAGAACGGAAAGTATCAAAGCGGCTATTATGTTCAGCCTGCCATCTTTGACAATGTGGCATCTGAGATGACAATTGCCCAGGAGGAAATTTTCGGTCCGGTGATCGCCTTGATCAAGGTGGACTCGATGGAGGAGGCGCTGAACATCGCCAATGATGTGAAGTTCGGTTTAAGTGCATCCATCTTCACGGAAAACATCGGCCGAATGCTTTCTTTCATTGATGAAATCGATGCCGGGCTGGTTCGGATCAATGCAGAAAGCGCAGGTGTTGAGCTGCAGGCGCCTTTTGGCGGCATGAAGCAGTCGAGCTCCCACTCCCGAGAACAGGGTGAGGCAGCGAAGGACTTTTTCACAGCGATCAAAACCGTTTTTGTGAAGCCGTAATGGTGCTGGAAAGAGGCGTGCGTCTCTTTCCCAGCTTTATCACAGCCAGCATATGATTCTCTACTTTGAAAAGGAGAAGATACTATGAAAAAAGACTTTGCGAGTGTTACACCGGCGGGCAAAAAAACGTCCGTGCGCTGGTTCATCGTGTTTATGCTGTTTCTTGTGACCTCTATTAACTACGCGGATCGAGCGACGCTTTCCATCACTGGAGATTCCGTCCAGCATGATTTGGGATTGGACTCGGTCGCCATGGGATATGTCTTTTCTGCCTTTGGCTGGGCCTATGTCATCGGACAGCTTCCGGGCGGCTGGCTGCTGGACCGTTTTGGTTCAAAGACTATCATTGCGTTAAGCATCTTTTTCTGGTCGTTTTTTACGCTGCTGCAAGGGGCGATTGGCTTTTTCTCCGCCGGCACAGCGATTATCCTGCTGTTTGCACTGCGTTTTCTGGTTGGTTTATCAGAAGCGCCTTCATTTCCCGGAAACGGCAGAGTTGTTGCCTCATGGTTTCCAAGCTCCGAGCGCGGGACAGCTTCAGCCTTTTTTAATTCAGCACAATACTTCGCAATCGTCATTTTTTCTCCTTTAATGGGCTGGCTTACCCACTCTTTCGGCTGGCATTCCGTCTTCGTTGTCATGGGTATTGCGGGCATTCTTCTGGCTGTCATCTGGCTAAAAACGGTGTATGAACCGAAAAAACACCCAAAGGTTAATGAAGCTGAGCTTGCGTACATCGAACAGGGCGGCGGGCTGATTTCCATGGATGACAGTAAAAGCAAACAAGAAACAGAATCGAAATGGCCGTATATCAAACAGCTGTTAACGAACCGCATGCTGATTGGCGTGTACATCGCGCAATACTGTATTACGACTCTCACCTATTTCTTTCTCACATGGTTTCCGGTATATTTGGTTCAGGCCCGCGGCATGTCTATTCTTGAAGCTGGGTTTGTCGCTTCCCTGCCGGCGCTGTGCGGATTTGCCGGCGGCGTCCTTGGGGGCATTGTGTCAGACATCTTACTCAAAAAAGGCCGTTCACTGACCTTTGCAAGAAAAGTGCCAATCATTGCCGGCATGCTGCTGTCTTGCAGTATGATTGTCTGCAACTATACAGATTCAGCGTGGCTTGTCGTTGTTATTATGTCGCTCGCGTTTTTCGGAAAAGGCTTCGGCGCATTGGGCTGGGCTGTCGTGTCGGACACGTCTCCGAAAGAATGTGCAGGATTAAGCGGCGGTTTGTTCAACACTTTCGGCAATATTGCCTCGATTACAACACCGATTATTATCGGATACATTGTTAATGCCACTGGATCTTTTAATGGCGCGCTTGTGTTTGTCGGCGCTAACGCGATTGCGGCGATCCTCAGCTATTTGCTGCTGGTCGGGCCGATCAAACGGGTCGTGTTAAAGAAACAAGAACAAGACCCCGATCAATCGTTGCCTGTCTAATATTTATGAAAGCGCTTTATAAAGGGAGGAAAATGCATGAGTTCACCGATACAAGAGCAGGTTCAAAAAGAGAAAAGATCGAATATTCCCTCAATTTCTGAAATGAAGGTGATTCCTGTTGCGGGACATGACAGCATGCTGCTGAATCTAAGCGGAGCACACAGCCCGTTTTTTACCCGGAATATCGTAATCTTAACGGACAGCAGCGGAAATCAGGGAGTCGGCGAGGTGCCTGGCGGAGAGCATATTCGCCGCACACTGGAGCTGTCAGAGCCGCTTGTTGTCGGAAAATCTATCGGTGCGTACCAAGCGATATTGCAAACGGTCAGAAAGCAGTTTGGCGATCAGGACAGGGGAGGGCGAGGAAACCAGACGTTTGATTTGCGCACCACTGTGCACGCCGTCACCGCACTGGAAGCGGCTTTGTTAGATTTGCTTGGAAAGTTTCTTCAGGAACCGGTCGCGGCTTTGCTGGGCGAAGGGAAGCAGCGTGATGAAGTAAAAATGCTCGGTTACCTCTTTTACATCGGCGACCGAAAGCGGACGACCTTGCCGTATCAAAGCGATGAGCAGTCAGATTGTGCGTGGTTCCGTCTGCGCCATGAGGAAGCGCTGACGCCGGAGGCCATTGTGCGTCTTGCCGAATCAGCACAGGAGCGCTATGGCTTTCAGGATTTCAAGTTGAAAGGCGGGGTGCTGCGGGGAGAAGAGGAAATCGAAGCTGTTACCGCATTATCGAAACGTTTTCCAGAGGCAAGGATCACTCTTGATCCGAACGGGGCATGGTCATTAGAGGAAGCTATTGCATTATGCAAAGGAAAGCAAGATGTGCTCGCGTATGCGGAAGATCCGTGCGGGGATGAGAATGGCTACTCCGCTCGTGAAGTAATGGCTGAATTCCGCCGTGCGACAGGGCTTCCGACTGCGACAAATATGATTGCGACTGACTGGCGGGAAATGGGTCACGCAATTCAGCTCCATGCGGTGGATATACCGCTGGCTGATCCGCATTTTTGGACGATGCAAGGGTCGGTGCGGGTTGCGCAAATGTGCCATGATTGGGGTTTGACATGGGGCTCGCACTCCAACAACCACTTTGATATTTCCCTTGCGATGTTTACCCATGTGGCAGCAGCGGCTCCGGGGCGGATCACGGCGATTGATACCCATTGGATCTGGCAGGACGGGCAGCGATTAACGAAACAGCCTTTTGAGATTTCTTCTGGCTGTGTCAAGGTGCCGGATAAGCCAGGGCTAGGCGTCGATATTGATATGGAACAAGTGGAAAAAGCGCATGAGATCTACCGGAAAATGAATTTAGGCGCACGGAATGACGCGATCCCAATGCAGTTCCTGATCAGCAACTGGGAATTTGACCGGAAGCGCCCGTGTCTTGTGCGATAAGTTTGTTTGTAAATATTGTCATATCCGCTATTTTGTCTTACAATTGAACAACTGAAGGGAGAGTTGTTCGTGTACGAAGGTTTAGAGGATTTGAAAGTCGATACAGTCAATCGGAAAACATTAGCCAAGCAGGTCATCGAACGGATTGTCCATTTATTATTGAGCGGACAGTTGAGGGCCGGAGACAAATTGCCGACAGAAATGGAACTGATGGACATTTTGCATGTCAGCAGGCCGGTGCTTCGGGAGGCACTCAGTTCACTTGAAACGCTGGGCGTCATTACGAGAAAAACACGAGGGGGCACATATTTCAACGATAAAATCGGCATGCAGCCATTTTCCGTCATGCTTGCCTTGGCCACTGATAATCTTCCGGCTATCATTGAAGCGCGGATGGCGCTAGAACTCGGACTCGTGACAATTGCCGCGGAAAAAATCAATGAGGAAGAGCTTCAGCGCTTGCAGAAGACGATCGACGATATTGCCAACAGCACTGACAATCTTTATGGTGAAGCGGATAAAGAGTTCCATCGAATTATTGCGTTAAGCGCCAATAACCCCGTCGTTGAAGGGATGATTCAGTCCCTGCTGATCACCCATGCGAAAATTGACAGCCAAATTCCGTACAGGGAGAGAGATGTAACGGTCGAATATCACAAAAAAATCTACGACGCCCTTGCCAAAAGAGATCCGTACAAAGCACATTACCACATGTATGAGCATCTGAAATTTGTCCGTGACAAAATTCTAAAAGGAATGGATGAAAAATAATGGTGAGCAACCGCAGTTGAAACGTAAGAGCTGCGGTTTTTTTAAAACCAATTTAGAAAACGCTTACTAAGATATGAGGAGTGATTTTCATATGGCGATGAACCTCAGGAAGAACCAAGCGCCCCTTTACATCAAAGTGCATGAAATAGATAACACCGCGATTATTGTAAATGATGGAGGACTGCCAAAGGGTACAGTTTTCTCATGCGGGCTCGTACTTGAAGAGGATGTTCCTCAAGGCCATAAGGTGGCCCTCACCGATCTCAATCAAGGGGACGAGATCGTGCGTTACGGAGAGGTGATCGGATTTGCTGATGAGACGATCAAACGCGGGAGCTGGATACGGGAAGCCCTCGTGAGGATGCCCGCTCCTCCGGCGTTAGACGATCTTCCTCTCGCAAACAGGGTGCCGCAGCCGCGGCCCCTCTTGAAGGCTACACGTTTGAAGGATACCGAAATGCGGATGGCAGTGCGGGGACAAAAAATATTCTCGGCATCACGACAAGTGTTCAATGTGTTGTTGGCGTTTTGGATTATGCAGTCAAACGAATAAAAGAAGAGCTGCTGCCGAAATACCCAAATGTCGATGACGTTGTGCCGCTGCATCATCAATACGGATGCGGCGTGGCGATCAATGCGCCCGACGCTGTTATTCCGATCCGCACGATTCAAAATCTCGCGAAGCATCCGAACTTCGGCGGAGAAGTAATGGTAATCGGATTGGGATGTGAAAAGCTCCTCCCGGAAAGAATTGCCTCCGAAAATGATGATGACATTCTATCGCTCCAGGATCACCGGGGTTTTGCGGCGATGATCCAATCCATTTTGGAAATGGCGGAGGAACGGTTAATCAGGCTGAACAGCAGAACCCGGGTGTCATGCCCTGTTTCGGATCTGGTTATCGGCCTGCAATGCGGCGGCAGTGATGCGTTTTCCGGCGTGACGGCGAACCCTGCCGTGGGGTATGCGGCTGATTTATTGGTTCGCGCAGGTGCAACGGTTTTGTTTTCTGAAGTGACAGAGGTGCGGGATGCCATTCATTTATTAACGCCGCGGGCTGTCAGTGAAGAGGTCGGACAATCACTGATCAAAGAGATGAAGTGGTATGACAGCTATCTCCGGCGGGGAGACGCAGACCGAAGCGCAAACCCGTCACCAGGCAATAAAAAAGGCGGATTATCCAATGTGGTGGAAAAAGCGTTAGGCTCGGTAGCGAAATCAGGCACAAGCCCCATCTCCGGCGTGCTCGGTCCTGGTGAAAGAGCAGAGCAAAAAGGCCTGCTGTTCGCGGCGACACCGGCAAGCGATTTTGTGTGCGGCACCCTGCAGCTGGCTGCGGGCATGAATCTGCAGGTGTTTACGACAGGGAGGGGAACACCATATGGCCTGGCTGCTGCGCCGGTGCTGAAAGTATCGACGCGGCATTCCTTATCAGAGCATTGGGCAGATTTAATCGATATCAATGCCGGCCGAATCGCGACAGGAGAGGCCAGTATCGAAGATGTAGGCTGGGAAATCTTCAGGACGATTTTGGATGTGGCAAGCGGCCGCAAACAAACGTGGGCAGACCGTTGGGGTCTTCATAATGATTTGTGCTTGTTTAATCCTGCTCCAGTGACTTGATTTATTGTTCTAGTAGATTGAAATTGGAATATGATGTAAAATGATAATCAACAAACAAAGAACGGAGGGGTTCCAGCATGGCATTCATGAGATTCCGAGTGACACGAATTCAATAGTGAACAACTCTCGCCTGAATGCGAGAGAATCGGGATGAATCCGCCTATGTATGAGCCCTTACATGATTATCAAAAAAGAGGGTGGCGTGCCTGCCCTTTTTTGTGCCTTCAAGCATCCCTTCTCTCTACTGCAGGCCGGAGCATGAGAAAGGGGAAATGGGATGACAAACCTTAACGAAAAACAGCTTATCACTGAGATTGTCGGGCTTGCACGCAGCCAAGGTTTGACGGTTCATTCTGAGAACGCGCAATTGAATGAAACCGGAATGGACTTTCAAGTTGTATTTGCCAAGGACGACACAGGTATGCCATGGGTGCTGCGAAAACCGCGGCGAAGTGATGTTGTGGAAAGAGCATCCGCGGAAGGCAGAACGCTTGCCTTTCTCCGCGCGAATCTGACTGCTGATGTGCCGGATTGGAGAATTCACACGCCGGAATTGATCGCTTACCCCATGTTAAAAGGAACGCCGGCGGCCGGGATTGATTTGGAACAAAAGCAATATGTTTGGAATATGAATCATCAGCCGCCGTCAGACGACTTTGTCCGCACACTTGCCGACATACTGGCTGAATTACATGGCACGGATCAAATATCTGCTGGGCAATCCGGAATAGAAGTGATAAGGCCAGAAGATTTCAGGCAAATGACAGCAGACTCTATGGTTGATGTGAAGAATAAGCTTGGCGTATCTACGACGCTTTGGGAAAGATGGCAAAAGTGGATAGATGATGATGCATACTGGCCGGGTTTCTCTTCTTTGATACACGGCGATCTCCACCCGCCGCATATCCTTATCGATCAAAATGGACGTGTCACAGGACTTCTGGATTGGACAGAAGCGAAGGTTGCTGACCCAGCCAAGGATTTTGTTCTTTATCAAACCATTTTCGGAGAAAAAGAAACTGCCCGTTTGCTTGAATACTATGATCAAGCAGGCGGCCGGAAATGGGCCAAAATGCAGGAACACATCTCAGAGATGCAAGCGGCATATCCGCTGGAAATAGCTAAATTCGCTCTGCAAACACAGCAGGAGGAGCACGTCAATATGGCGCTAGAAGCACTCGGTGTAACATCGGATTAAGAATTGACTTCGTTTCATGAACCGAGTATTATAAACTCTACAAATAATAGAACGGATCAACAATCGTGAGGAAGAGCAAGTACGCATCAGAATGGAGGTTCAGAGAGTCGGTGGCAGGTGTGAACCGATCCTCCCCTGATGCCGAATGGGCTTCTGAATTGCTTTGCTGAACGGATAGTAGGCGATGCCGGGTTTCTCTCCCCGTTACCAAGAGAGGAGTATCGAAACATAGGTTTTCTGTACTTAGAGTGAATGGCTGTATAGCTGTTAATAAAGGTGGTACCGCGAGACCCTCGTCCTTTGCATAGGACGGGGGTTTTTGTGTTTCTTAAAGGAGGTGACGGCCAATGGACGATGGCTGGTGGTGGCATAGCAGATGAGTTAGAAAGGAGGATATCAAATGGTCATTGCAACTGATGATCTTGAGGTCGCATGTCCTAAATGTGAAAGAGCGGGAGAAATCAAAGGAACACCTTGCCCGGCCTGCAGCGGCAAAGGTGTTATTCTGACTGCTCAAGGATATACGCTTCTGGATTTTATCCAAAAGCATTTGAATAAGTAAAGGAGAAAAGCTGAGCTGAGATGAGAGCAGAAGAGCAGAGTAAGATTCGTGAGGCCGCAGCAGGTACGATTTTTTTGCTGATCGGAACAGTTTGTTTTGCGTCTAAATCGATTTGGATAAAATGGGCATACCAAATGGGTGCTGAGCCAGATGCCGTGCTGCTATACAGGCAGCTGCTGGCTGTTCCGCTGTTTTGGCTGATTTTTTTAATATACCGACCTCCAATGCCAGACGGTAAGAAAAAAGGAGACCTATGGAAGGCTTGTGGCGCGGGAGTGTTTTGTTTTTTTCTGTCTCCCTTGCTTGATTTTATCGGGCTGAACCATGTATCCGCAATGGTTGAACGTATATTGCTGATGAGCTATCCGTTGTTTGTGTTTGGATTCACCGCGTGTCGTGACCGGAAAATGTCCTCAATTCAGGACCTTTTCGCAGTTCTGGCGGTCATGTTTGGGCTTTTCTTGGCGCTGGGCGGCTGGAATGCTGAGCTTTTCCAGGCGAATATGATTGGAGCTGTATTCATTTTGTTATCTTCGGCGGTCTATGCTGCTTATCTTGTCCTTTCCGGGCATCTCGTCCATCAAATCGGGGGGATCCGTCTCAATGCATACGGGATGACAGCTGCTGGAGCTGCCATGATGCTTTACACAGGGATAAAATCGGCGGCTGGCATGAATACGCCAATGGCAGCATATCCGCTTGCTATGTATGGTTTGTTCGCGGTAATTGCAGTCGTGACCACTGTGATTCCATTTGTGCTAATGCTTGAGGGCATAAAACGAATCGGGGCACAGCGAGCCGCCGCCATTTCAATGGCAGGGCCTATCCTGACGATTTTCTATGGAGCTTTATTTCTCGGTGAACGGCTGGGGCTTATTCAAGTCATTGGATGCGCTGCCGTATTCTTTGTCATTACGGGCATAGAATACAGGAAGCTGAAAACAGGAAAAAAAGAATAATTTTTATAAAACACACACGTTTTTCAATTACAATAAGTGTAATTACGTGTGTGTTTTTTGATTTTGTAAAGGTTAGGTGAGAAGATGCAGCGCATATTGCTTGTAGAAGACGACCACTCAATCAGTGAAATGGTGGATCATTATTTAACAAAAGAAGGCTTTGAAATTGTGCATGCTTTCGACGGAGAAGAGGGCATCCGGCTGTTTCAGCAGGGTTCATACGATTTGGTCCTCCTTGATATCATGCTCCCGAAGCTGAACGGCATGGATTTTCTGAAAATCATCCGGGAAAAAAGCAATATACCGGTCTTAATGATTTCGGCAAAAGACGGTGATGTGGACAAGGCATTGGGACTGGGCTTTGGGGCGGATGATTATATCGCCAAACCGTTTTCGATGATTGAGCTGACAGCCAGAGTAAAAGCCGCGATACGGCGGGCGACGCAATATTCGGCAGAGGAGCCGGCTGTGAATAAGGTGATCCGGATTCACCAGCTTGCGATAGACGTAGACAATGTTTCCGTTTTGAAAAACGGACAACCGCTCCAGCTGACGTCAACAGAATGGCAGCTGCTGTGCTTATTTGCATCAAATCCTAAAAAAGTGTTTACGAAAGAACAAATCTATCGTTCCGTCTGGAATGAAGAGTACTTTGATGATCAGAACATCATTAACGTACATATGCGGCGGCTCAGAGAAAAGATTGAGGATGACCCCTCCTCCCCTCAATATATTAAAACGCTATGGGGCATCGGTTATAAATTAGGAGAGTTTTAGAATGACAGTGCTATGGGTGGCCGCTGTCATCGCTCTGGCGTGTCTGAATGTGATTCAATTCATAATGAAAAAGAAGCGGGACGGGAATCTGGCTTACACGGCTGACCAGCTTAGCTACATGCTCAGCCGGGATTCGGCAGGACAAATTTTGCTTCCTACAGACGATCATGCGCTCAAAGACTTGCTTGTAAACATCAATCTTATCGTTGAGAATCGTCAGCAGATCAGCGCCCAATTTGCCAAAACAGAGCAATCCATGAAGCGGATGCTGACCAATATGTCGCACGACCTGAAAACGCCGTTAACGGTCATTCTCGGTTATATCGAAGCCATTCAAAGTGACCCGAACATGCCGGACGAAGAGCGGGAAAGATTGCTGGGGAAGCTCCGCCAGAAAACAAATGAACTTATTCAGATGATCAATTCCTTTTTTGATTTAGCGAAATTAGAATCTGAAGATAAAGAGATCCCGATCACCAAAGTACATATGAACGACATATGCAAACGAAATATCCTTCACTATTATGACACTGTTCAGTCAAAAGGCTTTCAAGCAGCCATCGATATTCCCGATACGCCGGTGTATGCGCAGGCGAATGAAGAGGCTCTGGACAGAATCCTGCAAAACCTATTGTCCAATGCGATTCAATATGGCGCGGCCGGCAAGTTAATCGGCCTGACGCTGTCTTATGATGAGAGGAACATCGCCATCACCGTATGGGATCGCGGAAAAGGGATTAGTGAAACCGATCAGCAGCGGGTGTTTGAGAGGCTGTACACACTTGAAGAATCCAGAAATAAAGCATTTCAAGGAAGCGGACTGGGTTTAACCATCACAAAACGGCTTATAGAAAAAATGGGAGGCACCATATCCGTCCAAAGCAAGCCGTACGAACGGACTGCATTTACGATCACATTGAAACGCATGACATATTAATCGTAAGAATTTCTTAAGGTTTGAGAAATAAAAATGACAGGGCTCGCCGCTACAATAGAAAACAGGAAAAGAGAGGGAAGGAGCAACAAAGTTGACTTATATCGTACAAACAAACGGACTGACCAAAACGTATCAGGGCAAAGAGGTCGTATCCAATGTCAGCATGCATATTAAAAAAGGTGAAATCTATGGCTTTCTCGGCCCGAACGGCGCGGGGAAAACAACCATTATGAAAATGCTGACGAGCCTTGTCAAACCGACTAGCGGTGAAATCATCATCCTTGGGAACAAGTTCACCCACACGTCATATGAGGTACTGGGGAACATCGGCAGCATGATTGAATATCCGATTTTTTATGAAAACCTGACAGCTGAAGAAAATTTAGATCTGCATTGTGAATATATGGGATACCACAATAAAAAAGCCATACAAGAAGTGCTGGATATGGTGAATTTAAAACAAATCGACAAAAAACCCGTCAAAACCTTTTCCCTCGGGATGAAGCAGCGCCTTGGAATTGCGCGTGCCATCCTCACGAAGCCGGATCTGCTCATTCTGGATGAGCCGGTGAATGGTCTTGACCCTATCGGCATTAAAAAGATCAGGCAATTGTTTCAAGTGCTGAGCAAAGAGTACGGGATGACGCTGCTGATCTCAAGCCACTTGCTGAGTGAAATCGAACAAATTGCGGACACGATCGGCGTCATTCGGGACGGCAGGCTGCTTGAAGAGGTATCAATGGAGGATGTCAGGGGACAGAACACTGAATACATCGAGCTTGTTACATCGAATCAGACAAAGGCCTGCTTCGTTCTTGAGAAAGAGCTGCAATTAACCAACTTTAAAATTTTAAATGAGAAAACAATCCGAATTTACGAAGCCGAAGCCTCACAGGCTTCTATATCCAAAGCGCTGATTTTAAATGATGTAGACATTGAATCATTGAACAGAAAGTATACGTCGCTGGAGGATTATTTTATCAAATTGATCAACGGCAATAGCATCAGTGCGTAAAGGAGGAGAGACACGTTGATGAATTTGATCAGAATCGAATTAAGAAAAATGAAAATGGGCTGGTATATCAGAGGTGCCCTCATTGCCAACGTGATCATTATGGGCTTTATGTGGCTGATCAGTTATTCCGAAAAAGCCGATGGCGGGGTTTCGTTCCAAAGTACGGATGAAGCATTCCTCATCATCGGCACCTTCGTCAGAGCAGTATTTATCGTATTTGGCGCTGTGCTGATCGTAAAATTGGTGATTTCGGAATATAAAAACAAAACCATTCTTGTGATGTTCACGTACCCGATCAGCCGTAAAAAGCTGCTCACCGCTAAGCTCATGATCGCGAGCGGACTGACGTTTATCACGATTTTACTTTCAAATATACTCATAGCCGCTGGTTTCTTTTGGCTGAACTCGATCTACCATTTCATACCGGGAGAGCTTACTTCCGAGATCATTTCTCAACAGGCGGTCAAAATGGCGGTTTTCGCTTTTGGCGCCGCTGGAACCAGTTTAGTTCCCATCTTTTTTGGGATGCGTAGACACTCAGTTCCGGCGACCATCATTTCATCTGTAGTAATTGTGATGCTCATCAGTTCAACAAGTCCGGGCTTCTCGATTTCATCTGTTGTGTATATCCCGTTATCGTTAGCGGCATTCGGATTGTTCTTTTCCTACATGGCGATCAGGAATGCGGACAAGCAGGATGCGTAAACAAAGGCGCCCAATATGTATAAAAGGCCGATGCTGTCAGCACCGGCCTTTCCATTATGAGTCTGTTCTTGTTTCAAGATAATGCTTCTTGCCAATCTCTTTGCTCATCATATAGAAATGGAAGCAATATTCACCGATTGCCATGACGATCGCGCCGAATAAAGCCGCCAATGCAACTTCACCGCCAGTCATCCCCATAGAAAGCGGCATGCCCATCAGCCAAATCACGAGAAAGGCCAAGCCAAAATCAGCCAAAGTTGCAATCATATTATTCCATTTCGGCAATACATAAAGATCGCCCAGCAAATAAGAAATAACCCCTAACACAATCGTCATTAGCAGCGTATCACCAAACGTGAAACCAAAGCCCAGACCAAGCACCAGATACAACACAATAATCGTCATAATACCTTTAATAGCGAGCGCTTTCACATGTGTCATTGCAATTCCTCCTTTTGTCATTTGATTTGTTATGTATAATTCCTCAAATGTAAAAAGTTAAACCTTATTTCTTTTCGGAGGCGGGTGCAAATCTGCTGGGGAGGGGTCAATGATGTGAATCCAGGAATTGAGGCTGCGGCGCTTCGACAGCGGAAACATGAAGCTTGTACCGCACCGGACGCTGCTTTGACGTTAGATGAATGAATTTAAAAACTTCTCTGTCCCTCCGTCATCACTTTTGAAGTAATGAAATATGATGAAAAGAGATGAAGGGGAGGTGACGTGATGGCGGTCGTGAGAGCAACGAGTGCGGATGTTGATTTGATGGCAAGGCTGCTCAGAGCGGAAGCGGAAGGTGAAGGCAAGCAGGGGATGCTGCTTGTCGGCAACGTTGGAATTAATCGGCTGCGGGCGAATTGCTCAGATTTTAAAGGCCTCCGCACCATCAGGCAGATGATTTATCAGCCACACGCGTTTGAGGCTGTGACTCATGGATATTTTTATCAAAGGGCGCGAGATAGCGAGCGTGCCCTTGCACGGCGGTCGATTAACGGTGAAAGACGCTGGCCGGCAAAATTTAGTTTGTGGTACTTCAGGCCGGAGGGGGACTGTCCAGCCCAGTGGTATAACCAGCCGTTTGTGGCCAGATTTAAGTCACACTGCTTTTATCAGCCGACGGCGGAGACGTGTGAAAATGTATATAACACATTTTAGAGACAGGACACCGTTCAAATTGAACGGTGTTTTTCTTTGAAAAGATGCAATGGAAAATATGCCTGTGAGATAATCGAAAAAAAAAGAGTTGACGGAGATGACAGAATGGCAACAATTGACCTGCAAAAGAAAAGTGTAAAGATCGTACTGGAGAAAAAGCAGTTAACGAAGGTGACGGCTCGTGTCGGACTGGTTCTTGATATGACGGGATCGATGAGACCGCTCTACAAAAACGGGACGGTTCAAAATGTGGTGGAGCGGATTTTGGCAGTGGCTGATCAGTTTGATGATAACGGTTTGCTGGATGTATGGGTGTATGATAATGAATTTTCCCGATTAAAGCCAGTTTCAGAAAAGGATTTTTCGGGCTATGTCGATCGTGAAATTTTAAATAATGACAGCTTGCATAAATTCGGCAGAAATGATGAGCCGCCAGTCATGAAGGACGTGCTGCGCAAATATGTTGCGGAGGAACCGAGCTCGTATCCTGCTTTCATTGTTTTTATCAATGACGGGGGCTGTAAAAAGTCAATCAAACCGATAATTGAAGCTTCTTCTGATAAACCGGTGTTCTGGCAGTTTGTCGGCATCGGAAACGGAAACTTTGATTTTCTCAATAAACTAAATACGTTAGAAGGGCGTGTCATTGATAACACGAACTTCCTGCATATCGAAGAGATTGACCGCATTTCTGATGATGAGCTTTATGATGCTCTGCTTGCTGAATTTCCATTTTGGCTGAAAGAAGCGAAGGAAAAAGGGATTGTAAGAGAACAAGAGCCTCCTGCTGAAAAGCCGAAAAAGAAGGGCTTTTTCAGCAGATTGTTTTCGAAATAACTGATAAGGCACTGAGTCATTCTGCGAAATGGCTCGGTGTTTTTGTTTTTTTAAGATCATGTGAAGAAAAATAGTCCGAATGGGCGGCTTGCAAACGACAGGATATGCAGAAAACGCGTCATTCAGCCAGCTTTCGGCATGTTTCAGCGGCAGGCTTGTGAGGGAAGACCTGTTTTTGATGTTCAGCGCTTACAATCGGTTCACACTTCTTCACAGTCGTTTAACAATGATTTCCTATAATGGAGACGATCAATGAGGAGAGAGGGGATCTTGAATGGCATACGACAGACGTTTTGATGAATGGGTACAGAAACTGAAAGAGGAAAGCTTTCAAAACAATACGTTTGACCGCCGTAAATTTATTCAAGGAGCGGGGAAGATTGCAGGACTTTCTCTTGGATTAACGATTGCCCAGTCGGTTGGGGCCTTTGAAGTAAATGCTGCGCCTAAATTCTCAAGCTATCCGTTTACATTAGGGGTAGCGTCAGGTGATCCGCTTTCTGACAGCGTCGTGCTTTGGACACGCCTGGCACCAGATCCGCTGAATGGCGGGGGAATGCCGAAGCAAGCAGTGCCTGTCAAATGGGAGGTCGCAAAGGATGAGCATTTCCGTAAAATCGTAAGAAAAGGCACTGAAATGGCTAAACCGAGTCTTGCCCATTCCGTTCATGTGGAAGCGGACGGGCTTGAGCCAAACAAAGTGTACTATTACCGTTTCAAAACCGGCCATGAACTAAGCCCTGTCGGAAAAACAAAAACACTGCCTGCCCCTGGCGCCAATGTGCCGCAAATGACCTTTGCATTTGCTTCCTGCCAGCAATATGAGCACGGATATTATACGGCCTACAAGCATATGGCAAAGGAAAAGCTTGATCTTGTCTTCCATCTCGGTGATTACATATATGAATACGGCCCAAATGAATATGTATCAAAAACAGGCAATGTCCGCACGCACAACAGCGCGGAAATCATTACGCTGCAAGACTATCGGAACCGTCACGCTCAATACCGTTCTGACGCCAATCTTAAAGCTGCACATGCGGCATTCCCTTGGGTTGTAACTTGGGATGACCATGAAGTTGAAAACAACTATGCCAATAAAATACCTGAAAAAGGACAGTCGGTTGAAGCATTCGTGCTCCGCCGCGCGGCAGCATACCAGGCATACTATGAACATATGCCGCTCCGCATTTCCTCTTTGCCGAATGGCCCAGATATGCAGCTGTACCGGCACTTTACGTACGGAAACCTGGCGTCCTTCAATGTGCTTGATACCCGCCAGTACAGGGACGACCAAGCCAATAACGACGGCAATAAGCCGCCTTCTGATGAATCGCGCAATCCGAATCGGACCCTGCTTGGAAAAGAACAGGAGCAGTGGCTCTTCGACAATTTGGGCAGCTCGACAGCCCACTGGAATGTGCTGGCGCAGCAGATTTTCTTTGCAAAGTGGAATTTCGGGACAAGCGCAAGTCCGATCTACAGCATGGATTCGTGGGACGGCTACCCGGCTCAGCGCGAACGGGTTATCAATTTCATTAAAAGCAAAAATCTGAATAATGTTGTCGTACTGACAGGTGATGTACACGCAAGCTGGGCATCGAATTTGCATGTCGATTTCGAGAAGACAAGTTCAAAAATATTCGGAGCCGAATTTGTTGGAACCTCGATCACATCCGGAGGAAACGGAGCCGATAAGCGAGCGGATACGGACCAAATTTTAAAAGAAAATCCGCACATCAAGTTCTTTAACGACTATCGCGGATATGTCCGCTGTACAGTGACGCCTCACCAGTGGAAAGCCGATTATCGGGTGATGCCGTTTGTGACCGAGCCGGGCGCAGCCATTTCCACGCGGGCTTCATTCGTTTACCAGAAAGACCAAACTGGGTTGAGAAAGGTATCATCCACAACAATCCAAGGCGGGGTGAAGCAATCCGATGAGGTCGAAGAGGATCGTTTCTTTGCGCACAACAAAGCCCACGAAAAACAAATGATTAAGAAGCGGGCAAAAATCACGAATTAAGGAGTGGAAATTATGTTTTCAAACATTGGAATACCGGGCTTGATTCTGATCTTCGTCATCGCCCTCATTATTTTTGGCCCTTCCAAGCTGCCGGAAATCGGGCGTGCCGCCGGACGGACACTGCTGGAATTTAAAAGCGCCACAAAATCACTTGTGTCTGGTGATGAAAAAGAAGAGAAATCAGCTGAGCTGACAGCGGTAAAGCAGGACAAAAACGCGGGCTGAATGCTGATGAGGCAGACACCGGGTCTGCCTCTTTTTTTATGAAAGGGAGGGCTTTTTTGAATGGATAAAAAAGAAACCCATCTGATCGGGCATTTAGAAGAGCTTCGCCGCCGGATTATCGTCACCCTTGCGGCATTTTTACTATTTCTCATCACGGCTTTTTTGTTCGTACAGGACATTTATGACTGGCTGATCAGGGATTTGGATGGAAAGCTGGCTGTGCTTGGGCCGAGTGAAATCCTCTGGGTGTATATGATGCTTTCCGGCATTTGTGCCATTGCAGCTTCTATTCCTGTTGCCGCGTACCAGCTGTGGCGTTTCGTTGCACCGGCGCTGACGAAAACGGAGCGCAAGGTGACGCTCATGTACATACCAGGTTTATTTGCGTTGTTTTTGGCGGGCATCTCCTTCGGATACTTTGTCTTGTTTCCGATCGTGCTCAGCTTTTTGACTCATTTATCCTCCGGCCACTTTGAAACGATGTTTACGGCTGACCGCTACTTTAGGTTTATGGTGAATTTGAGCCTGCCGTTCGGCTTCTTGTTTGAGATGCCCTTGGTGGTGATGTTTTTAACAAGGCTGGGCCTCTTAAATCCTTACAGACTGGCCAAAGCGAGAAAGCTTTCCTATTTTCTGCTGATTGTCGTGTCCATATTGATTACACCGCCTGATTTTATTTCTGATTTTCTCGTGATGATCCCGCTTCTTGTCCTGTTTGAAGTGAGTGTCACCCTATCGGCGTTTGTCTATAAAAAGAGGCTGAGGGAAGAAACAGCGGCGGCCGCTTAGTGCAGCGTACCGCCCGGTGACTTCACATCCTCATCATATTGTGCGGCCGTAACAGCGGCGATTCTCAATGCCCGGACAATCGTGTCCAGGCTGAGGCTCGGCGCTGTTTTGTCGATTGTTTGCTCCGGAATGTAAGGAATATGAATAAAACCGCCGCGAATGCGCGGGGATGTCCGGCTAATGTGATCCATTAACCCGTAGAACAAATAGTTGCATACAAAGGTCCCCGCTGTGTAGGAAACCGCAGCTGGAATGCCGTGTTCCTTCATCTTAGCAGTCATTCGTTTCACGGGAAGCCCTGTCCAGTAAGCGGCGGGTCCGTCTGGAGAAATCTCTTCATCAATCGGCTGCTGTCCTTCGTTATCGGGGATTCGCGCATCTGCAAGGTTGATCGCCACTCGTTCCGGTGTAATCTGCATCCGTCCTCCTGCTTGGCCGACACAAATCACGATATCTGGCTGATGTTTTTGAATGGCTTGGCGCAGAGTGTCCAGAGCGGATCTAAAGACAGTAGGAATTTGTTCCGCTGTAATGATTGCTTCTTCCGTCTCGAAACCATTAAGCCGTTTCGCCGCTTCCCATGATGGATTGACGGTTTCTTTGTCAAAAGGGTCAAAGCCAGTGATCAGCACTTTTTTTCTCATTCTCCCATCTCCTTTTTCTTTTATTCTATTGTTTATTTATGGGTTTTTCATCAAAATAATGTAAAGGAGTGAATCATAATGGAGCATTTGCCGCAGCAGTATCGTCATTTATTCCCAACCTTGCAGACGCATACGATGCTTGCCAGCTGTTCTCAGAGCGCATTGGCAGAGTCAGTATCAAGGGCGATCCAGGATTATCATGATAGCCTGCTGTATATGGGGACGAACTGGAAAGAAGCGATCGAAAAAACAGAGTTTGCGAGAAACGAGTTTGCAAAGCTGATCGGGGCTGAACCGGATGAAGTGGCGATTGTGCCGTCAGTTTCTGATGCGCTGGTTTCTGTAGCATCGTCCTTAACTGCATTTGGAAAGAAGCACGTTGTATATACAGATATGGATTTTCCGGCGGTGCCTCATGTTTGGCAGGCACACTCCGATTATACCGTATCCGTCATTCCATCAATAGACGGCGTGCTGCCGCTTGAACAGTATGAAACGCATATTTCGGATGAAACAGTACTGACGTGTGTTCCTCACGTTCATTATCGTGACGGCTATGTTCAGGATATAAAAGCGATTGCCGAGATTTCTCAGAGAAAGGGCTCTTTATTGTTTGTAGATGCTTATCAATCAGCCGGGCATATTCCCATTGATGTGAAGGAATGGGGCGTAGATATGCTGGCAGCAGGCACCCGGAAGTATTTGCTCGGCATACCGGGTGTGGCGTTTCTTTATGTGAGAAAGGAGCTGGCTGACGCACTGAAGCCGAAAGCATCAGCTTGGTTCGGCAGAGAGAACGGATTTGATGGGGTTTATGCAAAAGACGCGCGTCGTTTTCAAACGGGCACCCCAGCTTTTATCAGCGTATACGCAGCTGCAGCGGCTTTATCGCTGCTGAATCATATTGGGGTTTCTCATATCCGGGATCATGTGAAAACGATCTGTGCCGATGCAGTTCAATATACCGCTGAAAAAGGCCTGAAGCTGGCGGCAGGACAAGAGGGGATTCAGCCGGGCATGGTTGCGATCCGGGATGAGCGGGCATCGGAAACGGCGGCGTTGCTGAAGAAGAAAAAAGTGATTTGCGCGCCGCGGGACAATGTTATCCGTCTCGCTCCCCATTTTTATAATACGAAGGAGGAAATGCGGCACGCGATTGATGAAATCGCGGCGAAAATGGTCTATAAGTAAACATAGAAAAACCCCTGAACACTAGGTCAGGGGTTTTTCATATTAATGATCTACCTTCACGCGCTTCATAAAGAAAGCGCCAATTAAACCGATAATGGCAACAATCATTGCAAACACAAATGCGTGCTGTACACCCGCTGTCAAAGCTTGCGGGATGACTGCCGGATCGGCAGGGTTTTTAACTGTACTCATATAATCATGCTGGCCTGCAGCCATAATGCTGACCGCAACCGCTGTTCCGATAGCGCCGGCCATTTGCTGCAGCGTGTTCATAATGGCGGTGCCGTCTGGATAAAATTCGCGCGGCAGTTGGTTTAAACCGTTTGTCTGTGCAGGCATCATGATCATAGAAATCCCGATCATCAAGCAGGTGTGCAGGATGATAATCAGCACAGCCGTTGAAGTGGTCGTGACATTTGAGAAGAACCATAGTACAACGGTGACAATCACAAATCCCGGAATGACAAGCCATTTCGGCCCGTATTTATCGAACAAGCGGCCTGTAACAGGGGACATAAATCCATTTAAAATACCGCCCGGCAAGAGAACAAGACCAGCTGCAAATGCAGTCAGGACTAAGCCGCCTTGCAGATACATCGGCAGAAGCAGCATAGATGACAGAATGACCATCATACAAATGAACACCATGATCACACCCAAAATAAACATCGGGTATTTGAACGCACGGAGGTTCATCATCGGCTGCTTCATTGTCAGCTGGCGGATTGAAAATAGGATAAGGCCGACAACGCCGACAATCAGCGACACGATAACAGTCGGGCTGGACCATCCCCCGGAGCCTTCACCCGCGTTGCTGAATCCGAACACAATGCCGCCGAAGCCAATCGTCGACAGGATGATAGACAATACATCGATTTTCGGCTTTGTCGTTTCAGATACATTCTGCATATATGCGATACCGAAAACAAGCGCCAGCACAAGGAATGGAAGAGAGATCCAGAAAATCCAGTGCCAGTTGAGATGCTCCAGAACCAATCCTGAGAAAGTTGGGCCGATGGCGGGCGCGAACATAATGACAAGACCGATCGTTCCCATTGCGGCGCCCCGTTTATGAGGCGGGAAAATCACCAAGATTGTGTTAAACATTAGGGGCAGTAAAAGACCGGTTCCAAGTGCCTGAACGATCCTTGCCGCTAATAAAAACGAGAAGCTCGGCGCAAGCGCCGCAATGAATGTACCTAAAATTGAAAAGATAAGTGACACGGTAAAAAGCTGTCTTGTTGTGAACCACTGCAACAGCAGTCCTGAAACAGGAACAAGGATACCGAGTACGAGCAGGTAGCCCGTCGTTAACCATTGGACGGTTGCCGCTGTAATGTTCAATTCCTTCATAAGGTCGGTTAACGCAATATTCAGCGCTGTTTCACTGAACATGCCGATAAAACCGGCCAACAGCAAGGAAATCATAATCGGCATCACTTTGTATTGCTGAGATGCTTTAGCTGTTGTTTCCAAAATTATTTCCCCTCTCTATCAACTGCATGTAGTATGTCGTTTTTTTATCTCTTCAGCAGGTCAGGAATGCAGCTGGAGATATGAAGGAGCGGCGTACTGTTTTTTGCCGTCAAAGATAAAAGGATGCCGCCTTCAATCATCGCATTAACCACAGTGCTGGCTTCTTTTGCACGGCTCTCGCTGCAGCCAGTCTGCCGCAGTTTTTCCTCATACACAGAGGCCCATTCTTTGTAGGCTTCATGACAGGCTTCGCGCAACGGTTCGCTTTTCAATGACGTCTCAGCCGCTAGCAAGCCCACAGGCAAGCCTTCAATGTCTTCCGTACATGAAAACTGGCAGGAGAGCTCCTTCAAAAAGGCTTGAATGCCTTCCGCTGGATCGGTGTAGGCTTCCATGCAGTCCGCGATTTTCTGACGGATATACTCCTTCATCTCATTCACGGCTTCCATCGCAAGCTGTTCTTTACCCCCGGGAAAGTGGTAGTAAAGAGAGCCTTTAGGCGCGCCGCTTTCCTTTATAATCTGGTTCAGCCCCGTGCCGTAATACCCTTGCAGCTGAAAAAGCCGGGTAGCTGCCGAAAGGATTTTCTCACGGGAATCTCCATAACTCATAACATTCCCACCTTACTGAATTGCAATCAAAAATATAGTGACTGGTCTATTATCTTGATTCAATCATCAATTGTCAAGAAAAAATCATTGTATGAAAAGACAAAAAAAGAAGGATATGACAACAAAAAATACTGAGAGAAAAGCTGACTGATCTTTTGACTGAATAGATAAAATATTCAAAGATTAATCATCATATGGATGCAAGGAGAGAAATAGATGAAAAAACAACGAATGCTCGTACTTTTTACCGCACTATTGTTTGTTTTTACCGGATGTTCACATTCTCCTGAAACAAAAGAATCCCCGAAAGAAAAAACGCAGACACAAAAAGTCTCTTCGGCTTCTGCCTCTGAAAAAAAGGATCTGCCGAATATTAGAATTTTAGCGACAGGAGGCACGATAGCTGGTGCCGATCAATCGAAAACCTCAACAACTGAATATAAAGCAGGTGTTGTCGGCGTTGAATCACTGATCGAGGCAGTTCCAGAAATGAAGGACATTGCAAACGTCAGCGGCGAGCAGATTGTTAACGTCGGCAGCACAAATATTGATAATAAAATATTGCTGAAGCTGGCGAAACGCATCAACCACTTGCTCGCTACAGATGATGTAGACGGAATCGTCGTGACTCATGGAACAGATACATTGGAGGAAACCGCTTATTTTTTGAATCTTACCGTGAAAAGTGATAAACCGGTTGTTATTGTCGGTTCGATGAGACCTTCCACAGCCATCAGCGCTGATGGGCCTTCTAACCTGTACAATGCAGTGAAAGTGGCAGGTGCACCTGTGGCAAAAGGGAAAGGGACGCTTGTTGTTCTAAACGACCGGATTGCCTCAGCCCGATATGTCACCAAAACAAACACAACCACAACAGATACATTTAAATCAGAAGAAATGGGCTTCGTCGGAACAATTGCAGATGATATCTATTTTAATAATGAGATTACCCGTAAGCATACGAAGGACACGGATTTCTCGGTTTCTAATCTTGATGAACTGCCGCAGGTTGACATTATCTATGGATACCAAAATGACGGAAGCTACCTGTTTGACGCTGCTGTAAAAGCCGGAGCAAAGGGGATTGTATTTGCCGGTTCTGGGAACGGGTCTTTATCTGATGCAGCCGAAAAAGGGGCGGACAGCGCAGTCAAAAAAGGCGTCACAGTGGTGCGCTCTACCCGCACGGGAAATGGTGTCGTCACACCAAACCAAGACTATGCGGAAAAGGACCTGCTGGCATCGAACTCTTTAAACCCCCAAAAAGCACGGATGTTGCTGATGCTTGCGCTTACCAAAACAAATGATCCTCAAAAAATCCAAGCTTATTTCAATGAGTATTGAAGAAAAGAAGGCGAATAAGCCTTCTTTTTTTGGCTTTTTAGGACCAATAATGACCTCTGAATCTTAAAATTTCTTTAAAAATAAGCCAAAATTACCCTTTACTTAATTAATTTGGTAACGTAATATAATTGGAGAATTTGTTACAAAAAAAGGAGGATATTATGAAATTTGTAAAAAGTAAGTTCATTGCACTTGTAACAATTTTGATGCTGTCTGTTACATCGCTGTTTGCGTTGCAGCCGTCAGCAAAAGCCGCTGAACACAATCCAGTCGTTATGGTTCACGGTATTGGAGGGGCATCATTCAATTTTGCGGGAATTAAGAGCTATCTCGTATCTCAGGGCTGGTCGCGGGACAAGCTGTATGCAGTTGATTTTTGGGACAAGACAGGGACAAATTATAACAATGGCCCGGTATTATCACGATTTGTGCAAAAGGTTTTAGATGAAACGGGTGCGAAAAAAGTGGATATTGTCGCTCACAGCATGGGGGGCGCGAACACACTTTACTACATAAAAAATCTGGACGGCGGAAATAAAGTTGAAAACGTCGTGACGCTTGGCGGCGCCAATCGTTTGACGACAGGCAAGGCGCTTCCGGGAACAGATCCAAATCAAAAGATTTTATACACATCCATTTACAGCAGTGCCGATATGATTGTCATGAATTATTTATCAAGATTAGACGGTGCTAGAAACGTTCAAATCCATGGCGTTGGACACATCGGCCTTCTGTACAGCAGCCAAGTCAACAGCCTGATTAAAGAAGGACTGAACGGCGGGGGCCAGAATACAAACTAATGAGATCAAATAACCTTGAAGAGTTCTATTCTTCAAGGTTATTCTGCTTTCAGCACAATGGTTTTCGCCGCCATATCATGAACGGTTTGTTTTTTCTTCGTAAATGCGGCAGTCAAATAGATCAGGCGGGAGAACACATGCACCCACGCTATGATGTAACGGACAATCGCCTGTAGGAAAGAAATTTTCTCGTGTGTTTCGTCTCTTACGATTTGCAGCCCGATGATTTTTTTGCCCAGTGTGCCCTTCCAATTTGTCAGCGGCATCAGCAAAGGATACACAATCAGCATCAATATGGCGACAATAATGACACCAGCGGACCCATCGCCAAACGTAAATCCGGCTGCCAAAATCACTGCTGCGGCAATGATCACGTCAAGTACAAGAGCGCAGGCGCGCAGCATAAAACCAGCTAGTTCCAACTTAAACACTCCTTAAAATTTTAGATAAACACCTAATGATTGTAAAAAAGAAGGGCCTAAAGTGGGAATAGGTGATAAGCCTTAAATCACAAAAGTTGGTGAAAATGTCATAGGTAAATTGGCATAATCAGCCAGCTTATCACATTACCAAATTCTTTTTTAGCCCGAAACCAAGCCCTCAGAAGTTATTTTTGTTAAAATAGAAAAGTTACAACAGAATTCGGAGGGTTTATTGTGGGAAAAGTGAAACGAAATGCCCCTTGCCCATGCGGCAGCGGCAAGAAATATAAAAAATGCTGCGGAAGTAAAGTTGTCGACTTCCCGGCGGAACTAGCGGCAAAAGAAGCGAAACAAATTCAGGAAGACTTAGTGGAGTATGCCTTCACAGTACATAGAGAAAGCATTTCAGGCTTTATCAACCAGCATGATTTTCTTTCTGCTATGGACAGACAGACGAAAGACATCAGCGTATTTAACTTAGGAATCTGGGGAATCTTCTTCCACCCGCTTGCTGGTGAGAAGACAATCTTCGAAGAGTACCTTCAGAAAAAAGGCGATTCGATCACTCGTCCGAAAACGCGTGAGATCGTAGAATCATGGCAGAGCATGACGCCTGCTTTATTGCTGCTGAAGGACCTGAAGGAAGGCATCATTCACTTTGAAGATGTCATTACGGCAAAACAATTCGAAGTGGAAATGGACGCCAGCAATCAAGACCTTCCTCCAGTGGGAAGCCTGATTCTTGGATACCCAATCCACGAAGCGGAAAAAGCAGAATTCTTCATGCAGTTCACGATCTTCCCGGTGAAGAGAACAGAAGCGCTGATCAGCAAGGTGAAGAAATATGCGGATGCCGCTGTGAAGGACGGCAAAACGCCGGAGGACTTCATGAAGCAGGAATTCAACAACGTTCTGTTCGCGTTGTTAGCTGAGAAAGATGAAGAGCCACAAGCAGAGAAAGCGGAAGTAAGCACTGTTGAGTGGGCAAACGACTTGGAGAAAGAAACCGCTGTGGCTATTGAAGAAGGCATGAGCGGTGAAGAGTATCCGACTGAATTGATCCCAGCTGTTATTGACATCTGGAAAACATTCTGCGAGAAAAAATCACCTGTCATCAGAAAGCCCGAAGCTTTTGCGGCGGCAGTTGAATATTATGTAAACGCGATTTCTCTTAACGGCGCGTCCGTTTCTCAAGCTAAACTGGCGAAAAAATACGGCGTCAGCGCATCAACGATTTCCAGCCGTTACAAAGAAATTGAAAGCACGCTGCAGGATGAAGCGGATCGTTTTGCACAAGCGTTATCCTCATAATGAAAAAAACCTTGAAAAGCCAGGCTTTTCAAGGTTTTTTTATTTCTGAAACGGAATTTTGATTTCTAACCGGAAGACGGGGTGGCGGTAGGTAAAATCCAGTCTGCCAAAAGCGCTCTTCACCAGTTTTTGAATGATATATGTGCCCATGCCTTCATGAGCGCCGTTTTTCGTTGAGCGGCCAAACGATTGATAGATTGTATCGAGCACTTTTGGGTCCATCCCGGGAGTGCTGTTTTCACAAGTCAGTACATAAAGTCCGCTGCGCAGTGAAGTCTCCAGTTTAATCTCTGCTTTTTCTCGGGCCTCCGCCGCGCTGTCGAGCGCATTTTCTAATATGTTGCCGACCAAGCTGACCTGATCAGCAGGCGAAAACGGAAGGGAAGAAAGCGGTGTATGCATATGCAGCGAAACACTCACATTCGAGGCGCGGGCTTTTTCTAAAAAATCATAAAGCACCCCTGCAACGTACGCGTTCTCTCCTTTCAAAAAACGGTCATATTGACTGTATTGATCCGCCCAGTTTTGAATATATGCTTGTGTATCTGCCTTGGGCTGAGCTGATTTGATTGCAGTGATATGTTTCATTGTGTCATGATTCCGGCTTCTGACATCAATCAGCATTTGATTGGCGTGCTGTTCAGCCTGAGTCAGCTTATCAATTTGATCAGAAAGCCTTGCCTGCAAAGCAGACTGTCCGATACGGAGCCCTTCACACCCTGCAAATATCGCGATTACACATAATGCCGGCATGATGTTTGTGCCGATCAGCACCACTCCCGCCGACATCACTTGAATCACGGCAATCCATGCACAAAGACCTGAGGAACAGTGTTTCCACACCCGCTTCGTTTTCCAAATGTACAATCCTGCAGCAGCTGCGCCTAAAACAGCGGTGAGCCAAGAGACGGCTGTGCTGTGTGAAAGAGCAGCAGCTCCCTGATAACATATGAAACTAAATAAAATCAGATAAAGACATTGAAAAAGGGTAATCACGTACTAAACTCCTCAAAAATAGTAGTTTTGAAAATAATCAAGCTGCTGCTTGGTGATCATCGCTTTTTTAGACGTTCCCTCAAAGGAAACTGTAAATGAATGCTTGGTATAAGCGGAAAAATGCTTTATGTAATGAATGTTGATAATAAAGGAACGATGCGAACGAAGAAAATCTTTTTCGGGCAGGTCGCCTTTAATATCATTTAATGTTTGATACGTTTGCACCTCTTCGGCGGTTGTCACAATCGTCGTCGAACGTCCCGTCCGTTCTGCGAAAATAATATCCTTCTTTTGCAGGACATGCATTTCAGACTTTTGCTTTATCAATATACGCCCATTCAAACTCGTTTCCGTTTTCTTTTTCAAGTACCGGTCGAAGGAAGCGGCCAGACGGTCGGCATAGTACGGCTTCATAATATAATCATGGACGTTCAGGTCAAAGGCGTGAACCGCATAACCGCCGTGGCCGGTAACAAAAATCACATCCACATCAAGTGAATGGGATTTGATCAAATCAGCAAGCTCGTAGCCAGACATATGGGGCATCTCGATATCGGCAAGCAGCAGATCAATGTCTCCGTTCTTTACCCGCCTGTAGGCTTCCTTCGCTGAATCGGTGGAAAAGACAATTTCGACGTCCTGCATTCTGGACACGATCGCTTCCAGCTTCTCTAAATCTACTCGATAATCATCTACAAGTCCGACTTTTACCATTATCATTCCCCTAGTTACATAGAATCATCTTTATTCTATCCCATTTCGCGACATAAAAAGAACTCTTCGCGACAACTTTATCCAACTAATCCAGCTTTTCGTATATAGTCATTACTAGAAATAAAGATAAGGGAGATTGTGACATGATTACACTGACCGATTGCAGCCGCAGGTTTCAGGATAAGAAAAAAGTAGTCAAAGCGGTGCGAGATGTAAGTTTAACAATTGAAAAAGGAGAAGTCGTCGGCATTCTCGGAGAAAACGGTGCCGGCAAAACCACGATGCTGAGAATGATTGCTTCCTTGCTTGAACCATCACAGGGTGTAATCACAGTAGACGGCTTTGACACGGTCAAGCAGCCGGCTGAGGTCAAAAAAAGAATCGGTGTCTTATTCGGAGGAGAAACCGGGCTTTACGACAGGATGACCGCTAAAGAAAATCTCCAATACTTCGGCAGGCTGTATGGGCTGAACCGCCACGAGATCAAAGCAAGAATAGAAGATTTATCGAAACGGTTCGGCATGCGCGATTATATGAACCGGAGAGTGGGCGGGTTTTCGAAAGGCATGAGGCAGAAAGTCGCCATTGCCAGAGCGCTGATTCACGATCCGGACATCATTTTATTTGATGAGCCGACAACTGGGCTTGATATTACGTCAAGCAACATCTTCCGCGAATTTATTCAGCAGCTGAAAAGAGAACAAAAAACGATTCTTTTCTCCAGCCACATTATGGAGGAAGTGCAGGCGCTCTGTGACAGTGTCATCATGATTCACAGCGGAGAGGTGATTTACCGAGGAGCGCTTGAATCTCTATACGAGAGCGAGCGCAGTGAGGATTTGAATTACATCTTTATGTCTAAGCTTGTCAGGGGGATTTCTTAAATGCTGAGCCATATTTATAAAAAAGAAATGATCGACGCTTTGCGCGACAGAAAAACGATTTTACTCACAATCTTAGTGCCGATGATTATGATGCTTGGACTTGTCTTCTTTTATGAAAGCATGCTGTCCGACAAAGGGGAGCAGTACACGCTGGCTGTCGGCCATTCGCTTCCGCCCGCACTGGAAAGCAAGCTTAATGAGATTGACGAAATCAGCGTAAAAACATTTGCAAAGCCTGAAGAGGCAGTTGATGAAGGAAAAGCAGATGCCTATCTGAACGTCCCGAAAGAGTTCGACTCTTATGTCAACAGCATGACACCTTTTAAGGTTGATGTTTACGGCAATTCAATCGATCAAGGGTCGTCAAATGCCATGCAGTTTGTGCAGTCTGCCTTAGATCAGTACAAAAATGAAATTGTGCAGCAACGTTTAACAAATAAGCATATTGATCAATCGGTGATCCAGCCGTTTACGATTCAGCAAAAGGAAGCGGATGAGGAGAAAGGGACTTCCGCTATTATGCTTTCCGCCATTCTGCCCATGCTGATTCTGACTTCCATTGTTTCCGGCGCAATGCCGATCGCTCTTGATATCATGGCCGGTGAAAAGGACCGGAAGTCAATCGAGGCGCTGCTATTAACGCCAGTCAGCAGAAACAAAATGCTGGTCGGCAAGTGGCTTGCGGTTTCCACTTTTGGCGTGGCTTCAGGTGTATTGGCTTTGGTGTTTTTGATTTTGTCCACCGTGTTATTTACCGAAAATTTAAAAACGGCCTTCCAGCTGGGAGATCATATGTGGAGTGTAATCGGCGCTTCAGCCTTAATCATTGTGCTCTCTGCATTGCTGATCTCTGCGATGGAGCTTTTCATCAGCATCATGTCCAGCTCGGTAAAAGAAGCGCAAAGTTATATGTCTCTCGTCGTCTTTCTGCCTGTGTTCCCGATGTTTTTCATCTTCAGCAAGGCACCGAACCAATTTGACTTATCATACTTTCTCATCCCGTTTCTGAACCTGCATGCGTTATTTAAACAGCTTTTATTCGGGATGGTTGACCCGGCTGCCATTTTGTCTACGTCAGGAACCATCGCCGTGCTCATCGCCATCTTCTTTTTACTAGCCAGAGCCTGCTTCCTGAAAGACAAATGGGTTCTTCCAAAATAAACTTGCGAAAGGAGAAATACACTTTCTCCTTTTTGTATATCCTGAAAAAAGAAGGAAAATAGAAAAAGGATATCTAATACAAAAAGTGACCCTGCACTATTTTTCATCAAAATTGGTTTCAAAGGAGAAGGAACAATGGATCAAACACGTACACTCGGCAAAACGAAGCTGAAGGTGAAGCGGATCGGATTCGGCGCGAATGCGGTCGGCGGGCATAATCTATTTCCAAATCTAAATGATGAAACAGGGAAGGATTTAGTGCGCACGGCATTGGATGGCGGCGTCAATTTTATCGATACCGCCTTTATATATGGATTGGGGCGATCTGAAGAATTAATCGGCGAAGTCTTACAGGAACGCGGCGTGCGGAATGAGCTCATCATCGCCACCAAAGGAGCTCATAAAGAAGTGGACGGCAGCATTGAATTAGACAATAGCCGGGAGTTTCTTCGCAGCGAGGTCGAGAAGAGCCTGAAGCGGCTGAAAACAGATTACATTGATTTGTATTATGTTCACTTTCCGGATGGAAAAACACCTCTCGCTGAAGTGGCGGGCACTTTGAAAGAGCTGAAGGATGAGGGGAAAATCAAAGCAATCGGCGCTTCGAACCTCGATTATCAGCAATTGCAGGAATTTAATGCTGACGGCTATTTGGAGGTCTTCCAGGCCGAATATTCTCTCATACAGCGTGATGCCGAGAAAGAGCTTCTTCCGTACTGTGAAAAACAAGGCATCTCCTTTATTCCTTACTTTCCGCTTGCGTCCGGACTGCTGACAGGAAAATTCACGCGAGACACCGTCTTTGATGATTTCAGAAAGGATAAACCTCAATTTCAGGGTGAAACGTTTATCCACAATCTCAAAAAAGTAGATAAGCTGAAAGCAGTAGCGGAGGAAAAACAAGCGGATACGGCACATGTCGCCTTGGCGTGGCTGTTAACGAGACCGGCGATTGATGCCATTATTCCAGGAGCTAAACGACCTGAGCAATTACAGGATAACCTGAAAACCTTGAACATTGAACTGACCGAAGACGAAGTGAATTTCATCAGCGACATTTTTAAATAAAAAGGAAATAGCCGTCACGGCTATTTCCTTTTGGTGTTTTATTCTTTGATGAATGCTTCGACTAATTCTGCTGCTCTGTAATCATCCATATCAAGCTGCCATTGGTCGATGTCATTTTTCTTCATTTTCACTTCAACTGTTTTTTCAGATGAAGCAGGTCCAAGCTTTTTGAATTCCTCAGGATAGACTTGAAGCGCGTATTTCACTGCCTCTTCATAGCTGGCACTAGAGTTTTTACTGTAGTAGTCTTTCACTTTGTCTTCGATACGGTCTGAAAGAGAAGATGCATCTACAGGTTTAACTGTGGCTTCAACAATTGCTTCGTCTTTAGAGATTGAAGTCGTTTTTGCCTGAATGGAAGAGTTTTTGCTTAATCCCTCTTTAATGCCGTTCACGATATTATCAAGCGCTTTGCTGTCCGCATATGTGCTGGAAAGGCCGGAAGCTGAGAGATAACCGTCTTTGGCTGATTCATTAAAATCATTTACAATTTCATTTTTGTTAGCGCCGGTGATTTTTTCGAAATCGGCGTTATCTTTGCCGAAAAGAAGGACATCAACATAAGCTGATAACGCTTTTGCAGAATCTTGGAGCTTATCTGCCGTCGCCAGGATTTTTTTGTCTTTTCCGTCAATTTTAAAAGTAACTGATTTTGGCTTTTTATCACCGTAAGATTCCGGCGTATAGTTAAGCTCGTATTGCTTGCCTTTATCTACAACGAAGAAAAGATTTCCTTCAACGGATTTGTCAGCGTTAATCGTGCTGCCTTGAAGCTTTTCGCTATAGTCTTCAGGGTCTGTGTCAGACATTTTGGTATCACCTTGATACAATGTGAAATCCATACTGTCTACATTCAGCGGGTCTTTTCCTGTGTTTTTCACCGCGACATTGACTTTTAACACAAGCTGGTCATCTGAAGTGGACTTATCATATTTAGACGGAAGCGTGTAAGAGACATCCTTGATTTTGACTTGAGCTATATCTGAGCTTTTTTCTGTTTCTGATTCTTTCTTCTCCGCGCTTGTTTTGCTGCCGGAACAAGCAGCTGTAAACATCATCAGCAGAAGAATTAGGAAAACAGCGTACGTTTTTTTCTGAAACATTCATTTTTCCTCCTCAAATGGTTTAGGAAAGGGGAGTCTTTTGTCTTTGAGAAATGGATCTTTTTGAATGGATTAGCATCATATAACCAAAAAAATCAGTTCTTTTCTCACGGTTTTCACCGGATTTTCTGGAAACTCCGCCCTCCTTTGTCATGAATGGACCTATAAAAAGTTACAACGGAATTAATTTTAAGATTATTAGCTTTTATATTGAATAGGTTCATCATCCTATTTTTGGTGAAAAATGTTCTGGTAAAACTGGTAAACTCAGAAAACTGTGTATTTTAGACTATTACTTTTTGATTAGTTGGAGGGAACTTAAGAAGGATGAAAGGGGCTGCCTTTGTGAAGAAAGAGGGACTGAAACAAAAAGCACTGGAAATCGGCCGGGTGCCGACACACTTAAAACTGGAAATTGAAGATTATGGCGGTGATGACAAAAGAGCTCATTTTTGTTGGGCAGATCCTCAGGATGAGAATATCGGCATTATCGTGGAACTTGGACCGGACGGAGAGCTGGAATCCCTTTCCCGTGATATTGAACCTGAAAGCGGAGAAAGGCTGTCTGAGGAGAAACTAGAGGATATCATGCGCCAATTTGTCGAGACTCATCATCCGGGGGCACTCTCTGCCTTTGTTCGTGAAGAAAGTGACCGTGCATACGGCAATAAAGTGAGATTTTCATATGTTCAAATGGAGGCTGGGCTTCCTCTCCCCATGAGCGGATTTATGGCTGATGTTTCCTTATCAGGTGAGATCGTTTACTTCCGCTATTACGGCGAAGCAGGCAGCATCATCAAGCCAAAGAGGGTCGCGGATGTTGAAGAGGCACTTGCCTTTATCAAGAAGGACGTGGAGTTCGACCTTTTGTTTCAGGTTCTCCATCGTTCTGTTTACAAAAATGGAGATGATCAGCCGCATTTGGTGTATGAGCCTGAATGTAGGGCGATTACCGTACCTGCGGATTTGGTTCAAGAAGAACAAGGAGGAGTTGATGATGACGATAATTACAGGGAGCCTGAGAGCTTTCCTCTCCCTTTATTCGAGGGCATCCAGGAAAAGGCCGATCCTGACAGCATGATTGGTATTGAAAATGGGTTTGTCAAAGAGCGGGAAGCGGATTTGGGAGATGGGAGAATCGGAATCGTTTGGCGGAATCCGGATGACCCTGTGTATCAGCCGGCGGATAAAAGCATGGACAGCTGGTTTAAGGGACGGACTCATCAAGTGCTGAAAACCATCTATAATAAAGAAACCGGAAAACTCGAAGGCGTCATGTCATTTATGGAGGAAAAAGGGCCGCTGACAGTAACTTTGGCAGAGTGCGAAAAAATCGCGCTTCGCTTTCTGTTTGCTTTATTTCCGAATGCCGATCAATATTTTAGGATCAGATACGACGAAAAGGATGAAGAGGAAAACGCAGTCGCTGTTTTTACATTTGAAGCGCATTGTCACGGAGTTCCGATCCGATTTGGGCAGATCAAAATTTGTGTCAGCCGCCAGACAGGGTATATCACCGTTTATATGGGACCGGATATTGACCCAAATGAGCTGGCAACCATTAATCCTGTGCCGGCCATTTCAGTTGAACAAGCCAAGTCTATCTTTTGGCAGCATTTTAAAGTTGAGCTTGGCTGGGAAAGAGAATATCACGATAATGAAGAACACAGCTACCGGCTCGTCTATAGGCCGGTGTATCCGCATTTTATCGATGCACATACAGGAGAGGCTGTCTTCAGCTTATGGTGAAACAGTCAAAAGTCACGCAATTGCCTCGGATATAGAAGAGAGTATGTGATGAAAGTAACAGAAAGAATCTCGAAAAACAATGACAATAATAGAAAAGGACCTTTCTTCACTTTAAATGAAGAAAGGTCTTTTTATATAATAAACAGGATTCTCTTTGTCGTAGACTCTTTGAAAGGGATGACTTCATTGGTTAATAAACAGCTGAAAAAGAAGGCGCAGGAGATCGGAAATGTACCGACGCATTATGAGCTTGAGATAGAAGATTACGACCAAAAGCAAAAGAAGAACGGGCAGGCATATTTTATCTGGAAGGACCCTAAAGATCCGGAAAAGCACATTACAGTTGAACTTAGAAATGACGGCGCTTTGCTCACCTTTTCAACAACTGTCCGCTCCGAGACAGACAAACAACTTCCAGATGCCGAGCTGAAGCTGACGGCTCTTCAGTTTGCCGCTGCCAATCATCCCGGCACATTTATGAATTTTCATTTTCAAGGCAAGGAAGAACGGGGGCAGCACATCCGGTTTGTCTATACCAAAATGGAGCTGGGGCTTCCGATTCCCAATTCAGGCTTTTTAATTGATATGACACGAAGCGGTCAGATTGTCCACTTTCTATATTACGGGGAAGGGCATAAAGCCGAAGTTCCGACAGAATTTGTAGCAAAAGAGAAGGTTGTGTCCCATTACTTAAACACAATGTCTTTTGAGCTGATGTATGATGTCATTGATGGCGAACAGGAACCAAGGCTTGTTTATGAACCGATTCTCCCGGGATACAGCTATCCCGCAGATATAGGCGAAATTGTGCCCGACCAGCATATCGCAGATGAAAGAATAGAAAACACGGCGTCACTGCCGCCGCTTCAGAACAAGGAAGAAGTTGATATATTTGCCTTGCTGGGTTTTACCTCTGATATGCAGAAAGTCAGTGAAAGAGACTTTGGAGAACAAATTGGAAGCACATGGCGCAGGGGCGCTGCGCCGGAGCGTAAGGATTTAAGCATAGGAAGCTATTTTGAAACGAGAAATAAAAACACAATCAAAATGAAGACGGATAAAAGAACTGGAAAATTAAAAGCAGCGCTTTCTTTTATGGAGCGGCCGAACAACCGCCAATGCTCCACGGAAGAATGCCAAGAGATAGCGCTTCAATTTTTGTATGCCCTCTATCCGAGAGCGGCTGAGTTTTTCAGGGTGAATCCCGTCCGAATTGATGAGAGAGGGAGAGTCCGCAACCATTTTTCTGTCTGGTATAAAGGAGTGCCGCTGCGGTTCGGCGCTGCCCGCATCATTGTCAATCCGGAAACTGGGTTGATTGACGCTTTTATGGCGCCTGATATTGAACCTGAACAATTGGAAGCGATAAATCACAGGCCGGATGTTTCCGCTGAAGAAGCGAGAGAAGCGTTTTTAGCCGCTTTTGATGTGAAGCTGGAATGGCAGCCTGATTTTACTGCAGGCAGTGACCAGCACTACAAACTTGTCTATAAGCCGGTTTACCCTTCCTATATTGATGCGCACATAAGGAAAAAGAAAAGGCTGTGAGGGGTGTCTAGTTAGGAATCATCTCCAAGTGGGGGTAGTCCTTGAATCGTTTCCAATCCCCGCCCCATTCAAAACCGAGTGTCTTAGCGATCCCGACAACCTCCAGCCAATCTGATTTTCCGTTTTGATTGCCGTCATATTCCATATCCCATATGATGCTTCCATCCTTTTTTTGAAGGGCGAAATCAATCGCTAAACCATAGTTATGATACGATTCCCCTCCTCTTGCATAGGTGACAATATTCCCTTTTTTTGTACGTCCCTGTTTATATAATTCATCTTGTTCCTTAAAGGACCTGAATCCTTCAGTAATGACGACGGTAATGCCTTTATTCGCTGCAGCGGCTTTGAGTGCATCGGCATTCTGCTTCACAATCGGATGAAGATCCGAAGGGACAGGCATGTCCTGCAAGGCGTTTTGAGAATGCCATTCATGCCGAATATAACTAAAACAAAGATCTAGAAGAAATAGAATACATAAGATGACAAATGTTTTTGCGGGTAACTTCATATCGGTCTCACTTTCTCAAGATGTGCTGAATGTTAACGCTTTTAAGTGATTGACTCTCTCTAAAAGCGAACAGCTATGATAAAATATAACATAAATAGTAGCAGGAGGAAGGAGGCAGACCGATGAGAGCAAAGATTCCATCAGAAGAAGTAGCAGTAAAGCTGAATGAATGGTACAAGCTCATTCGCGCATTTGAAGCAGATCAAGCAGAAGCGTTAAAGCAGGAGATTGAATACGATTTAGAAGATATGGAAGAGAACCAGGACTTGCTTTTATATTTTTCTTTGATGGAATTCCGCCATCGAATCATGCTTGATAAGCTGATGCCGGTGAAAGACAGCGACACCAAGCCTCCGTTCTCTGATATGCTGAACGAAATTGAAAGCAATCAGCAAAAACTCACGGGCTTATTGGAATACTACTTTTATTATTTCAGAGGAATGTACGAATTCAAGCAGAAAAATTTCATATTAGCGATCGACCATTATAAACATGCCGAGGAAAAGCTCGAGTATGTCGAGGATGAGATCGAAAAAGCTGAGTTTCTTTTTAAAGTCGCAGAAGTGTATTATCACATCAAACAAACGTATTTTTCCATGAATTATGCGAGCCAGGCGCTTGATATCTATACGAAATATGAACTGTACGGTCGCCGCCGGGTTCAGTGTGAATTTATCATCGCCGGAAATTTGACCGATGTGTATCATCATGAAAAAGCACTGACCCACTTGTGCAGCGCTTTAGATCATGCCAGGCAGCTTGAAGAAGCATACATGATCGCCGCTGCCTATTATAATGTCGGACACTGTAAGTACAGTCTGGGTGATTACAAAGAAGCGGAGGGCTATTTCAAAACAGCCGCCGCCATTTTTGAGGAGCACAACTTTCAGCAAGCTGTTCAAGCTGTATTTTCACTGACCCATATCTACTGTAAAGAGGGAAAATACGACAAGGCAGTAGAGGCGTATGACCGCGGGATAAAGAGCGCGGCTGAATGGGAGGATGACATGTACTTGACGAAATTCCGCCTCATTCATGAGCTGTATCTTGGAAGCGGCGACCTGAACGTGCTTACAGAATGCTTTGACCTGCTGGAATCCAGGCAGCTTCTTGCCGACGCCGAAGATCTGCTGCATGATACAGCGGAACGTTTCAATCAGCTGGAACATTACGAGTCCGCTGCTTTCTTTTACCGCAGGCTGATGAATATTAAAAAGAAGCTTGCCGAGCAGCGTTTTCAATAGGAAATGGCAGAGAACTACAGGTTCTCTGCTTTTTTTGTGCTGTTTTCAACTCGGAAAAACAGGGTATTTTCCACTGCATAGTGAGAAATCAGAGGAGGATATCAAGTATGTACAAAGATTTAACCGGAAAAACAGCGATTGTGACAGGGTCTTCAAAAGGAATCGGGAAAGCCATTGCAGAACGGTTCGGACAGGAGAAAATGAATGTTGTTGTAAACTACCACAGCGACCCGTCTGGAGCCGATGAAACTCTGGAAATCATTAAGCAGAACGGAGGGAAAGCCGTCGCAGTTGAGGCGGACGTGTCAAAAGAAGAGGGGATTCAGGCGCTCTTGGACACAGCTTTAGAGCATTTCGGCACGCTCGATGTGATGGTAAACAACTCCGGTTTTAACGGCGTTGAGGCGATGCCGCATGAGATGAGTCTTGAAGATTGGCAGAGAGTGATTGATGTCAATGTTACCGGAACCTTTCTGGGAGCAAAAGCAGCACTTAACCACATGATGAAAAACAATATCAAGGGCAATGTGCTGAATATCTCAAGTGTTCATCAGCAGATTCCGCGCCCAGTCAACGTTCAGTATTCCACATCCAAAGGCGGCATCAAGATGATGACGGAAACGCTGGCGCTCAATTATGCGGATAAAGGAATCCGCGTCAATGCGATAGCGCCCGGCACCATTGCCACAGAATCAAATGTTGATACGAAAAAGGAAGAGAGCAGGCAAAAACAATTGAAAAAAATTCCGATGAAAGCCTTCGGAAAGCCTGAAGAAGTGGCGGCAGCAGCAGCTTGGCTCGTATCTGAGGAAGCAAGCTATGTGACCGGCACAACACTTTTCGTCGACGGCGGAATGACACTTTATCCATCTCAGCTTGAATAGAAGACAAAACAGGGGGATTGCGGGATGAAAACAGACTGGTGGAAGGATGCAGTGGTGTACCAAATTTACCCGAGAAGCTTTCAGGACAGCAATGGAGACGGAATTGGGGACTTGCGGGGGATTATTTCCCGTCTTGACTACATAAAGGAGCTCGGGGCAGATGTGATTTGGATTTGCCCGATCTATCCTTCTCCGAATGTTGATTACGGCTATGATGTGACAAACCATAAGGCGATTATGGATTCTTACGGAACAATGGACGATTTTCACGAGCTGCTGGACCAGGTGCATCAGCGGGGATTAAAGCTGGTGATGGACTTTGTGTTAAATCACACCTCGGTCGAGCATCCGTGGTTTAAAGAAGCGGAGCTGGACAAAAACAGTAAATACCGCAGCTATTATTATTGGCGTCCCGGCACAAAGAACGGCCCGCCGACGGACTGGCTCTCAGACTATGGATGCCCGGTCTGGCAATACGAAGAGCACACCGGAGAGTACTATCTCCATATGAATGCCGTCAAACAAGCTGATTTAAACTGGGAAAATCCCGAAGTTCGCCAGGCGGTGTATGACATGATGAAATTTTGGCTCGATAAAGGGGTCGACGGTTTGCGAATTGATCAGCTCCATCTCATTTCTAAGAAAGAATATCTTCCTTCGTATGAGGACTATATCAATCAGCAGGCAGAGCCGAGGCCCTTTCAGCCAAATGGCGAAAGAATCCATGACTATTTAAAAGAAATGACAGATGAAGTGTTTTCTCAATATGATGTCATGTCTGTCGGAGAGGTCGGCAGTGTCACACCGGAAGAAGGCCTGAAATATACGGGAACAGATAAGCATGAGCTGAATATGATTTTTCACTTTCAGCATATGGAGCTTGATCAGCAGCCCGGAAAAGAACATTGGGATTTGAAGCCCCTTGAGCTTTCTGATTTAAAATCGGTTTTGACAAAATGGCAAAAGAAGCTTGAACATCAAGGCTGGAATACATTGTTTTGGTGCAACCACGACCAGCCCCGGATTGTGTCCAGATTCGGAGACGATGGGGAATACCGTAAAACATCAGCGAAAATGCTGGCAACCGTACTTTATTTTATGAAGGGCACGCCGTATATTTATCAGGGAGAAGAAATCGGGATGACAAATGCGCCGTTTACCCGGATTGAAGACTACAAAGATATCCAAACGATCAATATGTATCATAAACGGGTGTTTGAAAAAGGCTATGATCCAAATGATGTGATGAGATCGATCTTAGCCAAAAGCCGGGATCACGCCCGGACCCCGATGCAGTGGAACAGCGGCAAAAATGCCGGATTTACTGACGGCACGCCTTGGCTGAAGGTCAATCCGAACTTCACCGCAATCAATGTGGAGGAAGCGCAAGGAGATCCTAATTCGGTCTTAATCTATTACAAAAAGCTGATCAGCCTGAGAAAGCAGTACGCTGACCTCATGAAAGGGAGCTTTGATCTTTTGCTTCCGGACGATCCGCAGTTGTTTGTATACATGAGAGAAAACAGTAAACAGCAGCTTTTGTCGGTCAATAATTTTTCAAAAGAGCAGGCTGTTTTTCAGTGGCCTAAGAACTGCGGCAAAGCTCAGGCCTCTCTGCTTCTCAGCAATTATAACAACGATGATCTTGCTGACGAAATGGTGTTCCGGCCTTATGAGAGCAGGGTCTATCTTCTGGACAAAACAAACTAATGATTTAAGTAGCCCGGCATTCTTAGCCGGGTTTTTTTAGTACATATATTCGCTCTGCAGGCGGGAAGAATAAATGAAAATGAAATTTATTCTTGCAAAACGTAATGACTTCGGTTTATTATGATATAGGATTACAAAATCGTTATCATTTTGATTTAAAGTTACTGAAAAAGAGGGGATATACGATATGTTTAAAAAATGGAGCGGTTTGTTTGTGATTGCAGCGTGCTTTTTATTAGTTGCAGCATGCGGCAACTCATCAACAAAAGGGTCGGCGGATTCAAAGGGTGATAAACTGCACGTTGTCACAACGTTCTACCCGATGTATGAATTCACAAAACAAATTGTAAAAGACAAAGGCGATGTGGATCTGTTAATCCCATCTTCCGTTGAACCGCATGATTGGGAACCGACGCCGAAAGACATTGCCAACATTCAGGATGCTGATTTGTTCGTTTATAATAGTGAATACATGGAGACATGGGTTCCGTCAGCTGAAAAAAGCATGGGCCAAGGCCATGCCGTTTTCGTTAATGCAAGCAAAGGCATTGATTTAATGGAAGGCTCTGAAGAAGAACACGAAGAGCATGATCATGGGGAGCATGAGCACAGTCATGCAATGGACCCTCACGTATGGCTCAGCCCTGTTCTGGCACAGAAGGAAGTTAAAAATATTACGGCGCAAATCGTGAAGCAGGACCCGGATAACAAAGAATACTATGAGAAAAATAGTAAAGAATATATTGCAAAACTGCAGGATCTTGATAAACTATATCGTACAACCGCAAAAAAAGCGGAGAAAAAAGAATTTATCACGCAGCATACAGCTTTTGGCTATCTGGCAAAAGAATACGGCTTGAAGCAGGTTCCGATTGCAGGGCTTTCACCTGACCAAGAACCGAGCGCAGCCAGCTTGGCAAAGCTGAAAACATATGCCAAAGAACATAATGTAAAAGTCATTTACTTTGAAGAAATTGCATCCTCAAAGGTCGCAGATACGCTCGCCAGTGAAATCGGCGCGAAGACAGAAGTGCTGAATACACTGGAAGGCTTGAGCAAAGAAGAACAGGATAAAGGTTTAGGGTATATCGACATTATGAAACAAAATCTCGATGCCCTGAAAGATTCACTATTGGTTAAATCATAAGATAGTGTGCGCCGGAGGGTGCACACTATTTCTTTGTGAGAAAGGAAGATTAACATGAATCTCGTCTCATTGAAAGATATCGTTTTCGGCTATTCCCATACGCCTGTTTTAGATAAAGTATCACTTGATATTGAAAGCGGTGAGTTCGTCGGCATCACTGGACCAAACGGCGCCTCTAAATCGACGCTCATAAAGGTAATGCTCGGCATGCTGAAACCGTGGGAAGGCACAGTGACGATCAGTAAAAGGAATACAGAAGGGAAACGCCTGACCATAGGGTACGTCCCGCAGCAAATTTCTTCATTTAATGCCGGCTTTCCGAGCACGGTGCTGGAGCTTGTTCAATCAGGCCGCTACACAAAAGGGAAATGGTTTAAACGTTTAAATGAAGAAGATCATCTTGAAGTAGAAAAAGCACTGAAAATGGTGGAAATGTGGGAGCTCCGTCACCGTAAAATCGGTGATTTATCAGGCGGACAGAAACAGAAAATCTGTATCGCCAGAATGCTTGCCAGCAACCCGGATCTGCTGATGCTGGACGAACCGACGACAGCTGTTGATTACGACAGCAGAAAAGGATTTTACGAATTTATGCATCACCTTGTGAAAAATCACAACCGCACAGTTGTGATGGTTACTCACGAACAAAACGAAGTACAGCAATTTTTAGATAAAGTGATTCGATTAGAGAGAGGAGAAAAAGGCGGATGGAAATGTTTGACTTGGAATTCATGCGACGAGCTTTTCTAGCAGGCGGCATGATCGCCGTCATGGCTCCGATACTAGGAGTGTATCTCGTTCTCAGAAGACAGGCCTTAATGGCTGACACACTTTCACATATCTCATTGTCAGGTGTTGCCATCGGCTTTTTTCTCAGCACCAATATAACCGCAGCAAGCATAGTCGTCGTGACCATCGGCGCAATCGGAATTGAATACATGCGGCGGGCGTATCGGACTTATTCAGAAGTGTCCATTGCGATCTTGATGGCAGCTGGTTTGTCCTTCGCGATGTTTTTAATCAGCCTTTCCAAAGGCACAGCCAATATGAGCATCGATCAATACCTATTTGGATCGCTTGTGACAGTAAACCAGCAGCAGGTCTATATTATCAGTATTATCACACTGCTGATCCTGCTTTATTTTATCGTACTGAGAAGGCCGCTCTACCTGCTGACGTTTGATGAAGCAACAGCCAAAACATCGGGAATCAATACAAACGTTCTTTCATTGTCATTCAGTATTGTCACAGGCCTTGCGATTTCAGTCATTATTCCGATCATCGGGGTCCTTCTTGTCTCGGCCCTGCTCGTATTGCCGGCAGCATTCGCCATCAGAATTGCAAAAGGCTTTAACATGGTTTTCATTACAGCCATACTCATTTCGTTATTCAGTGTATTTACGGGACTGACATCATCCTATCAGCTCGGGACGCCGCCAGGTCCGTCTATTACCCTGCTATTGATCGTTTTGCTATTAATCGGATTTGCAGTTCAGGGAGTTTGGACGTTTATCAAAAAAGAAGCTCAGCGCAAAAAAAGGCGCCGATAACATGAAAAGCAGTTTTCCCCAGGGAAAACTGCTTTTTTTATAGAAACAATCCGGCAAGGCGCTCATACGATTCTTTTTTCGCCTCAAAATCAAATACATTGCACAGTACCATGATTTCATTTGTTTCATAGCGGTCTGTGAGGTCTAACAGCTGTTGTTTGACAGTGGTTGGAGAACCGATCACCATCCGCTTTCTGTTTTCTTCTATGAGTTTTTTATCGGACGCTGTGTAGAGATGGGCTTTCGCTTCCTCGATGCTTGGCACGCGGCTGTCCAAGCCTTTTCCGACGCGAAGAAGCCACAAATCCTGGCTTAATGCGAGTTCTTCTGCCTCTTCATCTGTTTTTGCGCAAATGACAAAAATCGTAAACAGTGCGGATGGATTCGAAAAATGGGCTGAGGGCCGAAAGCTTTCCCGGTAGATGCGGAATGCATTTTCTCCTCGCTCGGGATTAATGAAATGCCCAAATACATATCCAATCCCCTGTTGCGCCGCGCGTCTTGCGCTGTTTTCACCAAGACCGAGCACCCATAGCTCGGGTGCCGTGCCAATAAGGGGCGCCGCTTTGATTCCGGCATACGGATGGTCGGGAGGAAGGGAATCTGTTAGAAAATAAGAGACATCCTGCAGCTGTCTGTTAAATTCGGTTAAGCTTTTTTTCACCCCGTCCGTTAATGCAAGCCTGGTTTTTGTCGTGCCGCCGGGAGAACGACCGACGCCGAGGTCAATCCGGTTTGGATACAGGGCCTCAAGCTGGCGAAAGGTTTCAGCCACTTTAAATGGGCTGTATTGGGGCAGAAGCACGCCGCCTGATCCGACACGAATGGTGTTTGTCTGTGCTGCGATGCGGGCGATCATGATTTCAGGCGCTGTGCTTGCCAGTCCTTTCGTGCTGTGATGCTCGGCAAACCAATAACGCTTATAGCCCCACTCTTCGCTTAATTGGGCAAGCTCAACCGAATGCTGAAGAGTTGTCACAGGGCTTTCTCCTTTAGAAACAGGTGCCTGATCAAGTATGCTTAAATGAATCAAAAGGCCGCTTCCTTTCTGTCTGTTTTTAGATGGTGACACCAGAATAGGCAAAATGACTTGCCCGCGTCAAATGGTTTGTTTAAGAAGCGCACTTTATAGCATTTGCAAATCATATATCAAATATGGAAGTTTTTTTTCGAGGTTTTTCGTCAATTATTCTTAACTTTTACGAAACTTTGATATAATAACAAACGTATATATTAGTAATTTACGGCTTATTTTCCTTGTGAGCGTAAAAATAAATGTGACTATCTTCACATTTCGATGAGTAGGAGTGAATCGTGTGGCAATTTCATTAGAAAAAGGTCAACGAATTGATTTAACAAAAGGAAAAGCCGGTCTGTCAAAATTGATGGTCGGTCTCGGCTGGGACCCAGTGTCCTCAGGCGGAGGATTCTTCAGCAAACTGCTTGGCGGAGGCGGTCCGAATATCGACTGTGACGCTTCAGTGCTGATGCTGGAAAACGGAAAATTTACCGATAAGAAAAACCTGATTTATTTCGGCAACCTGAAAAGCCGCTGCGGCGGTGTACAGCATACAGGCGACAACCTGACGGGTGACGGTGCGGGCGATGACGAGCAAATTATGATAGATTTAGATAAAGTGCCTGCAAACATCGATAAGCTTGTATTTGTAGTAAACATTTACGATTGTGTCAGAAGAAAACAAGATTTCGGCATGATTCAAAATGCGTTTATCCGCGTAGTTGATCAATCTCATCATGAAGAAATGCTCAAGTACAATTTGAGAGACAATTATGCCGGCAGAACAAGCCTGATTACAGCAGAAATCTACCGCAGCGGCAGTGAGTGGAAGTTTGCGGCGATCGGTGAGGGCACAAACGATACGAGATTAGAAGATATTATCAGCAGATACGTATAAAAGAAAAGGAGTGGATGAAACATGACAATTTCATTGGCAAAAGGACAAAAAGTAGATTTAACAAAAACAAATCCGGGTCTTTCAAAGGTTGTTGTCGGTTTAGGCTGGGATACGAACAAGTATGACGGCGGGCACGACTTTGATCTTGACTCAAGTGTGTTTCTGTTAGACGCTGCAGGCAAATGCGCATCTCCAAACGACTTTATTTTCTACAACCAGCTTGAAGGCGGCAACGGTTCAGTCGTTCATTCAGGCGACAACCTGACTGGTGCTGGCGAAGGCGACGATGAGAATGTAAAAGTAAATCTCAGCGCTGTACCGGCAAACATTGATAAAATCTCATTTGTTATTACCATTCACGATGCAGAAGCGCGCAGCCAAAACTTTGGACAAGTATCAAACGCGTTTGTCCGCATCGTAAATGAAGAAACAAATGAAGAGCTCATCCGTTACGATCTTGCAGAAGATTTCTCTATTGAAACGGCAATCATTGCAGGGGAGCTTTACAGACATAACGGCGAGTGGAAATTCTCCGCAATCGGCTCAGGCTACCAAGGCGGCCTTGCCCGCATTGCAACAGACTACGGTTTGCAAGTCGGTTAAGACAAATACGAAGAGCAGAAAGGAGAGAGGCAGTATGGCCATTCAATTATCAAAAGGACAGCGCATTGATTTAACAAAAACAAATCCGGGACTGACAAAAGCGGTGATCGGCTTAGGCTGGGATACAAACAAGTACTCCGGCGGACACGATTTTGACCTGGATGCTTCGGCCTTTTTAGTTGATGCGCATGATAACTGCGTAAATGATCTCGATTTCGTCTTCTATAATAACCTTGAACATCCGAGCGGCGGTGTCATCCATACGGGTGACAACCGCACGGGTGAGGGCGACGGAGATGATGAGCAGATTATCGTTGATTTCTCAAAAATCCCTGCTCACATTGAGAAAATCGGCATCACAGTGACCATTCACGACGCTGAAGCACGCAGCCAAAACTTTGGACAAGTTTCCAATGCATTTGTCCGCGTTGTGGATGAAGAAACGCAGAATGAGCTTCTTCGCTTCGATTTGGGAGAAGACTTCTCCATTGAAACAGCTGTTGTCGTTTGTGAGCTTTACAGACACGGCGGCGAGTGGAAATTCAATGCGATCGGCAGCGGATTTTCCGGCGGGCTGGCTGCATTGTGCCGGAATTACGGTTTGCAAGTGTAAGCGAGTGACAAATAGAGAAGTCACCGTTTCAAATTAATAGGAGGAAAAAACTTGGACTTTTTACATCATATTTTGTCTACGTATGCTTCATTTTTCGATTGGAAAATGTGGGGGGAAGTTCTGACTGATCCTGTTTCCTGGGGTTTAATCGGTTCCCTTGTTGTTCTGGAAGGCCTTTTATCGGCCGATAACGCGCTTGTTCTTGCGGTCATGGTTAAACACCTGCCGGAAAAACAGCGGAAAAAAGCGTTAACATATGGTTTGTTTGGAGCTTATATTTTCAGGTTTATTTTCATCGGGCTCGGTATGCTTCTCATTAAATTCTGGTGGATCAAGGTGCTTGGCGCGCTTTACCTGGCTTGGCTCGTCATTAAGCACTTCTGGATAGGCGAAAAAGAAGAGGAAGCGGACGGCATGAAGAAAAACTCTTGGATGGTCCGCACGTTCGGGATCTTCTGGGCGACTGTCATTTCAGTAGAATTAATGGATCTTGCCTTCTCTGTGGACAGCATCCTGGCCGCGTTTGCAGTATCTGAAAAAGTATGGGTGCTTCTGATCGGCGGTATGCTTGGTATTTTAATGATGCGTACAGTGGCAAAAGTGTTCCTTGTGCTGATTGATAAAATTCCTGAGCTGGAAAACACAGCATTCGTCTTAATCGGCATTATCGCGCTGAAAATGGCGGGGAGCGCTTTCCATTACGAAATGCCGCACTCCGTATTCTTCATCATCATTATCGCTGCATTTGCGGTAACATTGATTATTCACTACATCAATAAACAAAAGCAGGTGCGCGAACAAACAGCCGCTTCAAAAGAAGAATAAAACAAAACAAGGAGGGAGGTTCAATGTCCTTCCTTTTTTGTTACCGAAATATCGTTCAATGACAAACCGGAAAGGAGGATATGATGAGACAAGAAGAACTAACCATTCATAAAGCACTTCCGGCTGATGGCGATTGGAAAAGCCTGCTGTTTCAGCCATTGCCGGAGCGGGATCACTATGAAACTGCACAAGGCCTTTCTTTTTCTCGTCTTGCCGGTCAGATATTGGGCACGCCTATTGATGAGACGGACTACTATAACGAGCTGTATGAGCTGTCTGTAAACGACCGCATAACGATTTTGAGTGAAACGCTTGATAAAACAATCGAACCGGAAACATTTCAAAAGCTTCAGCATATTCATTCCATCAATCAGAAAGAAAAAGGGCTGTCAGTCAGCCGCTTTGTTGCCTTTCTGGACGGGGAAAAGCTGATTGCGAAGCACTCAAATCCCTTGATGCACCGCCATTTAAGAAAAGCGCTGATGACGCTTTTACATACCTTTGCGGACAGTCATGAAAAGGGGTTGAATCATCCTGATTTTCGCAGAGTGCTGCTTGATGTCTCGAAGTTTTCCTTAAACCACCTGAATCCTTGGCTGGAAAAAACCGATATAGAGCGGGAGATGCCGAAGGTTGTTTGGTATGGAGATGCGACGAAAAGCCAGCTCTATTTCTTATATTTTCTGATGCTAGTCGGCTGTGATGTACTACTGTTCCATCCGGCGGGAACGGATCAGCTGGCGCTTGTCGACCCGAAGCAGGAGCTCGGTTTTACGGAAAAGCTCCCGGATGTTTCGGAGCTTCAGCCGTTTCCGAAAGAAAAACCAGACCGGAAATCAACAGTGGCTTACCGCTCAACAAAGGAAATTGAACATGTGCTGAATCACGAGGAATCTTTGCTGTATAAGCCGTGGCAGTTCAGAGATCACACACCGGTGTCCGTTACGCTGAAAACGACCTATGATGAATTGTTTTTAATCACGAAAGAACGCGCCTTTATTCGGCCGAATTTCAAAGCAGATAAACATTCAATTGAGATTCCGAATGTATTCGCCAAAATTATGGGCGTGTCGAAAGACAATAAGGAATATTGGAACAGGCTTCATACTCTAGCGGATTATCAGGAAACAGAAATGGTAAGAAGCTTTCCATTTACAGAAGAAATAAAGTCGAACTATCAATTTCACTACAGCCACGCACTTGATCAAGAAGGGAACATTGATCCGGACAAGCTGATGGCAAGCAATGTGTGGCAGTACAAACAGCTGCCGGCGGGCGTTCAGACTGCCATTGCCAAAACGATTTCGAGAATGTGCAGGCACCCGCGGCTTAAGGCTTTGCATCAGGAACAAGTCAAGGATGTTCAAATCTATTTGTTTAAACAAACAACAAACCTGCCTGCTAATCTGCTGAAATTGATTCAAATGTTCGACTATGCGCAAACCGTTCCGAAACTCGTTTTATATCATACGGAAATGAGCGGCGGACTCACGCGATCGGATGCTGCCGCCCTGCTGTTCCTGAATGAAATCGGAATCGATATCATCACTTATAATCCGCCCGGACACCAAGATATTGAGCAGTTTATTGAAGAGGACCAGTATGATATCCACTGGCTGGACGACATGGTGTTTCAGCAGGACTACAAAGAGCCTTCGCTTGTAAAAAGGCTCTTCAGAACCATTACCCAAAAATAAGGAGAGAAGAAAAGCATGACAACAGAAAATCAAAATCCGCTTGTTCTCGATAAAAATGAAGAGATTTCCCAGCAAAAAGCTGACGATATTCGTCTTCAGCTCCGTCAGGAACCAGAAGTAAAGCGGCTTGCTCAACAAATTGACGTCAAAAACCAAATGGAGCTGCTTGAGTATGGCAAGGAGCCGGCCGTTGAAATATCCAAGTTCTCTGACCGCATCTTGGGGATGATGAAAACAACAAGCGTGACAGACTCCGGCACAATGCTGACTCAGCTTGGGAAAATCATGGACCGCTTCGACAAAAATGATTTTGATGAGCCAAAGGGATTAATGGCGAAAATTTTCAAACGCGGCGGCAGCATGATTGAAAAAATCTTTAAAAAGTATCAGACACTTGGCGGAGAGATTGAAAAAATCCACGTTGAGATTTCAAAATACAAAGATGAGATGACGAAGACGAACTACACGCTCGATGAAATGTATGAAAACAATATCAAATACTATATGGAGCTTGAAAAATACGTCGTTGCCGGCCAGATGAAACTGGAAGAGATGCAGTCGATCCTTCCTTCATATGAGGAAAAAGCGGCAAGCGGGAACCAGCTGGCGCAAATGCAGCTCGATACGTTGCGCAACGGCATTCAGGCGCTTGAGGAACGGGTGTATGATCTGGACATGGCACGGATGGTGGCGCTTCAAACCGCACCTCAAATCCGTCTCCTGCAGCGAGGAAATGCAAAGCTGATCGGGAAAATCAACTCCGCGTTTATCATTACCATTCCGATTTTCAAAAACGGCATTATTCAGGCTGTTACGGTAAAGCGGCAAAAGCTTGTGGCTGATTCCATGAGCGAGCTTGACCGCCGGACAAACGAGATGCTGAAACGAAATGCTGAAAACATCTCGAGCCAAAGTGTTGAAATTGCCAGAATGGCCGGCAGACCGAGCATAGATATTGAAACGATCGAATCGTCTTGGAACACGATTGTCAGCGGCATGCAGGAAACAAAACAAATCGAGGAAGAAAACAAACGCCTCCGCGAAGACGGCGCGAGACGAATTGCACAGCTTCAGGATAATATTAAAAAAGCAGCATTGCAGCAATAATAAAAACCCCGCTTGTGGAACATAAGCGGGGTTTTTCAATTACATCATTTAGTTAATGACAATGTGTAAAGACAGGTGTAAACTTAAACGGTAATCATTTTGCATATCAGAGGTGTTGGCAATGGGAAAACAACAGCCTATATCCCAGCGTAAACTGCTGGGCGTCGCCGGTTTGGGGTGGCTGTTTGATGCAATGGATGTCGGAATATTATCGTTTATTATCGCCGCGCTCCATGTAGAGTGGAATCTGTCGCCCGAGGAAATGAAATGGATTGGAAGCGTCAATTCCATCGGCATGGCTGCGGGTGCGTTTTTGTTTGGTTTGCTTGCTGATCGAATTGGCCGCAAAAAAGTGTTTATCATTACCCTTTTATGCTTTTCCATCGGAAGCGGCATTTCTGCTTTTGTGACGAGCTTATCGGCATTTCTAATCCTTCGTTTCGTGATTGGTATGGGACTTGGCGGCGAGCTTCCAGTCGCTTCAACACTCGTTTCGGAAGCGGTTGTGCCTGAAAAGCGGGGCAGAGTGATTGTGCTTTTGGAAAGCTTTTGGGCCGTGGGCTGGCTCGCAGCGGCCTTGATTTCTTACTTTGTGATACCAAGTTTCGGCTGGCAGGCTGCCCTGCTGTTAACTGCGCTGACTGCTTTTTATGCGCTGTACCTGCGGACGAGTCTGCCTGATTCGCCGAAATATGAATCGCTTTCTGCCAAAAAGAGGTCGGTGTGGGAGAATGTAAAAAGCGTCTGGGCAAGACAGTATATACGGCCGACCGTAATGCTGTCGATCGTTTGGTTCTGTGTGGTGTTTTCTTATTACGGCATGTTCTTATGGCTGCCGAGTGTCATGCTGCTGAAAGGCTTCAGCATGATTCAAAGCTTTGAATATGTCCTGCTGATGACGCTTGCTCAGCTACCGGGCTATTTCTCTGCCGCCTGGCTGATTGAAAAAGCAGGCCGGAAGTGGATACTCGTCATTTACTTGATTGGTACAGCAGGAAGCGCCTATTTCTTCGGAACGGCGGATTCCTTAAGTCTTCTGCTTACGGCTGGAATGCTGTTATCGTTTTTTAATCTCGGTGCGTGGGGCGTGCTGTATGCTTATACCCCGGAGCAATACCCGACTGCGATTCGAGCAACAGGTTCAGGAACGACAGCAGCGTTTGGAAGAATCGGCGGCATCTTCGGGCCTTTGCTCGTCGGAACCCTGGCAGCCCGTCATATTTCGTTTTCGATCATCTTTTCAATCTTTTGCATTGCAATCTTACTCGCGGTTGCTTGTATTTTGATTATGGGGAAAGAAACGAAACAAACTGAGCTGGAATAGGAAAAGCACCTCTTGAAAGAGGTGCTTTCAGCGTGTCGACAAACCCTCGCATTCGGTGTCAGGACTGCGCTTCGGTGCTCAATGCGAAGTGGATCAACGGCTAAATTCTCAGGCGTCCTGCCTAAACGCCGTCGTCATCACATCCTGTGAATGTCCGCTCCTATGCTCGTCCTTCCTAGACTTCAAGGGTTTTCAATCACGCTGAAAAGATGACAAAATCCTAAAATGAAAACCATTTTAGGATTTTGTCAACAATCTGAGGCACCTCTTGAATGAGGTGCTTTTTTTACAATTGCGCCCGGGCTGCGGATTGGCGTTTCCCGGTTTTACTGATTGTCTGGTAGAGCGTCATAGAAAGTATGAACAGAATGGCAGTAAATCCTGTGACAGCTCCGAAATGCTGTGTGCTTTGATATAAAAAACCTGCAATACTTGTACCGACAGTGGTTCCGGCATACATAGCGGCATTGGAAAGGGAAGCGATGGTTCCTCGCGCATTTGGTGCAATGGATTGAAAGACACCCATCATTAACGGAAAGATGATGCCAGCTGTAAAGAACGTGAGAAAAAAGCCGGCTTCTACTAAAAACAAGTTTGGAAAGAACGGAAGAGCGAAATAGAGAGCGCACATTAGCAGCATCCCGCTGATCAGTGTTTTAAACATGCCCAGCTTTTCTGAAACCCGGCTGCCGATAAGGCTCCCGAGCATATTTCCCAGTCCGAGTACAAGCATAGCTGCGCCAATTTGTGACACGGTTAAATGATAATCTGCGGAAAGCCAAGTACCCAGAAAGCTGAACGAAGCGAAGTTTCCGGTTTGAAACAGAAAATAGGCAAGCAGAATAACCGATGTTTTCGGCAATGAAAAAAGCTCCCGATAGGGGTTTACAATTGATGGGCGTATCAATTGTTCAGAAGGCCGGATATCAGGCATGACCGCCGCCAGGAGCAATAGAAGAATGAGCGAGCACGCTGACAAAACGAAAAATGGCGTATGCCATGTAAAGGAAGCGAGAAACCCTCCAATAGGAAGTCCGAGCATTTGTGAAGCGGCCAAACCTGCTGTCGCAATCCCCATGCCTTTTATGATCTGAGAAGGGTGGACAATGACTGGGATGGACGCCCAAATTTGAGGCGTCACAAACGCAGCGCTAACGCCTGCGGCAAAACGGAACAGGCACATGGCGGCAAAAGAATGAGCGATACCGCATAAAAACGTGGATACGATAAAGCCTGCAAGTCCCCACAGCATGACTGTTTTCCTGTTCAGCCGGTCTGAGATTGGGCCTGCAATGAAAGCGAAGAGCGCATAACCGAGTGCATAAGCACTGACCATCCAGCCTGACAAATCAGTAGAAACATGAAACTGATCCTGTAAAAGGGGGAGAAGCGGCGAAAGCAAAAAGGTATCCGTGCCAATGACAAACATGACACTGAAGAAAAGCCAAATGCGATTCAAATTTTATCACTCCTATTGTTTTATAACTTTGAAACTATGAAACAGATATGTATAGAGAAAACCCTTTGTTAGAGGGTTTCCAAAAAGCCAGGCAGGTAAGTTTGAAATGTGTCTTCACGCAGACTGACGTATTTTGTCCGCGAATCTTTCCGAGTTGCCGTCAATCCCGCTTCACGCAGCGTTTTAAAATGATAAGATGCCGTGGTTTTGACAATATTGCACTTTTCACCTACTTCACCGCAGCTGAGTTCTTTTCCGCTGACATAAAGCGTACGAATAATGGCAAGCCTTGATTCATCAGACAGTGCTTTGAAAATTTGCGCTCTGATTTGATCATCTGATTGTTTCATAGTCATGAAACTATAATACATAATGGGTGTTGAAAAAGCAACTTATTTTTCCAGTAAAGGAGCAGGAAGTCATAAGAGGAAGGAGGAATTCAATTCCAATAAAAGCGTTTTCAACTAAAGATAGGCGAAAAATCACCCGTAAAATACAATCATATAGGAGGATTACAGAGCATTTAGAAGCATAAATAAGATTATGTGGTCACATGGATGTTTATAAAGAAATGGTACAGAATAAAAGAGAATATGCTGTTTGTGCGGGGAGTTACATAAATGTTACGGTAATAAAGATTGCTTAATATGGAGGGAAAATATGAGTGTAGATGAGAAACCAATTAAGATAAAAGTCGAGAAAGTCTCTAAGATTTTTGGAAAACAAACAAAGAAGGCAGTTCAAATGCTTGCCAACGGAAAGACAAAAAAAGAGATCCTGAAAGCAACCGGATCAACCGTTGGGGTTAATCAGGCAGATTTTGAAGTATATGATGGTGAGATATTTGTCATCATGGGTCTATCAGGGAGCGGTAAATCAACTTTAGTACGGATGTTAAACCGGCTTATTGAACCGACTGCCGGAAGTATTTACATTGATGGTGACATGATAACAAATATGTCAAAAGACCAGCTCCGGGAAGTCCGCCGGAAAAAAATCAGCATGGTCTTCCAAAAGTTCGCTCTGTTCCCGCACAGAACGATACTTGAAAACACAGAATACGGACTGGAGCTTCAAGGCGTAGACAAACAAGAGCGGGAGCAAAAAGCGCTTGAGTCTCTTAAGCTCGTCGGGCTCGAAGGATTTGAACATCAATATCCTGACCAGCTCTCCGGCGGGATGCAGCAGCGTGTCGGCCTTGCCCGCGCGTTGACGAATGATCCTGACATCCTTCTGATGGACGAAGCGTTCAGTGCGCTTGATCCATTGATTCGTAAAGATATGCAGGATGAGCTCCTTGATCTTCACGATAATGTTGGAAAAACAATTATCTTTATTACGCACGACTTGGATGAAGCGTTGCGGATCGGCGACAGAATTGTCCTAATGAAGGACGGTAACATCGTTCAGATTGGCACGCCTGAAGAAATCTTGATGAATCCATCTAACGAATATGTTGCAAAATTCGTCGAGGATGTTGATTTGTCTAAAGTCCTCACAGCAGGCCACATTATGAAACGCGCTGAAACAGTGCGGATTGATAAAGGGCCTCGCGTAGCATTGACGCTGATGAAAAACCTTGGAATTTCTTCGATTTACGCAGTGGATAAACAAAAGAAATTGTTAGGTGTTATCTATGCGTCTGATGCGAAAAAAGCGGCTGAGTCTGATTTGTCACTTCAAGACATCTTGAATACAGAATTTACGACTGTACCAGAGAATACGTATCTGACAGAGATTTTTGACGTTGTGTCTGACGCGAATATTCCAATTGCGGTTGTAGATGAGAAGCAAAGAATGAAAGGGATTGTCGTAAGAGGCGCGCTGATTGGCGCACTTGCCGGCAATAACGAGTATATCAATGCTGAAGGCACTGACGGACAAACTCAAGATCCTTCTGCACAGGAGGTGAAGTAAGATGGATAGACTGCCTAGAATACCTTTAGCAGATATCATTGACCGTTTTGTTGACTGGATTACGATGACGTTTGGCGGATTCTTCGACGGAATTGCAAACGGATTGGCCGCTTTTGTAAATGGAATTGTCACTGGTCTTGGATTTATTCCATCTATTTTGTTAACGATTATTTTCGCCGCACTTGCGTGGTGGATCAGTACAAGGGGAATTGCGTTATTTACATTGATTGGATTCCTCCTGATCGATTATTTAGGATATTGGGACCCAATGCTGCAAACATTGGCGCTTGTTTTGACATCTGTGATTATTTCGATTGTGGTCGGAGTTCCGATCGGAATTTGGGCGTCCCAGAAAGAAACGGTTCGCCGTATTGTAACGCCAATTCTTGATTTAATGCAGACAATGCCTGCTTTCGTATATCTATTGCCGGCGATTTTCTTCTTTAACATCGGTGTTGTGCCGGGTGTTGTTGCATCTGTTATCTTCGCGATGCCGCCGACAATCCGCATGACTGTTCTCGGTATTAAACAAGTGCCGGCGGATCTGATTGAAGCGACTGAGGCATTCGGTTCTACAACAGCTCAGCGTTTGTTTAAAGTTCAGCTGCCGCTTGCGACAAAAACCATTTTGGCCGGAATTAACCAAAGCATCATGCTTGCGTTATCAATGGTTGTTATCGCCGCAATGGTCGGTGCACCGGGACTTGGTTCTGAAGTATACAGTGCCGTTACACAGCTGAAAACCGGGGTCGGAGTAGAGGCCGGTATCGCCATCGTTATCGTTGCCATTACCCTGGACCGTATTACTCAAAATATTAAAGTGAAGAAGAAAAGCAGGGGGAATGCCTGATGCTTAAAAAAATCATCGGCATCGGCGTTTCCGCCATGCTGGCGCTCTCACTTGCGGCCTGCGGTTCAGAAAACGATGAAAATGCATCCGCAGCAGAACAGGTGAATAAGACCATCATCGGGATTGACCCCGGTTCAGGGATTATGTCCCTGACTGACAAAGCGATGAAGGATTATGACCTGAATGACTGGACATTGATTTCAGCGTCAAGTGCTGCGATGACCGCTACACTTAAAAAGTCATACGACCGTAAGAAACCGATTATCATTACAGGATGGACACCGCACTGGATGTTCTCCAGATATAAGCTGAAATATCTCGATGATCCGAAACAATCTTATGGCAGCGCAGAGGAAATCCATACGATCACACGCAAAGGCTTCAGCAAAGAACAGCCGAATGCCGCAAAGCTTCTGAGCCAGTTTAAATGGACGCAAGACGAAATGGGCGAAATCATGATCAAGGTGGAAGAAGGCGAGAAACCTTCCAAAGTTGCTGCTGAGTACGTCAATAAACACAAGGATCAGATTGCCGAATGGACAAAAGGCGTTCAAAAGGTGAAGGGAGACAAAATCAACCTTGCCTATGTTGCGTGGGACAGTGAGATTGCAAGTACAAACGTCATAGGCAAAGTCTTAGAAGACTTGGGCTATGAGGTAACACTTACTCAGGTAGAGGCTGGGCCGATGTGGACTGCAATTGCGACGGGAAGTGCGGATGCATCCCTTTCCGCATGGCTGCCGAATACCCATAAAGCATACGCCGCTAAATATAAAGGCAAATATGATGATATTGGCACCAGTATGACTGGTGTGAAGATGGGGCTTGTTGTTCCTCAATATATGAAAAATGTCAACTCAATTGAAGATTTGAAGAAGTAATCAAAAAAGCAGCCTGTGTCAGGCTGCTTTTTTTGCGTTATTTTACGTAAGCGGCAGCGGGTGAATCAGCCTTTTGAAAAGTTTTTAATACGGCATTCGCTAAAATGTGAATGCCGTTGAACATCGCATTTCTGTCAAAGGTCATGTGCGGATGATGGAGCCCCGGCTGGAGCCCGCAGCCTAGTCCGAGCATCGTTGTTTTCAGATTCGGCACCTTCACGGCGTAAAAATGAAAATCCTCGCCGCCGGTGGTGACAAGCGGGTCATCAAGCCCCTCAGCCCCGATGATATCTGTAATGGCTTCTGCCATGATCGCTTCAGCTTCTTTGTTTTGTGTTGCTGCAGGAAGGCTGTGTTCTTTTTGCAGCTCGATTTTTGCGCCGAATGCAGCGGCGGCCGCTTCACAGGCTCTTTCTGTTTCGGCGATTAACGCCTCCATGGCTTCATTGGTCTGTGCGCGCAAATCAAGGCTGAACGATGCTTTTCCTGGAATGATGTTAGAGCTTTCACCGCCGGCTTGAAGTTTTGTCATTTTGACGGTATGCGGGATTTGCGGGTCAATATGAATGAGTCCGAGCTTATGTACAAGAAATGCCGCAATTTCAATGCTGTTTTTCCCGAGGTGCGGACGGGCGCCATGAGCCTCTTCCCCGATGATCGTTCCCTCAATGTGCTGGCTTGATCCGTGCAGAATAGACGGAGCGCAGCGGCCGTTCTGTGTTTCCTGAATCGGACGGACGTGAACGCCGTACAAATAGTCGACATCATCAAGCACGCCTTCTTCTATCATTTTCAAGGCGCCGCCGCCTTTTTCTTCTGCCGGCTGAAAGATAAAACGGATTGTGCCCTTCGAAAGCTCAGGTTGTTTTTTGAGCAGCATTAACGTGCCCAATGCCATTGTCATATGTGAATCGTGTCCGCAGGAATGGTTGGCGCGAAATGTGCCGTTAACCTCCTGCCACAGCGCGTCAATATCAGCGCGTACCGCTACAACAGGTGAGCCTGAGCCGATTTCGCCGACAACCCCGGTGCAGTCTGAAAACGTGCGCGTCCGGCACCCTAAATCCTCAAGCTTTTGTTTCAAAAATGAAGTTGTTTCATATTCCTTCCAGCTGACTTCAGGGTTCGCGTGCAGATGCTCGAAGATATCCATAAGGGTTTGTTTCATGTCTTCTGAAAGCTTTTGCATGGTAAGAAATACCTCCTTCTATCAGAATGAATTTTTACCTTCTTTACTTTATTTATATTGAAACAGGAAGATAGGCTGTATATAATATAGCACATATTGCTACTTTTCAGAATAATTAATATTTTCAAACAGAGGGGATGGATCGAAATATGAGTATGCCAGCAGCCGAAACACAGCCTAAGAAAAAACGTATGACATTTAAAATGCCTGACGCCTATGTCCTCTTATTTATGATTGCTTTCATTTGCGCAATCGCTTCATATATTGTGCCGGCAGGTGAATTTGACCGCGTGACAAAGGGGGATGTCACGACCGCTGTTCCAGGAAGCTATCATTCAATTGAACAGTCTCCGGTCAGCTTGATCAGCTTTTTTACTTCTCTACAGGATGGAATGGTTGGATCAGCACCCATCATCTTTCTGATCTTATTCACAGGCGGCACCATTGCTATTCTAGAAAAAACGGGTGCCATCAATGGCCTGATTTACAATGTCATCAGCAAATTCCGCACAAAGCAATTATTATTTATTTGTATTGTCGGCGCGTTGTTCTCCATTCTCGGAACCACCGGGATTGTCGTGAATTCAGTTATCGGTTTTATCCCCATCGGCCTCATTGTGGCACGATCCTTAAAATGGGACGCAGTCGCGGGAGCCGCTGTTATTTACATCGGCTGCTACGCTGGATTTAACTCCACCATATTGTCACCGTCACCGCTCGGTTTATCACAATCAATCGCGGAGCTCCCTCTTTTTTCTGGAATCGGCCTGCGAGTTGTGATATACATATGCTTTTTGCTGTCTTCTATTATTTATATCTATTTGTATACGAGAAAATTAAAAAAATCAAAAGATGCCAGCGTGTTAGGAACAGATTGGTTCCCTGCGGCAGGAATGGGCGAAGCCGGTAAAGAAGAAGATCAGTCAGTGCCGTTTACCGTTCGCCATAAGCTGATTTTAGCTGTGGCGGGACTCTCACTTGTCGGATTTTTATACGGCGCTTTGAAGCTTGGCTGGTCAGATTCCCAAATGGCTGCGACATTTATTTTTATTTCTGTCCTTGCCGGTTTAATAGGCGGGCTTGCGGCGAACGATATTGCCAAAACCTTCATTACGGGCTGCCAAAGCCTTGTATACGGGGCGCTGATTGTCGGGATGGCACGAAGCATTTCCGTTATCCTTGAAAATGGAAAGCTCCTCGATACTGTCGTCAATGCTTTGGCTTCACTTTTGGACGGATTCAGCCCGATTGCCGGGGCAATCGGCATGTATATCGCCAGTGCGCTGCTTCATTTTCTCATCTCTTCAGGGTCTGGCGAAGCCGTTGTATTTATTCCAATCCTGGCGCCGCTCGCTGATTTGATGGGAATCACGAGACAGGTTGCAGTGGAGGCAGTTATGCTTGGAGAAGGGGTCGTCAACTGTGTGAACCCGACATCCGGCGTTCTCATGGCAGTGCTTGCCGCCAGCGGTATTCCGTATGTCAAGTGGCTGCGGTTTATGGTGCCGCTTGCTCTGATTTGGTTCTTGATCGGGCTTGTCTTTATCGTGATCGGCGTCATGATCAATTGGGGGCCGTTTTAACGATTACTGCCCGCCGGCTTGTACGGCGGGCTTTTGAGTTATTCATTGCAGAAGCGCAGGCTGTTATTGTAACATGTAAGCCATAAGCCATTCGTAAAAGTGCGGGAGGAAGGTCATGAATAATCTGCGTAATAGACTTTCAGGCGTGAATGGGAAAAATAAGAGAGTAAAAGAAAAAGAACAAAAAATCTGGTCGGAGATTGGGATGATAGCGGGAGCATTTGCGCTGCTTGATGTGATCATCCGCGGCATTATGTTTGAATTTCCGTTTAAAGAATGGGCTGCAAGCCTTGTGTTTTTGTTCATCATTATCTTATATTACTGCATCAGGGCTGCGGCATCCGGAATGCTCATGCCGAGAATAGACACCAAAGAAGAACTGCAAAAACGGGTGAAGCAGCAGCGAATAGAATCAATTGCGGTCGCCTTTGCGGTAGTGGTGCTTACGATGTACGACAGGGGGATTCCCCATACATTCTTCGCTTGGCTGAAAATGATTCTTCTTTTTATCGTCTGCGGCGGCGTTCTGTTTCTGCTTCGGTATGTGATTGTGAAGCTGGCTTACAGAAGAGCGGTAAAAGAAGAAATAAAAAAGAAATCATCTTGAAAAATAGATGGTTTCTTTTTTTGTTTGGAAAGCGAGGGAAGCGTTCACAGTTTCGGGCAGCTTTTTTTATAGGAACATTGATTTGTATTCACTCTGCCAAGTTGTTTTGATAGAGTGATTGTGATAATTTAAAATGTAAGCGTTAACAAAATTCTCCAGTCTTCACATCAGTTTGAAAGGAGGAAGCGGAAGAATGAAGTAAGAGGGATTTTTGACTCCGAAGTAAGTCTTCAAAAATCAAATAAGGAGTGTCAAGAATGTTTGCAAAACGATTCAAAACCTCTTTACTGCCGTTATTCGCTGGATTTTTATTGCTGTTTCATTTGGTTCTGGCAGGACCAACGGCTGCGAATGCTGAAACGGCTAACAAATCAAATGAGCTTACAGCGCCATCGATCAAAAGCGGAACCATTCTTCATGCTTGGAATTGGTCGTTTAATACGTTAAAACACAATATGAAGGATATTCATGATGCAGGATATACAGCCATTCAGACGTCTCCGATTAACCAAGTAAAGGAAGGGAACCAAGGAAATAAAAGCATGTCGAACTGGTACTGGCTCTATCAGCCGACATCGTACCAAATTGGCAACCGTTACTTAGGAACTGAACAAGAATTTAAAGAAATGTGTGCAGCCGCTGAAGAATATGGCATAAAGGTCATTGTTGACGCGGTCATCAATCATACCACCAGTGACTATGCCGCGATTTCCAATGAGATTAAGAGTATTCCAAACTGGACACATGGAAACACACAAATTAAAAACTGGTCTGATCGATGGGATGTCACGCAGAATTCATTGCTCGGGCTGTATGACTGGAATACACAAAATACACAAGTACAGTCCTATTTGAAACGTTTCTTAGAAAGAGCATTGAATGACGGGGCAGACGGTTTTCGATTTGATGCCGCCAAACATATAGAGCTTCCGGATGATGGGAGTTACGGCAGTCAATTTTGGCCGAATATCACAAATACATCTGCAGAGTTCCAATACGGAGAAATCCTGCAGGATAGTGCCTCAAGAGATGCTGCCTATGCGAATTATATGAATGTGACAGCGTCTAACTATGGGCATTCCATAAGGTCCGCTTTAAAGAATCGTAATCTGGGCGTGTCGAATATCTCCCACTATGCATCAGATGTGTCTGCGGACAAGCTAGTGACATGGGTAGAGTCGCATGATACGTATGCCAATGATGATGAAGAGTCGACATGGATGAGCGATGATGATATCCGTTTAGGCTGGGCGGTGATAGCTTCTCGTTCAGGCAGTACGCCTCTTTTCTTTTCTAGACCTGAGGGAGGCGGAAATGGTGTGAGATTCCCGGGGAAAAGCCAAATAGGCGATCGCGGGAGTGCTTTATTTGAAGATCAGGCTATCACTGCGGTCAATAGATTTCACAATGTGATGGCTGGACAGCCTGAGGAACTCTCGAACCCGAATGGAAACAACCAGATATTTATGAATCAGCGCGGCTCACATGGCGTTGTGCTGGCAAATACAGGTTCTTCCTCTGTTTCTATCAATACGCCAACAAAATTGCCTAATGGCAGGTATGATAATAAAGCTGGGGCGGGTTCATTTCAAGTGAACGATGGTAAACTGACAGGCACGATCAATGCCAGATCTGTGGCTGTGCTTTATCCTGATGATATTGCAAAAGCGCCTCATGTTTTCCTTGAGAATTACAAAACAGGTGTAACACATTCTTTCAATGATCAACTGACGATTACCTTGCGTGCAGATGCGAATACAACAAAAGCCGTTTATCAAATCAATAATGGACCAGAGACAGCGTTTAAGGATGGAGATCAATTCACAATCGGAAAAGGAGATCCATTTGGCAAAACATACACCATCATATTAAAAGGAACGAACAGTGATGGGGTAACGAAGACCGAGGAATACAGCTTTGTTAAAAGAGATCCAGCTTCGGCCAAAACCATCGGCTATCAAAATCCGAATCATTGGAGCCAAGTAAATGCTTATATCTATAAACATGATGGGGGCCGGGCAATTGAATTGACCGGATCTTGGCCTGGAAAACCAATGACTAAAAATGCAGATGGAATTTACACGCTGACGCTGCCCGCGGACACGGATACAACCAACGCCAAAGTGATTTTTAATAATGGCAGCGCCCAAGTGCCCGGTCAGAATCAGCCTGGCTTTGATTATGTGCAAAATGGTTTATATAATGACTCGGGCTTAAGCGGTTCTCTTCCTCATTGAGGGCAATGCTAGACGGGACTTACCGAAAGAAACCATCAATGATGGTTTCTTTTTTGTTCATAAATCAGACAAAACTTTTCTCTTGCAAAAGTTTGTGAAATGTTGCACAATATAAATGTGAAATACTTCACAAACAAAAGACATCAAAGAGAAACATACCCTGGAAGGATGATTAATGATGAACAAACAAGTAAATAAAGTAGCTTTAATCGGAGCGGGTTTTGTTGGAAGCAGTTATGCATTTGCGTTAATTAACCAAGGGATCACAGATGAGCTTGTGGTCATTGATGTAAATAAAGAAAAAGCAATGGGCGATGTGATGGATTTAAACCACGGAAAGGCGTTTGCGCCACAACCGGTCAAAACATCTTACGGAACATATGAAGACTGCAAGGATGCTGATATTGTCTGCATTTGCGCCGGAGCAAACCAAAAACCTGGTGAGACACGCCTTGAATTAGTAGAAAAGAACTTGAAGATTTTCAAAGGCATCGTCAGTGAAGTCATGGCGAGCGGATTTGACGGCATTTTCTTAATCGCGACAAATCCGGTTGATATCCTGACTTACGCTACATGGAAATTCAGCGGCCTGCCAAAAGAGCGGGTGATCGGAAGTGGCACAACACTTGATTCTGCGAGATTCCGTTTCATGCTGAGCGAATACTTTGGCGCAGCGCCTCAAAACGTGCACGCGCATATTATCGGAGAGCACGGCGACACAGAGCTTCCTGTTTGGAGCCGCGCGAATGTCGGCGGTGTGCCGGTCAGTGAACTCGTTGAGAAAAACGATGCGTACAAACAAGAGGAGCTGGACCAAATTGTAGATGATGTGAAAAACGCAGCTTACCATATCATTGAGAAAAAAGGCGCGACTTATTATGGAGTTGCGATGAGTCTTGCTCGCATTACAAAAGCCATTCTTCATAATGAAAACAGCATATTAACTGTCAGCACATATGTGGACGGGCAATACGGTGCAGATGACGTGTACATCGGTGTGCCGGCTGTCGTGAACCGCGGAGGGATCGCAGGTATCACTGAGCTGAACTTAAATGAGAAAGAAAAAGAACAGTTTCTTCACAGCGCCGGTGTCCTTAAAAACATTTTAAAACCTCATTTTGCAGAACAAAAAGTCAACTAACCGCAACTTTAGAGTAAAGGGCTGATTGTCAATGTGGGAGCAGTTGTATGATCCGTTTGGAAACGAGTATGTGAGCGCACTTGTGGCGCTCACTCCGATTCTCTTTTTTCTTTTGGCTTTAACTGTTTTGAAAATGAAAGGCATTCTTGCGGCATTTCTTACCCTAGCCGTCAGTTTCTTCGTCTCCGTTTTGGCATTTCATATGCCGGTTGAAAAAGCGATTTCTTCTGTTTTGTTAGGAATCGGGAGCGGGCTGTGGCCCATTGGCTACATCGTCCTGATGGCGGTGTGGCTTTATAAAATCGCAGTGAAAACCGGGAAATTTACCATTATTCGGTCCAGCATTGCCGGCATTTCGCCTGATTCACGATTACAGCTATTATTAATTGGTTTTTGTTTTAACGCGTTTTTAGAAGGCGCGGCCGGTTTTGGTGTTCCGATTGCGATTAGTGCGGCGCTGCTCGTCGAACTTGGTTTTAAACCGTTAAAAGCGGCGGCGCTCTGCTTGATTGCAAACGCCGCCTCCGGAGCCTTTGGGGCGATCGGGATTCCTGTCATCACAGGGGCGCAGATTGGTGATTTGTCTGCTCTTGAGCTGTCACGGACATTAATGTGGACACTGCCGATGATCTCATTTTTAATACCATTCCTGCTTGTATTCTTATTAGACCGAATGAAAGGAATCAAACAGACATGGCCCGCTCTTCTGGTTGTGAGCGGTGGGTATACAGCGGTTCAGACACTGACAATGGCGGTGCTCGGGCCGGAATTAGCAAACATTTTGGCGGCCCTATTCAGCATGGGCGGGCTTGCCCTCTTCCTCCGCAAATGGCAGCCGAAAGAGATTTACCGCGAGGAAGGGGCCGGCGATGCTGGTGAGAAAAAGGCATACCGTGCCGCTGATATTGCGAAAGCGTGGTCTCCTTTCTACATTTTAACTGCGGCGATCACCATCTGGAGCCTTCCTGCCTTCAAAGCGCTTTTCCAAGAAGGCGGACTGTTATATCAATCAACGCTCCTGTTCAAAATGCCTTTTCTGCATCAGCAAATTATGAAAATGCCGCCGATCGCGCCATCTGCCATGCCGTTAGATGCAGTCTTTAAAGTTGATCTGCTGTCAGCGACTGGTACAGCGATTTTAGCGGCGGTCATCGTGACAGGGCTGTTCAGCAAAAAGTTCTCCTCCCGGGATGCCTTTGCTTCCCTGAAGGAGACAGGAAAAGAGCTGTGGGTGCCGATTATGACGATCTGCTTCGTGATGGGTTTTGCCAATCTGGCCAACTTCGCAGGGCTCAGCTCTTCAATTGGGTTAGCATTGGCGAAAACAGGAGACCTGTTCCCGTTTGTCAGTCCTGTTCTCGGCTGGATTGGCGTGTTTATCACAGGTTCTGTTGTCAGCAATAACGCTTTGTTTGGCCATTTGCAGGTTGTCACCGGAGCGCAGATCGGTGCGGGTTCAGACTTGCTGTTAGCCGCAAATACGGCGGGCGGTGTCATGGCGAAACTTGTTTCTCCTCAATCTATCGCCATCGCTGCCGCAGCGGTCGGCCAAACAGGCAAGGAATCTAAACTGTTTAAAAGGACAGTGGCGTATAGCCTGATTCTGTTATTGATCATTTGTATATGGACGTTTATTCTTGCAAGATTAGGAGTGTAATAGAAAAAAGCAGTACATGCTCAGCATGTACTGCTTTTTTTATGTTAATTTGCTTTCTTTGTCATTTCGGCTGTTGTTTTCACTCTGGCTTTTCCCATAAACAAAATGGTAACCGCCGCGAGGACAATTGGAATCAAAGCGAGCAAAAAGACATACGTAATACTTGATGACATCGCGTCAATAATGCGATTCAGGATCGCATCAGGAATCTGGGAACGTGTTCCCGCTTGGAATATCTCCTGCGGGTCGCCAATATTTTGCGCAGCGCCTGATCCCGCTGAGCCTTTCATACCGCTGAAGGAGTCGGTCAGCTTGTTCGTGAATACGTTTGTTTGCACCGTTCCGAAAATGGTGACGCCTAAGGTCATGCCAAATGATCGCAAAAATGAATTTGTAGAGTTTGCTGTTCCCCGAAAGCGAGGTTCAAGATCATTCATCGATGCCGCCGGCAGCAGGGAGAAGTTAAAGCCTACACCAAAGCCTGAAATCATCATAAAGACTGTCAGCCATACCCGTGCTGTGTCAGGCGTCATATTGGAAAGAAGCAGCATGCCGATAAAGAAAGCTATAACAGATATCAGCATCAAATTGCGGAAGCTTGCCTTCGTTTGGAAGATTCCGCCGATCATGCTTCCGATGACTGATCCAATCATCATCGGCGTCAGAATGAAGCCCGCGCTTGTCGCCGAGCTGCCGTAGACCGCCTGAACGAAAATCGGAATAAATACCGCTAAAATAATAAATGTTCCGCCATACAGAAAAGCGAGAATCTGCGCTGTGGCAAACAAGCGGTTCTTAAACATCCAGAAAGAAATAATCGGCTCTTCTGCTTTTCTCTCCACAATAAAAAAGGCAATGAAGAAAACGGCGAATACAATAAACAGCCCAATGATCTGAATGGAGTTCCAATCGAATGTTTTGCCGCCAAGCTCAAGGGCGAACATCAGGCATACAATGGATACGACTAAGGTAATTGCGCCGCCCCAGTCTATTTTCTGCTTTCTGTGCTCCAGAGATTCTTTGTAGTAGCGAATAATGAAAAACAATGACAATGCGCCGATCGGTACATTGATGTAAAACACCCAGTGCCAGCTGATCGAATCTGTTATGATCGCGCCTAAGAGCGGACCAAGAACACTGGATAATCCAAATACAGCACCGAACATGCCGGACATTTTTCCGCGTTTTTCCGGCGGAAACAAATCAAAGATAATGGTAAAGGCAATCGGCAGGAGCGCGCCGCCTCCTATCCCTTGAATGGCCCGGAAGATGATCAGCTGATTCATCGTCTGGGCAATCCCGCATAAAGCCGAGCCGATTAAGAAAAAAATAAGTCCAAACAGGAAAAACCGTTTTCGGCCGTACATATCGGAAAGCTTGCCGTAAATCGGCATGCCAGCCATAACCGCCACCATATAGGATGCCGTCACCCAGGCAAATTTATCGAAGCTTCCAAGATCGGCTACGATATTGCCCATCGCGGTGGCAACAATCGTATTGTCCATTGCAGACATCAAGATGCCCAGCAGGAGACCGAGGACCACAAATTTGGTGGAAGCCTGTTTTGCTGTTGTTGTGTCCATTTGTTCTACCTCCTCTTACTTTTCTATGTAAGTTCTGATATCATGATAATAGTTTGATTGTTGAATATCTCGATTATCAAGATAAACTCGATTTTATAGGGAGGACTGTCAGTTGTCAACAAGAAATTCCAGAAGTGAGTTGGAAAAGACTGCTGTTCAGCTTTTTCGAAAACTGGGCACAAGAACGGTTCTGTTTCATCAGGCAGCCGCTCAAGCTCTCGGTCTGTTTCCCACCGATTTGAAATCAGCTGACATTTTAAATGAAGCAGGGCCGATGACGGCCGGAGAGCTGGGAAAAAAAACCGGCCTCAGCACGGGTTCCGTCACGGCGCTTGTTGACCGGCTGGAAAAAGCGGGGTATGTGGCTCGTGAAAAGGACCCGAACGATCGCAGGAGAGTCGTAATCGTCCCTTTGACTGCTTCGAAAAAACATATAAAGGATTTGTTCCGTCCTCTGTCTGAGTCGACGATGGATTTGTGCCGCGAATATACGGAGGAGGAGCTGGAACTCATTTTCAGTTTTGTCGGCAAAGCCGCCGATATTATGGAGGAAGAGCTTGAACGTCTGAAACAGTAAGTGAATTTGTGCATAGCTTGGCCCGTTCCCGAATAAATTGTACAAGTTACATAAGAGAAGGGAGTACGGGCCGGTGAACATTTTTTTGAGCTATATTGTGCTAGGACTGTCCTTGTCTGCGCCTGTGGGGCCAGTGAATGCGGCGCAAATAGACAAAGGAATTAAAAACGGTTTTTGGCATGCATGGATTTTCGGTTTAGGCGCCATGACAGCGGATGGGCTGTACATGCTTTTTATCTATTTCGGGCTGTCACAGTTCTTGACTGCTCCATTTGTGAAAACGTTTTTGTGGCTGTTCGGCTTTTTTGTCCTGACCTATACCGGAATTGAAACGCTGAAAAACGTCAGAGAACCGATGGATGTGCGAAGCTCGCGGGGGAAACCGTCATACAGGAAAACATTCGCATCGGGTTTTCTCATTTCATTGTCAAACCCATTGAGCATCCTTTTTTGGCTTGGAATTTACGGAAGCATTCTTGCGAAAACAGCAGAGGCCTACAATATGAATCAGCTTCTAATCTATAGCTCCGGCATCATGATCGGCATTTTAATCTGGGATTTCTGCATGGCTATCACAGCCAGTACGTTCAGAAACCTGCTTCATGAAAAGCTATTGAGAGGATTGACCGGAATCGCCGGTGTATCCCTCCTCGTGTTTGGCTTTTACTTTGGTTATCAGGGCATCAAACAGTTATTGGGCTGATTCATGAAGGACAGTCACCTGCCGCTTCCAGTTTTAATATAGTATTCAGATGATACTGGAGGTGGATCAATGGTGAATGGGATTTACACCAAAAGTTTTCTGGAACGTATTCAGGAAGAGCTTCCTGAATGGCAAAGAATCGCTTTTGAGCTGCTGGCAGAAACGCTGGCGGACGACGCGGATACGTTTCCGTGCATTCCCGGACGCCAGGCGTTTCTGACTGATCAGCTTCGGATTGCTTTTGCCGGAGATCCGCGGGAAAACCGTACAGCGGAGGACCTGGCTCCGTTGCTTGCGGAGTACGGCAAGATATCGCGGGACACGGGAAAATACGCATCCCTCGTTGTGTTGTTTGATACACCGGAAGATTTGGCGGAGCATTATTCGATTGAAGCGTATGAAGAGCTGTTTTGGCGCTTTTTAAATAGACTGAGTCATCAAGACGAAAAAGAATGGCCGGAAGACATTCCGGCCGATCCCGAGCATTATAAATGGGAGTTTTGTTTTGACGGCGAGCCGTATTTCATTCTGTGCGCTACACCGGGGCACGAGGCAAGAAGAAGCCGGAGCTTTCCTTTTTTTATGGTCACGTTTCAGCCAAGGTGGGTGTTTGAGGACCTAAATGGATCAACTGCATTTGGCCGTAACATGAGCAGGCTGATCCGATCTCGTTTAGAGGCCTATGATCAGGCTCCGATTCACCCGCAATTAGGCTGGTACGGAGGAAAGGATAATCGTGAATGGAAGCAGTATTTCCTCCGTGATGACGAAAAACAGGTATCGAAGTGCCCGTTTTCTTATTTAAAGAACATGTTCAACAAAATGAAATAAATAATCAAGGACTGGCAGGGCGATCTTTATGACCCTGCTTTTTTTGATAGATCATGGTTACAATGGCGATGATCACGAGAAAACCTATGCTGACGAAAAAACCGGGCCGGCTTGATTTTTCAAACAATGTACCGGACACAGCTGCAGCAATCAGAACCATCGCTAAATAAATTTGCGTTTTTCCCATGCCCTCGGGATCAGTCAGCTTTTTGCTGGAGAACAGGATAAACAGCCAAGTGTATAAAAGCATAAGCCCCGCAGCTGTTGTCATATGCTCATAAATGTTTTTAGGCAGCACTAACGACAGAATAATGGAGAGAACAAGCCCCGCAAACGTCAGCCCAAGTGCCGGCCAGCATATTTTTTTGCCTTCCTTTAGAGTAAAGCATTTCGGCGCGTCGCCGTCATCAGCCATTGTACAAAGCAATGTCGTAACGGCAAAAAGCGAAGCGACAAGGGTCGAGAACCCGGCGATGATGAAAATCCCGTTAAATATATCAAGGATGATCTCAAGGTTATATCCTTTTAATGACGTAATGAACGGACTGTCCTGTTCAGTAAACGCGTGTAACGGAACCAAAAGCAGAGCAAGCCCGATTGAAATGATATAAATAATCGCCAGCGTCGCCAGCATCAGTTTCCCTGATTTAGACGCTTCCTCAGGTTTTTTTAAGTGAACCGCCATCAACCCCATGACCTCAATTCCGCCAAAAGCGTAAAACGCATAGATTAAACCTGTCCACAGCCCCATGGCGCCGTATGGGAAAAGCTCTCTCGTCTTATTTGGAACATGTATGCCATGATTCCCGCCGGACAGGATACCGCATAATGCCAGGATGGCAATGACAATAAACATAAAAATAGCAGCTGTTTTAATGACTGCCAGCACGTTTTCTGTTTTTTCAAAGACGGACAGGCCGGTGAAAATAATAAGGAGCCCCAGTACCGCGTAGATTGAGGCAAACACCCATAGCGGCACTTGAGGAAACCAATGCTTCGTAAATAGCGAAATGGCTGTCAGCTGGCTTCCGGTAATCAGCATTTCTGATGACCAGTACACCCAGCCGTTGCTGAAGCCTGCCCATTTGCCGAATGCTTTTCGGGCATACGCACAAAACGAACCTTTCTCCGGCTGCTTCGCCGACAGCTTGGCGAGCTGTTCAAAGACAAAATACGTACCGATCCCTGCGATCAGAAATGAAAGGAGAACGGAAAAACCGCTTTTTACAATAGCGATGCTGGAACCGAGAAAGAAGCCTGTTCCAATCGTGCAGCCGACTCCGATCAGTGACAGCTGCCACCAAGCCAGATTCCCTTTTGGCTGGTCTTTTTTTGTTTGGCTCATTATTTATTCAACCCCTTTTATCTAAGGTTAGATTGTGATCTGTCCGAAGCTTATATACATCGGATTTTTGCCTCTTTTTACATGGAGAAGGAAGCGGACGCTCATACTAATGAAAAAAGGAGCAAACCAATGACACAGCAATATATTGTGGAGCCGAAAAAAGGGCTTGGACTGAAGCTGAAAAAGGGGCAGATTTTAAAGGTGGTTGATGTAGAAGGGCAGCAGGTGGCTGATTTTGTCGCATACCATGCCAAGGATTTTTATGAACATCTTGATCAGGGAGCGACGATAGATGCCAATCACTCCATTCATGTGAAGGTCAACGACCATCTCTACTCCAACCTGTATAAGCCGATGTTAACCCTGATTGAAGATACGGTCGGCAAGCATGATCTGCTGCTGCCCGCCTGCCGTCCTGATATGAACAGGCTCTTATATGGGAAGCAAAAGGATGAGTTTCAGGATACGTGCTATGACAATATGAACCGTGCGCTTGAGCAGTTTGGCGTACCGAAGCCTCACATGCATTACCCATTTGCGATTTTTATGAATACTGTCCTTGATGAGAAAGGGAATCTGTCTGTGGAAACGCCGCTTTCGAATGCCGGAGATTATGTAAGGCTCAGGGCGGAGATGGATTTAATTGTCGCGTTTTCTTCCTGCCCGATTGAAAAAGGGAAATGCAATGGCGACAGTGTGACATCCATACGGGTTGAAGTCAGCTGATCTCTCTTGTTCACTGTGAATGAAGACCTGTGCTATATTTAATAGGGATACATAACAGTCATGATTCATTTTCATTGATTTGGGGAAATGATCAGTAACAAGGGAAAATGTACAGGAGGAATGATTGGGATGAGCATGCAGGAAAAGATTATGCGTGAGTTACATGTGAAGCCCTCAATTGATCCAAAGCAAGAAATTGAGGACCGAGTCAATTTTTTAAAACAATATGTAAAGAAAACCGGTGCTAAAGGCTTTGTATTGGGAATCAGCGGAGGCCAGGATTCAACACTTGCGGGAAGACTCGCTCAGCTTGCGGTGGAGAGCATTCGCGAGGAGGGCGGAGACGCTCAATTTATCGCGGTCCGTCTTCCGCATGGCACACAGCAGGATGAAGACGATGCCCAGCTTGCTTTAAAGTTTATTAAGCCGGATAAATCATGGAAGTTTGATATTAAATCGACAGTCAGCGCTTTTTCTGATCAGTATCAGCAGGAAACAGGCGATCAGCTGACTGACTTTAATAAAGGAAACGTAAAAGCAAGAACAAGAATGATCGCGCAATACGCGATCGGCGGCCAGGAAGGCCTTCTTGTGTTAGGAACAGACCATGCTGCTGAAGCAGTGACTGGTTTCTTTACGAAGTACGGTGACGGCGGAGCAGACCTCCTGCCGCTGACAGGCTTGACGAAGCGCCAGGGAAGAACACTGCTGAAAGAGCTGGGTGCACCGGAACGCTTATACTTAAAAGAACCGACTGCCGATCTGCTCGACGAAAAACCGCAGCAGTCGGATGAAACAGAGCTTGGCATTTCCTACGACGAGATTGACGATTATCTCGAAGGAAAAGAAGTATCAGCGAAAGTATCAGAAGCGCTGGAAAAACGCTACAGCATGACTGAACATAAACGCCAGGTTCCGGCGTCTATGTTTGATGACTGGTGGAAATAAGTTGAAGAAAGCCCGCTCTCGGAGCGGGCTTTTGTCGTGTACAGAAGCTTTATTTGATGCGGATATGATTCAGCTTTACCATTAATCTGTCGGTGAACCTTCGGAGGCTGCCTCTCGTATCAGGATCTAATGGGAGTTCGGCTCTCGCGGCAATGTTCTCTGCCACATCCTGAATCGACAGGTGGTCTGTTTGAATGTGGTCCTCAAAAATGGGTGATGATAAACCTTCAACGCAGCGGTCAATTTGTTTGGCGGCCCATGAGTTTTTTCCTTCTGCTCTGGTTTGCAGCCTTTTTAACAAGGTTTCCTTTGAAGCCATTAGTGTAAAGTGGTGAACGATCCTGCCTTCATGTCTGAGCCTGCCGATGATCTCATTGAAGTATTCAGGATGTACAATCGTCATAGGCACAATAATGATGCCGCGGTATGTATCTGTCAGAGAAGCTAGCAAACTGTAATTGAACGCCCGCCATAAGGGATAGCTTTGAAAATCGTCCTTTGCGATCTCCTGCGGCACCATGGAGCGCAGCGCAAAACCCATTTTCTCGGGATCATACACGTAAGATGGGTTCAGCCTTCTGTGCAGTTCGAAGGCTGTTTGTGTTTTTCCGGAACCGAATGCCCCGTTTATCCAAATGATCATCGCCATTTCTCCCTTCCTATTTATCATACAGAAAAAGACCCTTCCATCGAAGAGTCAGCTGGAAAAACAATAAAGGCGGAAGGTTTTAATGCTTTTTTGCGTCGAAGTATTAAAATACCTGCAGAAATGTTGTACAATGAATGTCATTCAGGCAAAAATGGCTAAACAACAAAGCGCACTATAAGCTTGACCAGTAAAGCCGGTATCTATATAAATATTCGCTAATTAAGCATATAATGAAGATAAACTTTCATTCCTTAGGAGGATTTCGCCGAAGATGAACGCTAAACGAGCCATCCCAGTAAGAGAAAGAAATATCGTCCTGATTGGATTCATGGGTGTAGGAAAAACGACAATCGGCCAATTGGTCGCTAAAAAATTATATAGAGATTTTATTGATATTGACCAAGAGATCGAAAAGGATTTCAATATGTCAATTCCTGAGATATTTGAGAAAAAGGGAGAAGACTTTTTCCGGAAAACGGAGAAGGAATATATTTTAGACATCTGCCATCATAAACGATTCAAAATCGTATCTCTGGGCGGGGGATCTTTTAAACAAGAAGAAATCAGAAATTGCTGTCTGGAAAACTGTCTCGTGCTTCATCTTGACCTGTCATGGGAGAATTGGAAGCAGCGCGCGGATTTATTGATCGAAAGCCGCCCTGTACTGCATAACCGTTCAATGGATGAAATGGAACAGCTGTTTAACGAAAGAAAAGTCATTTATGACAAGCACAATTCAAAAGTGGCAACAGACAACCTTTCCCCGGAAGAGGTTGCCGATTACATTGTTGAGACATTAAAAATTGGCTGGGATCTTTATCAGCCGATGTAAAAAGCCGTGCGCAGCGCACGGCTTTTTTTATCGTTTTATCCCTTGTATCAAAATCGCTTTTAAACAAAAGGAGACGGGCTGTCCGTTTCGGTTTAATGTAATACAGAACGTGTCGCGTGCTTCGTCTGATGTGTGGTTCAAGTGGGCAATGATTTGTTTTTCCCGGTCAGCGGGGGTTCCGCCTCGTTTGATCCAGCTATCGTATTGAATCGGCAAGTTCCACTTTTGGATGTCTTGATAAGCCAGTTGATTGGCGCTGAACATCGCCTGCCATTCTGATAATGAGCTTTCTCGAACATGGGAAGGGTCTCGAAGCCGGTTCAACTGATTGACAAACTCATCAAGAATGGGATCTTCAGGCGCGTAATGATCAACTAAGAGAAAACGTCCGTCCTGTTTCAGTACGCGTGCAACCTCGCTGACAGCTTTGCGGACATCTGAAAAATGGTGGGCTGCGTATCGGCAGGTGATGATATCAAATGAATCGTCGGGGAAGGGGAGTGACTCTGCCGTTCCTTGCTGAAAGCGTACGTTTTCAGCTCCTTTTTCTTGCGCGAAGGAGGACGCAACCTCTACCATCTCTTTCGTTGCATCAACACCGATGCACTCCTGTACATAAGGAGAAAATGCCAGGGCCGTATGGCCGGCGCCCGCTCCGATATCCAGCACCCGATGCTCTGCCCGGCATTCCGCTGTTTTGATCATCAACCCCAAATCTTCCCCCTCGGCAAATACCTTTTCATCCCGATACATCTCGGCGTTTTTAGAAAACGGTGTTTCATTTGTCATTTGAACCAGCTCCTTCTTTTGTAAATGATGATATGGATTATGTTAGCAATTTCTGTTATGATTCGTCCAAGATATAAAAATGATGAAAACGATAGGTTCAACCTATGGAGGCTGAAATGGATATTAAAGTGATGGAATATGCAGCGGAAATTGCCCGGCGCCAAAGCTTTACAAAGGCGGCGGAACATCTTCATATCGCACAGCCGTCTCTCAGCCAGCAAATCAAAAAGCTTGAGGCTGAGCTGGGGCTTACCCTTTTTCACAGATCTCATGGCTCTGTTACACTGACACCTCACGGCAGGCGTTTCATTGAAAAAGCCGAGGACATCATTCGTTCCAGAGATGATTTGCTTCGGGAAATGCAGGAGCGATCACAGGGAATCGGTCATAAATTATCCATCGGAATTCCTGCTGTAACAGGGAGATATCTCTTTCCTCCGCTGCTGAAGCAGTTTTTGGCGCGCTATCCTCATGTGGAGGTTCAGCTTGTTGAAAAAGATCCGGTTTCATTAGAGGAGATGACGGCAAAGGGAGAAGTTGACCTTTCTGTTTTATCCTTGCCGATCGAGGATGAACGGCTCTCCATTACACCCTTGCTCACGGAACCGGTTGTTCTCGCGGTGCCGAAGGAAAAACAAAGGTGGATGCCGCCGGAAATGGTCGCGCTGATTGAGAAAGCGCTGGAAGAAGATGAGGGCCGCCATCCGTGTGTGCCGCTTGCCATGGTAAGGAACGTGCCCTTTATTCTGTTAAAAGAAGGCTTCGGCTTTCGCAGGACAGTTCTCGATCTCTGTGCAGAAAGCGGCTTTAAGCCGAATGCTGCCTTTAAGACGAGCCATATTGAAACCGCCCAATCTCTTGTGGCTAACGGATTAGGTGTGACAATGGCACCGAATATGGTCAAAAGGGATAAAGATCCGGGTGTAATCTATTTATCGATTCAATCCGCGCCATCACGAACCCTCGTCTTTGTCTTTTTAAAGAACCGCTATGTCAGTCTGACCGCCCAGGCCTTTATGGAACTAAGCCGGGAAAGTCTTAAACAAACGTTTGATGAAGGCTGTCTGGGAAACAAAGCTGAAAATATTTAGAAAACAAAGCCGAAACGTGGTAGTATAGGAATACAAACTAAATCTTATAAAACAAAGGGGAATAATCGGAAATGCAACTATTCGATCTGCCGCTCGACCAATTGCAAACATATAAGCCTGAAAAAACAGCACCGAAAGATTTTTCTGAGTTTTGGAAATTGTCTTTGGAGGAACTTGCAAAAGTCCAAGCAGAACCTGATTTACAGCCGGTTGACTATCCTGCTGACGGAGTAAAAGTGTACCGTCTCACATATAAAAGCTTCGAAAACGCCCGCATTACCGGATGGTACGCGGTGCCTGACAAGGAAGGCCCGCATCCGGCGATCGTGAAATATCATGGCTACAATGCAAGCTATGATGGTGAGATTCATGAAATGGTAAACTGGGCACTCCATGGCTACGCCGCATTCGGCATGCTTGTCCGCGGCCAGCAGAGCAGCGAGGATACGAGTATTTCACCGCACGGTCACGCTTTGGGCTGGATGACGAAAGGAATTCTTGATAAAGATACATACTATTACCGCGGTGTTTATTTGGACGCCGTCCGCGCGCTTGAGGTCATCAGCAGCTTCGACGAGGTTGACGAAACAAGGATCGGTGTGACAGGAGGAAGCCAAGGCGGAGGTTTAACCATTGCCGCAGCAGCGCTGTCAGACATTCCAAAAGCCGCGGTTGCCGATTATCCTTATTTAAGCAACTTTGAACGGGCCATTGATGTGGCGCTTGAACAGCCGTACCTTGAAATCAATTCCTTCTTCAGAAGAAATGGCAGCCCGGAAACAGAAGTGCAGGCGATGAAGACACTTTCATATTTCGATATTATGAATCTCGCTGACCGAGTGAAGGTGCCTGTCCTGATGTCAATCGGCCTGATTGACAAGGTCACGCCACCGTCCACCGTGTTTGCCGCCTACAATCATTTGGAAACAGAGAAAGAGCTGAAGGTGTACCGCTACTTCGGACATGAGTATATCCCTGCTTTTCAAACGGAAAAACTTGCTTTCTTTAAGCAGCATCTTAAAGGCTGATAAATGTGAAAAGCCGCCGCATATCATCAGGCGGTTTTTTTCTGCAAACTGCCGGAATGAGAACAGACTGGAGACGAATAGATATGAAACAAAGAATCATTGATGAATTAAAACGGATCGAGCAGTCATACGGAGTCAAAATCGTGTATGCCGTCGAGTCAGGAAGCCGCGCATGGGGATTTCCCTCGCAGGATAGTGATTACGACGTCCGCTTTATTTATGTGCCGAAAAAGGAGTGGTATTTTTCAATTGAGCAGGAGCGGGATGTGATTGAGGAACCGATTCACGATTTACTGGATATCAGCGGCTGGGAGCTGAGAAAGACGCTGCGCCTCTTCAAAAAATCAAACCCGCCGCTCCTTGAATGGCTGTCCTCAGACATTGTGTATTACGAAGCATTTACGACCGCAGAGCAGTTAAGAAAACTGCGGAAGGAGGCATTTAAGCCTGAAGCAAGCGTGTATCACTATATCAATATGGCGAGAAGGAACGTCAAGGATTATCTACAAGGACAAGAGGTCAAAATTAAAAAGTACTTCTACGTTCTTCGGCCTATTTTGGCCTGCCAATGGATTGAAAAGCACGGAACCATTCCGCCAATGGACTTTACTGTTTTGATGAATGAACTTATTGCTGAACCCGAGCTGAAGGCTGAAATGGAAACTTTGCTTGAACGGAAAAGAAGAGGAGAAGAGCTTGACCTCGAAGCAAGAATCGATGTTATTCACCAATTCATTGAAACGGAAATCGAAAGAATCATGGAAGCGGCAAAAGAACTGAAGGCAGAGAAAAAAGATATGACACCTGAGTTGAACCGTTTGCTTTTGAATACGGTTGAAGAAGTGTGGAAGGATGGAGGAAGCTGATGTTTTTTGTCGCTTCCTTTTCTCCTTTATTCGACAAAATCCCCCCCGACTTTCTAACTATCTGATTGTGGCAAACCCACAAAAATAATCAGAATCTTTGTATTTTGAGAATATTGTGAACGCCGGTTTTGTCCATTTACAATAAACTCATACAAATACTTCTTAGATTGCGGGGTGTTGAGGTTGGAAGTGATCACAAGAGATTTTTTCTTATTTTTATCCAAAAGCGGCTTTCTCAATAAAATGGCGAGGAACTGGGGAAGCCGGGTAGCAGCGGGTAAAATTATCGGCGGGAATGACTTTAACAGTTCAATCCCGACCATTCGACAGCTTAACAGCCAAGGCCTGTCAGTTACTGTCGATCATTTAGGCGAGTTCGTGAACAGCGCCGAGGTCGCACGGGAGCGTACGGAAGAGTGCATTCAAACCATTGCGACCATCGCGGATCAGGAGCTGAACTCACACGTTTCTTTAAAAATGACGTCTTTAGGTTTGGATATAGATATGGATTTGGTGTATGAAAATATGACAAAAATCCTTCAGACGGCCGAGAAACATAAAATCATGGTCACCATTGACATGGAGGACGAAGTCAGATGCCAGAAAACGCTTGATATTTTCAAAGATTTCAGAAAGAAATACGAGCATGTGAGCACAGTGCTGCAAGCCTATCTGTACCGGACGGAAAAAGACATTGACGATTTGGATTCTTTAAACCCGTTCCTTCGCCTTGTAAAAGGAGCTTATAAAGAATCAGAAAAAGTAGCTTTCCCGGAGAAAAGCGATGTCGATGAAAATTACAAAAAAATCATCCGAAAGCAGCTCTTAAACGGTCACTATACAGCGATTGCCACACATGACGACAAAATGATCGACTTTACAAAGCAGCTTGCCAAGGAACATGGCATTGCCCATGACAAGTTTGAATTTCAGATGCTGTACGGCATGCGGTCGCAAACCCAGCTCAGCCTCGTAAAAGAAGGTTATAACATGAGAGTCTACCTGCCATACGGCGAGGATTGGTACGGCTACTTTATGAGACGCCTTGCAGAACGTCCGTCAAACATTGCATTTGCTTTCAAAGGAATGACAAAGAAGTAAAAAAGGAGAGATTATCATGACAACACCTTACAAACACGAGCCATTCACAAATTTCCAAGATCAAAACAACGTGGAAGCGTTTAAAAAAGCGCTTGCGACAGTAAGCGAATATTTAGGAAAAGACTATCCGCTTGTCATTAACGGCGAGAGAGTGGAAACGGAAGCGAAAATCGTTTCAATCAACCCGGCTGATAAAGAAGAAGTCGTCGGCCGAGTGTCAAAAGCGTCTCAAGAGCACGCTGAGCAAGCGATTCAAGCGGCTGCAAAAGCATTTGAAGAGTGGAGATACACGTCTCCTGAAGAGAGAGCGGCTGTCCTGTTCCGCGCTGCTGCCAAAGTCCGCAGAAGAAAACATGAATTCTCAGCTTTGCTTGTGAAAGAAGCAGGAAAGCCTTGGAACGAGGCGGATGCCGATACGGCTGAAGCGATCGACTTCATGGAGTATTATGCACGCCAAATGATCGAACTGGCAAAAGGCAAACCGGTCAACAGCCGTGAAGGCGAGAAAAACCAATATGTATACACGCCGACTGGAGTGACAGTCGTGATCCCGCCTTGGAACTTCTTGTTTGCGATCATGGCAGGCACAACAGTGGCGCCGATCGTTACTGGAAACACAGTGGTTCTGAAACCTGCGAGTGCTACACCTGTTATTGCAGCAAAATTTGTTGAGGTGCTTGAAGAGTCCGGATTGCCAAAAGGCGTAGTCAACTTTGTTCCGGGAAGCGGAGCGGAAGTAGGCGACTATCTTGTTGACCATCCGAAAACAAGCCTTATCACATTTACGGGATCAAGAGAAGTTGGTACGAGAATTTTCGAACGCGCGGCGAAGGTTCAGCCGGGCCAGCAGCATTTAAAGCGTGTCATCGCTGAAATGGGCGGTAAAGATACGGTTGTTGTTGATGAGGATGCGGACATTGAATTAGCGGCTCAATCGATCTTTACTTCAGCATTCGGCTTTGCGGGACAAAAATGCTCTGCAGGTTCACGTGCAGTTGTTCATGAAAAAGTGTATGATCAAGTATTAGAGCGTGTCATTGAAATTACGGAATCAAAAGTAACAGCTAAACCTGACAGTGCAGATGTTTATATGGGACCTGTCATTGACCAAGGTTCTTATGATAAAATTATGAGCTATATTGAAATCGGAAAACAGGAAGGGCGTTTAGTAAGCGGCGGTACCGGTGATGATTCGAAAGGATACTTCATCAAACCGACGATCTTCGCTGACCTTGATCCGAAAGCAAGACTCATGCAGGAAGAAATTTTCGGACCTGTCGTTGCATTTTGTAAAGTGTCAGACTTTGATGAAGCTTTAGAAGTGGCAAACAATACTGAATATGGTTTGACAGGCGCGGTTATCACAAACAACCGCAAGCACATCGAGCGTGCGAAACAGGAATTCCATGTCGGAAACCTATACTTCAACCGCAACTGTACAGGTGCTATCGTCGGCTACCATCCGTTTGGCGGCTTCAAAATGTCGGGAACGGATTCAAAAGCAGGCGGGCCGGATTACTTGGCTCTGCATATGCAAGCAAAAACAATCAGTGAAATGTTCTAAGCGGGACTAAATGGGCATCCTCCCTGCGGGGGTGTCCATTTCATCCATATACTATAAAAAAGAGGAGGAAGTGCCATAGAAAACACACAGCTGATTATTTCGATTTGTATTTATATGGCGGGAATGCTGCTGATCGGCTACTTTGCTTACAAGCGTACGTCGAATCTGACGGATTACATGCTGGGAGGACGCTCTTTGGGTCCGGCAGTAACCGCTCTCAGTGCCGGCGCTGCCGATATGAGCGGCTGGCTGCTAATGGGGCTCCCGGCGCCATGTTTTCAACAGGTCTGAGCGGAGTTTGGATTGTGTTCGGACTTTGCCTTGGAGCATGGGCGAACTGGCTCTACGTTGCGCCGCGGCTGAGAACCTATACTGAAAAAGCGGGGAATTCAATTACAATTCCCGGATTCCTGGAGAATCGCTTCGGAGATCAAACAAAGCTTCTCAGACTGTTTTCGGGAATTGTCATTTTAGTCTTTTTCACGTTTTATGTATCGTCCGGAATGGTGTCCGGCGGCGTCTTATTCAACAGCATCTTGGGGATGGATTATCACACCGGCCTGTGGATTGTGACGGGTGTTGTTGTGGCATATACCCTGTTTGGCGGCTTTTTGGCAGTCAGCTGGACAGATTTTGTTCAGGGGATCATTATGTTTGCCGCACTCATTCTTGTGCCGATCGTTACGTTTTTCCACACAGGAGGAGCAGGTGATACAGTTGCTGAAATCCGCTCTGTAGACCCTGATATGTTTAATATTTTCAAAGGAACGAGCGTCCTTGGCATTATTTCTTTGTTTGCCTGGGGGCTGGGATACTTTGGCCAGCCGCATATTATTGTGCGTTTTATGGCGATCACGTCTGTCAAAGAGATCAAAAGAGCGCGCAGAATCGGGATGGGCTGGATGATTTTGTCTGCAGTAGGCGCAGTGCTGACCGGTTTGGGCGGAATCGCTTATTACCATCAGCGGGGCATGACACTGAAGGACCCTGAGACGATTTTTATTCAGTTAGGGAATATCTTGTTCCATCCGATTATCACGGGTTTTCTGATTTCAGCGATTTTGGCTGCGATTATGAGTACCATTTCTTCTCAGCTGCTTGTGACATCAAGCTCTCTGGTAGAAGATTTGTATAAGTCGATGTTCAGACGCTCAGCTTCAGATAAAGAACTGGTGTTTTTAGGCCGACTGGCTGTTCTGGCTGTTTCAATTGTCGCGTTGGTTCTGGCTTGGGAGAAAAATAACACCATCCTTGGATTGGTCAGCTACGCGTGGGCGGGCTTCGGTGCATCATTCGGGCCAGTTGTACTGCTCAGTCTGTTTTGGAAACGAATGACCAAATGGGGGGCACTCGCCGGCATGATTGTGGGAGCAGCGACTGTAATCATTTGGGCGAATGCCGGTCTTTCGGACTTTCTGTATGAAATGATACCTGGTTTTGCTGCGAGTCTATTATCTGTCTTTTTTGTCAGCATATTGACGCAGGCTCCGTCACAAGCTGTCACAGACCAGTTCAACGACTACCAAGATACAATGTCACAATAAAGATCGAAAGGAGGAGGAAGGGGCTGTCCCTTTTTCCTCTTTTCTCCTTTTAAGCGGCTATTTTTTTCTTTTGGAAACAAACGTATTTTTTTCTATACAAAAAGACCCCGTATGGATATGATTAAAGTAAAAAAAGTATAGGAGAAAAAGGTATGGAAGAGCTTTTAGAGAGAGTTTTTTCATTTTCAGATGTTGATAAGCTGATTGATTTTATTAGCTATGAGCTGCAAAAGCCAGTGATACTGGAAAGCGCGGATTTCTTTTTGTTAGCCTATAATTCTTACTATATTAACCATTTTGATTCTGCCAACCAGCAGACTATTTTTTCGAAAAAGTGTCCGGTCCAGATTTTTGAGAGGTTTCTGAAGGACGGAATTATTGAAAAATTGAAAACAGAGCCTGAGCCTTTTCGCGTCAATAAAATTGAAAGCATCGGGTTAAACCAGAGGGTGGTCGTGAGTGCAAAGCACAAAGGGGAAGTCATGGGCTACATCTGGATACAGGAGCTGGACCAAAATCTGACGGATGAAGAGCTCGACTTTTTGTACGAGACCTCCTTCCATGTCGGGAAAATCATTTATAAAACGAATAAATTGAAACAGGAAAAGGAAGAAAAAGCAGAGAATCTCATCAAACGGGCGATCTATCAGCAATTTACCTCTGAGAAGGAACTCAGACGGGAAGCTGAAAGGATCAACACCGTGCTGCCTTCCATGTTTTCAGTTGTTATCCTGCACGCCGCAAATGGGGATGGGGAAGCGGTTGAGGATCTAAAGGAAAATATCAGGTCGTACCTGAATTTACGGGATAAGGTCAGTCATGTCTTAACGATCGAATCAAATATTGTCATCGTCGTAGCGAGTTTTTCCCAAAAAAGCTCCGTCTCCTCAGCAGCTTCTGAGTTTATTAACAAGCTGTTAACACATTTTCACTTTCAAAAAATACCTACCCCTATTTATATCGGTATCGGAAACGAATATAATCACCTATTAAAACTTGGCAAGAGTTACACAGAAGCACTTGAAGTCATCAAAGCCGCAGAAATCACCGGCAATCAGGAAAACATTCCATATGAATATGCCAAACTCGGCATTTACCGCTATTTAGAAAGCATCGAACAGAAAAATGAATTTTTAGAATACGAGAATAAAGATTTAGCTTTATTAAAAGCGAAAGACGAAGAAAGCAGCACTGAGCTGCTCAAAACCTTGGAAATCTATCTCCTCAACAACTGCAAAACAAAACCAGCGGCAGAACAGCTGTTTATTCATCAAAATACATTGAATTACCGCATCAAACAGATTACTGAGATGACGTCGATCGATTTAAGCGATTTCAGAACGAGGTGCCAGCTCTATCTCGATTTGATGCTGATGAAAAAGAAATAAAAAAGAAACCAGTACTTGTACTGGTTTCGTCTTCACTTAAAATCCTCTGTAAACATACGGATCATCAGGTTTTTTAATGGTATTCCAGTCAGTTACTTTGACGACAGGGAGAGTTGACTTGAATGGCTGGTAATATTCTGAGGCCAGAGTGCCCTTAATGTGAATCCATTCATCATCCTTGATGTCCATGTCCTTCGGAAATTCCACAAGCATCCCGTACACGCCGGAATCAGCGATACAGTGAATGATGCCAAACCTTAATACGAACAACTGATTTTTGTTAATTGCGTTTCCTTTGTAAGCAAATCCATGAAATTCTATCGTCCGTCCGAGAAATTCACCCGGATAGTTATAGATGGTTTCCATTCCTTTTAGGAAATCGTCATCGGTCAGAGAAATCTCTTTTTTGCTGGAATACTTATTAAACAGCTGTTTCATTTGTTTGTCATAGCTGTCTTGCGCGTAATAAAGGCTGGCATCAGGCCGCAAATACTGTGTTTGGGAGTAGTGATCTCCGCTCTCCATCGCCTTAAACGAGAACCCTTTTGTTTTGACTATGGATGAGTCAAGCGTTGCAATCGGGAAGAAGATGCCTGACACCAAAGGAAAAAGAAAAACAACATAAATCAAATAACGCTGATAAAATGGCTTGTTTTGTTCATGGTCATGCTCATGATCATGGCCGCACCCGCAATCATGGTCATGATGATGCCTTCTTTTTTCAGGCGACTTGATAAATAGGTACGCTTGAACGGCTGTCAAAATGGCCAGCAGGAAGATCGCAATAAAGGATAGATAGGCATATTTCATATTGATATATTTTGTTAGATTTCCTGAGGCATGCAGATGATAAAAGAAAAACGTAAATCCCATCAGCACCAATAAACGAAACATCCAATCACCCCTTTACCAGTAGTGATCCCGCTAAAACAATCACGACAATGTACGTAATCAGCAGGAAAACAAATCGTTTTTTGAAGGCCGCAAGCATCATCAATAGATTCTTAATATCCACCATCGCGCCAAAGACGAGAAAGGCGATTAACGAGCCTAATGAAAATGTGCTGCTGAAGGAAGACGCGATGAACGCATCGACCTCTGAACAAAGCGACAAGACAAACGCCAGTCCCATCATCACGAGTGAAGAGGATACATCATTCTGCCCGATCGCAAGCAAAGTGGATGTTTTGACATACGTCTGCATAGCGGCTGCGATAAAGGCGCCGATGATTAAATATTTTCCCACGGAGAAAAATTCATCAATGGCGTGACGCAAGGTCCCTCCCAGCTTTTGAAGCAGGGTGTGATGATGATGATGGTGGCCGGGTTCATCAGGCTTTAAAAGCTGGTTATCCCTAAATTGATAGGATAAGATGATCCCGATGATCAGCGAGACGGCGAGAGCCAGTCCGCCTCTGTAAAAGACAACGCTCCATCTATTCCCGAACGCAATATAAGTAGAAAATAAAACGATAGGATTAATGATAGGCGCGGTCAGCATGAAAGCAACGCCCGCATGCAGAGGAACTCCCTTTAACAGAAGCCGCCTCGTAATCGGGATGATGCCGCATTCGCAGGCGGGAAATAAAACGCCGGCCAGCGCACCGAATAAAACGGCGAGAAAACGGTTTTTCGGCATGATTCTTGCAATCACTTCTTCAGAAACAAACATTTGAATGATTCCGGAAAGTATGACGCCAATCAGAATAAACGGAATGGCTTCTATTAAAATGCTGATAAAAATAGAATTCAGCTGAAGAAAAGATGATTGTGCTGTCACAATAAAACCTCCGCTCATGTTAAGCTGCCTTTCTTATGATACCAGAAAAAAAGGCACTGCTTGTTTGACGGAGGAGGGGAAAGGATCGTTTCACTTTGGTTAGGTTTCCAAAAAGCCGAGTAGGATACTGTCTGTTTCTGCAGCTTCTTTTCCGAGCCAAATCAGATGCCCCCATGAGTGAAGCAAACAGAGAGAAGCGCCACGAATGTGCTCTTTTGCATGATGTGCATGTGACAAGTCAACCAATCCATCATAAACACTTTGCATAATCAGCACGGGACATATGATGGCTTGCAGCTCTTTTGAAGAGACAGCGGCGGTTTGTGACAAGTCAAGCAGAAATCCTTCACCCGAGCGCTGCCGGCTGTTCATTTTCCGAAATGCTTCTATGTCTTTTTCATCCATCAAGGACTTGATTCGCTGAAACGGAATGGTGCTGAATTGGGGGCTCATAGCTCGAAACATCAAACGCGGGAAAGCGTTATTCAAAGAAGAAATCAGCTTCCATATCCACTTTTCCACCGGCGGGCGGAAGAGAATTCTCCCCAATTTATATTCAGTGTTTTTTGGAGTGAGCCACTCTTTGGTGACCGCGGATTGCAGGGTCAATGTATTTACTCTTTCCGGATAATGTGAGGCAAAGCATATGCCGCTCGGCCCTCCTGCTGAGATGGCGATCACATGGACACTATCGATTTGTAGATGATCTAATAATTTCACATAGAAACGGCAGGCGTTGGCAAGACTTTTTCCAATTTCTTTTGACGTTCGTCCATAGCCGGGCCTTGAAGGCGTAATGATGGAATACCCTTGCAAAATCAACGCTGTGTATCCGAATTCCTCGTAACAATTTGAATGCCCGCCATGCATGACAAGGATTGGGGTTCCCTTGCCTGTCACAGAATATTCTAGTGTACGGCCATCGAAGGTGATCGTTTCGACTCGTCTTTTCATCTGTTTCACCCATTTGTTTTTTGCCTATTATAGAGTTTTCAGCAATTGACCACAAGGTAGAAGAAATGAATAAACAAAGGCCCTTGAAATATGATATACTTTGTATTGATATTCATTCTCAATTAAAATTTTGATATAGATGTGAACGAACGGGAGGCAGGACGCATGGCTGAGAATCAAGAGGTATATGACGTTACGATTATAGGCGGGGGGCCGATTGGGCTGTTTACTGCTTTTTACTGCGGGATGCGGGAGCTGAAAACAAAGGTAATCGAATTTTTGCCGAAGCTCGGAGGGAAGGTGTCTTTATTCTTTCCTGAGAAAATCATTCGCGATATCGGCGGCATACCGTGGATTGCGGGAAAGCAGCTGATCGAGCAACTGAAGGAGCAGGCGGCAACGTTTGATCCTGATATCGTATTGAATCAGCGTGTGACCGGGTTTGAACGCCTAGATGACGGCACCATTGTACTGACGGGTTCTGAAGGGGAAAAGCACTATACAAGAACTGTGATTTTGGCTTGCGGCATGGGTACGCTTGAGGTCAATGAGTTTGACAGCGAGGATGCGGCCCGATATGCGGGCAAAAATCTTCATTATGGAGTGGAGAAGCTCGATGCGTTTAAAGATAAGCGCGTGGTGATATCAGGCGGCGGAGATACTGCGGTTGATTGGGCTAATGAGCTTGAACCGCTTGCGGCGTCTGTGACTGTCGTTCATCGCCGCGAGGAATTCGGAGGAATGGAAAGCAGCGTGACGAAAATGAAACAATCATCGGTGCGGGTGCTTACTCCTTATTGTCTGGAGCAGCTGAGCGGCGATGAAGAGCGCATCAAAAGCGTGACGATTTGTCATACTGAATCAGGCCAAAGGGAAGATATAGAGGTTGATGAGCTGATCATTAATCATGGTTTCAAAATTGATCTCGGGCCGATGATGGAGTGGGGGCTGGAGATTGAAGAAGGCAGGGTGAAAGCCGACAGACATATGCGAACGAATCTTCCGGGCGTTTTTGTGGCGGGCGACGCGGCTTTTTATGAAAGCAAGCTGAGATTAATTGCCGGCGGCTTTACTGAAGGCCCGACAGCAGTCAACAGCGCTAAGGCTTATTTGGATCCTAAGGCTGAGAATATGGCGATGTATTCAACCCATCATAAAAAATTGGTACATAAATAAAACAGCCCTTGGGGGAAAGGGCTGTTTGCCATCAGCTGTGAAGGAGTTTTCTTTCCGCTTGTTGGTTTTGGATGAAAGCAAATAATTCATCCTGATCTTGGATGGCTGTGAATCCATAAGCCCCGGCAGCTGAGTCATCGCCTATACAGACGATAGGAGGCCGGCTTGCTGACGGTTCCGGCGACATGCCAATTTGTTCGCCAGTATTGATCAATTGCTGAACGGACAGCTTGTTCGGGCAAATGACCATGTGCAGCGGGGATTCACTGATGGTACGCTGAATCATGTGGGTGAACCGGTCATCTATGACGTTTTCATGAGTGATATAAAACGAACAGGATTCATGCTTTTGCATGTTTTCCACTGCATGGCGGCTTCCCACAACAAGACGTTTCTCTGAATCAGGCTGAATGGCGGTGACAAGAAAGCCCCGTTTCTCAAGCTCTGTCTTTGCTTGCTCAGATGCTGCACTCAGTTTGGCTGTCAGCTGGCGGATGTCGATTTTCTGAGAAGCCAGTGCTCTGAAAAATTCACAAACCGCCCGGCGCGATGTGAAAAAAACGTCTTTAAAGGTGCCAATCTTTCGAAGAATGTCTTCATTGACTGGCATGTTTTCGGTACGCCATTTCGGCCACTCGATGACATCGGCGCCGGAATCGCGCAGCTTGTCTGCAAGCGGGTCTTCATCTTCGCCATGAGTCACAACCATCAAATGCCGTCCGATAAGCGGTTTGCTTTCAAACCAGCTGTGTGTTTGAAAGTTGACGATGTCTCCGATGACGATAATCGCGGGGTTTGTAATCTGGTGTTCCTGCACTTTTTGCTGGATGTTCTCAAGTGTTCCTTTCACACTCCGCTGGCGGCCCCACGTTCCCCATTGGATGACAATGACAGGGACAGAAGGCGATTTCCCGTATGAAATAAGCTGCTGGCAAATATAAGACAAGTTCTTGACACCCATGTAAAAAACAAGGGTTTGAACGCTTCGGGCCAGCCCTTCCCAGTCAAGGTTCGGCGTGCCTTTTAATGATTTATCATGCGCTGTAATCATGGCAAAAGACGATGCAAAATCCCGATGCGTGACGGGGATGCCCGCATATAGCGGCGCTGCAATTCCAGAGGTGATTCCCGGCACCATTTCATAGCGAATGCCGTGCTCATGAAGAGCATCTGCTTCCTCGCCGACTCTGCCGAATACGCTCGGATCTCCGCCCTTCAAGCGAACGACGGTTAACCCATTTAATGCTTTTTCAACCAGCAGGGCGTTAATTTCTTTTTGTTTCATAAAATGGCGGTCTGGCAGTTTTCCGCAATAAATAAACTGACAATCCGGTGATGCAAATTCGAGCAGCTTCGGGTTGGCGAGCCGGTCATATAAAATCACATCTGCTTCCTCGAGCGCCTGTTTTCCTTTGATGGTGAGCAGGCCTGGGTCGCCGGGTCCGGCTCCCACGAAATATACGATTCCGTTCTTCATGATCATGTCATCCTTCCGTCACTGTAAAAAATGAAGGACCACTAGAAAAGTGATCCGGTCTTTTGATCAATATACGAGATAAACATGTTCTCCTTCGATCAGCGTTTCATATGTTTTGACGCATCCGTGGTCAGGTTCTTGGACGATTCCGTCTTTTAAGGAAATTTTCCAGTCATGCATCGGGCAGAAAACATATTCACCGCTGACGATGCCTTCTGCCAGGACGCCGCCTTTATGCGGACAGCGGTTTTCGATGGCGCGGATGCTTCCGTCTGAAAGCTTGAAAACCGCGAGCTCCTTATCTTCAATATACACTGTTTTGCCTAATTGTTCAGGCAATTCTTCAATTTTTCCGATACATACTTTTGTTACGTCTTTGTTTACCATGTCCATTCCTCCTCAATGATTGTTTTTGTCATTATGATGTGGTCACGACATTTTCAAATAATTCTTTAGAGGTTTGTTTATCCTCTAAAAAGTCTTTCCACGGATCCTTGTGGACAGAGAGTGTTTCATTCATTCGGTCGTTAAGCTCCTGCCGCTTTTCCGGATCGTTTAACACGGATTGGACATGGGATAAACCGACGCGCTCAAGCCATGCGGACGTACGCTCCAGATAGTTTGCGGTTTCCCTGTAATATTGCAGGTAAGCGCCTGCGTATTCTAAGACTTCTTCATTTGTTTTCACCTTCATCAGCAAATCGCCGGCACGCAAGTGGGTTCCGCCGTTTCCGCCGACATAAAGCTCCCAGCCTCCGTCGATGCCGACAACGCCAAGGTCCTTAATGCCGGATTCCGCACAGTTTCGCGGGCAGGCAGACACGGCCATTTTGACTTTGTGAGGCGTGTTCAGCCCTTCGAATTTTTTCTCAAGCGCAATGCCCAGTGCCATGGAGTCTTGTGTGCCGAAGCGGCAGAATTGCTCGCCTACACATGTTTTCACTGTGCGGAGCGTTTTTCCGTACGCATAGCCCGACGGCATATCAAGATCTTCCCATACCTTCGGAAGGTCTTCTTTTTTCACGCCGATAAGATCAATTCGCTGGCCGCCTGTCATTTTCACGAGCGGGATCTCATATTTGTCAACGACATCGGCGATCTTGCGCAAATCTGTGGAGTTGGTCACGCCGCCGTACATCCGAGGAACGACTGAGTATGTTCCGTCTTTTTGAATATTGGCGTGCATTCGTTCATTAACAAAGCGGGATGTCCGGTCATCCTCGTATTTGGTTGGATTGATCATGCCTAAGTAGTAGTTCAGAGCCGGCCGGCATTTGGAACAGCCTTCTGGTGTTTTCCAGCCGAGCACATTCATGATTTCTCTTGTATGTGACAGCCCTTTGGCTTTGATTTCTTCTACGACTTCATCTCTCGACAATGTGGTGCAGCCGCAAATGGCTTCTTTTTGCGCTGACGCATCAAAGTCTGATCCGAGCGTATGCTGGAGGATTTCTTCTACGAGCGGCTTACAGCCTCCGCATGAGCGGGATGCGCCAGTGCATGCTTTGATTTCGTCCGTTGACGAGCAGCCCTTTTCCTGTATGGCTTGAATAATCGCACCTTTTGACACGCCGTTGCAGCCGCAGATGATTTCATCGTCGCTCATCGCTGCGGTAATGCTTGTGCCTGCTTCTTGGCTGAGAGGCTGTAAGATTGATATTTTAGAGGTTTCAGAGATATCGGCTTCTTTTTGAATCATAGAAAACAGGCGATTGCCTTCACTGCTGTCGCCGAATAAAACAGCACCGACAATTTGATTGCCTCTCAGGACGATTTTTTTATAGATGCCGTCCTGCTCATCGAAGACTTTAATCGCTTTTTTCTCCTCTGATTCGTTAAAGTCACCGGCAGAGAAGACCTCGACGCCTGATACCTTTAACTGTGTGGAGAGAACGGAGCCCTCATACGGTTTTGTTTCGATGCCGCAAATATGCTTTGCCAGCACTTTTGCCTGTTCATAGAGCGGCGCCACAAGCCCGTAGGCGATTCCGCGGTGCTCGGCACATTCGCCGACCGCGTAAATGTGCGGGATTTCAGTCTGCATATAATCGTTGACGATGATGCCGCGGTTAACCGGAATGCCGCTCTCGGCCCCGAGTGTTGTATTCGGACGAATGCCGACAGCCATGACGACTAAATCAGCTTCAATGCTTGTGCCATCTTTGAAGCGGAGGCCTTCGACACGGTCATCACCGACAATTTCTTCGGTTTGCTTTTCAAGTAAAAAGGTCATACCTTGTTTTTCTAACTCGTTTTGCAGCAGGCGTCCTGCCGTTGCATCAAGCTGGCGCTCCATCAGGAATGGGGCAAGGTGGATGACGGACACATCCATGCCAAGATTCAGCAGTCCGCGAGCTGCTTCCAAACCAAGAAGTCCTCCGCCGATGACGGCTGCTTTTTTATATTGTTTTGACGCGGCGAGCATTGTGTCTGTATCTTTTATATCCCGGAAAGCTGTGACGCCTTTTTTGTCTGCACCCGGAATCGGAAGGATAAAAGGGACCGAGCCTGTCGCCAGAATCAATTCATCGTAAGGCTGGATTCTGTCTGCATCTGTGATGACTGTTTTGTTTTCCGTGTCCACTTTGATGACTGTTTCATTTGTATACAATTGAATGTTGTTTTCTTCGTACCAGTCCCAATCGTTTAACGTAATATCTTTAATATCTGTATCGCCTTGAAGCACTTTTGACAAAAGGATTCGGTTGTAATTGGGATGCGGTTCGGCACCGAAAATTGTGATCTGAAACTCGTCTTTAGCAACACTCAGTATCTCTTCAATGGCCCTTACCCCGGCCATTCCATTACCAACAAGAACTAGCTGTTTTTTTCCCATCAGATGATCCGCTCCTTATCAATGTTTTTTCCAGCGTAGCACAGCAAAAAGGAATATTTAAGATACATGTTATAAAATGTAACAAAATATACGAAAAGTTCTAAAAATTTTATGAAAAATTTAAATAGGTCTGATTCGGACGGCGCATACCTTAAAACCGGGCATTTTACAGGCTGGATCTAAGGCTTCCCCGATTAAATCATTCACATTTTGAGCGTCTGTCCAATGGATGGGAACAAAAACGGTATCTTTTCTGATTTGTTCTGATAATTTGCTGCGGACGGTGATGCTTCCCCGCGGCGATTCTATTTTTACCAGTACACGGTCCTCGATATTGTAGGTCGCTGCTGTTTGCGGATGGATTTCCATAAACGATTCAAAATGTCTCGCGGCAAGGGCGGCGCTTTTTCTTGTTTGGACGCCTGTTAAGTAGTGAGACATGACTCTGCCTGTCGTTAAATAAAGCGGATAATCGGCTGTCGGCTTCTCTTTTGGAACAGGCGGTTCGTTTGGAATCACACTTAATGCCGCTTTTTGATCCGGATGAGCAAATGATTCTGTAAACAAGCGCCGAGTTCCGGGATGATCAGGTTCCGGACACGGCCAATGAATTCCGCCTTCACGTCTGAGCCTGCCGTATGAAATGCCTGAATAATCGGCAATCCCGCCTCGGCTCGCTTCTCTCAATTCATTAAAAATATCCTCCGCTGACGTATAAGAAAAGTAGCGGCCCTTGCCGAGAGCGGATGCGAGATCACAAATGATCTGCCAATCATGCTTTGCTTCGCCGGGACATGGCCGGCTTGCTTCTCTTAATGTCACGCGTCCTTCTACATTTGTCATGGTGCCTTCATCTTCTAAGTAAGAGGAGGCGGGTAAAATCACATCTGCGTATTTCGCAGTCTCAGAAATAAACAAATCGATTGCAACAAAGAATGTCAGTTTACTTAAAGCCTTTTTCACGAGATTTGCATTTGGGCTGGAGACAGCAGGATTGGAGCACATAAGGAACAGTCCTTTGATGTCGCCGTCATTGATTTTTTCCATCATTTCATAGGCTGAGACACCTTTTCGCGGCAGATCATCCTGATGGATTCCCCACACTTTCGCAATATGTGCCCGGTGTTGTTCGTTTTCAATAGATCGATAGCCCGGAAGCTGATCGGCTTTTTGGCCATGCTCTCTTGCACCTTGCCCGTTGCCTTGTCCGGTGATCGCCCCGTAACCTGAGTAAGGCTTGCCGATTTTCCCTGTGATCAGCACCATGTTTAAGAAGCCTTTCACAGCCGCTGTTCCATCGGTTTGCTGTTCAATCCCGCGGGCTGTAAACAGCATGCCGGATGTTTCCTTGGCAAACTTTACAGCAGCTTTTCTTATATCCACCAGCGGGACACTCGTCTGTTCGGCGATGTCATTCAGGTCCAACGAGTCAGTATGCTGCTTCAGCTCTTCGAATCCATTTGTTCGTGATTGAATGAAATCCTCGTTTATAAGCTGTTCGTCAATGATGATTTTGACGAGGCCGTTGGCAAGAGCGGCGTCTGTGCCGGGTTTGATTTTCAGATGAAGATCGGCGATTTTTGTTGTCGCTGTTTCACGCGGATCAATGGCAATGATGTAAGCTCCGTTTTCTTTCGCTTTTTCAAAATATGGCATAATCGTAGGCTGGCACTCCGCGATATTGGTGCCGGCCAGAATGATCACACGGGTGTGGGGAATGTCTGATAAGGGATTCGTTAAGCCTCTGTCCGCGCCGAATGTTTGGTTGGCTGCGGTTGCTGCGGCGGACATACAAAGCCTCCCGTTGTAGTCGATGTATTTTGTCTGTAAGCCCACCCGTGCGAATTTCCCTAACAAATACGCCTCTTCATTTGTAATCGAGGCGCTTCCGTATACCGCCATGGCGTCATGGCTGTGTTCTGCCTGGATCATCGTCACTTGGTCTTTCATGTAATTCAATGCTTCTTCCCAGGAAACAGGGATAAACTCGCCGTTTTTCTTCAGCAGAGGGCGGGTGATGCGAGAGGAGTTCAAGGCATGCTGGTGAGCATTCATGCCCTTCATGCATAGCCGACCCTGTGTTGTAGGATTATCAATCCCGATCGCAGTGTATTTTTTGCGCGTGACGATGGTTTGTTCCACGAGCTGCATTTTGCACTGCATGCTGCAAAACGGGCATTGAGTGTCATATGTTTTTTCTGATTGGACGTCTTGCTGTTTATCACGGAAATATCTAAGCAGTCGTTCAGTCAAAATGCCTCATCCTTTCTTATATGCGCCCGTCTCTACAGTCGGGTTTTGAATCAGTGACAGATCTGTTTGGAGGCTTTCCAGCAGCTGTGCCCTTAGGTCTTCTTCGAATAGCACTTCTCTGATATGAACGATCCCGAGACGGTCTATCCACTGATGAACAGCTTCTAAGTAATGAGCCGTTTCCCGATAATACTGGATCAGTCCTTTGATCATGCCGGCAGTGCTGTCTTCATTCTCAGTCACGCAAAACAGAGCTCCTGAACGGGCATGAGTTCCCCGGACGCCGCCGATGTAAATGTCCCAGCCAGCTTGTGTCCGAATTGCGCCGACATCTTGCAGGGCGGCATCGGTGCAGTCTGTTTCACATGATAAGCTGATAGAAATGGGAGCAGGTAAGGGAAGCATCTCAAGTTGTCTTTCGATTTGGGCTGCCAGCTGCTGAATCGATCGATTTTGCCCGCATGTACATGCTTTGATGCTTTGCAGCGCGTGTCGGTGTTCATTGGTGTAAACGGGCATTTTCAGGTCTTTTTTTATATTCGGGAGATCCGCAGGCTTGATCCCGGAAAGCTTCAGCCTTTGGCCGTGAGTGATGGATACGTCGGGAATGCTGTATGCCTCAATGATGTTGGCGATGGTTCTTAGCTGCTCCGCGTTTGTCCGTCCGCCGTACATTTGCGGAATCAGGATGCATGCCTCTTCAGTGGCTGGCTCCGGCTGGACAAACCCGGGGTACAGCATTTCCAGATAGTATTGAATCGCAGGAACACAAGTACTGCATCCTTTTTTTGTTTTCCAGTCAAGCTGGTTCATCACTTCTGCCGGATTAGTGAATGGCCTGCGCTGAAGCTCAGCGATGATGTCGTCTTCTGTAAAATCAGTACAGCTGCAAAACGAAGGTGTGCCGGCGGGCTTCGTATATTCGCTGTTGGTCATGTGCCTCAAAAGGTCTTCAACGAGCGGTTTGCATCCTCCGCAGGACCCAGTGGCTTTGGTGCAGTGCTTGACTTCCTCAACAGTTGTTAAGCTTTTCGTGTTCACCGCGTCTTCAATCGCGCCTTTCGTCACTGTGTTGCATTGGCAAATCGTTTCACTGGAAGGCATGGATTCAAATAAAGGGCCGCTTGTCTCCGGTTCGATGATCTGCTTTTTGACAATGGAGATGTCTCGTTGTTTAAGCAGGCTGTCGAGAAGCCGCTGCTTGTCACGGGTGTCTCCGAATAAAATAACGCCGGCCAGTTTGTCATCTACAAAAAGCGCTTTTTTATAAACGCCTGCTTGTTCGTCGTAGATTTTGATGCTCGTCGTGCGTTCATCCTCTTGGATCTTTCCTGCTGACCACACATCGATTCCAGCTATTTTTAACGCCGCAGATGGTGCTGAGCCTTGATATTTCTCACATGGAACGCCGCAAATATGACAGGCGAGAGCTTTTCCCTGCTCATAAAGCGGAGCCACCAATCCGTACACCGTTCCGTTATGCTCGGCGCATTCACCAACGGCGTAGATATTCGGTTCGCTTGTCTGCATGAAGTCATTCACGATGATCCCGCGGTTCACTTTGATTCCAGCGGATACAGCCAATTCAATATTCGGTCTGACGCCGGCCGCCATCACAATCAAGTCTGCTTTTAATGAAGAGCCATCTTTAAAATGGAGTCGGTCTGCCTTGGTGGTGCCGGAAATGGAGACGGTGTCTTTCTCCAAAAGAAAGGTTAGGCCTTTTTGTTCCAGCTCTGTTTGCAGCAGCCGCGCCGCTGTTTGATCGAGCTGTTTTTGCATAATGCCGGCGGAGTGGTGAATGACACTGACATCCATACCGAGATGCTGTAAACCGACTGCAGCTTCCAGTCCTAATAAGCCGGCTCCGATTACCGCAGCCTTTTGAAAGTGCTGGGCCATGTTCATCAGCGCTTGGCAGTCTCCTATTGTCCGAAATCCATAGACGCCTTCTTTGTCTGCCCCGGGGATAGGGAGAATATGAGGGGAGGAACCTGTTGCCACAATGAATTTGTCATAAGACAGGATGCGCTTGCGATCCGTTATGACCTGCTGCTGATCTGTATCAATTTGAATAACCGTTTCGCCTGTGTAAAGCGTGATCCCGTGCTTGTCGTACCAATCCTTGCTGTTCAGTGTAATATCATCGAGTGACGCTTCACCCTGCAATACAGAGGATAAGAGAATGCGATTGTAATTGGGATGCGGCTCGCTGCCGAAAATGACAATCTCAAACATGTGGCGATTCAGCTTTAATACTTCTTCAATACAGCGGATTCCGGCCATGCCGTTTCCCGCTAACACCAATCTTTGTTTCTTCATGTATCAGACCTCCTTTGGCGAAGCTCGTAAGTTTTCTCCTATTAAAAATTATGTCACAATGCACTGTTAACGCATTAAACGTGTCACAAAAACTTACACATGTCTTTTCCAGAAAATAATGGTCCTATATCCTTGATTCAGAAAATGTAAAATAATGAGGGTCTAGAAAGGGGAATCTTATGAAGCTGTCGGAACTGAAAACTAGCGGTCATCCACTCACTTTGCTCTGTTCCTTTTTATACTTTGATGTCAGTTTTATGATATGGGTTATGCTTGGGGCGCTGGGTGTTTATATTTCTCAGGATTTTGGCCTGTCTCCTTTTGAGAAAGGGCTTGTCGTAGCTGTGCCGATTTTATCTGGATCTGTGTTTCGTATCATTCTTGGTATTTTAACGGACAGAATCGGACCGAAAAAAACGGCAGTGATCGGGATGCTGGTGACGATGATTCCGCTGCTTTGGGGGACATTCGGCGGCCGTTCCCTGACTGAGCTGTATGCCATCGGGATTCTGCTTGGCGTGGCGGGGGCAAGCTTTGCTGTAGCGCTGCCTATGGCCAGCCGCTGGTATCCGCCTCATTTGCAGGGACTTGCGATGGGGATTGCTGGAGCGGGGAACAGCGGCACGTTGTTTGCAACCCTGTTTGGCCCTCGTCTGGCAGAGCAGTTCGGCTGGCACATTGTCATGGGAATTGCGCTTATTCCATTATTGATCGTCTTTATTCTTTTTGTATCCATGGCAAAGGATTCTCCTGCACAGCCGTCTCCCCAGCCGCTCAAAAGCTATCTGCATGTGTTCGGGCAAAAGGAAACATGGTTTTTCTGCCTGCTGTACAGCGTCACATTTGGCGGATTTGTCGGGCTCTCAAGCTTTTTATCAATTTTCTTTGTTGATCAATACCAGCTGTCAAAAATTCACGCGGGCGACTTCGTTACATTATGTGTGGCGGCGGGGAGCTTTTTCCGGCCTGTCGGGGGCTTGATTTCGGATCGTGTCGGCGGCACGAAAGTTCTTTCTGTACTGTTTGTCATCGTGGCACTGTGTATGGCCGGAGTCAGCAGCCTGCCATCTCTTTCAATGGTTATTGTTCTATTGTTTGTCGGAATGATGGGGCTCGGAATGGGTAACGGTGCAGTATTCCAGCTCGTGCCGCAGCGTTTTCGCAAAGAAATTGGCATGGTGACGGGAATCGTCGGTGCGGCCGGAGGAATCGGAGGGTTTTTCCTGCCGAACATCTTAGGATCTCTCAAACAGATGACAGGCACATATGCTATCGGTTTTATCACGTTTTCCTGTATCGCGCTGCTGGCGTTTGCACTTGTCCTTGCCGCAGGCTATTACTGGCGGAAAAGCTGGAGCGCGGAAAGCAGCCCGGCGGATGTTTAGGATTTTGACGGACACGCATTTGTGCGTGTCTTTTTTATTTTCTCTTGATTTTCAACAGTGAACCGATCAAAATAAATAGTAATTATTACGATTTGTTAGTGAGAGGAGTTTTCTGAATGAATCAACATACGCTGCTCCCGAAAAAAACGGAGCGTCTTCAATACTTTGGATCGGTCAGTCCGATCAAAGGCGAGAAACCAGTGGAAAAAGAGAAAATGAAGGACCTGCAAAATATCAGGAAGGATTATTTTTTTGACATTCAGCATGTAGGTGTCGCTAATGTGTCCCATCCAGTCACAATCACTTCTGCCATGATGCCTGCCGAGCAAACAACGGCTGCGAACTTTACAATGACTTGTAATTTGCCGAGAAATCAGAAGGGGACTAATATGAGCCGGTTAACAGAGCTGCTGCAAGTCTATCATCAAAACGGCTGGGTTCTCTCATTTTCCTCTCTTCAACAATTTGCGAAAGAGCTTGCAGAAAACATGGACATATCATCTGCCACAGTTGAAGTGAGGTTTCCGTGGTTTTTCGAACGGAAAAGCCCGAAGCTTGAGAAAGCGGGTTTGATGCATGCTGATATATTCATGTCTGTCACCTATCGCAAAGATCAGCCGTTTAAACAGCGTGCCGGCATCTCAGCAAAAGTAACGACTCTGTGCCCTTGCTCCAAGGAAATCAGCGAATACAGTGCCCATAATCAGAGGGGAACGGTCAGCATTTGGGCGGATATTCATCCGGCCGCATCGCTGCCAAGTGATGTTAAAGCTGATTTGCTTCACGCCGCAGAATCAAATGCTTCTGCGAGACTGCATCCGGTATTGAAGCGGCCTGATGAAAAAGCCGTGACAGAAACGGCCTATGAAAATCCGAGGTTTGTTGAGGATCTCGCCCGGCTGATTGCTGCAGATTTGTTTGAGCTTGAATGGGTGTCAGCCTTTGAGATTGAATGCCGCAATGAAGAATCGATCCATCTCCACGATGCCTATGCGAAGCTGTGTTTTTCGAAGGAAGTGGATAAAATATGAAACTCTCATTATTCATTATTGCAGTTCTTATGCCAGCCTGCCTGCTGTCAGCCTGCTCCGATCATGCAGAAGAACACGCAAGTATCAATACAAAGAAAACGGTCGAAAACATAACGGACGTTCGAAAAACAGCAAAAACAAGCATTGATTGGACAAAGCCTTCGGGCGGAGAATACCCGGATATTAAACAGAAGCATGTCTGGATTGATGTGAATGTGAAGGAGCAGAAGGCTTACATCAAGGAAGGAAGCAACACCATCTATACAATGATGATCTCTTCTGGTCTTGATCAAACAAAAGATGATGCTACGCCAAAGGGCACCTTTTATGTAGAGCCTGAACGGGGAGAATGGTTTTTCTCCGAAGGATACCAGGAAGGCGCAGAATACTGGGTATCATGGAAAAATCACGGTGAATTTCTATTTCATAGTGTGCCAATGACTAAGGATCAAAAAGTCATCAAAACGGAAGCAGAAAAACTAGGAACGAAAGCATCTCACGGATGTATCAGGCTGACCATTCCAGATGCGAAATGGGTATATGAAAATATCCCTGAACATACAAAAGTGGTGATCAGCTGAATTGAAAACCGTTGACAAAAAGGAAAAAAGACCATACAATTTAAATCGTAACAATTACGTTTTGTGATAAATAGCTTATCAATGGCTGTGCATCTGTGAAAAGCGGAAAGGCTAAGGATCTTGCTGTCATTGATCCCCGTGAAGGACCTCTTGAATGCGAAACGAAACCCACCGCATTCTGATGAGATATTTGCGCTCTCCATCGGTTCAGTAACGCAAGTGGAGCAATTGCCTTATGCAAGCTGCGGTTTTCCGATTGTAGGCAAGGGCAGGGATTTGCGGTGGGGAAAAAGGATTAAACGCGATTGGAGCCTTTACGGATTTAGAAATCGGGTGGCAGCGAGAAATGAGCGCGAAAAGCTGCTCTACACCATTGTACATACGGCGAAGTATTCAATTTAAATCGTAATCATTCTATTTTAATGGAGGCACTATTATGAAAAAAATTCCGGTTACCGTACTGAGCGGTTATCTAGGTGCGGGAAAAACAACATTGCTGAACAGCATTCTGCAAAATCGCGAAGGCTTGAAAATAGCGGTTATCGTAAACGATATGAGCGAGGTGAACATTGACGCGGGCTTGGTTAAGCAGGAAGGGGGCCTTTCCAGAACAGATGAAAAGCTTGTGGAAATGTCAAACGGCTGCATTTGCTGCACGCTTCGCGAAGACTTATTAATTGAAGTTGAGAAGCTGGCAAAAGACGGACGGTTTGATTATATCGTCATCGAATCGACAGGAATCAGCGAACCTATCCCGGTGGCCCAGACTTTCTCTTATATCGATGAAGAGATGGGAATCGATCTTACAAAATTCTGTCAGCTGGATACGATGGTGACAGTGGTTGATGCCAACCGTTTTTGGCATGATTATCAGTCAGGCGAAAGCCTTCTGGACCGCAAAGAAGCATTGGGGGAAGAGGATGAAAGAGAAATCGCCGACCTCTTGATCGATCAAATTGAGTTTTGCGATGTACTGATCTTAAATAAATGTGATTTGGTCAGCGAGCAAGAGCTCGAACAGCTTCAAAACGTTCTTCGTAAACTGCAGCCAAGAGCCAGGTTCATTCGTTCCGTCAAAGGAAATGTAAAACCGCAGGAGATTTTGCATACAGGATTATTTAACTTCGAGGAAGCGAGCGGATCGGCCGGCTGGATTCAAGAGCTGACGGCAGGCCATGCGGAACACACCCCGGAAACAGAAGAATACGGTATCTCTTCATTTGTATATAAGAGACGTTTGCCGTTTCATTCTACACGATTTTACCGTTGGCTGGATCAAATGCCAAAGAACGTGGTACGTGCCAAAGGAATCGTCTGGTGCGCATCTCATAACAACCTCGCTTTGCTGATGTCGCAAGCAGGTCCGTCGGTTACGATTGAGCCTGTATCTTATTGGGTGGCGGCGCTGCCGAAGCTTGAGCAGGAGCAAGTCAAGCAGCAGGAGCCGGAAATCCTGGAGGAGTGGGACCCGGAGTTCGGCGACCGCCTAACACAGCTAGTTTTTATCGGAACTGACCTGGATGAAGAAGCGATCACGAAAGAGCTTGATCAATGCCTGCTGACTGAATATGAATTTGATTCCGACTGGTCGCTGTTTGAGGACCCGTTTAAATGGAAGCTGAATCAATAGAAAAAAAGCCGTCCCCTGGGGGCGGCTTTTTTTAATGAAACGTTTGTTTAAACATAATGAGCGTATTTTTTCTCAAGGATATTCTGAAAGACCGCGGCAATGGAGCAGATGGCCCAATAAATGAGAGCGGTCAGAATATACATGGTCATATAATCAAACTCTCTGCCCCCGATGATTTTCGCATGCTGGAGCAATTCCGGCACTGTAATCATCGCAGCGAGAGATGACGCCTTGATTAAGTCGAGCAATACATTGGCAAGCGGAGGCAGCGCAATACGTATCGATTGCGGCAAAATGATGCCCCTCATCGTCTGCCAATAGGAAAGACCCAGCGAGGATGCGGCTTCCCACTGCCCTTTTTCGACGGATGAAATGGCTGAACGGTTAATTTCCGCAATGTAGGCGGCGCTGTTTAGGCTAAACCCGATTAAAGCAGCCGTGACAGCGGAAAATTCAATGCCGATATAAGGAAACCCGAAATAAAGGATAAACAAAATCACCAAAATCGGAACGCCCCGCATAAATGAGATATAGAGCTTCGCCGGCCATCTTAACAAAGCAAGTTTAGACATTCTGGCGAGTGATATAAACAGGCCGATCACAGTTCCCGCAAACATGCTTACAAAAGAGATGAGCAGTGTATACCCAATGCCTTTTATGACATAAGGGAACGATTCAATAGCCAGCTTCGTGTTGAAAATATATTCCCATTGAATGCTACTAATCATGGCGTCCGATTACAAATCAACGTCCTGAACGTCGGCATCAATTTTTTTTGATACATCTGCTTTATTGAAGAATTGTTTCGACAGTTTAGTCAAAGAGCCATCCTTGCTCATCTCTTTCAATGCTTCGTTCATCTTTTGCTGAAGTGCCGCATTGCTTTTTTTCATGACAAGGGCCTGTTTGTTCGGCATGTACTTGATGTCAGGATGAATTGTAATGTTGAGATCCGGGAATGCCGCGAGCGCAAGTGTCTGCAGGTAATAGTCGTTTAAAATGACGTCAGTGCGTCCGTTGGCAACATCTTTTAAATATTGCTCATTCGTCGCATTATCATAAATCACTTCTTTGGCGCCGTATTTTCTCGCGACATCCATGTAGACGGTGGTAGCCGCGCCAGCCGCTTTCTTCCCTTTTAAATCCTTAAGCGTTTTAATCCCTGATAAATCGTCTTTTCGGACAATTGCCGTGCCGTATGAATATTTATATGGAGTGGAAAATGCGAACTTCTCCTCACGGTCCTTCGTGACATCGATGTCATTTGCGGCTGCGTCAACCTGTCCGCTGTTCACCGCTGTCAGCATCCCGTCAATGCCCATCTCCTTGAACTCAACCTTCAGCCCCAAGCGTTTTGCCGCTTCACGAACAACTTCAACCTCGTAGCCCGTCAGCTTATCGGAGCCTGAGTCAGTATCGTGATAAGAAGTGGGATAGAGCGTGCCTGATGTAGCGACTACGATTTTCCCTTTGTCCTTGATTTGCTCCCAGCCTGTATCCTTGGAATCGGATTCATTTTTGCCGGAACAGGCTGCCAATATAAGAAAGAAAGCCATTGTGAAACTGAATATAACGGCTTTGGAATGCATGAATGATTTCACCTATAGTTCCCCCAATCTGTTAATCAACTAAAAAGATAGCATTGAACATAAGGGGTTGCAATATGTTGATGACGTTTTCAAAAAGTTCGAATTGTGTATACAAAAGGCATGGGTGGGTGTTTAAAAGCGTCTATGAAGGGAAGAGGTGATGAAAAAAGGAGTTGTCCAAGGATGAATGCCAGGCGTACCAAGGAAACGCATGTGAAAGTGAAGGATGCAGCAGACCCGTCACTCATCTATGCCAATACCGGAAGAAATGGTCAAGAGGCATGAAACCGATCTTCAGAATAAATTTAAGTTTTGCTGATGCCCCTAAGGCATATGATATATTCGATGAGAAAGAAAATGGAAACATTTAAACCATAATGGGGGAGTCAAATGAATATTTACAAACCAGCCTGATTTTGGATCAGACTTGGAGCTGCATTGTTAGACTACATTATAGTCTCCGTGCCTCTTTTGCTGATCTATTGGCTGATTACAGGAAAAGACCCGAACGACAGCATGTTCATCAGTTTGGTTGTTCTGCTGTACTCTATTTTGCTGCCAGTGTTTTGGCGCGGTTATCTTATCGGAAAAAGGATATGCGGAATCAGAATCGTAAAAAAAGACGGATCACAGGTCAGCCTGTTAACAATGTTTTTACGGGTTATTGTAGCCGGCCTGGTTTACGGTATAACCTTCGGACCCGGCTTGATCGCCAGCCTGATTCTGATTGCCGTACGAGAAGACAAACGGACCCTGCATGATTTAATCGCGGGAACATATGTCACTTATGCGACACCAGGTGAAGAAGAACTTAATGCTGACGAAGAGATTAGAAAGAGCGAATAATGGTTCGCTCTTTTTATTTTTATGCATAAAAAATACAAGGCAGCAAACCATATGAAAAATAGGATTGGAGGAATAAACTGGATGAAACGAATAACGATCAACATCATCACAATGTTCATTGCAGCGGCTGTCATTTCTCTGACCGGTACAGCTGAGGCCGCTGAAAAACAGCAGCAGCCTCCCGCAAATGTTACACTGACAGATCAGCAAAAGAAAGAGATTGAACAACTGGAAGCAGAGATTCTTAAAAAGCGCAAAGACGTGATCTCAAAGTATGTACAATACGGTATCCTGCCTAAAGAAAGAGGAGAACACATCAAAAATCACTTGGACAAACACTTTGAAATGATGAAACAAAACGGCTTTGTTCCAAAGCATCATCCTCATCCGCATAAATTTGAAAAAAGACATTAAGATGGAAAGCATCCAATGGGAATTGGGTGCTTTTTTATTGTTAAAAGTTACTGAATGAATTTTCCGAAAAAATATATCGCTTTTGTTGATTATATCTTATAATAAGATATAAATGGGGTGTATAATGATGGAAATGGATTTAATCTCTAAACTTAATCAGCAGTGGACAGATATTTATTATTTATTACATTATCAACATAAAGATAATATTTCTCACCAGGCAATACGGATTATGCAGCATATTGAAAAGCAAGGTGAGGCGACAATAGGAGCTTTGGCTGAATACTTGTCTGTCTCTCACAATACAGCGTCAGAGCATACTAAACGTTTGATTCAAAAGGGATTTATAGCTAAACGGCGAAGTCAACAGGATGAACGAAAAGTTTTAGTTTTCTTAACACAAGAAGGAAGATCTGTTCTTGAACAGCACACACAGCTAGATAAAGAGAAATTAAAAGAAATGATTGAACGAATGAGCACATCAGAAAAGGAATTACTTGAACAGGCATTTGAACTTTTAAGTAGGGAAGCTAAACAATGGCAGTTTTAAGTAAAGTAATCATCTCTGCGTTGATTATCGGTTTTGTTACTGAAATATCAAAAAGACATCCGACCTATGGCGGCATCATTGCCGCTTTGCCCTTGGTCAGTTTATTAAGCCTTTTTTGGATGCAAATACAAGGTGAAAAAACAGCTCAATTAAGTCAATTTGCATCTGGTGTGCTTACAGGAATCCCAGCTACAGTTTGTTTACTAGCTATTTTGGCTTTTTTGCTAAAAATTCATGTGCCGTTTTGGTTTGCATTATGTGTTGGAATACTAGGATGGGCTATGTTTTTATGGATGCAGAAGATCTTTCTCAATATATTATTTAACTGAGTATAGAAAGGAGATGCTATGTTTTTAAAAAAGGTTACTCTTCTTCGAGATAAGATTTTGGACTTTGACAGATTTCCTTTTACTATCCCGGCTATAAGTCAATTAAATGACATCTTATTTACTAGCCAAGTGACTTTTTTTGTGGGGGAAAATGGATCTGGAAAATCTACTTTGCTTGAAGCGATAGCAGATAAGTGTGAATTCAATACAGCGGGCGGAAGCCGAAATAATGTCTATGAATTACGGGAGTCAGATTCCCATTTAGGAGATTACATACGTTTATCTTGGCTTCCAAAGGTAACAAATGGCTTCTTCTTAAGGGCTGAATCGTTTTATCATCTTTCTCTTCATCTGGATGAGATGGAACTAGATGCTCCTCAGCCATACCGTTCCTATGGAGGGAGGCCGCTACACAATCAATCACATGGAGAGTCCTTTATGTCTCTATTCCGTCATCGTTTTAAAGAGAAAGCGATTTACCTTTTAGATGAGCCAGAAGCAGCACTTTCTCCAGCTAGACAATTAGCTTTTTTGAGAGTTATACATGATTTGGTGAAGGGCGGAAATGTACAGATGATCATTGCGACTCACTCCCCAATCCTACTGGGCTATCCCAATGCTAATATTTTAAGCTTTGATGGTGGAAGAATACATCATATTGAATATGAGAATACAGAGCATGTTCAATTAACACGATATTTTCTTGGACAAAGAGAAAAAATATTAGCTGAGCTGTTCCGCGACTAACATCGAGTTGATATGAAACGCGTTTCATAGCCTATGATAGGTTTATCAAATAATTCAGGAGTGATAAACACTATGATTCACCAGCATCCAGAATCTTTTCCGAAACATTTTTTGTGGGGCTCTGCTTCTGCAGCGTACCAGATTGAAGGCGCTTGGAATGAAGATGGCAAGGGCCCCTCTGTTTGGGATGTGTTTACGAAAATACCGGGCAAAACGTTTAAAGGAACCAATGGCGACATTGCGGTTGACCATTATCACCGATTTAAAGAAGATGTCGCTCTGATGGCTGAGATGGGGTTAAAAGCATATCGATTTTCCGTCAGCTGGCCACGGGTTTTTCCAAAAGGAAAAGGAGAGATCAATGAAGCAGGTCTAGCGTTTTACGATAGTCTGATTGATGAATTGCTTTCTCATCACATCGAGCCGGTTCTGACTTTATATCACTGGGATTTGCCTCAAGCGCTTATGGACGAATACGGCGGGTTTGAATCCAGAAACATCATAGAGGATTTTAATCACTACTGTATTACTCTTTATAAACGTTTTGGAGACAGGGTGAAATATTGGGTTACGTTAAACGAACAGAACTACAATTTTAATCACGGATTTATTACAGCCATGCATCCGCCTGGAGTGAAAGACAGAAAACGATTTTACGAAGCAAACCATATTGCGTTTCTGGCTAATGCAAAAGCCATCGAATCATTTAGAGAATATGTGCCTGAAGGCAAAATAGGTCCTAGCTTTGCTTATTCTCCGGCTTACCCTTTATCAAGCCATCCAGAGGATATACTGGCATTTGAAAACGCCGAAGAATTTACGAACAATTGGTGGCTTGACATGTATTGCTGGGGAACCTACCCGCAAATTCCATTCCGCTACTTGGAAAAACAGGGATGGGCGCCAACAATCGAAGCAGGAGATATGGAGCTGCTTGCCAAAGGGAAGCCTGATTTTGTAGGTGTCAATTATTATCAGACAATCACCTATGAACGAAATCCGCTTGATGGTGTGTCTGAAGGGAAAATGAATACGACAGGCCAAAAGGGAACCAATCAGGAGACGGGGATACCCGGAGTGTTCAAAACGAAAAAAAATCCGCATCTGACAACGAGCAACTGGGATTGGACAATTGACCCAATTGGGCTGCGTATCGGTCTTCGCCGAATTACAAGCCGCTATCAGCTTCCAGTGTTTATAACAGAGAACGGTTTGGGTGAATTTGATAAAGTTGAGAACGGTACTGTACAGGATGATTATCGAATTGATTATTTACGTTCGCATCTTGAGCAATGCAGACAAGCCATCAGTGACGGTGTCGATTTAATCGGCTATTGCAGCTGGTCGTTTACTGACCTGTTAAGCTGGCTGAACGGCTACCAAAAAAGATACGGATTTGTATATGTCAATCGTGATGAAGAAAGCACATGCGATTTAAAACGCTTGAAGAAAAAAAGCTTTTATTGGTATCAAGGTGTCATCAAGACGAACGGAGAAAGTTTATAAAGAGTCCCTGAGAGTTATTCTCTCAGGGGTTTTTCATTACACAGAAACAGCATCAATAATATAAGTGTCGGCGTGCAAATCTGACATTTCAGCCGGCACAGTCCAGCATGTCAATTGATAGTCTCCTTTAGGGAGATCAAAGGACAGTCTTTTAGACATAATGCTTTCAATATGAATTCCGTTTTCTGTGACATGAAAAGGAACAGTCACTTTTGTTTCGTAGGAGTTTACTGTTTCTGAACTGTTCAGGCGCAAAAGAATAAAGGCCTTTGTATTTCGCTGTGCCTCAAAGGAAATGGCTCCGTCTGCCGCAGCATATCCTTTTTCAATCGCTTCGTCAGTCCAATCCATTACAGGAGGTGTAGAATCCTTTTGAAATACAGTAAATTGATGATATGAAATCGAAAGTTCTTGCGGCTTCCATGATTTGATCAATGTGCTGTTCCTCCTCTATGTACTGTTTACTGAATTGTGAATAAAACCTTTGTGCCGTCTGGGTAATCGGTAAGTTGATGCCCGACCCAAGAGCCTGCTCCGCGGTTGTCAGCGGGAGAAATGTATTCTACAGAAGCTCCCTCACCGCCTTCTTTGCACATGGCCATTGGCCATTCATCTCTGTCATACCCCTTTTTGGAAGGTACGTCCTTTAATGATTGCTCGCGGCGTTCTTCAGCTCCGTCTCTGTCAATAGTGCACACCTCTGAGTGCCCCTCATTTATCGCATCCTTAATATGCTTGGCGGTTTCTGGATACCGGTCAGATGGGAAGGCGATTGTTTCATCATATTCTTTCGTTTGAGACGTTTTTTGATCAGCTGAGAAAAAGTCTCCTTTTATCAGGCCGACAGCTGCAGCTGCTATGATGACGATGACGAGAAGTATCGTTTTTATGATGTCCGTCGTGATGTTCACCTCCCGCTTTTAAAACTGACACAAGAGTAATCCAGAAAGCATTTGGTGTAAAGGTTTAAATTTTATGTTTTACGCTCAGTTTATTGCAGAAATCGTAATTTTAGCAGGTCGAAATATTTGTTTTCAGCAAAATACGATTGCCAATTTACAATAATGATAGTAAGTCATCAGCCGTTTTCGGCTTGATTAATCATTTTAAATTGGCTTATGATACCGGTAAGCTCCTCAGCTAATTGAGAAAGCGTTTCAGAAGCTGCGGTAATCTCCTCCATTGCAGCAAATTGCTCCTCTGTTAATGCAGCCGCTTGCCGGGTATTTTTAGTAGATTCTTTAATGTCGGCCGTATTGGCTGCAAAGGAATCATTTATTTGATGTGCACTGGCTGAAATGTTTGTTACAGATGCTGATAAATCACTGATCTCGGCGCTGATTTCACCTGTTGCAGCTGCAATTTCCTTAAATGCATCTCTGGTGCGCTGGATCATGGTGACTCCTTCTGCAGCTTCTGTTTTCACATGCTCAACAGATCTTGCAGACCGGTTCATATCCTTTTGTATTTCTATGATCAGTTTTGAAATCTGTCCCGCAGACTGTTGAGACTCTTCTGCTAATTTCCGTACTTCATCAGCAACAACAGCAAAGCCTTTTCCTTGTTCACCGGCTCTGGCAGCTTCAATCGCTGCATTCAGCGCAAGCAGGTTTGTCTGATCGGCAATTTGGGTGATGACCGATAAAATTTGCTCAATTTGTTTAGAGCGGCCGTCTAACTGGTGTATGATTTCTCCGCTTTTCTGAATTGACTGGTGAATCGCATCCATTTGCGCCTGTACATTTGCAATTTCCTTTTGTCCAATGTCTGCTTTTGATTGAGCGAGCTGCCCTTTGTCAGCGATAGCGGCAGTATTTGCAGAAATATCCCGGATGTCTGCTGAAGCTTGTTTTAATGAGCTTTCACTGTTTTCAATTCGGGCGATCTGATCTTGGGCTCCATTTGCAATCTGCTGTACAGCTTCTGTGATCTTTTCTGAAGCTTGATTTGTTTCCTCTGCTCCGGCTGAGAGCTGCTGAGAGGCTGACGCAAGCTGAAGGGCTGATTGTTGTACGGTTTGTATGGTATCGTTCAGCTTCATTCTCATCTTATTATAATAGTTGCTTAGTTCTGATAGCTCGTCACCGGTTTTGTCTGACACCTCTATTGTCATATCTCCGTTTCCGGCACTTTCAAAGGCGCTTTTTAAAGAGTTCAGCCGCTTGTTGATTTTTCTGGTGAAAACCAAGACAAGGATGACTGATACCATAATGACGATAACAAGAACGATAGCGAATTGAGTGAAAAGTGATTGTGTAAGTGATGCTAAAATACTTTGATTAGCTCCGGCATACAGCATGCCGATGATGTTCCCATTTTGATCTTTTAAAGGCATGTATGCAGTCTGATAAGAAGAACCTGCTACATCTGCTTGTCCGTAAAAACGCTTTCCTTTCTTTAAAACAGCGGCAATAACTTCAGAAGAAGCCTGGGTGCCGACAGCTCTTTCGCCATTCTTCATGACATTGGTTGCAACACGAGTATCGCCTTGGAAAATGGTAATTGTATCACCTGTTTTTTCACCAAGCAGATCAACAATATCTTCATTTCCATTGATTTGTGTTTGCCCTTTATAGAGCTTATTGTTTTTCACCTGCCAGTCGCCTGACACGACATCATCAATATAAGTGCTGCTTAAAGCGAGATCACCTTTCGCTTTTTCAGTTGCCATTTGTTTCATGCTTTCTGTAATTTCCTTAAGCATCACAGTGCCAACTGATGCCGAAAACAAAAGAATAACCACGAAAACAAGGCAAAGAATTTTAGTTCCTAGCTTCATCTTAAGTCGTTTTATCAACATAATTCCTCCTTTTATGATTTGTAGGTCATATTACTTATCGGGTTTTTAGGTTTAAAGTTTTATTTTAGAAAAAATAAAACCGGCCTGATCTTCAGGCCGGTTGTGTGATGCTATTCAAGGTTTGCGTGGTGAGTGAACATAGTTTCAGAATCGAGTCCTTTTTTCTCCATGAGTTTTAAAATCACTGCATCATAGAAGAGCAGCAAAGTTTGTTCAAATAATGATCCCATTGGCTGAATGGTTTTATAGCTTCCGTTTGACTGGTCTTTAGGAGAACCAGGCATTCTGATGATGAGGTCCGCTTGTTTTCCGATGCTTGATTCCGGATTGATGGTTAAAGCGGCAACAATTCCGTGTAAGCTTTTTGCTTTTGCTGCGGTATGAATCAAGCTTTTTGTCTCGCCTGATCCTGAGCCGATAATAACTAGATCTCCTTCGCGGAGCGGCGGAGTGAGAATCTCACCGACAATATGGGCGTTGAAGTCCATGTGCATCAATCTCATTGCGAAGGATTTTGCCATCAGGCCAGAACGACCTGCGCCCGCAGTGAAAATTTGATTGGACGAAAGAATGTGATCGGCAAGCTGGTCAGCTTCTTTATTAGAAATATAAGCCGCTGAACGGTGTAACTCATTGAGAATTTCCGTTACGTATTCAGTCGTTTTCATCTGATTTATCCTTGGGCAATAAGCTGCTTCATTTTTGAAGCTGTTTCTGCCTTATCAGCTGCGCTTGTAATTCCGCCCCCAACAATGACAAGGTCAGGCTTTTGCTGGATCACTTCTGGCAATGTATCAAGTTTGATGCCGCCCGCGATTGCGGTTTTTGCGTTTTTTACGGTATTTTTGATTGTCGTTAATTCTTCGAAAGAGTTTTTACCCTCTGCTTGAAGATCATAGCCAGTGTGGACGCAGATGTAGTCAACACCGAGTGCGTCAATTTCTTTCGCACGGGATTCGATATCTTTCACGTTAATCATGTCCACTAAGATTTTCTTCTTTTGTTTTTTGGCTTCTTCTACTGCGCCTTTAATCGTTGCATCGTCTGTAGCACCTAAAACGGTGATGATGTCAGCGCCTGCTTCCGACGCTTTCATAATTTCGTAGCCTCCGGCATCCATGATTTTCAGGTCTGCAAGAACCTTCAATTGAGGAAATGCTTCTTTTATTTCTTTAACGGCTCTTAGGCCTTCATTAATGACGACCGGTGTTCCGATTTCAACTACGTCGATGTATTGTTCTACCTCTTTGACTAGCTCAATGGCTTCTGGGATGTTGACGAGGTCTAATGCAAGCTGTAATTCCATTGTTGATCCACTCCCTTTTTCGAATTATTGTCCATTCTATAGGTTCCCTCTTTTGTTGAGAAGTAGGCACTTTAAAGTCAACAAGTTACTTGGAGGATACTGTGAGGAGAGGCAATCAGATTTCTTTCGCTTAATTTTATGAGTGAGTATAATGAAAAAAGAGTCTGCAAAAAAGTAAGTAAGTGATGATACGTATCTAACATACAAAAAGGTTACTAAGGGGGGATTCTATTGAGCCGGATGGACGACAAAAGGTTTAATTGTGAGAAGGAATTAACGCTTGCAGTGATTGGCGGTAAATGGAAAATGCTCATTTTGTGGCATTTAGGAAAAGAAGGCACAAAACGGTTCAATGAATTAAAAACATTGATTCCTGATATTACGCAGAAGATCCTCGTGAATCAGCTGAGAGAGCTTGAGCAGGATATGATTGTTCACAGGGAAGTGTATCCGGTTGTCCCGCCGAAGGTTGAATATTCTCTGACCCCGCACGGAGAAAGCCTCATGCCTATTCTTGAAGCCATGTATGAGTGGGGGAAAGGCTATATGGAATTGATTGATATCGACAAAAATATCATGAAAGAATCGTTGTAAGACGCTCTTCGCAAGGGTGTCTTTTTTTTGCCTTTTTTTCGGTTTTTGCGCGGTACACATAGTCATGTAAAGATTGTAAATTGCAGTCAGCAATAAAAAAAGATTAAACGCAGGAGTTTGGTTTAAAAATTTTTATTTTTCTGTAAATAATGTTTAGTGGAAATGATTGCGGCATCCCGCAAAAATATCCCTGTAAATAATCTGGAATCTTTCGGCATCCCGCATGAAACTTTTCACCCATTTTTCGGTGATAAAAACATTTTTTTCATTTAAAGTGAACGGTAGTAAGATAAAAAATATTGAAAACAATGAATAAATAGCCAAAATTGTTTCCTATTAGGATAGGGGATCTTGCGGTCTTTATCCGCTTATGTTAAACGCCGCAATGCTGACTGACGGCTGCCCGTTTTAATAGCGGCAATCTGTTTTTTTGTTTGGAAGCATTGCTTTTTAAGTGTAGTACTTTGGGCTATTTCGGCTGTTAGTTCATAAGCATTAAAAGCTGATATGGATAAGAAAGAGAAAATGCGTTGCACATGTTCACTGCTTATAAAGATTAGGGGAGGTATGACAATATGGAAATAACTTTTTACCCTTTAACGGATGCACAAAAACGAATTTGGTACACAGAAAAATTTTATCCTCACACGAGCATTTCAAATCTTGCGGGGATTGGTAAGCTGGTTTCAGCTGATGCGATTGATTATGTGCTTGTTGAGCAGGCGATTCAAGAGTTTATTCGCAGAAATGACGCCATGCGCCTTCGGTTGCGGCTAGATGAAAACGGGGAGCCTGTTCAATATATTAGCGAGTATCGGCCTGTTGATATAAAACATACTGACACTACTGAAGATCCGAATGCGATAGAGTTTATTTCACAATGGAGCCGGGAGGAAACGAAGAAACCGTTGCCGTTGTACGATTGTGATTTGTTCCGTTTTTCCTTGTTCACCATAAAGGAAAATGAAGTGTGGTTTTACGCAAATGTTCATCACGTGATTTCTGATGGTATCTCCATGAATATTCTCGGAAATGCGATCATGCACATTTATTTAGAATTAGCCAGCGGCTCAGAGACAAAAGAAGGAATCTCGCATTCATTTATCGATCATGTTTTATCTGAACAGGACTATGCTCAATCGAAGCGGTTTGAAAAGGACAAGGCGTTTTGGAACAAACAATTTGAATCGGTGCCTGAACTTGTTTCCTTGAAACGGAATGCTTCCGCAGGAGGAAGTTTAGATGCTGAGAGGTTCTCTAAAGATGTGCCTGAAGCGCTTCATCAGCAGATTCTGTCGTTTTGTGAGGCGAATAAAGTCAGTGTTCTTTCGGTATTTCAATCGTTGCTCGCCGCCTATTTATACAGGGTCAGCGGCCAGAATGATGTTGTGACGGGAACCTTTATGGGCAACCGGACAAATGCGAAAGAGAAGCAGATGCTTGGCATGTTTGTTTCTACGGTTCCGCTTCGGACAAACATTGACGGCGGGCAGGCGTTTTTAGAATTTGTCAAAGACCGGATGAAGGATCTCATGAAGACGCTTCGCCACCAAAAGTACCCGTATAATCTCCTGATCAACGATTTGCGTGAAACAAAGAGCTCTCTGACCAAGCTGTTTACTGTTTCTCTTGAATATCAGGTGATGCAGTGGCAAAAAGAAGAGGACCTTGCCTTTTTGACTGAGCCGATTTTCAGCGGCAGCGGATTAAATGATGTCTCGATCCATGTAAAGGATCGATGGGATACTGGGAAACTCACCATAGATTTTGATTACCGCACTGATTTATTTTCACGTGAAGAAATCAACATGATTTGTGAGCGCATGATTACAATGCTGGAGGACGCGTTAACGCATCCAGAACATACAATTGATGAATTAACGATGATTTCTGATGCGGAGAAAGAGAAGCTGCTTGCGAGGGCCGGCGGTAAATCTGTGAGCTACCGTAAGGACATGACGATCCCGGAACTGTTCCAAGAAAAGGCTGAGCAGCTTTCAGATTATCCAGCGGTTGTATTTGAAGATCGCACATTGTCCTATCGAACGTTACATGAACAATCTGCACGCATCGCCAATGTGCTGAAACAGAAGGGGGTTGGCCCGGACAGTCCTGTCGCGGTTTTGATTGAACGTTCTGAACGGATGATTACAGCTATCATGGGGATTTTACAAGCCGGCGGAGCCTATGTGCCGATTGATCCGGGTTTTCCTGCTGAGCGCATTCAATATATTTTGGAGGACTGCGGGGCGGACTTCATCCTGACTGAATCGAAGGTTGCGGCGCCTGAAGCCGATGCTGAGCTGATTGACTTAGATCAAGCGATTGCGGAAGGTGCAGAAGAAAGCCTGAATGCAGATGTGAACGCACGGAACCTTGCCTACATTATTTACACATCGGGAACAACCGGACGCCCGAAAGGCGTTATGATCGAGCATCGCCAGGTTCATCATTTGGTTGAATCTCTGCAGCAGACGATTTATCAAAGCGGCAGCCAAACCCTGCGGATGGCATTGCTTGCGCCGTTCCACTTCGATGCGTCAGTGAAGCAGATCTTCGCGTCGCTTCTTTTGGGACAAACCCTTTTTATCGTACCGAAGAAAACAGTGACGAACGGGGCCGCCCTTGCTGCATATTATCGGAAGAACAGCATTGAGGCGACGGACGGAACACCGGCTCATTTGCAAATGCTGGCAGCAGCAGGCGATTTTGAAGGCCTAAAACTGAAACATATGCTGATCGGAGGAGAAGGCCTGTCATCTGTTGTTGCGGACAAGTTGCTGAAGCTGTTTAAAGAAGCCGGCACAGCGCCGCTTTTGACCAATGTGTACGGGCCGACGGAAACGTGCGTTGACGCGTCTGTTCATCCGGTTATCCCGGAGAGTGCAGTTCAATCAGCGTATGTGCCGATCGGGAAAGCGCTGGGGAATAACCGCTTATATATTTTGGATCAAAAAGGCCGGCTGCAGCCTGAAGGTGTGGCTGGCGAGCTTTATATCGCGGGAGACGGTGTGGGCCGAGGCTATTTGCATTTGCCTGAATTAACGGAAGAGAAGTTTTTACAAGATCCATTCGTGCCGGGCGATCGCATGTACCGGACCGGAGACGTGGTGCGCTGGCTTCCAGATGGAACAATCGAATATTTAGGCAGAGAGGATGACCAGGTCAAAGTCCGCGGATACCGGATTGAGCTTGGGGAAATTGAAGCCGTGATTCAGCAGGCGCCAGACGTTGCAAAAGCCGTTGTTTTGGCACGCCCTGACGAACAGGGAAATCTTGAGGTTTGCGCATATGTTGTGCAGAAGCCTGGAAGCGAATTTGCGCCAGCCGGCTTGAGGGAGCATGCGGCCAGACAGCTTCCTGACTATATGGTGCCGGCTTACTTTACAGAAGTGACAGAAATTCCGCTTACGCCAAGCGGCAAAGTCGACCGCCGCAAGCTGTTTGCACTAGAGGTGAAGGCTGTCAGCGGCACTGCCTATACAGCGCCGCGAAATGAGACTGAAAAAGCAATCGCAGCCATTTGGCAGGACGTGCTGAACGTTGAGAAGGCGGGGATCTTTGACAATTTCTTTGAAACCGGCGGGCATTCATTGAAAGCCATGACCCTTTTAACAAAGATTCATAAGCAAACAGGCGTCGAGATTCCGCTTCAATATTTGTTTGAGCATCCGACGATTGCGGCTCTTGCAGAGGAAGCTGATCACAGAGAAAGCCGGGCATTTTCGGTGATTGAACCTGCTGAAAAACAGGAACATTATCCGCTTTCTCTGGCACAGCAGCGAACATATATCGTCAGCCAGTTCGAGGATGCGGGAGTCGGCTACAACATGCCGGCAGCAGCAATTCTAGAAGGGCCTTTAGATATTCAAAAGCTGGAGCGCGCATTTCAGGGGTTAATCCGACGCCACGAGTCGTTGAGAACATCATTTGTTCTTGAAAACAGCACGCCGAGACAGAAAATTCACGATAGCGTTGATTTCAACATCGAAATGATTGAAAGAGGCGGCCGCTCAGATGAGGCAATTATGGCTTCATTCGTTCGGAAATTTGATTTGGCGAAAGCGCCGCTGTTCAGAATCGGTTTGCTGGAGCTTGAAGAGAACCGTCATATGCTGCTGTTTGACATGCACCATTTGATTTCTGACGGTGTATCCATTGGCATTATGCTGGAGGAGTTAGCACGCATTTATAAAGGCGAACAGCTTCCTGAGCTTCGTCTTCAGTATAAGGACTACGCTGTATGGCAAAGCAGACAGGCTGCTGAAGGATACAAGAAGGACCAGGCTTATTGGAAGGAAGTCTTTGCAGGCGAGCTCCCGGTGCTTCAGCTTCTGTCCGATTACCCAAGACCGCCTGTTCAGAGCTTTGAAGGGGATCGGGTGTCAATCAAGCTGGATGCGGGGATAAAGGATCGCCTCAATCGTTTGGCTGAACAAAACGGCGCCACTTTGTATATGGTGATGCTGTCCGCTTACTATACGCTTTTGTCAAAGTATGCGGGACAGGATGACATCATTGTCGGGACGCCGTCAGCCGGCAGAAATCACTCCGATACAGAGGGCATTATCGGGATGTTCGTCAATACGCTTGCGATTCGCAGTGAGGTGAAGCAGGATGAGACGTTTACCCAATTGATCTCGCGTGTTCGTAAACAGGTGCTGGATGCCTTTTCTCATCAGGACTATCCGTTTGAGTGGCTTGTTGAAGACTTGAATATCCCGCGTGATGTAAGCAGGCATCCGCTGTTTGACACGATGTTCAGCCTTCAAAACGCGACAGAGGGCATTCCGGCTGTCGGCGATCTGTCCTTGTCTGTTCATGAGACCAATTTTAAGATTGCCAAATTTGATTTGACGGTGCAGGCGAGAGAAACCGATGAAGGCATTGAGCTTGATTTGGACTACAGCACGAAGCTGTTTAAACAAAGCACGGCAGACAGGCTGCTTACGCATTTTGCGCGTTTGCTTGAAGATGCTGCGGCTGATCCGGAGAAGCGGATTTCCGAGTATAAGCTTCTTTCTGAAGAGGAGGCTGCTTCGCAAATTCAGCAGTTTAACCCGGGCAGAACACCTTATCCGAAAGACAAAACAATTGTTCAGCTGTTTGAGGAGCAAGCGGCGAAAACGCCAGACCAGCCGGCACTTCAATATGAAGGTGAAACACTCACTTATCGTGAGCTGAATGAACGGGCCAATCGTTTAGCCCGCGGCATTCTTTCTCTTGGAGCTGGCGAAGGCAGAACTGCGGCTGTCTTATGCGAGCGGTCAATGGATATGATTGTGTCGATCTTGGCAGTATTAAAATCAGGTTCGGCTTATGTTCCGATTGATCCGGAACATCCGATTCAGCGGATGCAGCATTTCTTTCGTGACAGCGGAGCAAAGGTGCTTCTCACTCAGAGGAAATTAAAGGCTTTGGCGGAAGAAGCGGAATTTAAGGGCGTTATCGTGCTAGCCGATGAGGAAGAAAGCTATCATGCCGATGCGCGCAATCTCGCACTGCCTCTTGATTCTGAAGCAATGGCAAACCTGACGTATACCTCTGGAACGACTGGAACACCTAAGGGGAATATCGTGACACATGCCAATATTCTCCGCACAGTGAAGGAAACGAATTATCTCAGCATTACAGAACAGGATACGATTCTCGGTCTTTCCAATTACGTGTTTGACGCGTTTATGTTCGATATGTTCGGCTCTTTGTTAAACGGAGCCAAGCTGGTGCTGATACCGAAGGAAACCGTTTTGGACATGGCTCGCCTGTCCCGCGTCATTGAACGGGAGAACATCAGCATTCTCATGATTACAACCGCTTTGTTCCACTTGCTTGTGGACTTGAATCCGGCGTGCTTGTCAACGCTTCGCAAGATTATGTTTGGCGGGGAACGGGCTTCGGTTGAGCATGTCAGAAAAGCTTTGCAAACGGTTGGAAAGGGCAAGCTCCTTCACATGTATGGACCGTCTGAAAGCACGGTTTTCGCGACGTATCATCCGGTTGATGAATTGGAGGAGCACACGCTGTCTGTTCCGATTGGAAAACCGGTCAGCAATACGGAAGTATACATTCTTGACCGTACGGGACACGTGCAGCCTGCCGGGATTGCCGGAGAGCTTTGCGTCAGCGGCGAAGGACTCGTGAAAGGCTATTACAACCGTCCAGAACTGACTGAGGAGAAATTTGTTCCCCATCCGTTTACATCCGGCGAACGCATGTATAAAACGGGAGACCTTGCGAGATGGCTGCCGAATGGCGACATCGAATTTATCGGGCGAATCGACCATCAGGTGAAGATTCGCGGACAGCGCATCGAGCTTGGAGAAATCGAACATCAGCTGCAAACCCATGATCGTGTTCAGGAAAGTGTTGTGCTTGCCGTTGATCAAGGAGCGGGAGATAAACTGCTTTGCGCTTACTATGTCGGAGAGGGAGACATCTCATCACAAGAGATGAGAGAGCATGCTGCGAAGGACTTGCCGGCATATATGGTTCCTGCGGTGTTTATCCAAATGGACGAGCTGCCGCTGACAGGGAACGGAAAAATTGACCGAAGAGCGCTGCCGATTCCTGATGCCAACGTTTCAAGAGGTGTTTCATATGTGGCGCCACGCAATGAAACGGAACAAAAAGTCGCAGACATTTGGGCGCAGGTGCTTCAGGCTGAACAAGTCGGCGTTTATGACCACTTCTTTGACGTTGGCGGACATTCATTAGCAGGCATGAAGATGCTTGCCTTGGTTCATCAGGAACTGGGCGTTGAGCTGTCACTCAAGGATCTCTTCCAGTCACCGACGGTTGAGGGCTTGGCACAGGTGATTGCCTCTGCTGAAAAAGGGACAGCCGCCAGTATCAGCCCAGCAGAGAAACAAGATACGTATCCTGTTTCTTCACCGCAAAAACGGATGTACGTGCTTCAGCAGCTTGAGGATGCGCAAACGAGCTATAACATGCCTGCGGTTCTGCGCCTTACAGGTGAGCTTGATATTGAAAGGCTTAACAGCGTCATGCAGCAGTTAATGCAGCGTCATGAAGCCTTGAGAACCACGTTTGAAATAAAAGATGGAGAAACGGTGCAGCGGATCTGGGAAGAGGCTGAGTGTGAGATAGCCTATTTCGAAGCCCCGGAAGAAGAGACAGAGCGGATCGTTTCTGAGTTTATTAAGCCTTTCAAAATCGACCAACTTCCACTGTTCAGAATAGGACTGATCAAGCATTCAGACACTGAGCATGTGCTGCTGTTCGATATGCATCACATTATTTCTGACGGTGCGTCTGTCGGTGTGCTGATTGAGGAGCTTTCAAAGCTGTACGACGGAGAAATCCTTGAGCCGCTCCGTATTCAATATAAGGATTATGCCGTGTGGCAGCAGCAGTTCATTCAGTCTGAGCTTTACAAGAAGCAAGAGGAGCATTGGCTGAAGGAGCTGGACGGAGAGCTGCCGGTGTTGACGCTTCCGACTGATTACAGTCGGCCTGCCGTTCAAACATTTGAGGGAGACCGCATTGCATTTTCATTAGAAGCAGGCAAAGCTGATGCTCTGCGCAGGCTTGCAAAAGAAACGGATTCCACGCTTTACATGGTGCTTCTGGCTTCATACAGTGCGTTTTTATCAAAACTTAGCGGGCAAAACGATATCATCGTCGGTTCACCTGTGGCCGGACGATCTCAAGCGGACGTCAGCCGTGTCATCGGAATGTTCGTCAATACACTGGCGCTCCGCACGTATCCGAAGGGTGAAAAGACGTTTGCTGACTATCTTAACGAAGTGAAAGAAACGGCACTAAGCGCTTTTGATGCGCAGGATTATCCGCTTGAGGACTTGATCGGAAATGTTCAGGTTCAGCGTGACACAAGCAGAAATCCGTTATTTGATGCAGTTTTTTCAATGCAAAATGCGAACATAAAGGATTTAACAATGAAAGGGATTCAGCTTGAGCCTCATCCATTTGAACGGAAAACAGCCAAGTTTGACCTCACGCTGACGGCTGACGAAACCGACGGAGGGCTTACATTCGTACTCGAATACAATACAGCTCTGTTTAAGCAGGAAACGATTGAACGATGGAAGCAATATTGGATGCAGCTTTTGGATGCTGTTACTGGGAACCCGAACCAGCCGCTTTCCAGCCTGTCATTTGTCACTGAAACAGAAAAACAAGCGCTTCTTGAGGCATGGAAGGGTAAAGCGCTGCCTGTGCCGACAGACAAAACGGTTCATCAGCTATTCGAAGAGACTGTCCAGCGCCACAAAGACCGTCCGGCTGTCACATACAACGGCCAGTCTTGGACGTACGGCGAGCTGAATGCGAAGGCAAATCGTCTTGCGCGGATTCTGATGGACTGCGGCATCAGCCCGGATGACCGCGTCGGCGTTCTCACGAAGCCGTCGCTTGAAATGTCCGCCGCGGTGCTCGGCGTCTTGAAAGCGGGAGCGGCGTTTGTGCCGATTGATCCTGACTACCCGGATCAGCGGATTGAGTATATTTTACAGGACAGCGGCGCGAAGCTTCTCTTGAAACAGGAAGGCATTTCAGTGCCGGACAGCTATACGGGAGATGTCATTCTTCTCGACGGAAGCCGCACGATTCTAAGCCTGCCGCTTGATGAAAACGACGAGGAAAATCCAGAGACGGCTGTAACCGCGGAGAACTTGGCGTACATGATTTACACGTCTGGAACGACCGGACAGCCGAAGGGTGTCATGGTCGAGCACCACGCGCTTGTGAACCTGTGCTTCTGGCACCACGACGCGTTCGGCATGACAGCGGAGGACCGCAGTGCGAAGTACGCGGGCTTTGGATTTGACGCTTCCATTTGGGAGATGTTCCCGACCTGGACGATCGGTGCTGAGCTTCACGTCATTGATGAAGCGATCCGCCTCGATATCGTCCGCCTGAACGATTATTTTGAAACGAACGGCATAACGATCACGTTCCTGCCGACACAGCTTGCGGAACAGTTCATGGAGCTTGAGAACACATCGCTACGCGTATTGCTCACAGGCGGAGACAAGCTGAAGCGCGCAGTGAAAAAGCCGTACACACTCGTCAACAACTACGGGCCGACAGAGAATACGGTCGTTGCCACAAGCACAGAAATCCATCCGGAGGAAGGCTCACTTTCCATCGGACGGGCCATTGCCAATACGAGAGTATACATTCTCGGCGAGGGCAATCAGGTGCAGCCGGAAGGCGTAGCCGGAGAGCTTTGCGTGGCGGGGCGCGGACTGGCACGCGGCTATCTGAATCGAGAAGACGAAACCGCGAAGCGGTTTGTCGCTGATCCGTTTGTGCCGGGTGAGCGCATGTACCGTACCGGCGATTTAGTGAAGTGGACAGGCGGCGGCATTGAGTACATCGGCCGGATCGACCAGCAGGTCAAGGTCCGCGGCTACCGGATCGAGCTCTCGGAAATTGAAGTCCAGCTCGCCCAGCTTTCTGAGGTGCAGGATGCGGCGGTGACAGCTGTCAAAGATAAAGGCGGCAACACAGCGATCGCGGCGTATGTCACACCGGAAACAGCTGACATAGAAGCACTGAAATCAGCACTGAAGGAAACCCTGCCGGATTACATGATCCCGGCGTTCTGGGTGACGCTGAACGAGCTTCCGGTTACGGCAAACGGCAAAGTGGACCGCAAAGCCTTGCCTGAGCCGGACATCGAAGCGGGAAGCGGAGAATACAAAGCGCCGACGACCGACATGGAAGAGCTGCTTGCCGGCATCTGGCAGGACGTGCTTGGAATGTCTGAAGTCGGTGTCACCGACAATTTCTTCTCGCTTGGCGGAGATTCCATCAAAGGAATTCAAATGGCGAGCCGCTTGAACCAGCACGGCTGGAAGCTGGAAATGAAAGATCTCTTCCAGCATCCGACGATCGAAGAGCTTACCCAATATGTAGAGCGTGCCGAAGGCAAACAGGCAGACCAAGGCCCGGTGGAGGGCGAAGTCATCCTGACGCCGATCCAGCGCTGGTTCTTTGAAAAGAACTTCACGAACAAGCACCACTGGAACCAATCGGTGATGCTTCACGTCAAGAAGGGCTTTGATCCTGAACGGGTGGAGAAAACATTGCAGGCGCTGATCGAGCATCATGACGCGCTCCGTATGATCTACCGTGAGGGACAGGAAGACGTCATTCAATACAACAGAGATCTTGAAGCTGCTTCAGCTCAATTGGAGGTCATCCAGATTGAGGGCCAAGCTGCAGATTACGAAGACCGTATAGAGAGAGAAGCGGAGCGTTTGCAAAGCAGCATCGACTTGCAGGAAGGCGGCTTGTTAAAAGCAGGCTTGTTCCAAGCGGAAGACGGAGACCACTTGCTTCTTGCCATTCATCACTTAGTGGTTGACGGCGTGTCGTGGCGGATTCTACTGGAGGATTTCGCCGCAGTATATACACAGCTTGAGCAAGGCAATGAACCGGTTCTCCCGCAGAAAACACATTCATTTGCAGAGTATGCAGAGAGATTGCAAGACTACGCGAACTCCAAAGCCTTTTTGAAAGAAAAAGAGTATTGGAGACAGCTTGAAGAACAAGCAGTCGCAGCAAAGCTTCCGAAAGACCGCGAATCTGGTGATCAGCGAATGAAACATACAAAGACAATTGAATTCTCGCTGACTGCTGAAGAGACAGAACAGCTCACCACAAAGGTGCATGAGGCATATCACACAGAAATGAATGATATTTTGCTGACGGCATTCGGATTGGCAATGAAGGAGTGGACGGGTCAAGATCGAGTAAGTGTTCATTTAGAGGGGCATGGACGTGAAGAAATCATAGAAGACCTGACCATTTCCCGCACAGTCGGCTGGTTTACAAGTATGTACCCAATGGTGCTCGATATGAAGCATGCGGATGATCTGGGCTACCAGCTGAAGCAAATGAAAGAAGATATCAGACATGTGCCGAATAAGGGAGTCGGATACGGCATTCTGCGCTATCTGACGGCACCGGAACATAAAGAAGATGTGGCGTTCTCGATTCAGCCGGATGTCAGCTTCAACTATTTAGGTCAGTTTGACGAAATGTCGGATGCAGGTTTGTTTACGAGATCAGAGCTGCCATCAGGACAGTCATTAAGCCCTGAAACAGAAAAACCGAATGCGCTGGATGTTGTCGGATATATCGAAAACGGAAAACTGACGATGTCACTGGCCTATCATTCTCTTGAATTTCATGAAAAAACAGTACAAACATTCAGTGACAGCTTTAAAGCGCATCTTCTCAGAATCATTGAACATTGCCTATCTCAAGACGGTACGGAACTGACCCCGAGTGATCTTGGTGACGACGATTTAACGCTGGATGAGCTGGATAAATTAATGGAAATTTTCTAATAGAGGTGGCATATGAGCAAAAAATCGATTCAAAAGGTGTACGCACTGACACCAATGCAGGAGGGAATGCTGTATCATGCGATGCTTGATCCGCATTCTTCCTCGTACTTCACACAATTAGAGCTTGGGATTCACGGCGCTTTTGATCTTGAAATCTTTGAGAAAAGCGTCAATGAACTGATTCGGTCATACGATATTCTCCGTACGGTATTTGTGCATCAGCAGCTGCAAAAACCGCGTCAGGTCGTGTTAGCGGAACGCAAAACAAAGGTGCATTATGAGGATATCAGTCATGCAGACGAGAACCGCCAGAAAGAGCACATTGAGCGTTACAAACAAGACGTTCAGCGCCAAGGCTTTAACCTGGCAAAAGACATATTGTTCAAGGTGGCGGTTTTCCGCCTTGCTGCAGATCAGCTGTATCTTGTCTGGAGCAATCATCATATTATGATGGACGGCTGGAGCATGGGCGTCCTCATGAAAAGCCTGTTCCAAAACTATGAAGCGCTCAGAGCAGGAAGGACACCTGCAAACGGTCAAGGCAAGCCTTACTCCGACTACATCAAATGGCTTGGAAAACAGGAAAATGAAGAAGCGGAGAGCTACTGGAGCGAGCGCTTGGCGGGTTTTGAACAGCCAAGCGTGCTCCCGGGCCGCCTGCCTGTAAAAAAAGGCGAATACGTCAATAAAGAATATTCCTTTACATGGGACGAAACACTGGTTGCCCGCATTCAGAAAACCGCAAACCTTCATCAAGTGACAGGGCCTAACCTATTTCAGGCTGTTTGGGGCATTGTTCTCAGCAAATACAACTTTACGGATGATGTTGTCTTCGGAACGGTCGTCTCGGGACGACCGTCTGAAATCAACGGAATCGAAACGATGGCGGGGCTGTTTATCAACACCATTCCGGTGCGGGTGAAAGTTGAACGAGATGCTTCATTCGCTGATATTTTCACAGCTGTTCAGCAGCATGCAGTAGAGGCGGAGCGTTACGATTACGTGCCGCTCTATGAGATTCAAAAACGCTCAGCCCTTGATGGCAATCTCTTAAACCATCTGGTCGCGTTTGAAAATTATCCGCTTGATCAAGAGCTTGAAAACGGCAGCATGGAAGACCGCCTCGGGTTTTCGATCAAAGTAGAAAGCGCATTTGAACAAACGAGCTTCGATTTCAACCTGATTGTGTATCCGGGCAAAACGTGGACCGTCAAAATTAAATATAACGGAGCCGCCTTTGATTCCGCTTTTATCGAACGGATAGCGGAGCACCTTACCCGCATGATGGAAGCAGCTGTCGATCAGCCGGCCGCTTTTGTGCGTGAGTACGGGCTTGTGGGAGACGGAGAGCAGCGGCAAATTGTCGAGGTGTTTAACAGCACGAAAGCCGAACTCCCTGAAGGAAGGGCTGTTCACCAAGTATTTGAAGAGCAAGCGAAACGGACGCCGGCGAGCACTGCCGTCGTATATGAAGGAACCGAGCTGACATACCGCGAGCTGAATGCAGCGGCTAACCGTCTTGCGGGAAAGCTTGTCGAACAAGGGCTTCAAAAAGGGGAAACAGCAGCGATTATGAACGACCGCTCAGTAGAAACCGTTGTCGGCATGCTGGCTGTGTTAAAAGCAGGCGCCGCATATGTGCCGCTTGATCCAGCGCTTCCTGGGGATCGTCTTCGTTTCATGGCAGAGGACAGCTCTGTTCGAATGGTTTTGACCGGAAATTCTTATACAGGGCAGGCACATCAGCTGCAGGTGCCGGTTCTTACACTGGACATAGGCTTTGAAGAGAGTGAAGCGGCTGACAATCTCAACCTGCCATCCGCCCCGTCTGATTTGGCGTACATCATGTACACATCCGGTTCAACGGGCAAACCGAAAGGCGTCATGATCGAACATAAAAGCATTCTGCGCCTCGTCAAAAATGCCGGGTACGTTCCTGTTACTGAAGAGGACCGCATGGCGCAAACGGGAGCTGTCAGCTTTGATGCCGGAACGTTTGAGGTATTCGGCGCACTGCTAAATGGCGCAGCGCTTTATCCGGTCAAAAAAGAGACGCTGCTTGATGCGAAACAATTTGCTGCATTTCTGCGTGAGCAAAGAATCTCGACGATGTGGCTGACGTCACCTTTATTCAACCAGCTTGCCGCAAAGGATGCTGGTATGTTCGGCACACTGCGCCATTTAATCATCGGCGGAGACGCACTTGTCCCGCATATAGTCAGCAAAGTAAAACAGGCATCGCCGTCACTTTCATTGTGGAACGGATACGGCCCGACAGAAAACACGACGTTTTCAACCAGTTTTCTGATCGACCGTGAGTATGGCGGCTCTATCCCAATCGGGAAGCCGATCGGAAATTCCACTGCCTACATCCTGGATGAGCAGCAATGTCTGCAGCCAATCGGCGCGCCTGGTGAGCTTTGCGTAGGCGGAATCGGTGTAGCGCGAGGATATGTGAATCTCCCTGAGCTGACGGAGAAGCAATTTCTCGAAGACCCGTTCAGACCGGGTGAGAGAATTTATCGCACTGGTGACTTGGCAAGATGGCTGCCGGACGGCAATATCGAATTTTTAGGCAGAATCGACAACCAAGTGAAGGTGCGCGGCTTCCGAATTGAGCTTGGCGAAATTGAAACAAAACTGAACATGGCTGAGCATGTGACAGAAGCTGCGGTGATCATCCGCAAGAACAAAGCGGATGAAAATGAAATTTGCGCGTACTTTACGGCGGATCGTGAAGTGGCTGTGAGTGAGCTGAGAAAAACACTGTCTCAGTCTTTGCCTGACTATATGGTCCCTGCCCACCTGATTCAAATGGAAAGTCTGCCGCTCACGCCAAACGGGAAAATCAACAAAAAGGAACTGCCTGCACCGCAATCAGAAGCCGTGCAGCCGGAATACGCAGCACCAGAAACAGAGAGTGAAAAGAAATTAGCGGAGATCTGGGAAGGAATACTCGGCGTCAGAGCAGGCGTTACCGATAACTTCTTTATGATCGGCGGTCATTCTTTGAAAGCGATGATGATGACGGCGAAAATTCAAGAGCATTTTCATAAGGAAGTTCCGATAAAAGTGCTTTTTGAAAAGCCGACTATTCAAGAACTGGCACTGTATTTGGAAGAGAACGAGAGCAAGGAGGAGCAGACGTTTGAACCGATCAGGCAAGCACCTTATCAGCAGCATTATCCTGTATCCCCGGCCCAGCGGAGAATGTATATCCTCAATCAGCTTGGACAAGCAAACACAAGCTACAACGTCCCCGCTGTACTTCTGCTGGAGGGAGAAGTAGATAAAGACCGGCTTGAAAACGCGATACAGCAATTAATCAATCGGCACGAAATCCTCCGTACATCGTTTGACATGATCGACGGAGAGGTTGTGCAAACCGTTCATAAAAACATATCGTTCCAGCTGGAGGCTGCCAAGGGACAGGAAGAAGACGCGGAAGAGATAATCAAAGCATTTGTTCAGCCGTTTGAATTAAACCGCGCGCCGCTCGTCCGTTCGAAGCTTGTCCAGCTGGAAGAAAAACGCCACCTGCTGCTCATTGATATGCATCATATTATTACTGACGGCAGTTCAACAGGCATTCTAATCGGTGATCTTGCCAAAATATATCAAGGCGCAGATCTGGAACTGCCACAAATTCACTATAAAGATTATGCAGTTTGGCACAAAGAACAAACTGATAATCAAAAAGATGAGGAATACTGGCTCGATGTCTTTAAAGGCGAATTGCCAATACTGGATCTTCCCGCGGATTTCGAGCGGCCTGCTGAACGGAGCTTTGCGGGAGAGCGCGTGATGTTTGGGCTTGATAAGCAAATCACGGCTCAAATCAAATCGCTCATGGCAGAAACAGATACGACAATGTACATGTTTTTGCTGGCGGCGTTCAATGTACTCCTTTCCAAGTACGCGTCACAGGATGATATCATTGTCGGCTCGCCGACAGCTGGCAGAACACATCCTGATCTGCAAGGTGTGCCGGGTATGTTTGTCAACACGGTGGCACTCAGAACGGCACCAGCGGGGGATAAAACCTTCGCGCAATTCCTTGAAGAGGTCAAAACAGCCAGCCTTCAAGCATTCGAGCACCAGAGCTATCCGCTTGAGGAGCTGATTGAAAAGCTTCCGCTTACAAGGGATACAAGCAGAAGTCCGCTGTTCAGCGTGATGTTCAACATGCAGAATATGGAGATTCCTTCATTAAGATTAGGAGATTTGAAGATTTCCTCGTATTCCATGCTTCATCATGTTGCGAAATTTGATCTTTCCTTGGAAGCGGTCGAGCGTGAAGAGGATATCGGCCTAAGCTTTGACTATGCGACTGCCTTGTTTAAGGACGAGACGATCCGCCGCTGGAGCCGCCACTTTGTCAATATCATCAAAGCGGCCGCGGCTAATCCGAACGTTCGGCTGTCTGATGTAGATCTGCTTTCATCTGCAGAAACGGCTGCTTTGCTAGAAGAAAGACATATGACTCAAATTACCGAAGCAACCTTTGCCGCTCTTTTTGAAAAACAGGCCCAGCAAACACCTGACCATCCTGCGGTGAAGGCTGGCGGAAATCTGTTGACCTATCGCGAGCTTGATGAACAGGCGAACCAGCTGGCGCATCATCTTCGTGCCCAAGGGGCCGGAAATGAAGACATTGTCGCGATTGTTATGGACCGGTCAGCTGAAGTTATGGTATCCATTCTCGGTGTCATGAAGGCGGGGGCAGCTTTCCTTCCGATTGATCCTGATACACCTGAAGAACGAATCCGTTATTCATTAGAGGACAGCGGAGCAAAAATTGCGGTCGTGAATGAAAGAAACATGACGGCTATTGGGCAATATGAAGGGACAATCGTCAGCCTTGATGACGATAAGTGGAGAAATGAAAGCAAGGAGCGCCCATCATCGATTTCCGGGTCTCGCAATCTTGCATACGTCATTTATACGTCCGGCACGACCGGAAAGCCGAAGGGCGTGCAGATTGAGCATCGCAATCTGACAAACTATGTCTCTTGGTTTAGTGAAGAGGCGAGCCTGAAGGAAAATGATAAGACTGTATTGCTTTCATCTTACGCATTTGACCTTGGCTATACGAGCATGTTCCCCGTACTTCTGGGCGGGGGCGAGCTCCATATCGTACAGAAGGAAACCTATACGGCGCCGGATGAAATAGCGCACTATATCAAGGAGCATGGGATCACATATATCAAACTGACACCGTCTCTGTTCCATACAATAGTGAACTCAGCCAGTTTTGCAAAAGATGCGAACTTTGAATCCTTGCGCTTGATCGTCTTGGGAGGAGAAAAAATCATCCCGACTGATGTTCTCGCCTTCCGTAAGATGTATGGACACACCGAATTTATCAATCACTACGGCCCGACAGAAGCAACAATCGGCGCCATCGCCGGGCGGGTTGATCTGTCTGAGCCGGATGCATTTGCGAACCGCCCGACAATCGGACGGCCGATTGCGAATGCCGGCGCGCTTGTCTTAAATGAAGCATTGAAGCTTGTGCCGCCGGGAGCGAGCGGACATCTCTATATCACGGGACAGGGGCTTGCGAGAGGGTATCTCAACAGGCCTCAGCTGACAGCCGAGAGATTTGTGGAAAATCCATATTCGCCGGGCAGTCTCATGTACAAAACCGGAGATGTCGTACGAAAACTTTCTGACGGTACGCTTGCATTTATCGGCCGGGCTGATGATCAGGTGAAAATCCGCGGCTACCGCATTGAGCCGAAAGAAATTGAAACGGTCATGCTCAGCCTCAGCAGAATTCAAGAAGCGGTTGTATTAGCGGTTTCCGAGGGCGGCCTTCAAGAGCTTTGCGCGTATTATACGTCGGATCAAGCTATTGAAAAAGCAGAGCTCCGGAACCAGCTTTCCCTAACACTGCCGTCTCATATGATTCCTGCTTTCTTTGTGCAGGTTGACGCGATTCCGCTGACGGCAAACGGAAAAACCGACAGAAACGCTTTGCCGAAGCCGAACGCGGCACAATCCGGAGGCAAGGCCTTGGCCGCACCGGAGACAGCGCTTGAAGAAAGCTTATACCGCATTTGGCAGAAAACGCTTGGCATAGAAGCCATCGGCATTGACGACAATTTTTTCGATTTAGGCGGCCATTCATTAAAAGGGATGATGCTGATTGCCAACATTCAGGCGGAATTGGAGAAAAGCGTACCGCTTAAAGCACTGTTCGAGCAGCCGACTGTTCGCCAGCTGGCGGCTTATATGGAGGCGTCTGCCGTTTCAGGCGGCCATCAAGTCCTCAAACCGGCTGACAAGCAGGATATGTATCCATTGTCATCCGCACAGAAACGGATGTACGTGCTCAATCAGCTTGACCGCCAGACGATAAGCTACAACATGCCATCTGTTCTTCTAATGGAAGGCGAGCTTGATATTTCGCGCCTGCGCGACTCACTCAATCAGCTTGTGAATCGTCACGAATCATTGCGGACGTCATTTATGGAAGCTAATGGTGAGCCTGTTCAGCGCATCATTGAGAAGGCGGAGGTTGATCTTCATCTGTTTGAAGCCAAAGAAGACGAAGCGGACCAAAAGATTAAGGAATTTATCCGGCCATTCGACTTAAACGACGCACCGCTCATTCGCGCAGCTTTGCTTCGAATAGAAGCGAAAAAACATTTGCTGCTTTTAGATATGCATCATATCATCGCAGACGGCGTCTCAAGAGGCATTTTTGTAAAAGAATTGGCGCTGCTTTACAAAGGAGAGCAGCTTCCGGAGCCGGCGCTTCATTATAAAGATTTCGCCGTTTGGCAAAATGAAGCTGAGCAAAAAGAACGAATGAAGGAGCATGAGGCGTACTGGCTGTCGGTTCTTTCAGGAGAGCTGCCAGAGCTTGATCTCCCGCTCGATTACGCCCGTCCGCCTGTGCAAAGCTTTAAAGGAGATACGATCCGTTTCCGTACGGAAAGTGAGACGGCAAAGGCGGTAGAAAAACTGCTTACGGAAACCGGAACGACCTTGCACATGGTGCTCCATGCTGTTTTCCACGTCTTTTTAAGCAAAATTTCCGGACAGCGGGATATCGTCATCGGCTCCGTTACTGCCGGCCGGACGAATGCTGATATTCAGGACATGCCGGGAATGTTCGTCAATACACTTGCCCTGAGAATGGAAGCGAAAGAACAGCAAACATTTGCGGAGCTTTTGGAGCAAGCAAAGCAGACGAACCTGTCAGCGCTTGAGCATCAGGAGTATCCGTTTGAAGATCTGGTTAATCAGCTTGATCTCCCTCGGGATATGAGCCGAAACCCATTGTTTAATGTGATGGTGACGACAGAAAACCCTGATAAAGAACAGCTTGCATTGCAAAATCTGAGCATTTCACCTTATGAGGCTCATCAGGGAACTTCTAAGTTTGATCTGACACTGGGCGGATTTACCGATGAAAATGGCATTGGCTTGCAGCTCGAATATGCGACAGATCTGTTCGCGAAAGAAACAGCTGAAAAATGGAGCGAATACGTTCTGCGGCTACTAAAGGCTGTTGCGGATAACCCGAACCAGCCGCTTTCCAGCCTGTCATTTGTCACTGAAACAGAAAAACAAGCGCTTCTTGAGGCATGGAAGGGCAAATCGCTGCCTGTGCCGACAGACAAAACGGTTCATCAGCTATTCGAAGAGACTGTCCAGCGCCACAAAGACCGCCCGGCTGTCACATACAACGGCCAGTCTTGGACGTACGGCGAGCTGAATGCGAAGGCAAATCGTCTTGCGCGGATTCTGATGGACTGCGGCATCAGCCCGGATGACCGCGTCGGCATTCTCACGAAGCCGTCGCTTGAAATGTCCGCCGCGGTGCTCGGTGTCTTAAAGGCGGGAGCGGCGTTTGTGCCGATTGATCCTGACTACCCGGATCAGCGGATTGAATATATTTTACAGGACAGCGGCGCGAAGCTTCTCTTGAAACAGGAAGGCATTTCAGTGCCGGACAGCTATACGGGAGATGTCATTCTTCTCGACGGAAGCCGCACGATTCTAAGCCTGCCGCTTGATGAAAACGACGAGGAAAATCCAGAGACGGCTGTAACCACGGAGAACTTGGCGTACATGATTTACACGTCTGGAACGACCGGACAGCCGAAGGGTGTCATGGTCGAGCATCATGCGCTTGTGAACCTGTGCTTCTGGCACCACGACGCGTTCAGCATGACAGCGGAGGACCGCAGTGCGAAGTACGCAGGCTTTGGGTTCGACGCTTCCATTTGGGAGATGTTCCCGACCTGGACGATCGGTGCTGAGCTTCACGTCATTGATGAAGCGATCCGCCTCGATATCGTCCGCCTGAACGATTATTTTGAAACGAACGGCATAACGATCACGTTCCTGCCGACACAGCTTGCGGAACAGTTCATGGAGCTAGAGAACACATCGCTACGCGTATTGCTCACAGGCGGAGACAAGCTGAAGCGCGCAGTGAAAAAGCCGTACACACTCGTCAATAACTACGGGCCGACAGAGAATACGGTCGTTGCCACAAGCGGAGAAATCCATCCGGAGGAAGGCTCGCTTTCCATCGGAAGGGCCATCGCCAATACGAGAGTATACATTCTCGGCGAGGGCAATCAGGTGCAGCCGGAAGGCGTAGCCGGAGAGCTTTGCGTGGCGGGGCGCGGACTGGCACGCGGCTATCTGAATCGAGAAGACGAAACCGCGAAGCGGTTTGTCGCTGATCCGTTTGTGCCGGGTGAGCGCATGTACCGTACCGGCGATTTAGTGAAATGGACGGGCGGCGGCATTGAGTACATCGGCCGGATCGACCAGCAGGTCAAGGTCCGCGGCTACCGGATCGAGCTCTCAGAAATTGAAGTCCAGCTCGCCCAGCTTTCTGAGGTGCAGGATGCGGCGGTGACAGCTGTCAAAGATAAAGGCGGCAACACAGCGATCGCGGCGTATGTCACACCGGAAACAGCTGACATAGAAGCTCTGAAATCAGCACTGAAGGAAACCCTGCCGGATTACATGATCCCGGCGTTCTGGGTGACGCTGAACGAGCTTCCGGTTACGGCAAACGGCAAAGTGGACCGCAAAGCCTTGCCTGAGCCGGACATCGAAGCGGGAAGCGGAGAATACAAAGCGCCGACGACCGACATGGAAGAGCTGCTTGCCGGCATCTGGCAGGATGTGCTTGGAATGTCTGAAGTCGGTGTCACCGACAATTTCTTCTCGCTTGGCGGAGATTCCATCAAAGGAATTCAAATGGCGAGCCGCTTGAACCAGCACGGCTGGAAGCTGGAAATGAAAGATCTCTTCCAGCACCCGACGATCGAAGAGCTTACCCAATATGTAGAGCGTGCCGAAGGCAAACAGGCAGACCAAGGCCCGGTGGAGGGCGAAGTCATCCTGACGCCGATCCAGCGCTGGTTCTTTGAAAAGAACTTCACGAACAAGCACCACTGGAACCAATCGGTGATGCTTCACGCCAAGAAGGGCTTTGATCCTGAACGGGTGGAGAAAACATTGCAGGCGCTGATCGAGCATCATGACGCGCTCCGCATGGTCTATCGTGAGGAAAACGGGGACATTGTTCAGGCGTATAAACCGATCGGTGAGAGCAAGGTCAGCTTTGAAATCGTGGATCTGTACGGCTCCGATGAAGAGATGCTGAGAAGCCAGATTAAGATTCTCGCGAACAAGCTGCAAAGCAGTCTCGATCTGCGAAACGGGCCGCTTTTAAAGGCGGAGCAATATCGCACAGAAGCTGGGGATCACCTGCTCATTGCTGTACACCATCTCGTGGTCGACGGTGTGTCATGGCGGATTTTGCTTGAAGATTTTGCTTCAGGCTACATGCAGGCTGAGAAAGAAGAGAGCCTTGTCTTCCCGCAAAAAACAAACTCCTTCAAGGACTGGGCGGAAGAACTGGCGGCATTCAGCCAATCAGCGCATCTTTTACAGCAGGCTGAATACTGGTCGCAAATTGCCGCTGAACAGGTTTCTCCTTTACCGAAGGATTGTGAAACAGAGCAGCGGATCGTCAAGGATACATCATCCGTCCTATGTGAACTAACGGAAGAAGACACGAAGCATCTTTTAACAGATGTTCATCAGCCATATGGAACTGAAATCAACGATATTCTTCTCAGCGCGCTCGGTTTGACAATGAAAGAATGGACAAAGGGTGCCAAAATTGGCATTAACCTTGAGGGACACGGCCGGGAGGACATTATCCCGAATGTGAATATCTCCAGAACGGTCGGCTGGTTTACGGCACAATACCCTGTTGTGCTCGACATATCTGAAGCAGATGCCTCAGCTGTGATCAAAACAGTCAAAGAAAACCTGCGCCGCATTCCGGACAAAGGTGTTGGCTACGGCATTCTTCGTTATTTCACAGAAACAGCGGAAACAAAGGGCTTCACACCGGAAATCAGCTTCAACTATTTGGGCCAATTCGACAGTGAAGTCAAAACCGATTTCTTTGAACCGTCCGCTTTCGATATGGGGCGCCAAGTAAGCGGAGAATCAGAGGCGCTGTACGCTTTAAGCTTCAGCGGCATGATCAGAAATGGCCGGTTTGTGCTTTCCTGCTCCTACAATGAAAAGGAGTTTGAAAGAGCCACGATTGAAGAGCGAATGGAACGGTTTAAAGAAAACCTCCTGATGCTAATCCGCCATTGCACGGAAAAAGAAGACAAGGAATTCACACCAAGCGACTTCAGCGCAGAAGACCTTGAAATGGACGAGATGGGAGATATCTTTGACATGCTTGAGGAGAATTTAAAATAAAACGCAAGGGAATTACAGAAGGCGGGAGCGAAACATATGAGTCAATTTAGCAAGGATCAGGTTCAAGATATGTATTACCTATCGCCGATGCAGGAAGGGATGCTTTTTCATGCCATCCTGAATCCCGGCCAAAGCTTTTACCTTGAACAAATCACGATGAAAGTAAAAGGCAGCTTGAATATCAAATGTCTTGAAGAAAGCATGAATGTCATCATGGACCGGTACGATGTATTTCGTACCGTGTTCATTCACGAAAAAGTAAAAAGACCTGTCCAAGTCGTATTGAAAAAACGGCAGTTCCATATAGAAGAAATCGATCTGATACACTTAACGGGCAGCGAGCAAACAGCCAAAATCAATGAGTACAAAGAACAGGATAAGATCAGGGGTTTTGATTTGACGCGGGATATTCCGATGCGGGCAGCCATTTTCAAGAAAGCTGAAGAAAGCTTTGAATGGGTGTGGAGCTACCACCACATTATTTTGGACGGATGGTGCTTCGGCATCGTCGTACAGGATCTATTTAAGGTATACAATGCTCTGCGCGAACAAAAGCCGTACAGCCTGCCGCCCGTCAAACCGTATAAAGACTACATCAAGTGGCTTGAAAAGCAGGATAAACAAGCATCACTGCGTTACTGGCGCGAGTATTTAGAGGACTTTGAAGGACAAACGACGTTTGCGGAGCAAAGAAAGAAACAAAAGGACGGCTATGAGCCGAAAGAGCTGCTCTTTTCACTGCCGGAGGCGGAAACAAAGGCCTTTACCGAGCTTGCAAAATCGCAGCATACCACTTTAAGTACGGCGCTGCAGGCAGTCTGGAGCGTATTGATCAGCCGCTATCAGCAGTCTGGCGATTTGGCCTTCGGTACAGTTGTTTCAGGGCGTCCCGCGGAAATCAAAGGCGTTGAACATATGGTTGGGCTGTTTATCAACGTCGTCCCGAGACGTGTGAAGCTGTCTGAGGGTATCACATTTAACGGCTTGCTCAAGCAGCTGCAGGAGCAATCGCTGCAGTCTGAGCCGCATCAATATGTGCCGCTTTATGACATCCAAAGCCAGGCTGATCAGCCGAAACTGATTGACCACATCATTGTTTTTGAGAACTATCCGCTTCAGGATGCGAAAAATGAAGAAAGCAGTGAAAACGGCTTTGATATGGTGGATGTTCATGTTTTTGAGAAGTCGAATTATGATCTAAACCTGATGGCTTCCCCGGGAGATGAGATGCTGATTAAGCTTGCCTATAATGAGAATGTGTTTGATGAGGCGTTTATCCTGCGCTTGAAATCTCAGCTTCTTACAGCAATTCAGCAGCTCATCCAGAATCCGGATCAGCCTGTCAGCACGATCAACCTCGTTGACGACAGGGAGAGAGAATTTTTGCTAACCGGCTTAAACCCGCCGGCTCAAGCTCATGAAACAAAGCCTCTGACGGATTGGTTCAAGGAAGCAGTGAACGGCAATCCGGATGCGCCGGCGCTTACGTATTCCGGCCAGACCCTGTCTTATCGCGAATTAGATGAGGAAGCGAACCGCCTTGCACGCCGGCTGCAAAAACACGGTGCGGGCAAAGGCTCTGTTGTAGCGCTGTACACGAAGCGCTCACTTGAACTGGTGATCGGCATTCTCGGTGTATTAAAGGCGGGAGCAGCCTATCTGCCGGTTGATCCGAAGCTGCCAGAGGACCGAATCTCGTATATGCTGGCTGACAGTGCGGCAGCCTGTCTTCTGACGCATCAGGAGATGAAAGAACAAGCGGCTGAGCTGCCGTATACAGGCACAACGCTCTTCATTGATGATCAAACACGGTTTGAAGAACAGGCAAGCGATCCTGCAACCGCGATTGATCCTAATGATCCGGCATATATCATGTACACGTCCGGCACAACCGGAAAGCCAAAGGGCAATATCACCACTCATGCCAATATTCAAGGATTGGTCAAGCATGTAGACTACATGGCATTCTCTGAGAAAGATACATTCTTATCTGTTTCCAATTACGCCTTTGACGCATTTACCTTTGATTTCTACGCTTCAATATTGAATGCGTCACGTCTCATTATCGCAGATGAACATACGCTGCTTGATACAGAACGGCTCACAGATCTGATCCTGCAAGAGAATGTCAATGTCATGTTTGCGACAACCGCACTATTTAATCTTCTCACAGATACGGGAGAGGATTGGATGAAGGGACTACGCTGTATATTATTCGGCGGAGAGCGCGCCTCAGTGCCTCATGTCAGAAAAGCGCTACGGGTCATGGGGCCGGGCAAGCTGATTAACTGCTACGGGCCGACTGAGGGAACAGTGTTTGCGACTGCTCACGTCGTGCATGATATACCGGATTCCATCTCCTCATTGCCGATCGGAAAGCCGATCAGCAATGCCAGTGTTTATATTCTGAACGAGCAAAGCCAGCTCCAGCCATTCGGGGCGATCGGTGAACTGTGCATCAGCGGAATGGGCGTGTCAAAAGGATATGTAAATCGTGCTGACCTCACGAAGGAAAAGTTTATTAAGAACCCGTTCAAGCTGGGAGAAACGCTTTACCGCACAGGGGATTTAGCACGCTGGCTGCCGGATGGAACGATTGAATACGCCGGCCGTATTGACGACCAGGTCAAAATACGCGGACACCGGATTGAGCTTGAAGAAATCGAAAAGCAGCTGCAGGAATACCCAGGTGTGAAAGATGCGGTCGTTGTGGCGGACCGCCCTGAGTCTGGCGATGCATCAATCAACGCATACCTTGTGAACCGAACGCAGCTTTCAGCTGAAGACGTGAAGGCGCACCTGAAAAAACAGCTTCCTGCTTATATGGTGCCGCAAACCTTTACCTTCTTGGATGAGCTTCCTTTAACGACGAACGGGAAAGTCAATAAACGGCTGCTTCCAAAACCTGATCAGGATCAGCTGGCGGAAGAATGGATCGGACCGCGGAACGAGATGGAAGAAACAATCGCACAAATCTGGTCTGAGGTTCTCGGCAGAAAGCAAATTGGCATTCATGACGATTTCTTTGCGCTCGGAGGGCATTCCTTGAAGGCCATGACCGCCGCTTCCCGAATCAAGAAAGAGCTCGGGATTGATCTTCCAGTAAAGCTTTTGTTTGAAGCGCCGACGATCGCCGGCATTTCAGCGTATGTGAAAAACGGGGGCCCTGATGGCTTGCAGGATGTAACGATAATGAATCAGGATCAGGAGCAGATCATTTTCGCATTTCCGCCGGTCTTGGGCTATGGCCTTATGTACCAAAATCTGTCCAGCCGCTTGCCGTCATACAAGCTGTGCGCCTTTGATTTTATTGAGGAGGAAGACCGGCTTGACCGCTATGCGGATTTGATCCAGAAGCTGCAGCCGGAAGGGCCTTTAACATTGTTTGGATATTCAGCGGGATGCAGCCTGGCGTTTGAAGCTGCCAAAAAGCTTGAGGAACAAGGCCGTATTGTTCAGCGGATCATCATGGTGGATTCCTATAAAAAACAAGGTGTCAGTGATCTGGACGGACGCACGGTTGAAAGTGATGTCGAAGCGTTGATGAATGTCAATCGGGACAATGAAGCGCTCAACAGCGAAGCCGTCAAACAAGGCCTCAAGCAAAAAACACATGCCTTTTACTCATACTACGTCAATCTGATCAGCACAGGCCAGGTGAAAGCAGATATTGATCTGTTGACTTCCGGCGCTGATTTTGACATGCCGGAATGGCTTGCATCATGGGAAGAAGCTACAACAGGTGCTTACCGTGTGAAAAGAGGCTTCGGAACACACGCAGAAATGCTGCAGGGCGAAACGCTAGATAGGAATGCCGGGATTTTGCTCGAATTTCTTAATACACAAACCGTAACGGTTTCATAAATGAAGTGATGAAAGGAGGAGACAGCCAATGAGCCAACTCTTCAAATCATTTGATGCGTCGGAAAAAACGCAGCTCATCTGTTTTCCGTTTGCCGGCGGCTACTCGGCGTCGTTTCGCCCTCTCCATGCTTTTTTGCAGGGGGAGTGCGAGATGCTCGCTGCCGAGCCGCCGGGACACGGCACGAATCAAACGTCAGCTATTGAGGATCTCGAAGAGCTGACGGATTTGTACAAGCAAGAACTGAACCTTCGCCCTGATCGGCCGTTTGTGCTGTTCGGACACAGTATGGGCGGAATGATCACCTTCAGGCTGGCGCAAAAGCTTGAGCGTGAAGGCGTCTATCCGCAGGCGGTTATCATTTCTGCAATCCAGCCGCCTCATATTCAGCGGAAGAAAGTGTCCCACCTGCCTGATGATCAGTTTCTCGATCATATTATCCAATTAGGCGGAATGCCCGCAGAGCTTGTTGAAAATAAGGAGGTCATGTCCTTTTTCCTGCCTTCTTTCCGATCAGATTACCGGGCTCTTGAACAATTTGAGCTTCACGATCTGGCCCAGATCCAGTCGCCTGTTCATGTCTTTAACGGGCTTGGTGATAAAAAATGCATACGAGATGCGGAAGGCTGGAAGAAGTGGGCAAAAGACATCACATTCCATCAATTTGACGGCGGGCACATGTTCCTGCTGTCACAAACGGAAGAAGTCGCAGAACGGATTTTTGCGATCTTGAATCAGCATCCGATCATTCAACCGTGATCAAAAGCGGACAGCTTCGGCTGTTCCGCTTTTTTTGTGTAGAATGCCAACTTTTGCATGGTATAATAGTCGAAATACTCAAACAAAGGCAGGTCGAAACATGCGCACGTCTCCCAGGATGAAATGGTTTGTATTGCTGTTTACGTTTGTTTTCGCCATCGGAATGAACTCATTCAGAAATTCCTTTCAATTTTTTATGCTGCCAATGGCGGATGCCTTCCATGCCGACAGGTCGCTGATCTCGGTTTCTGTCAGCATTTTTATGATCACAACCGGCATCGTCCAGTTTTTTGTCGGTTTTTTCATCGACCGTTTCAGTGTCAGAAAAATTATGGCGCTTGGAGCTGTCTGCATCAGCGCAAGCTTTTTGGTGCTTCCTTATTCACCGAATGTTCATGTGTTTTCCGCCATTTACGGTGTGCTTGGCGGAATCGGCTATTCCTGCGCGGTCGGCGTGACGACCCAGTATTTCATCAGCCGTTGGTTTGACACACACAAAGGTCTGGCGCTTACTATTTTGACCAATGCCAACTCTGCGGGCCTGCTGCTTCTCTCGCCCATTTGGGCTGCGGCTCCGTATCATGCCGGCTGGCAGAGCACCTATACGATTTTGGGAATCGTCATGGCGGCTGTTCTGCTGCCGCTCCTCGTCTTTGGGATGAAGCACCCGCCACATGCGCAAGCAGAGTCTGTGAAAAAATCTTATGATTGGCGGGGATTTTGGAACGTGATGAAGCAATCCCGCCTCATTCATATCCTGTACTTTGGCGTGTTTACTTGCGGATTTACGATGGGAATTATTGATGCTCACCTCGTCCCGATACTGAAGGATGCGCATGTCTCTCATGTCAACGGAATGATGGCCGCGTTCGGAGCATTTATCATCATTGGCGGATTATTGGCGGGCTGGCTGTCCGATCTCCTCGGCAGCAGAAGCGTCATGCTATCCATCTTATTTTTCATTCGGCTGCTCAGCCTCATTTGCCTGCTCATTCCCATTCTCGGAATTCATCACAGCGAACTTTGGTATTTTGGCTTTATCCTGTTATTTGGACTCAGTTACACAGGCGTGATCCCGCTGACCGCGGCGTCAATTTCGGAAAGCTATCAAACAGGATTGATCGGATCGCTGTTAGGCATCAATTTCTTTATCCATCAGGTTGCCGGAGCTCTCAGCGTGTATGCGGGCGGTTTGTTTTTTGACATGACTCATGGTTATTTGCTGATTGTCGCTGTGTGCATCGTGTTTGTGGGTTTATCGGCTGTAATAGAGCTGGTGCCGTTTTTAGATAAACAAAAGGCAAAAGAAACCCACCAATCAATATAAAAGGATCAGCACTGTCAATGCTGATCCTTTTTAAATTTGAGTTTTTTTGTTTCGGTATTTTTAAGGATAATCTCCTTGAATCTGTTCATTTCCTCTTTGGAATGAAAAAAACGTTTTGGGATCGCAATATATTGGCCGCTTGATGTATTGACCCTGAAGATATTTTTATATTCGAAAACAGCTGTGATTTCATCCCAATTGAAAATGAGGTCATATTTTTTAGAACATATACGAATTCCTTCTTGGTTCAGAGTATATGTTCTTTTAGATTTCATCCGTTCGTTCTTCTTGTATGCTCTGGAAAACTTCACATATAGAAGAAGGAGGAGCAGAAGTGTAAACAGAACGGACATCACGATAATCAACATACTGTTCATAAACAAGTTAAGCGCGTCACTGCCATAAACGATACGGGGCCATCCGTTAATGAAGTTAACTGCAGCAAATATGGCGCAAAACAACAGAAAGTAAAAACATGATAATTTTGCGATTTGATAAAAAAAGATTTCTCTTACATCCTTAAAAGTGATTTCTCCTGGAAGATTGATACTTTCACTAGCATATTGAACCATACGGTAAACCTACACCTCTAACCATGTTTTTCCTTTCAGTCTAGCATAATTTCTCATTTTTTTGCAGGCATACCAGGGCGCTTTGTTTTTTTCTCCAGATTGATATTGCTCCCCACCACGCCAATCATAATACAAACAGCTCCGGCAAGATGATACCAGGCCAGGCTTTCGTTGAGAATCACAACTCCTGCAATCATCGTCACAATGGTAGATACATGATTAAAAGCGCTCATTTTAAACGCCTCAATTCGCGACAGCGTATAGTTAGACAGAAATGAAGTGACGAGTGAAGACAGCACGCCCAAATACACGATGGCGAGAACGAAGCCGGGCTCCCGGAACGGCAGAAAATAAGTGCCGACTGTTCCCGCCGCTCCGTGACGCACAAGGGCGATGGCGTTGAAGACGACAAAGCCGATGGATGACATGATGTAGGTGAGCTCGGTCAGCTTGAACCGCTGCGTCATTTTTCTGGCAGCAGTATTGTACATCGCTGAAGACAAAGCGGACAATAGGATCAGCAAAGACCCTTTTAAGCTGGCTGATTCCACGTCAACGCCTTTCATCACAAAAATAAACATGACGCCGGCAACGGATAAAACCGTGAACCCCTTTTGCGTCCACGTTGGGCGTTCCTTTAAAACATAAGCGGCAAAGACCATCGTGAAAATCGGAATGGCTGCCTGAATAATTCCCGCTTCAGAGGAGGACGAGTACACAAGGCCGAATGCCTGAAAGCTGAAAAATAACGCGGGATACAGCAGGGCGAGCGGCAAAATGGCAATGACGTCCTCTACGCGGATTGATAGCTTTACCCAGCCGAATAAGATCGGTATAGTGGCCGCAGCAAACGCAATGGTGAACCGATGCGCCAAAATATCAAACGGCTCTGCTGTTTGCAGTGCGATTTTTACGAATAGAAAGGATAAACCGATAATGAACGAATATAAAATAGCCGCTATATAAGCGGGGGCTTGCTGATGTTTAACCATAATGGGAAGTGCTCCTTTACCTGAATTGCAGCGCCGGTCGCTCCCTTTATTGTATGGCCGCGGTCAGAACGGTACAATGAGAAAAACAATGAACTGTACCGGTACAAAACAGGGGGAGAAGGCATGGAGAAATATATGAGTCTATTAACGAGGATAGAGGAGATGATGCAAAGCACCGCCTATCAAGAAGGAGACAGGCTTCCATCTATCCGTCAGCTGTCCGCCCGCTACCAAGTCAGCAAAAGCACAGTGATCCGCGCGCTGCAGGAGCTGGAAAAGCGCCACCTTATCTATTCTGTTCCGAAAAGCGGCTATTATATTGTGAAAAAGACGGGAAAAGCCAAAAGCGGGCAGCAGGGTCCCATCGACTTTGCCACATCTGCGCCGGACCCAGATGTGTTTCCGTATCTTGATTTTCAGCACTGTATCAACAAAGCGATTGATACATACAAAAACGATTTGTTTATTTATGGGACGCCAAAGGGGCTTCCATCACTCATCCGTGTACTCCGAAAGCTCTTGGCCAATCAGCAGGTATTTGCGGATGAACGGCATATTTTCATTACATCAGGTGTCCAGCAGGCGTTATCTCTGCTTTGTGCCATGCCATTTCCAAATGGGAAAGAAAAGATCGCCATTGAACAGCCGGGCTACTATTTGATGGTCGAACAGCTTGAGACGCTAGGGATTCCCGCCATCGGGGTGAAACGAACGGAAGAAGGGCTTGATATAGCCGAGGTTGAGCGGTTATTTCAAACAGAATCGATTAAATTTTTTTATACGATGCCCCGCTTCCATAACCCGCTTGGCTGCTCTTTGTCAGAGCGTGATAAACAGGAGCTTGTGAGACTGGCAGAAGCGTATGATGTCTATCTCGTTGAGGATGATTACCTCGGTGATCTGGAGGAAAATAAAAAGGCAGATCCGCTGTACGCATATGATCTGTCCTCACATGTCATCTATTTGAAAAGCTTCTCGAAAATGATGTTCCCCGGCCTCCGCGTGGGGGCGGCTGTTTTGCCCGAAGCGCTGACTGACACGTTCTATGCGTACAAAAAACTGAACGACATCGACTGTTCGATGATTTCTCAAGCGGCATTGGAGATTTACCTGAAAAGCGGTATGTACGGCAGGCATAAGGAGAAAATCAGAGATTCTTATAAAGAGCGGTCGCTGAGGCTACATCAAGCCATTCAAACACACAGGCAGCTGGGAAGCGGCCGCTTTACGTTCTCCAGCGGGCAGGCACCCTGTATGCACACCCATCTGGTGCTTCCTCAGGATCTGCCCGCCTCAAGAGTGATTCATAGACTGAAAAAACAAGGGGTGACCCTTGAGGCGATAGACCGTCATTATTTATCAGATTATCAGAAAGAAAATCTATTAAAAATCAATATTTCCAATGTGAAAACGGAAGATATTGAGCGCGGTGTCAAGCTGTTGATGAGCCATTTATAAAAGCTCTTCGTACGAGACCATTGTGATATCCTCGGGGAAATCAGGGTGTGCGGCGCATACAGCCATTTTGTAGTCGGGATCGACCTCATACGTTTTGATATAGCATGGGGAATGGCTGTCCGGAAGCTCAATGGATACTTGTCCGTCCTGATGCAGGCGCACTGAAAAGGAATCAAGCGGAAGCGATAAGCCTTTGCCTTCCTGTTTGATAAAGCTTTCTTTCATTGACCATAGATGATAAAAATAGTCTGTCTGCTCGTCCTTGTCTTTTGCTAAAAGGTCGCTGTACTCTGTTTTTGAAAAGAAGCGCTTGGCGATCTCAAGGCTGATCGGTTTCGTTTTTTCGATATCTATGCCGATCGGCTGTGAATCAAACGCGCAAATGACCCAGCGGCCGGAGTGAGAAATGTTGAAATGAGCGTCGGGAAGATCAGGGATGCACGGCTTCCCGTATTCCTGCGTGCTAAAGCGGATATCGGATTTGTCCAACTGATACTGCCTGCTTATGACTGAGCGAACGAGCACATCTCCCAGCAGGGTGCGGTGAGCATCTTCTTTATGATAAAATCTCCGGCATTTCTCCCGTTTTTCAGGTGATATGAAAGACATGAACCGTTCATTTTCTTCCTGTGAAAGCGGGCGGTCCATATAAATTCCGTAAATCTTCATTCTAGATCCTCCGTCTGCAAAAGATTGTCAAAACCATCCTATCATACTTCAACAAGACTCATATAGAGGAGAAAATAAAAAAACAAAGCCAAGGCGGCTTTGTTTTAGTGTACAGGCGGAGATGCTTTCACAGCGGCTGTCCGCCTTGCCACAGCATAATTCAGCAACTGGATTGACTGGGGCAATGAAAAGCGCAAAATAAGTCCGGTGAGGATGGCGGTCAAGATGGTGCCAAAACCGATCGGGCCGCCCATGCCCCATGCCGCAAACAAAATGGTTAATTCCATGCCGTTCCGCACCCATTGCACATTCCATCCGGTTTTTTCTGTAATCAGCATCATCAGTGAATCACGCGGCCCCGCGCCAAGGCCTGCTGATACATAAACACCGACGCCGTAACCGATTAGCACTACGCCGAGAGAGAAGACGATGATCGAGCCTGTGTAGGTCGAGGGGGCAGGCAGAATGAAATTGAAAAAATCTATAAATACACCAATGAGCACCATATTCAGGAGGGCCCCAATTTTCGGCCAAGCTCTCGTAAACAATGACGTGAATCCGACGATGAGCGCTCCAATAATGATGGACCACTGGCCGACGGTAAGCCCGAAGTGCTGAAACAGGCTGTAATGAAATGCATCCCACGGACTAATGCCGAGTGCTTTTCCTTCTATCGTCAGGGATACACCAAAAGCCAAAATGATCAAACCGGCAAAATAAAATGTCCAGCGCAGAACAAGTTCTTGCTTCACGTGAGGTCCCTTCTTTCGTAAAAATCAGTCGATTGTCATTGTAGCACATCTGACAGAAGGGCGGAATAGGCGAAAGGAGCTCAACAAAAAAACAGGTCCGCCGCGGGCGCCCTGTTTCAGCGTGTTGGAAAACCCTTGCATTCGTTGTCAGGCCTGCGCTTCGGTGCTCACGAATTTAACATTCGCTGTGCTCCAATGCTCGCCCTTCCTAGACTTCAAAGGTTTTCAATCACGCTGAAAATGACAAATCCTAAAACGAAAATCGTTTTAGGATTTTGTCAACAATCTGTAACAGGGCGCAGGCGCCCTGTTTTTCTTATTACAGCGGGTTCAAAATCCGGTTCAAGAACCGCTGTGTCCGTTCTTCTTTTGGTGCGGAGAAAATTTGCTCCGGCGGTCCTTGCTCCACGATAACGCCGCCGTCGATGAAGATGACTTCATCCGCAACTTCCTGTGCGAACTTGATTTCGTGGGTCACGACGACCATGGTCCAGCCTTCATTGGCCAAGTCCTTGATAACCTTCAGCACCTCTCCGACAAGCTCGGGATCAAGCGCTGAGGTCGGTTCGTCAAACAGCATGAGCTCAGGCTGAATCGCCAGTGCGCGGGCGATGCCGACGCGCTGCTGCTGGCCGCCGGAAAGCTGGAACGGATATAAATCCATTTTGTCCTTCAATCCGACTTTATCAAGAAGCTGAATCGCTTCTTTTTTGACTTCCTCTTTGTTTCGTTTTTGCACCTGAACAGGGCCCTCCATCACGTTTTCGAGGGCTGTGCGGTGCGGGAACAGGTGATACGCCTGAAACACCATTCCGGATTTTCGGCGAAGCTTTAGGATATCCGCCTGTTTCACCTTTTTGGAGAAATCGATGGAGAAATCATCAAATGCAAGCTCTCCGCGATTCGGGATCTCCAGAGCGTTCAGGCAGCGGAGCAGCGTCGTTTTCCCTGAACCTGAAGGCCCAAGTATGGCGATGACTTTTCCTTTTTCAATCTTCATATCTATCTTTTTTAAAATTTCATTTTCACCGAATGATTTGTTTAATCCTTTAACGGTAAGCATACTCGGAACCTCCTTATTTGGCCACGTAGCGGTCAAGACGCCGTTCGATGACATGCTGGACGAGTGAGAGCAGGAAGCAGATAATCCAATAAATAAAGGCTGCTTCAATATAGATCACTAAAATTTGATCAAGATTCCGCGCGCCGATTTCCTGGGCTTTTCTGAACAGCTCAGCGACCAGAATTTGAGAGGCGAGGGATGTATCTTTAATCAGGCTGATAAAGGTATTGGATAATGGCGGGATCGACACACGAAACGCCTGCGGCAAAATGACGCGGAACAGCGTTTTTTGATGTGTCATGCCAATTGTGTAGCCGGCTTCCCATTGCCCTTTCGGCACGGATAAAATAGATGCCCGAATGATTTCAGATGCATAGGCGCCGACGTTTAAAGAAAAGGCGATAACTGCGCTTGGAAATGGATCTAATGTGACGTTAAAGGCCGGGAACAGATAGAAAATGATGAACAATTGAACGAGAAGAGGAGTGCCGCGTATTGCGGATACGTATACGCTGAACACCCATCTCAAAGGTCTCACTTTCGACATTCTGGCAAGCGCCGTAATCAGCGCCAGGATCATTCCGAATATAAAGGAAAGAATCGTAAGGGGAATCGTATAGTAGATTCCCCCTGAAAGTATCGGCCAGAATGACTGCTGCACCAGATCCCACGGGATCGCCGTGCCAAGCGTCAATGCCGGCAGATTATTTAGAAACATCTTCGCCGAACCATTTTTTAGATATTTTAGAAAGAGTCCCGTCCTCTTTCATTTCTTTTAATGCTTTGTTGACTTGATCAACAACCTCGCCGCTTCCTTTACGGAACGTGAAATATGTTGACTGAGGATCACCTGTTTCAAACGCGATTTTCACGTTTTTATTGCCAGATGTTTTTAAGTAGTTCAATACGGCAAGCTTATCGTTGTATGTCATATCGACACGGCCTTGCTGGATCATTTGAAGGGCCTGCGCCATGCCTTCAACGCCTTCTACTTTAGCGCCGGCATTTGTAGCTAATTTGTTGTAGTTGCTTGTCAGTGATTGAGCTGACGTTTTTCCTTTTACATCTGCTTCAGACTTAATATCGTTGTTGTCTTTTTTCGTTACGACAACGGCTCTTGATGTTGTGTATTTATCTGAGAAATCATATTTGTCTTCACGATCTGTTTTTCCGACTTGGTTGGCAACAACGTCAAACCGTTTGGAATTAAGGCCGGCAAACATACTGTCCCACTGTGTTTCCTTAAAGTCGACTTTAAGCCCGAGGCGTTTTGCGACTTCTGTGATAACTTCGACATCATAGCCAGTCAGTTTATCAGTGTCTTTGTCGTGGTAAGTGAACGGCTCATATGTTCCTTCCGTTCCGACTGTGAGCACACCTTTTTTCTTAATTGAAGCCCAAAGATCGCCATCTTTGGCATTATCTTTTGACTGATTGTCATTTCCTGCTCCGCAAGCTGCAAGAGCTGCAATACTTACGACCATGAATAAAGCCAATAATGCTTTTTTCATCTTATTCCCCACTTTTCTGGTTGATTTTATTGAAATAAAAAAATAGCTTACAAATCTAAAGGATAACTTTTTTTTAGTATGAGTCAAGTAATTGGTTTTCATAAGGCAAAATCTTTTAAAATAAATCCAAAAATTGCTGTGCCGGTTTAGGCAAATAACTGTCCGTTCTCCACATGACAGCCGGTGTCATAATGAAGGGATTATTTTCGATATGGACGGTGTGAACGTGATTTCTCATATGAACGGGAATCATTGTGACGGGCAAAATAGACGCGCCGAATCCGGATGACACGAGGCTGAGCAAAGTTGCAGAGTCGTGGCATTCACAAACAATGCGCGGCTCCAGGTTCAAACGATGAAATTCATTCATGACCTGATTATAAACGCCTTTTCCGTTGACAGGCCGCAGCAGGATCAGCGGAAATGAAGGAATGTCCTCCATCTTAATGGTGTCTCCGCACGGATATCCGGCTTCATCTGAAAGCACGAGCACACATGGAATGTCATCAAGCTGCTTGAATTGTACTGTGTCACTTTTGATCAGTGTTGTCGTGACCGCTGCATCGATTTGCCGGCTTTCCAGCAGTTCCAACAGTGTTGCGGGCTCATTTTCCCAAATATTAAAGGTGAGATGGGGGTATCTCTCTTTGATTTTTGTTACTTTTTCAAGCATCAGAGCCGCGCAATAAATCGTTGATCCCACGGCAAGTGTGCCGGCTACTTCTTCCTTCAGCTCCTGTACCTCAATGACTGCATCTTCAAACCTATGCAGAATCTCTTTTGCTCTTTTTAGAAAAACAGCTCCTTCATATGTAAGAGTCATTTGTTTTTTCTTGTTCCGGTCAAACAGAACAACACCAAGTTCGTCCTCCAGCTGTTTGAGCTGCCTGCTTAAAGGCGGCTGCGCCATGTGAAGCTTTTTGGCTGCGGACGTGATTTTCTGTTCTTGGGCAATGGTAATGAAGTATCGAAGCTGGCGAATGTCCAAAAGAAAGCGCCTCCTTATCATACCTTTTAGGTATTAAATATAGATTTAATAGATATTTTTCATATGGATATATCAGGAGTATGATTGAAATGAAAGCAGAATTCAAGCGTAAAGGAGGGGGCAAAGTGAAACTCGTTGTCGGAATGACAGGGGCAACAGGGGCCATTTTCGGGGTCAGGCTGCTACAGTGGCTGAAGGCCGCCGGAGTGGAAACCCATCTCGTTGTGTCTCCTTGGGCAAACGTCACGATCAAACACGAAACAGGCTATACCTTACAAGAAGTAGAACAACTGGCCACATACACTTACTCACATAAGGATCAGGCGGCAGCCATTTCAAGCGGGTCGTTTGATACCGATGGAATGATTGTTGCGCCGTGCAGCATGAAATCTCTCGCAAGCATTCGCACCGGCATGGCGGATAATCTGCTGACACGTGCGGCGGATGTCATGCTCAAGGAGAGAAAAAAACTCGTCCTCTTAACGAGAGAGACGCCTTTGAACCAAATACATCTCGAAAATATGCTAGCGCTTACGAAAATGGGCACCATCATTCTTCCTCCGATGCCGGCATTTTATAATCAGCCGAGCAGCTTAGAGGAAATGGTTGACCATATTGTATTCAGAACGTTGGACCAATTCGGCATTCGGCTTCCTGAAGCGAAACGCTGGAATGGGATTGAAAAACAAAAAGGAGGAGCTTGATCATGGCTTATCAAGATTTCAGAGAATTTCTCGCTGCCCTTGAAAAAGAAGGACAGCTGCTTACAGTGAATGAAGAGGTAAAGCCGGAACCGGATTTAGGGGCCGCCGCACGGGCAGCCAGCAATCTTGGCGATAAAAGCCCCGCGCTCTTATTTAACAACATTTACGGCTATCATAACGCGCGAATTGCGATGAATGTCATCGGCTCTTGGCCAAACCATGCCATGATGCTGGGCATGCCGAAAGACACACCGGTAAAAGAACAGTTTTTTGAATTCGCAAAGCGTTATGACCAGTTTCCGATGCCGGTCAAACGTGAGGAAACAGCGCCATTTCATGAAAATGAAATCACAGAAGATATCAATTTGTTCGATATACTGCCTCTTTTCAGAATAAACCAAGGAGACGGAGGCTACTATCTAGACAAAGCGTGTGTTATTTCCCGTGATCTTGAGGACCCTGACAACTTCGGCAAACAAAATGTCGGCATTTACAGAATGCAGGTCAAAGGAAAAGACCGTCTCGGCATTCAGCCTGTCCCGCAGCACGATATTGCAATCCATCTGCGCCAAGCTGAAGAACGCGGCATCAATCTTCCGGTCACCATTGCACTCGGCTGTGAGCCGGTCATTACAACGGCGGCATCGACTCCGCTTCTCTATGATCAATCAGAATACGAAATGGCAGGTGCGATTCAAGGCGAACCATATCGCATCGTCAAATCAAAGTTGTCTGATCTTGATGTTCCGTGGGGCGCTGAAGTGGTGCTTGAAGGTGAGATCATTGCTGGAGAGCGCGAATATGAAGGGCCGTTCGGTGAATTCACAGGCCATTATTCCGGCGGACGCAGCATGCCGATTATTAAAATTAAACGCGTCTATCACAGAAACAATCCGATCTTTGAACATTTATACTTAGGCATGCCTTGGACAGAATGCGATTACATGATCGGCATTAACACATGCGTGCCGCTTTATCAGCAGTTAAAAGAAGCGTACCCGAACGAAATTGTGGCAGTGAACGCCATGTACACACACGGTTTAATCGCGATTGTTTCCACAAAAACCCGCTATGGCGGATTTGCGAAAGCGGTCGGCATGCGTGCACTCACAACGCCGCACGGACTTGGCTATTGCAAAATGGTCATTGTCGTTGATGAGGATGTCGATCCATTCAACCTTCCGCAGGTCATGTGGGCGCTTTCGACCAAAATGCATCCGAAACACGATGCGGTCATCATTCCGGACTTATCTGTCCTGCCGCTTGATCCGGGATCCAATCCATCAGGAATCACTCACAAAATGATTCTTGACGCCACTACACCGGTTGCGCCGGAAACAAGAGGCCATTATTCACAGCCGCTTGATTCTCCGCTAACAACGAAAGAATGGGAACAAAAACTAATGGACTTAATGAATAAATAAGGAAAGGATGTTCGAAATGCATACATGTCCTCGATGTGACTCAAAAAAGGGAGAAGTCATGAGCAAATCGCCTGTAGAAGGCGCATGGGAAGTTTATCAGTGCCAAACATGCTTTTTTACATGGAGATCCTGTGAACCGGAAAGCATTACAAATCCCGAAAAATACAATCCAGCGTTTAAAATTGATCCAAAGGAAACAGAAACAGCAATTGAAGTTCCGGCGGTGCCGGAACGAAAGGCTTGATCCGCGTGAACTGTATGTCAGACCGTCTCTTTGAGCTGCTTGACGGGAGCTGCCTGAATGAGAAGCAGCATGAGGCCTTCGTTCTGCAAACAGTATCAGAGGATGGCTGGCCGCATGCCGCTATGATCAGTGCAGGTGAAATCATCGCGCTGAGCCGAACTGATATCCGAATCGCTCTGTGGAAAAACACAATGACTTCGGCCAACATCCTTCGTACAGGAAAAGCACAGTTCACGGCATGGTGGAAGGGAGCGGCCTATTATGTAAAGCTTGAATGCGCGCCTTTACCGCCTTTGAAAGATGCCGAATATGATAGAGACCGTTTTTCCTGCCGCATCGTTTCAGTGAAGGAGGACGTTGCGAAATACGCTGATTTGACTTCTGGTGTCCGTATACAGCTTCATAGCGCTGAAGAGGTGCTGGGCAGATGGGAAAAGACCCTGGAAGATTTAAAGCGGTAATATCGATAGCCTGACGCAATGCGTCAGGCTTTTTTTATATAATGAAAACAAAGGGGGCGTGAAAAATGGAACGTGCGGGGATCTGTCATTCGGACGGCTTTGATTTAGCTTATCGAATTGAGGGCGAGGGTGCACCCATCCTTGTGATCGGGAGTGCGGTTTACTATCCGCGCCTTTTTTCCTCAGATATCAAACAGAAATATCAATGGGTCTTTGTCGACCATAGGGGATTTGCTAAGCCTAAGCGGGAGCTTCGTGCGGAGGATTCGAGGCTTGATGCCGTCTTGGCTGATATCGAAAGGATGAGAACATTTCTTCAGCTTGAGGATGTTACTATCCTGGGACATTCCGGGCACGCTTTTATGGCTTTAGAGTATGCCAGGACATATCCCAAACAAGTTCGGAAGGTGGCGCTCTTCAATACTGCGCCTGATAACAGTGAAGAAAGACAGCGAAAAAGCGAATCATTTTTCATGGAAGCAGCCAGTCTTGAGAGAAAGAAACGCTTTGAAAAAGACATCGCGAATTTGCCGCAGGACATCGACAAAGATCCTGAAAGGCGCTTTGTGCACATGTGTATTCGCGCTGAAGCGAAAAGCTTTTATCAAGAGCGGCCGCATGCAGCTGCCTTATGGGACGGTGTATTCACGAATATGCCGATCATTGATGAATTATGGGGCAATACATTTGCCCGGCTTGATCTTATTCAGCGGTTAGCTGATGTTCGTATGCCGGTGTATATTGGATTAGGGAGATATGATTATTTGGTTGCGCCCATTTCGCTATGGGATGCAGTTGACGGTTTATATCCCCATGTGGATAAGGTTATTTTTGAAAGGAGCGGCCATCAGCCGATGCTGGAAGAACCGGAAGCCTTTGATCAAAGCTTCGGCAAATGGCTGGATCAATAAAAAAACAGCCCGCAGATCAAAATCCGCGGGCTGTTTCTGATTATAAGACCCCTTTCATCGCGCGTTTGATCATCGGCGAGAGCAGCAGGAGAATGCCGCCAAGAACGATAGAAATCAAACCGATGGTGCCGAAGTACATTGTTTCAGGAATTTTATCAAACAATCCGGCTACTTGGGCATTGATCGCTTGGGCTGCTGCGTTAGTCAGAAACCACATACTCATTGTCTGTGCAGAGAATGCAGCTGGCGCCAGTTTCGTTGTTACGGATAAACCGACTGGAGACAGGCACAGCTCTCCAAGCACGACAAGCAGGAAGCTGAGAACGAGCCAAAGCGGGCTTACGAGTGCTTCTTTTCCTTGCATAGCAGGGAATACCATAATGATAAAAGACAATCCGGCTAAAATAATTCCGATTGAGAATTTAACTGGTGTAGACGGCTGGCGTTTGCCAAGCTTCATCCAGAGCCATGCGAATATTGGCGCAAAAATGACAACAAACAATGGATTTAATGATTGGAACCATGATGACTGAAGTTCGAATCCGCCCAATGAAAGTCTAATGCGTTCATCAGCGTATACCGCAAGAATGGTCGCCCCCTGTTCCTGAATGGCCCAGAACATGACAGCACCGATAAACAAAGGAACGTAAGCGGCAAGACGGGATTTTTCTGTGCTGTCCGCTTTTTTGCTTGTAAACATGATGATGAAATAAATGACAGGAATCAAAATACCGAGAATACTTACAAGGTCGATAAAACGATTGATCGTCAGCACGCCTGTTTGTACAGAGATAATCACTGCGATCGCCACGATGATAACACCGATTCCGGTGCCAATCGCAGATTTTTTAGACAGCGGATTCGGCACATTGGAACCTGCAAGCCCGAGGTTTTTCTTCCTTGTCAAAGCAAATACGATAAGTCCGAGAAGCATTCCGACCGCGGCAGCTCCGAAGCCGAGATGATAGTTGTACTTCTGTCCGAGTGTTCCGACAATTAATGGCGCAAGTAAACCACCGAGGTTAATCCCCATGTAGAAAATACTGAAACCTGAGTCGCGGCGCGGGTCTTCTTTCGTGTAAAGATCCCCAACCACGCTTGAAACGTTTGGTTTTAATAAGCCTGTTCCGACAATAATAAGCACCATGCTGATATAGAATGCGATCGCGCTGCCCGGATAGGCGAGTGCAATGTGGCCGAACATAATGAATATGCCGCCGTAAAACACGGTGTTTGCGGTACCGAATACCCGGTCAGCGAGCCATCCGCCAATAATAGTGGACATGTATACGAGTGATCCGTAAATCGACATAATGGCAACCGCAGTGCCCTTGTCAAAGCCGAGCCCTCCGTTTACCGTCTCTGTATACAAATAGTAAAGTAAGATTGCTCTCATTCCATAGTAAGAGAAACGCTCCCAAAATTCGGTGAAAAATAGTGTAAATAGTCCTCGCGGGTGACCAAAGAACCCTTTTTGCGGGACGCTTTTAATGATACTTTCGTTATCAATCGAAGCCATGTCAGCCAAACCCTTTCTAAAAAAAGTGTATTATAAAAATCATATTCTTATATAATACTTGTGTCAATATAATTTATACTCATTTCAAATAGTTCCATATTGGAAAAATTATAAATACCTAAAAATAGTGATTTCCTCCTAATTTTTAAACTTTTTATCGTGAGATTTTCTTACATAACTCTTCCTTTATATTTTTTTAATAAAATTTTAGAGAAATGTACAAGCAGATCGGGCCTTTGTGAGTAACATGATAGTAATCATAGAGAAGGAGGCTCGCAATTGGCTGAATTCATATTAAATGCAGCGGATTTCGGTGTTCCTGGAGATGGTAAAACGGATTCGACAGAACGGATTAATCAGTGCCTCAGTACAGCTGTATCGAAAGGCTATCATACTGTCTGGTTTCCAAAGGGAACATATTTAATAGACGGAACGCTTGGCGGAGATCTTAATCAGAAGTTTCGAAACGCGGGGATCATTGTTCCCGGCAACCTTGAGATTATGATGGACCCCGAATGTATCATGAAAGTGATACCGAATAGTTCGTGGGGTTATTCCGCATTTTATGTAGGCAAGCAAGAGAATATAACCATTTCCGGGGGACAAATTATCGGCGAACGGGATGAGCATACGTATGCTTCGGCGGGGATAAGATCAACCCATGAATGGGGCTTTGGCATATGTATTGAAGGATGCTCGAATGTTGTCATTGATGATGTGAAAATTTCTGATTTTACCGGCGATGGGATCATAGTCAGCCCAAGGGGATTAAAGACCAATCAAGACTATCGAACGTCAGAGCAAATTATCATCCGCCGCTGTGAGGTTCGGCGGTCGAGGAGAAATAACATTTCCATTACCGGATGTGACATGGTCACGGTGGAGGAATGCTTGATTGAAGATGCCGGAACGGGGAATGGAACAGCCCCGAAATTCGGAATTGACATTGAAGGATATGGCGAAGGTGACGTTGATTATGAGGAACCGATTAATGTATCAATTCGCAATAACCACTTTGTTGGAAACGTTTCAAGTTCTGTGACCAATTTTAACGGGTATGGCATTTTAATAGAAGGAAATCACTCAGACAATACAATCAGCTACGGATATGGGACGCAAACAGTGATCAAAGGAAATATACTGAGACGCCCTGAAGACGCGGCGGCTGCGCCAAGAGTCGGGATAACCGGACTCGGTGTATCACAAGGAAAAGAGTCCAGTGATGCAGTGATCGCTGGCAACCTCATTACCGGATTTTCAACAGGAATTGATGTCAGGGGAAAGAGCGTTCTTGTGACGAACAACAAAATCAGCAACTTTGAAAACACAGGGATATTGGTTTATCAGTCCTCCGACGTAAAGGTAGACGGAAACCAAATTCAAAACGGACTGTCTGAAACAAGGCGCAGCATCGGTCTTCGCGCAGTGCTGTCAGATGACATCGCTTTTCTGAATAACTGTCTCATTCAAGTCGTTGACGGTGTGAACGTTTCCGGCGGCAATATGATCATTAAAGATAATCTCCTGAGAAAATTCAGCCGGGGCATTTGGATTGCTCAAGGGAACGCGGTGATTGAAGGGAATACACTGAATCCTGATGCGTTTGAAGTAGTGCCGGAATCATATTCTGTTTCCGTCACAAACAATGCCGGCGCTATCATCAAAAACAATACATTTAAAGAGTTCAAAAATTACCCCATTTATTGCTCCACAAGTGCAAAAACCTCAATTATCGGCAACCACTTAGAGAGATCTCCGCTTTTGGTCACCATCTATATCAGCGCCGGTGTGCATGAGATTTTTGATAATACCATTTCAGTCAACAGAACAGCCGGGAATCCGATTGTGATTTATATCAATGGCTCGGCAGGCTCTATCATCTCAGGAAACACCATCAATAACCTCTCCGCGGGCACTGCGATAGCTATTCAAACAAACACGGCAACCAATTCTAAAATCATCGGCAACCGCATTTTTAAAGGGACCATCAACAAACACAGCAGTGACACAATAGACGGCAATATTATTGTCTGAAAAAAGCGCCCCCTCTAGGGGTTCTTTTTTTTCGATTTATAGATCACGTACATTTCTCTCACAAGTACTAAAACAAAAAATAAAAGCACGACCCATTCCGCAAATGTTGTCATCTTAAAGCTGGACATATTGTTATAAATGGCTTTTGTTAAACTGAACCCTTGAAGCATGTCCATCAATACAGAAATAGCTAATAAACAAATTAATATAACTCCTGTCACGCCCAATATCTTCATGCTTCATCATCCTCCGTTTTTAGTGTCTATCGTTGGCGGAGAAGTTATACCGCATCTAAACCTAATGCATAATCTCAATTTTAAAAGGAAGAATATGAGAAAACGACAAGGAAAGGTATTTGTGTATGCCTTTATTTTCTAAGCAAAAGAACAATACCGATGCAAAAGACAAGCAGAATACAGACGAAAGGAATCAGGAACAGCAGCAAGAAAAAGAATGGCCGGTTCTCATTTCTCCAAGTTTGGCAAAGAATATAGCGGAAACGAAAAAGGAAGTCGGAAGCAGCTCTGACGTCATCATTCGTGAGATTAAAATCGGGGAGCAGGATCATGTCCATTTGGCTGTTATTTATATTGCAGGCCTGGTCGATAATAACACAATCCATGAGTCGTTAATCGATCCTTTGGTACAGGATGAGTCTATCCAGAATTCCCATGCGATCCAGCAAATTCTTGAAAAAACGCTCCCCCTGGGCGGAGTGAAAGCGGAAAAGAGCTGGGGCAAGCTTTTTTCCGAGTTAATGCTCGGCAATGCGCTCGTTTTTGCAGATGGCTATGATGAAGCTTTGATTTGCAGCACTCAAGGGGGAGAGCAGCGCTCCATCCAAGAGCCGAGCACCCAGGTGTCATTCCGCGGCCCGCGCCAAGGGTTTACAGAGTCTCTGCAAACCAATATTTCCATGATCCGGCGATACATTAAAAATCCGAATTTATGGGTTGAAAAAATGAAAAAAGGTTCTGTTACGAATACGGATATCGCTCTCATGTACATTCAAGGAATATGTGATGAAAAGGTGCTGAAGGAAGTGAAACAGCGCCTAGAAAAAATAGATATTGACAGTATTTTGGAATCTGGATATATTGAGCAGCTGATTGAAGATGAAACCTTTACGACATTTCCGACCATGTATCATACAGAACGTCCTGATGTTGTAGCGGGAAATCTGTTAGAAGGAAGATTCGCGATAATTGTGGATGGAACACCGTTTGTGCTTATTGCTCCGGCCTTATTTGTTCAATTTTTTCAGTCTGTTGAGGATTATTATTCACGTTTTGACATTGCGACAAGCATACGGATTCTTCGTGTTTTAGTCTTTTTCATTTCGCTTGTGGCTCCGGCTGTATACGTGGCAGCCACGACGTTTCATCAAGAAATGATACCGACTCAGCTGTTAGTGGTCATTGCGGCCCAGCGGGAAATTGTTCCGTTTCCGGCTGTTGTGGAGGCGCTGACGATGGAGGTTGCTTTTGAGATTCTGAGGGAAGCGGGAGTCAGGCTGCCCCGGGTTGTCGGCTCGGCAGTGTCAATCGTAGGCGCGCTCGTAATCGGCCAGGCTGCCGTACAGGCTGGCATCGTCTCCCCGGCAATGGTTATTGTCGTTGCACTCACCGCGATTGCGAGCTTCGCAACACCTGCGTTCGCGATGGCCATTTCAGCCCGGCTTATTCGGTTTATTTTTATTATTGCCTCAGCTGTTTTGGGTTTTTACGGGCTGATTTTAGGGATCATTATGATGTTTGTCCACTTATGCAGTCTTCGTTCATTCGGCGTTCCATATATGTCGCCGCTTGCACCTTTTTCTTCACAAGGCGTAAAGGACGCGCTTTTCCGTGTTCCGTGGTGGGCCGATGAAAAAAGGCCGGAATCGGTCAGTAAGGAAGATAAGGTGCGGCAGGGGCAAGATCAACGCCCAGAGCCGGCCGCTTCACGAGGAATGGTGAACAAAGATTTGGAAGAAGGGGATCAGAATGGTACGTAAATGTCTATTAGCCGTTCTCATGATTTTGAGCGTCATTGTGCTGCCCGGCTGCTGGGATAAGCGGGAACTGACAGATCTTGCGATTATCTCGGCAATTGGCATCGATCGGACAAACGAAGGCAACTACGTGCTGCATCTTCAAATTATCAATCCCGGAAATGTCGCCGGCGGGCTTCAGGGAGGCGGTGCTGGAGACAGGCCGCCTGTATCTGTCTATTCGATTGAAGGCGACAATTTGACGGAAGCACTCAGAAAAGCCTCCATGAAGGTATCGCGGCGGCTTTATTTTGCCCATACCAACCTGGTCGTAATCAGCGAAAAGCTGGCGAAAGAGGAAGGGCTGGATTTTGTATTAGACAATCTTGACCGGGACACGGAATTCAGGACAACGGCGACCTTCGTCGTTGCCCATAAAACAAAAGCAGAAAATATCGTGAAAATCCTGACTCCGATTGATAAAATTCCGTCAAACAAAGTCAATAAAACACTCGATTTCACGGAGGCGCAATACGGACGGGTGGTCAAAACCAATATTCAGGACGTTTTGAAAACACTTGCCAGCGACACAAGGGCACCGATTATTCCGGGTTATTTGATGATTGGCGATGATAAAAAAGGAGTCAGCATGGAAAACACGCAGGCGACTGACCCGAAAGCCATTCTTCAGGCAGACGGTTTGGCGGTTTTTGATAAGGCCGGGTATTTAAAGTATTGGATTGAAGATGATGAAAGCGTGGGGGCAGTCTGGCTTATGAATAAGGTCCAGCATACGTTTATTAATGCTGATTGGGGCAAGACGAAAGATGCGGTCAGCTTGCAGGTTACCCATCAAGATACAAAGCTGGTACCTGGTATGCGGAACGGACGTCCGCACATCCATGTGAAAGTGACGGTTGAAGGAATTATAGATGCTGTCAAATACCCTTTCCAATTGTCTAATCCGAAGGTGCTGGCCGCTATTGAAAAAGCGCTCAACAAAGAGCTTGAAAAGGAAATCAGCCATACTGTGAAAATGATCAAGAAGAATAAGATAGATTTTGTCGGTTTTGGTGACACGATATATAGAAAGTATCCGGAGCAGTGGGAGAAAATGAAGGACACATGGGACAAAGAATATTTGCCCGAACTGCCTATCGATGTGAAGGCCGAGACGTATATCAGAAGAACGGGATTGCGAAACAATCCGATCAAACACCAGTTTAAAGATGATTAGGTCTGGAGAAAGGGGAAGTGACAGATGGAAAAAGCCAGAATAAGCATCAGGCAACTGTTTGTCATGATTATCATTTTTGAGCTGGGCAGCTCCTTATTGATTACACCGGGATCAATGGCGGGCAGGGATGCTTGGATTGCAGTTCTGTTGGGGTGTGCAGCCGGTTTGTTTCTTTTCTATTTGTATCAAGGCATTTATCAATGTTACCCGAATTCTTCTCCGAAAGAATATATGGATGATATGCTGGGAACCAAGCTGAGCTGGCTGTTTTCATTTCTCTATATCTTGTACTTTGCCTATATTGCCGCAAGGGTCCTGCGTGACTTTGGAGAAATGTTGCTGACATTTGCTTATCATGATACACCTATCATTATTGTAAATGGTTTGTTAGTGGTAGTTAGCATATACGCCGTAAGAAAAGGAATCGAAGTGCTCGCCCGCGCGGCTGAGCTGCTTTTCGGAGCCATGTATTTACTGGGCGCAATCGGCCTCTTGCTGATTGTTGTCTCAGGTTCTATAGACCCGCATAACTTAAAACCGGTTTTGGCAGACGGCATTTCTCCTGTCCTTTACTCTGTTTTCACTCAGACCATGTACGTTCCGTTTGGCGAAGTCGTTTTATTTGTGATGATTTTCCCTAACCTGAATGACAGAAAAGATGTGAAAAAAGTGGGGATGATCGCCATGGCTATTAGCGGATTGGTTGTGGCGCTCACCGTGGCGATTAATATCAGCGTGCTTGATGTTGATCTTACACTCAGATCCCAGTTCCCGCTTTTAAGTACGATTCAGACAATCAAGGTCGAAGAATTTTTAGACCGGCTCGATGTCTTTTTTATGCTGGCGCTGATCATCGGCGGCTTCTTTAAGGTCAGCCTCTACTTATATGCCACTGTGGTTGGGACATCTACGCTCTTTAAGGAAAAGAACCCCTCTCAATTGGCTTATCCGATGGGATTGGGCATCTTAATCCTTTCTATAACGATCGCTACTAACTTTTCAGAGCACTTGAACGAAGGCTTGAAAGTGGTGCCGCTGTATATTCATTTGCCTTTTCAATTATTGTTTCCGCTCTTTCTGTTTATTGTGGCTGTTTGGAAAAAGAAACGAAGAGAGAAGTCAAAAGGGGCGGAAGCAAAAAAATGATAAAAAGAGCGGGGGGATGCAGCCGCCGCTCTTTTTATGTTCACTTCTATATAAAAGGGGGATATAGGGTGCGCCCCTGTCTGCACTGGCAGAGGCGCGTTTTGTTATACGACTGCGACGTTTTCCTTCACAGTAAAGCTTCCTCTTGAAAGTCTGATATTGATGTCTGACACTTTTGCAATTTGTTCATCGTGCGTCACCATAATGACGCATTTATTTTCTTTGTGCGCCAGATCTTGAAAGAGCCGTACGATCTCTTTTGATGTGTCCTCATCAAGGTTTCCGGTCGGTTCATCGGCTACGATAAGATCCGTGTCACAGCAGAAAGCCCTTGTAATTGATACCCGCTGCTGCTGTCCGCCGCTCAGTGTGAGCACTTTTTGCCGGGCTTGTTTTTCGTTGATGCCAACCTTCTGCAGCATGTCAAGCGCATATGATTCTTTGTTCTTTTCTTTAGAACCTGTGATTTCCATAGCGGTTGTGACGTTCTGCAAAGCCGTCATATACGGGAGCAGGTTGTACGCCTGAAAGACGATTGATACATATTGATTTCTGAAATTGGTTAAGCCGATTTTGGAAACAGCTTTTCCGTCGTAAAGGATGTTTCCTTCTTTTGGTGCGTCAAGTCCGCCTGCCAGAGATAGGAAAGTGGTTTTCCCCGTCCCTGATGTGCCGACGATTGTGTAGAATTTGCCTTTTTGAAAGCTGATGTTAATATCCTGAAACAATGGCTGGCTTTTGTCTTTATACCAGTAGCCGACTTGTTGAAATTCTAATAAGCTCATAGGTTCCGCCTCTTTCTATTCCTGTTTTGTCAATATCGTTTTCGGATGAAGCCGCAGGACTGAAATTGACGGCAGCAATGTTGCAATGATTGCGATAAGGATGCCGATCCCGCCAAGAATAAGCATGTCGTTCATAGAAACCGCGACGTTCAGTGAATCGATAACGTCCACGTTTGATGAACTGTGGCCGAACATTCCGCCGCCCATGCCGCCACCGCCGCCGGGCATTTGTCCGCTTGCGGTTTGCGTTGAATCGGTTGATGAACTGATCTGCTGGGATAAAAGCTGATTTCCAAGCTGATTCGCGACGAGATTTCCCGTCACAGATGCAAGACCGATAGCGAAAACGGCCACAATCAGAATCTCAGTCAAGAACTGTCCAATCAATTTCCATCGTTTTTCACCGATGGCCAATAACACGCCCATTTCGTATTTGCGCTCCCTGATTGACATCATGACAATCAGGCCAAGGATGACGGCGCCTGCCACTGATACAAGATACACCACGTTTTTAGAGAAAGAAGCCACATTTTCAATCGGGCCGACCATTTGCTGGTAAAGCTGATCGTTTGTATTCAGTGTGTACGTATCGAAGTCAATTGATGTTTTCTTCGCTGCTTTTACGAAAGCATCCATATTTTTCGCGTCGTCCATATAGTAAACGGCTGAGTCAATCGTATTTTTATAGTCGTCGCCTTTCAGCGCCGCTGTTGCTGTGTAAGGCGTATAAAGCTTGTTATAAGGATTTAAGAAAGAGAAATTTTGGGCTTGGTCATCACCTGAAGATGTTGTTTTATAAATACCGACGATCTTCAGCTTTACTGTTGTATCCTCATCTGTTGCTGATTCAATTGTGATCGAATCGCCAACGCTTAAATCATTTTCTTCCGCTAATGTTTCGTTGATCACTGTTACTTTTTTGCCGACATCTGATTTTGTAATCGCGCGTCCGTCAGTGATTTTTGAATCTCCGTCAGAGAAGTCATCAACTAATGCTGTGCTGATGACACCTTCAATCGAAAGATCGGCTTGCACCATTTGCGGTCCGCCTTGTCCGCCGCCTTGGCTGTTTTTAGCGTTTGAGCTTGAACTGCTGGAGCTGGAATCACTTGAACTAGAGCTTTCAATCGCATCAAAGTTTCCTGCGTTGGCTGAAGCTGATGTGGTGTAATTGTAGCTCTTCACATGATCAAGCGCTGCAAGCTTATTCGCATCAGACACTTTGATCTGTGTTGATTCGAAGCTGCGTTTTTCACCGCTGTCCTGCTGTTTTTCCATTTGCTTTTGGCGGTCAACCTGAAGTGTCACGCTTCCGCCAAATTCCTGTCTGGCCAGTTCGCTTGATTTTTGTGCTGCAGACTGGATGGTGAGTCCTGATAGAACAAAGACACATATGACTGTAAACACAAATAATTGCAATAACGTTTTTCCCTTTTTAGCCTTCATATTCCAAAAGGCCCGTTTGATAAAGTTCATTTATGTTCCTCCGTATAGGTTTTTTTATGGATAAGGCCACCTGTGGGGCGCGCCTCTTGCTGATAAATTAATAGTAGTCCAAAGGTATGAAAAAAATATGAACAATCTATTTCTAGTTGATGAAATAAAAACTAACAATTGTGAAACGCAAAACCTTCTGTTTAAAATGGTGCTATTATATAAAAAAGCATCAAAACAACCGGAGGATATAATGAAAATATTAATGATAGAAGATAATGTTAGTGTATGTACGATGACGGAGATGTTCTTTTTTAAAGAAGGTTTTGAAGCGGAATTCGTTCATGACGGGTTAGAAGGGTACCAGCGTTTTACGGAAGAAAATTGGGATCTGATCATTTTGGATATCATGCTTCCATCTATGGACGGCGTGACCATCTGCAGAAAAATTAGAGAGACAAGCACGGTGCCGATTATCATGCTGACTGCCAAAGACACTGAATCAGATCAGGTCATCGGGTTTGAGATGGGGGCGGACGATTATGTCACAAAGCCGTTCAGCCCGCTGACATTGGTTGCCCGCATCAAAGCCGTCATCAGAAGATACAAGGCGACAGGCAAAGCTGTTATTGATGAAGATATGATCGAATCAGAATGCTTTACCATTAATAAGAAGACGAGAGAAGTATTATTAAACGGAGAGCCTGTAGAAAATCTCACGCCGAAGGAATTCGATCTGCTTTATTACCTTGTCCAAAATCCGCGGCAGGTGTTCTCCAGAGAACAGCTGCTCGAGCAGGTATGGGGCTATCAGTTTTATGGAGATGAACGAACGGTTGACGTTCATATCAAACGGCTAAGGAAAAAGCTTGCCAGCGAGGACAAGCCTTTCCTGTATACTGTTTGGGGAGTAGGGTATAAATTTGATGAAGATTAAATATTTATATCAGCTGCTGCTAAGCCACATCAGCATTTTGATTTTAGCATTTGTCATTATCATTTCTCTGTTTTCCCACTTTGTGAAGGAATTTGCCTATCAAAACAAAGTAGAGGAATTGACGTCATATGCGGTGCAGATTGCAAATGAATTCCAAGCTGGCCAGGTGGACATGCGCAGGCTCTATCCTTATCAGGACATGTTAAGCACAAGAAAGACGCAGTTTATCATCTTTAATGAAGAGCAACAGCCTTATTTTCTTCCTGAAGGCTTTCATCACCCACCAAGGGAACAGCTGAAGAAATCAGAATGGAATAAGCTAAAAAAAGGGCAGACTGTCATGATCAGGGCAGATGGCCGTTTTGATGATGAAGTATCACTTGTGGCGCAGCCTATATTTGTTCAGAACGAATTTAAAGGCGCCGTTCTGCTGATTTCTCCGATCAGCGGCGTTGAACAGATGGTCAATCAGGTCAATCTCTATATGTTTTACGCTGTGATCAGCACGCTTGTGATTACGATTCTCGTAAGCTGGCTTCTGTCCAAATTCCATGTCAAGCGGATTCAAAAACTGAGAGAAGCGACAGATAAAGTGGCTTCCGGCGATTATGACATCCATTTGGAAAACAGCTACGGGGACGAAATCGGCGTACTGGCGTCTGACTTTAATATCATGGCGAAAAAACTAAAGCAGTCAAGGGATGAAATCGATCGCCTCGAGAAGCGGAGAAGGCAGTTTATCGCTGACGTGTCACATGAATTAAAAACACCGCTGACGACGATCAACGGTTTGGTTGAAGGGCTGAACAGCCATACGATTCCTGAGGATAAGAAGGATAAATGCTTCTCGCTGATCAGTGAGGAAACGAAGCGCATGCTGCGGCTCGTAAAAGAAAATCTGGATTATGAAAAAATCAGATCCCAGCAAATTACCTTGAACAAGCTAGACGTTCCTCTGATCGAGGTGTTTGAAATCGTGAAAGAGCACTTGCAGCAGCAGGCGGAAGAAAAACAAAACAAGCTGATGATCCAAGTAGAGGATCACGTCATCGTACATGCCGATTATGACCGGTTCATTCAAATTCTCGTCAACATTACGAAAAACAGCATCCAATTTACGCAAAACGGTGACATTTGGCTGCGCGGAATGGAAGGTTATAAAGAGACGATTATTGAAATTGAAGACACGGGTATCGGCATTCCAAAAGAGGATATTGAGCATATATGGGAGCGATTCTATAAAGCAGATATTTCAAGAACGAACACGGCATACGGTGAATACGGACTCGGTCTCTCGATCGTCAAGCAGCTCATTGAAATGCACCAGGGCACAGTAGAAATCAAGAGTGAAGAAGGGAAAGGCACAAAGTTTATCATCCGCCTTCCTTTAACGGCAAAACAGCAATAGCATACAGGGCGGCGGCATCATCTGATGGAGCCGCCTTTTTTATACACCGCTTCGGTTTATTGCGTGCTCCCGAAAACAAAGATTGCGTGTTTTTCGGGTTGGGACGGTCTATAAACATGATAAAATATGACATAAACAGTTTTTGATGGGAGAGGGTGAAGGAATGAAGAGCGGGGTAATTCCTTCTTCAGCGGTCGGTCAAAAAATTAACGAGTGGTACAGATATATCCGGACATTCAGCGTGCCGGATGCCGAAGTGTTAAAAGCTGAAATCCAGCAGGAACTGAAACACATGCAGCATGATTCCAACTTGCTGCTTTATTATTCACTAATGGAATTCCGGCACCAGCTTATGCTGGATTATCTTGAGCCGTTAGAGAAATTAAATATCGAAGACCAGCCAAGCCTGTCTGAATTATCAAGAAACATTGACAGCAACCAGGCAGATCTCAAAGGGCTGCTCGACTATTACGTGAATTTTTTTCGCGGGATGTATGAGTTTGATAAGCGGGAATTTATTTCTGCCATTACATACTATAAACAGGCGGAGAAAAAGCTCTCCTTTGTCGCAGACCATATTGAACGGGCTGAATTCTATTTTAAAATCGCGGAAGCTTATTATTATATGAAGCAAACGTATTTTTCATTGATTAATATAAAAAACGCTTATGAAATTTACGTGGAGCAGGAAACCTATAATGTGAGAATCATTCAATGCCATTTCGTGTTCGGGGTCAACCTGATGGATGAAAGAAATTTCGAACAAGCCGCACGCCATTTCAAATTGGCGCTCAATATGGCCCAAGCGGAACAAAAAGCCCAGCTGGTCGGAAGAGCATACTACAATCTCGGATTATGCTATTACAATCAAGACCTTCTAGACCCTGCCATTGATTACTTTGAAAAAGCGGTCTCCACGTTTGAAAGCAGCAGGATCGTCAATTCTCTCCCGCAAGCCTATTTTTTAATCACCCTGATTTATTATAAACAGGGAAAACATGATAAAGCTTCGGAATATCACAAGCGGGGCTATGAATATGCTAAAGAAACAGACGATGCAGACTATGCCGTAAAATTCGAGTTTTTGCAATCCCTATATCAGGATCAGCCCAATGAAGAAGGAATCGAACGATGTTTCCAATACTTAAAAAATAAAAATATGTACGCTGATATAGAGGATTTAGCCCTAGAAGTAGCAAAATACTACTATGAACAGAAATGGTTTAAACTGTCTGCTTCCTATTTTCTACAAGTTGAAGAGGCAAGAAAACAAATACAAAGGAGTGAAGGTTTGTATGAAATTGAAATCTAAGTTGTTTGTTATTTGTTTGGCCGCAGCCGCGATTTTTACAGCGGCTGGCGTTTCTGCTAATGCGGAAGCACTCGACTTTCATGTGACAGAAAGAGGAATGACGTAAGAACAAGCCCCTTCTCATTAGCGAGAAGGGGTTTTTCTTTTCAAAAAAACACCGCAAGACATAGTCTTGCGGTGCCGCCTTCATGGAGATTACGTTTATTTAGTAGCCTCCTACAAATGCAGTTCCCACAATGATCAAGAGGATAAATAACACAACAATCAAAGCGAAAGAAGTTCCGTAACCTGACATTTTGTGCACCTCCTTGCGAGATTGCTTCAGCAAATGCTGCAAAACTGTGGCGGACAGGGTCCCGCAGAGACGGTCAGCAGCTTAGTAGCCGCCAACAAACGCAGTCCCTACGATAATTAAAAGAATAAACAATACAACGATTAAAGCGAAAGAACTGATGCCGCCGTAACCGCCGCCGTTAGAGTATCCTGACATAAGGTTTCACCTCCCTATGAAGGATACTATAAGATATGCTGAACCGATCCATTTGGCAGGGATAATAGTGGACAAGAGAAAAAATGAACAATCAGGCTATATGAAGGTGATATAAAAAATAGCGGGCGCTGCCGCCCGCTATTTATGTACGATTAAGAGATCAGCACGCCCGCGAAAAATTCCTGGTATAACGCTTGAACGGCTTTTCTTTCTTCGGCTTCTTTTACGCCAAACATCATGCTTACTTCAGAAGATCCCTGATTGATCATTTCGATATTCACCTGTGCCTCTGATAATGCTTTGGCGGCTCTTGCCGTTGTACCGACATTGTGGCGCATCGCTTCCCCTACAACCATAATCAGGGCGAGATGATGCTCGACGATGACTTCATCGGCATGCAAATCCTCTTCGATCCGTTTGATGACGCTGCGCTCAGTGACGGCATCCATTTGCCCCTGCCGTAAAATGATCGTCATGTCATCGATTCCCGATGGAACATGCTCATACGTCAAACCATGCTCCTCCAGGATTTGAAGGGCTCTGCGGCCAAAACCGATTTCTCTGTTCATGAGATACTTGCTGATATAAATGCTGCAAAAACCAGTGTCGCTGGCAATGCCGACGACAGGCCCGTTTGTGTTATCCCGCTTGCTGACGACGCGGGTGCCTTCGGCTGAGGGGTTGTTCGTATTTTTGATCTGAACAGGAATCCCCGCTCTGAATGCCGGAATGAGCGCTTCATCATGAAACACTGAAAAACCCGCGTAGGACAGCTCCCGCATCTCTCTGTATGTCAGCTCGCTGATTTCCTTTGGATTCTGAACGAAGGACGGATTGACAGAATACACAGCGTCTACGTCTGTAAAGTTTTCGTACAAATCGGCTTGAAGTCCGTTGGCAAGAATCGAACCGGTAATATCAGAACCGCTCCGTGAGAATGTGATCACATCGCCATCCTTGCTGAATCCGAAAAAACCGGGAAAAATGATGAGTCCGTCACGTTCCCGAAGACGATAGAGGTTTTGATAGGATTCAGGAAGAACTTGCGCGTTGCCGGGTTCATTTGTCACAAAGAGGCCGGCATCCTTCGGGTTTACATATTCCGCTTTGACGCCTTTATAGCGGAAATAAGCGGCAATCAGCTTGGCATTGTTATCCTCCCCGCTGGCCTTGACTGCGTCAAGGTATTGCTCGGGATTGCTTTTATCTCCTTCTAAAAGCGTAAACAGATCATCTCTGATTTTTTCGATAATGCTTTGCCCCAGCTGAAGCTCATTGGCGATGAGAGCGTACCGTTCCACAACAGCTTCCGCCAGTTCAGGTGCGCTGCCTGTTTCCAAATATTGTTTTGCACATGCGATTAAGAGATCAGTCACTTTCGTATCCTCGGCATAGCGTTTTCCCGGAGCTGAAACGACTACAGCTTTCCGTGCCGGGTCTGAGGTAACGATGTGAAACACCTTGTCAAGCTGGGCGCCTGAAGCAAGTGAGCTGCCTCCGAATTTAACGACCTTCATGTTTACATCTCCTAATGTTTAAAATTTTCACACAAATTTAGTATTTATTATCTCTCTTTCAGTCCTGTAAATCAAGGGTTAATTTCTTTCTGGAGAGAACATTTGTATTTCTCACAAGGAATAATGTCAAGTTTGCTGACCGTATACCTGCGTTATAAAGATAAATATGGTAAACAGCCTAACGTTTTGAGATGGAAAATGGTCAGAATGATTAGTAAAATGGATAAATGACTAGGTTAATATTTTTAAAGAATATTGACTAACCCTAGAAAAATGGTAATATGTAAATGATAATGATAATCAATTACTATATGGCCATATTGTTTTGAGTCCTTGCGGAGTAGGAGATACGTTCTTTTTGCTGTAAGGATGTAAGGAGGCAGCATGAAGCTACGTTACTTATTTATTCTACTTATCATATTAGCAGTCACATCTGTATTTATCGGTGTAGAAGATCTTTCGCCGCTTGATCTCTTCGATTTAAGCAAACAAGAGGCGTCAACGCTGTTTGCAAGCCGTTTGCCGCGATTGATCAGCATTGTCATCGCGGGATTAAGCATGAGCATCTGCGGTTTGATTATGCAACAGATCAGCAGAAATAAATTCGTGTCACCGACGACGGCCGGCACGATGGATTGGGCGAGGCTCGGCATTTTAATTTCCTTGCTGCTGTTTACATCCGCCAGTCCTTTAATCAAAATGCTGATTGCGTTTGTCTTTGCCCTTGCAGGAAATTTTCTGTTTATGAAAATCCTTGAAAGAATCAAGTTTAACGACACCATCTTTATTCCGCTTGTCGGTTTAATGCTCGGGAATATCGTCAGTTCAATCGCGACATTTATCGCATATAAATATGACTTGATCCAGAATGTGTCATCATGGCTGCAGGGAGACTTCTCTTTAGTCGTGAAAGGAAGATACGAGCTTCTTTATCTGAGTATTCCGCTCGTCATCATTGCCTATGTGTATGCGGATAAATTCACATTGGCCGGTATGGGTGAAAGCTTTTCTGTCAACCTAGGCCTCAAGTACAAACGGGTTGTGAACATCGGGCTCATTATCGTGTCCCTGATCACGTCCCTTGTCATTTTGACTGTCGGTATGCTGCCGTTTCTCGGTTTAATCATCCCGAATATTGTATCGATTTACAGAGGAGACAATCTGAAGAGCAGCCTGCCGCATACTGCGCTGTTGGGAGCGGTGTTTGTGCTGTTTTGCGATATACTGGGCAGAATCATTATCTTCCCTTATGAAATCTCGATTGGCCTGATGGTCGGAATCATCGGCAGCGGCATTTTCCTGTTTATGCTGTTAAGGAGAAAAGCTTATGCGTAACCAGATGAAAATAGCTTTGCTCGTTGGTTTAGCCATTGTATGTATCGGCTTGTTTCTGTTTTATGACTTAGGCAATTGGGATTACACCCTGCCGAGACGAATCAAAAAGGTCGCAGCCATTGTGCTGACGGGGGGAGCGATTGCGTTTTCGACCATGATCTTTCAAACGATTACGAACAACCGCATCCTGACGCCGAGCATTTTGGGCCTTGATTCTCTCTACATGCTGATTCAGACTGGCATTATCTTTTTGTTCGGTTCTGCGAATATGGTCATCATGAATAAAAACATCAACTTTATCATATCTGTTCTGCTGATGATCCTGTTCTCTCTTGTTTTGTATCAGATCATGTTCAAGGGTGAGGGGAGAAATATCTTTTTCCTTCTGCTTATCGGAATCGTGTTTGGCACGCTGTTCAGCAGCCTGTCTTCCTTTATGCAGATGCTGATTGATCCGAACGAGTTCCAAGTTGTGCAGGACAAGATGTTTGCCAGCTTTAACAATATCAATACGGATTTGTTATGGCTCGCGTTCATCATCTTCCTGCTGACAGGCGTTTATGTCTGGCGTTTTACAAAATTTTTCGATGTGCTGTCGCTCGGACGCGAGCACGCCGTGAATTTGGGCATTGACTACGACAAAGTGGTGAAGCAGATGCTGATCGTGGTTGCGATTTTGGTTTCTGTTTCAACAGCGCTAGTCGGGCCGATTATGTTTTTAGGCCTTCTGGTCGTCAACCTGGCGAGAGAATTCCTGAAAACCTATAAGCATTCATACTTAATCGCAGGCTCCGTTTTCATCAGCATCATTGCGCTGGTCGGAGGGCAGTTTGTGGTTGAGAAAGTGTTTACCTTCTCAACGACGCTGAGCGTCATTATTAATTTTGCCGGCGGGATTTATTTTATCTACTTGCTGTTAAAGGAGAATAAATCATGGTAGAGGTCAGAAATGTAAGCAAACAATATGGCGGGAAAGTTGTCCTTGAAGAGACGTCAGTCACGATTCAAAAGGGCAAAATCACCTCGTTTATCGGTCCTAACGGCGCCGGCAAAAGTACGCTGCTGTCTATCATGAGCCGCCTGATCAAAAAAGATTCCGGCGAGATTTACATAGACGGACAAGAGATTGGAGCATGTGACAGCAAAGAGCTTGCCAAGAAAATGAGCATTTTGAAGCAGGCGAACCAAATCAATATCAGGCTCACGATCAAAGACCTCGTTAGTTTTGGCAGGTTTCCGTACTCACAGGGCCGGCTGACAGAGGAAGACTGGGTTCATATCAACCAGGCGCTTAGCTATATGAAGCTGGAAGACATTCAAGACAAATACTTGGATCAGCTGAGCGGCGGACAGTGCCAAAGGGCATTTATCGCTATGGTCATTGCCCAGGACACAGATTATATCTTTCTGGATGAGCCGCTGAACAATCTGGATATGAAACACTCAGTTGAAATTATGAAACTGCTGAAACGGCTGGTAGAGGAGCTTGGAAAAACGATCGTGATCGTCATTCACGATATCAATTTTGCTTCAGTCTATTCTGACTATATCGTCGCTTTGAAAAACGGCCGAATCGTAAAAGAAGGACCGCCTGAAGAAATGATAGAAACATCAGTGCTTGAGGAAATCTACGATATGACCATCCCGATTCAGACGATTGATAATCAAAGAATAGGTGTCTATTTTTCTTAATATATAGAAGAGGTGAAGAGCATGAAAAAGTTCGCATTACTATTCATCGCTTTGGTGACGGCAGTTGTGATTTCTGCATGCGGAAACCAAAGCACAAGCAGCAAAGGTTCTGATTCTAAGGAAGAACAAATCACGGTGAAACACCAGCTGGACAAAAACGGAACAAAAGTACCGAAGAGCCCTAAAAAAGTTGTCGTATTTGACTTTGGAAGCTTAGATACACTAGATAAACTTGGTCTTGATGATAAAGTAGCGGGACTGCCGAAACAAGCCCTTCCTAAATATCTGTCCAAATTCAAGGATGACAAATATGCTGACGTCGGAAGCTTAAAAGAGCCAGACTTCGAGAAAGTGGCAGATTTAGACCCTGACTTGATCATTATCTCAGGAAGACAATCTGAGTCTTACAAAGAATTCTCTAAAATTGCGCCGACAATTTACCTTGGCGTAGACACAGCGAAGTATATGGAATCATTTAAGTCTGACGCAGAAACAATCGGTAAGATCTTCGATAAAGAAGATGAAGTGAAGGATGAACTCGCAAAAATCGATCATTCAATCGCAGATGTAAAGAAAACGGCTGAAAAGCTTAACAAAAACGGTCTCGTCATCATGGCGAACGATGGGAAGATCAGCGCATTCGGTCCTAAATCAAGATACGGCCTGATCCATGACGTGTTCGGCGTGACACCGGCTGATAAAAACATCAAAGCGTCTACTCACGGACAAAGTGTTTCTTACGAGTACATTTCAAAAACAAACCCGGATTACCTGTTTGTCATTGACCGCGGTACAGCGATCGGTGAAACATCATCTACTAAACAAGTCGTTGAAAATGATTATGTGAAAAATGTAAACGCAGTGAAAAATGATCATGTCGTCTACCTTGATTCTGCTACTTGGTACTTATCAGGAGGCGGTCTTGAGTCTATGGCGCAAATGATCAAAGAAGTGAAAGACGGTTTAGATAAGTAAAACCACAAAGAGCCTCCGCTAAGTAGCGGGGCTCTTTTTTTGTTAATCAGCGTGCCGGCTGCTGTTCGGCAGGGCGCTGAGGTTTCTTTAATGTGAATGAGAGAAGGAAGCCGACAAGTGCAATGACGGCAGCCACAATAAAAGCGGCGTTCATGCCGTGCAGGGCGGCGTGCTTCACATTTGTCGTGCCTGCATGTGCCGCCTGGTTGCTCATCACGGAAACCAATAGTGCGGTTCCGATCGAGCCGCCGACTTGGCGAATCGTGTTGTTCATCGCAGTTCCGTGCGGAATCAAGTGGCGCGGAAGCGCGTTGATTCCGGCTGTTGTCACCGGCATCATGATCATGGCGGTGCCTAAGAGACGAACAGTGTATAAAACGACAATCCAAGCGAGTGATGTATGGTCAGTCAGCTGCATAAACGGCAGAGATGTCAGGAAGATGATGCAGAAACCGGCAATCGCCAGCCCTCTTCCGCCGACACGGTCAAAAATTCTGCCGATAATCGGCGACATAAAGCCCATCACAACGGCTCCCGGAAGGAGCATAAGCCCTGTATCAAAAGCTGTGACGTCTCTGACATTTTGTGTATAAAGCGGCAGGATGGTTTCCGTACCGATCAATAATGCAAAGACGAGGGTTCCCAGCAGTGTTGTTAAGCTGAAAACGCCAAACGTGAAGACGCGGAATTCCAGCATCGGTTTTTCAAGCTTCATTTGTCTTGTGATAAACAAGAGCAGCGCGATGACACCCACCAGCAGTGAAATCAAGACGGTTGAACTGGACCAGCCGTAAGAGCCGACGCTTGAGAAGCCGTATAGAAGGCCGCCGAACCCAAATGTTGAAAGGATGACTGATAAAATATCAATCTGTGTTTTTCTTAAAGTCGTCACGTTTTTCATCAGGATGCTGGCAAGAATCAAATCAATCACAGCAAACGGAAGAATAATATAAAACAATGATCTCCAAGAGAAAGCTTCGACAGCCCATCCGGAAAGAGTCGGTCCGATCGCAGGCGCGAATGAGATGACCAATCCGACCATACCCATAGCCTGGCCGCGCTTTTCAATCGGAAAGATTGTCAGGAATACAGTCTGCATGAGCGGCATCATAATGCCGGCTCCAGCCGCTTGAATGATACGTGCTGTCAGCAGAACCGGGAAGTTCGGCGCGAACGCTCCGACGACTGTTCCGGCAGTGAAAATGCTCATTGCTGTGATGAGCAGCGCCCGGCTTGTGAATTTCTCAATTAAAAACGCAGTAATCGGAATTAAAATCCCGTTGGTTAACATAAATGATGTGGTCAGCCATTGTGCTTGGTTGGCATCGACATTGAAATCCCTCATGATATGGGGAAGTGCGGTAATCAACAATGTCTGGTTCAAAATCGCCACAAACGCTCCGGCTAACAAAATGCCGACAATGACAGAACGGTTAAAAGGTTTTTGTTCAATACTTGTGTTCAATACATATCCCTTCTTTTCTCTAAGTAATTAACAGTGTTTTTAACATGGAAACGGGCTGTGTTAAAACACCGGTTTGTTCCAGATAGCCAATCAGTGATTTGAGTAAAAAAGCGCGGGGTTCTTCCTTCTTGGCTTCTTCCTCCAGCATAGCGGCTGCGGAAGTCAGTTCATCTACGTCATAGTCCGCGGCGGACAGGGAAGAGATGCCTTTATGTAATTCTTTCAGGCTTTCCGATAATAGGACTGATTTATCCTTTGGCTTGTAGGAGGATGCTGAATGAATATAAAGCTCGATTGCTTCGGGCGGAAGAAGAGACTGGCGGGTTTCCCTGTTTTTGATAATCTGATTGAGGGTGCTGATGATAAACTCTGCGATCGGGTCAAGCTCAAGCGGTTTTTCCTCGATTTTGATCAGCATTAAAAACTCACGCATCATGCCGTGAAGAATGATGACCAAATCCCACACAAACGGGAGAATGGTTTCTCCATACGCCTGGATCAGCGAATCGCGGTGCCAGCAGATAATCGTCGATCTGGTCTGATGGATATGCTGTTTGACCCGGTCATTATGCAGCTTGGGGTTTCCGTAGGTCATCATATTGAAAAACTGCTGATTCCGCCTGAAGCCCTCCAGTTCCATTTTGACCTTTTGCGTCAAACGCTCCTCCGGTGTAAGTGCGGTATTTTCCTGAAGTCTTGAGGCTGCGGCCACCATTTGCTTCTGGTTAAATGACAGCAGCTCCAAAAGCAGATCTTCTTTAGATTGGAACAGCTTATATATCGAAGCTTTTGACATCTTACATTCTTCTGCGATCGCCTGCATGGAAACCGACGTAAAATCCTTTTCCGAAAAAAGCTTTCGCGCGGCTAACAAGATATCTGTTTTTTTATCAAGCATCTCATGGCTTCCTTCTTTCTTGAACATTAGAAAACCCATTGGTTCACAGAAAACCAATGAGTAACTATGAAAAAATTTTACCAAATAAACAAAATAGAAGTCAATGGATTTTAACCGGGTAAATGAAAGGCCTGCCGGAAAATCCGACAGGCCGAATAAGAGCTTATTTTTCAACTTTAAATCCTTGTTTTTCAAGCATTTCACGGATGTGCGGATAGTACAGGCGCTCATAGTAGGAAGCGATGCTCTGTGACCAATTTCTTGTTTCTTTTCCGTTTGTCCGTTTATTCATGTATTCAGACATCTGTTCGTCGTATGCCTGAATGTGAGACGTCAGCTCATCCTGATTCAAATAAGTTTCCTGATGATTGACAGCTTCCTGCGGCAAGCGCGGTTTTTTCGCTGAACGGTCGGCAGGATGCCCAATGACAAGGCCGGATAAAGGGAACACGTATTTTGGAAGCTCAAGCAGTTCGATCAGCTCTTGAGGGTTTCCGCGAACCGCACCGATCGGAACTGTGCCAAGTCCGAGTGACTCAGCCGCTGCTGTTGCTGTGCCGAGGGCAATACCAGCGTCTACTGCGCCGACAAGAACAGATTCCAATCCATTTGTGATTTCCATTTTGAAATCATGCAGATCTTCAAGCGCGATTTTGGCCCGGTTGAAATCTGCGCAGAACAGCAGGAAAACAGGAGCTTGATCGATCCATGGCTGGCCGCCTGCCAGCTCGGAGATTTTCTTTTTGCGCTCTTTATCCTGGACTGTGATCACAGTCACTTGCTGTCCGTTGATAGAAGAAGGGGCTGATTGCACCGCTTCAATGATTTGGTCCAATTGCTCCTGAGCTACAGGCTCATCTGTGTAGCTGCGAATCGAGCGGTGGTCTGTTAAAGATTTAATCACTTCATTCATATGAGACACCCTTCCTTTACTCGCTAAGCTCTGTGCGGACAACATCAAGAGGAGCGCTCAGCAGTTCTTTTCCTTTTGCGACAAATCCTTGGAAATGCGCAGTTTCGTTATGGAATTTCATTGCCGCTTCATCTTTCCATTTTTCAAGCATGACAAATGTATTTTCTTCGCCTACTTTTTCAAATAGGTCGTATTGCGCGTTGCCTTCCTCAGCTCTTGAATGCTGAACAAGTGATTGAGCCTCGCTCAAAAATTCCTCGCGTTTTTCTGGTTTTACTTTGATGTAAGCTTGTAATACGATCATGTAAATCTCCTCCGTTGTTATGTGAATTTATTGTTCGAATTTCATCGAACTAAATGTAACATGTATTCTAAATGAGGTAAAGGAAAAACCCTTAAATAGTAAAATTGTCATTCTAATTGTTGTGTGATACATTTGTGTCATGAACATTCCAAACCATCCAGAAACAGAAACATTGCAGCTGACAAAGGTTCTTCATGCACTTAGTGATCCGCTTCGTTTAGAGCTCGTCAAGCAATTAGCTGAAGCAAAAGAAAAAACGTGCAGCACCTGTGCAGATGTGCAGGTTGCCAAATCGACTTTGTCGCATCATTTTAAAGTTTTGAGAGAATCAGGTATCGCTCAAGTTCGGATAGAAGGAAAGCGCCGGTATTATTCGCTTCGCGCTGAAGACCTTGAAAAGGCATTTCCGGGCCTGCTTGAAGCCGTGCTGAATGTAGACCAGGACCGCTGGTGAATCAATCCCCTGTAACGGGGATTTTTTTATGTCCGTAAACCGCTTTGAAAAGCCGCTGCACACCCTCCTGAATATCTTCTTCCTTCAGCCGTGCAAAGCCGATAATGAGAGCGGGCCTGCCCGTTTGCCGCTTGTTTTTCTTCAAGTTAAATCGGCTCATTCCGAATATTTCAAGCTGCAGCCCGGCAGCATGTGACAGGATGTCTTGTTCGGTGCGCCTGGTATCAAATTCGGTAACAAAATGCAGCCCCGCATTTGCCCCTTTTACGGTAACCTCTCCGCTGAACTCTGCTTCTAAAGCGGTGATCAGGCGTTCTCTCTTTTCTTTATAATGCTGCTTCAATTTTTTTATATGCTTCTGATATTCACCAGACTCGATAAATTCCTGCAAGGTGAGCTGTGTAAGTGATGAGCAAGTCTGCAGATCATAGCCCCGCTGTTTGTATGTCCTCAACAGCTCAGGCGGCAACACCATATAGCTGATCCGCAAGCCGGGGAGAAGGGATTTTGAAAAGGTTCCCATATAGATGACATTTTGAAAACGGTCGAGGCTTTGCAGCGCCGGAATACTGTCTACATCATATGTGAATTCACTATCATAATCGTCCTCAATGATATATCGGCGCGGCTCCTCGGCTGCCCAGTTCAGCAGCTGAATTCTTCTGGATACAGGCATAATCGTTCCGGCCGGAAACTGATGCGACGGGGTGGTCACCAGCACATCAGGCTGCTGTCTGGTGATTTCAGCAATCGACATGCCTTTTTCATCCAGCATGATCGTCTTTACTTGTTTTCCGGCATTCTTCAAAAGCTGATACATGCGCCTGTAGCCAGGCTCCTCCATCGCATACACGGCTTCCTTGGGTAAAAGCTCAGTCAACAGCTGCATGAGCACCTGTGTGCCTGCCCCTATGATCATTTGTTCCGGCCTGCATTTTACACCCCTCGTCAGGGAAATGAGCCTGGTAATGGCCGCTCTCACTTCATATATCCCTTGCGGATGTGACATATCGCCGAGCGTGCGGTATGAACGGGAGGCCGCTTTTTGCTCGCAGCGGAACCAGCTTTTGATCGGAAAATGGTCTGTATCGGAACTCATGTGTGAAAACGATATCCAATCGCTCTGATCGATGTGAATCTCTTTTAGGTCATCCGGCAGTGCAAATGGAGGGTGCTCCTCGGCGGAAAACATGTCTAGCTCCTCCACGAAGAAACCCTTTCGTTCAATGGCGTACAAATACCCTTCAGCCAGCAGCTGCTGATAGGCTGAATTCACTGAATTTACGCTGACCTTGAGATTTTCAGCCAGCTCCCGCTTGGAGGGAACCTTCGAGTGCGGCAGCAGATTGCGGCTGAGGATTTCTTTTTTCAGCTTTTGATAAATTTGCTGATAGATATAATCGGCTTGTTCTGAACGATCGAGTGTAATCGTGATATCCATTTGTAGTTTCTCCTTCTGATACCATCAAAAAGTTATAATTGGTACTTTTCATCATACCAAAGAGAAGTCAGAATGATAAGAAAATACCGACAGGGGGATATTCATATGAGTCAAACAACAGCAAGCATCACAACTGCACAATGGCAGCAAAAACGGGATCAATTTGTGTCAAAAGGTGTGAGCAACGGCAACCGCAGTCTGGCGGTCAAAGGAGAAGGGGCCGAGCTGTACGATCTGGACGGCCGGAGATTTATTGATTTTGCAGGCGCCATCGGCACGTTAAATGTCGGACACTCGCATCCGAAGGTGGTTGAGGCTGTGAAGCGGCAGGCAGAGGAGCTGATTCATCCTGGCTTCAATGTCATGATGTACCCGTCTTATATCGAGTTAGCCGAAAAACTATGCGGCATTGCACCGGGCAGCCATGAGAAAAAAGCGATTTTGCTTAACTCAGGGGCAGAAGCGGTCGAAAACGCTGTGAAAATTGCCAGAAAGTATACAAAGCGCCAAGGCGTTGTCTCGTTTACGCGCGGGTTTCATGGACGCACGAATATGACGATGAGCATGACAAGTAAGGTAAAACCTTATAAATTCGGTTTCGGGCCTTTTGCGCCAGAGGTTTATCAAGCGCCGTTCCCTTATTATTATCAGAAGCCGGCCGGCATGAGTGATGAAAGCTATGACGATATGGTCATTCAAGCATTCAATGATTTCTTTATCGCTTCAGTGGCGCCTGAAACGGTGGCGTGTGTCGTGATGGAGCCAGTGCAGGGAGAAGGCGGGTTTATTATTCCTTCGAAACGGTTCGTGCAGCACGTCGCTTCATTCTGCAAAGAACACGGCATTGTTTTTGTTGCTGATGAAATCCAAACCGGCTTTGCCAGAACTGGCACTTATTTCGCAATTGAGCACTTTGATGTAGTGCCCGATCTGATCACGGTTTCTAAATCGCTTGCGGCAGGCCTGCCATTAAGCGGTGTGATCGGGCGTGCGGAAATGCTTGATGCGGCAGCGCCAGGGGAGCTGGGCGGCACGTATGCCGGCAGCCCGCTCGGCTGCGCGGCGGCTTTGGCAGTCTTGGATATTATCGAAGAAGAAGGACTGAATGAGCGATCTGAAGAAATTGGCAAAATCATTGAAGACAAGGCGTATGAGTGGAAAGAAGAATTCCCGTTCATCGGTGACATCCGCAGGCTCGGGGCGATGGCCGCAATCGAAATCGTCAAGGATCCAGACACGCGTGAGCCTGATAAAGCAAAAGCAGCAGCGATCGCGGCCTATGCGAATCAAAACGGATTACTTTTGCTGACAGCGGGAATTAACGGTAATATCATCCGCTTTTTGACACCGCTCGTCATCTCAGACAGCCTTTTAAATGAAGGGCTCAGTATCTTGGAGGCGGGCCTGCGAGCTTAATCATTGGAAAGAAAACGGCTGGGTCTGCTATCATTTTAAGTAATCATGAAAAGAAAGGAATGTTCAATATGCCAGATCAATTAACGGTCTACAACCCGGCTACGGGCGAGGAGATCAAAACGATTCCTCAGCAATCAGCCACAGAGGTAGAAGAAGCCATTGAACGTTCACATCAAGCGTTTAAAACGTGGTCTAAAACATCAGCGAACGAAAGAGCGTCTCTTTTGAAAAAATGGTATGAGCTGATTGTTGAACATAAAGAAGAGCTTGCAGATTTAATTACAAAGGAAAACGGAAAACCATACCAGGAAGCAGTCGGCGAGGTACTTTACGGCGCAGGCTATATCGAATGGTTCGCAGAGGAAGCGAAGCGTGTGTACGGAAGAACGGTCCCGGCCCCGACAACTGGTAAACGAATTGTTGTCACACGCCAGCCGGTCGGCCCCGTTGCTGCTATCACGCCCTGGAATTTCCCGAATGCGATGATTACACGCAAAGCGGCGCCTGCTCTTGCCGCTGGCTGTACATTTATCATCAAGCCGGCGCCAGACACACCGCTGTCTGCTTATGAACTAGCGCGCCTCGCATATGAAGCTGGCATTCCGAAGGATGTTCTTCAGGTTGTGATCGGTGATGGAGAAGAAATCGGAAATGTGTTCACAAGCAGTCCGAAAATCCGCAAAATCACGTTTACAGGCTCAACACCTGTAGGGAAAATCCTTATGAAAAACAGCGCGGACACCGTGAAGCACGTCTCAATGGAACTCGGCGGACATGCCCCGCTGATCGTAGATGAAGATGCAGACATTGACCTTGCCGTTGAACAGGCGATGGCGTCCAAATACCGAAACGCCGGCCAAACCTGCGTATGTGCCAACCGCCTGATCGTTCATGAGTCCATCAAGGATGAATTTGCTGCGAAACTGAGCGAGCAAGTGTCTAAGCTGAAAGTCGGAAATGGACTTGAGGAAGGCGTCAATGTCGGACCGATCATCAACAAACGAGGCTTCGAAAAAATCGTCAGCCAAATAGATGATGCGGTTGAAAAAGGCGCAAAAGTGATTGCTGGGGGCACATATGACCGAAACGATGACAAAGGGTGCTACTTTGTGAATCCGACAGTGCTCACCGATGTCGATACGTCCATGAACATCATGCATGAGGAAACATTCGGCCCGGTCGCCCCGATCGTCACGTTTTCTGATATTGATGAAGCGATTCAGCTTGCCAACGATACACCGTATGGCTTGGCTGCATACTTCTTCACAGAAAACTACCGCCGCGGCATCTATATTTCCGAGAATCTAGAGTATGGCATTATCGGCTGGAATGACGGCGGACCGTCAGCGGTTCAAGCGCCATTCGGCGGAATGAAAGAAAGCGGCATTGGCCGTGAAGGCGGTTCAGAAGGTATCGAGCCGTACCTTGAAACAAAATATTTGTCCATCGGTTTATAAAAGAATGCAAGCTCCTGAGAGCTGCCGGATTTTCCGGCAGCTCTTTTTGTGTTCCGGCGAATAATCACAACAATTCCAGCCAAAATAACAGCAAATACATTTTGAAAGAAGGTTCCCCAACAATGGATTTATTATTGGCTCTTCTCCCGGCTTTGTTTTGGGGGAGCATTGTTCTCTTCAATGTGAAATTAGGCGGCGGGCCGTACAGCCAGACACTGGGAACGACGATCGGGGCACTCATTGTTTCTATCGTTATTTACTTTTTTGTTCAGCCCGTTCTGTCACTTCGCATTTTTATTGTTGGAATCGTATCCGGCTTATTTTGGTCACTTGGACAGGCCAACCAGCTGAAAAGCATTCAATTGATGGGCGTGTCGAAAACAATGCCGATTTCTACAGGAATGCAGCTCGTTTCCACCTCGCTGTTCGGTGTGATCGTGTTCCGCGAATGGTCAACACCGATTGCGATTACGCTTGGCGTTCTCGCTTTGATCTTTATCATTGTGGGAATCATTCTCACGTCCTTGGAAGATAAGAATGATAAAAAAGAGGGCGAGCCAAGCAATTTGAAAAAGGGCATTTTGATTCTCCTTGTTTCGACTCTTGGTTATTTGGTTTATGTAGTCGTGGCTAGATTATTCAATGTGTCCGGCTGGTCCGCGCTGCTGCCACAGGCAATTGGCATGGTGGTCGGGGGGTTAGTTTTAACCTATAGACACAAACCCTTTAACAAGTATGCGATCAGAAATATTCTCCCAGGGTTAATCTGGGCAGGCGGAAATATGTTTTTGTTTATTTCTCAGCCGCGAGTCGGCGTTGCAACGAGCTTTTCCCTTTCACAAATGGGAATTGTCATTTCTACGCTCGGCGGTATTTTCATCCTGCGTGAAAAGAAAACGAAACGCCAGCTTATAGCAATTGCGATCGGGATTATCCTGATTATTGCCGCTGCCGTATTCTTAGGAATCGCCAAAACAAATTCATAACAAATGGAGGAGGATGTATATGTATCCGGATTTAAAAGGAAAAGTCGTCGCTATTACAGGAGCTGCTTCAGGGCTCGGAAAGGCAATGGCCATTCGCTTCGGCAAGGAGCAGGCAAAAGTGGTTATCAACTATTATAGTAATAAACAAGATCCGAACGAGGTAAAAGAAGAGGTCATCAAGGCGGGCGGTGAAGCTGTTGTCGTCCAAGGAGATGTCACGAAAGAGGAAGATGTAAAAAATATCGTGCAAACGGCAATCAAGGAGTTCGGCACACTCGATATTATGATTAATAATGCCGGTCTTGAAAATCCTGTGCCGTCTCACGAAATGCCGCTCAAGGATTGGGATAAAGTCATCGGCACGAACTTAACAGGTGCCTTTTTAGGAAGCCGTGAAGCGATTAAATATTTCGTAGAAAACGATATCAAGGGAAATGTCATCAACATGTCCAGCGTGCATGAAAGGATTCCGTGGCCGTTATTTGTCCACTATGCAGCTAGTAAAGGCGGAATTAAGCTGATGTCTGAAACGTTGGCTTTGGAATACGCGCCGAAAGGCATTCGCGTCAACAATATCGGGCCAGGTGCGATCAACACGCCAATCAATGCTGAAAAATTCGCTGACCCTAAACAGAAAGCAGATGTAGAGAGCATGATCCCGATGGGCTATATCGGCGAACCGGAGGAGATTGCCGCAGTGGCAGTGTGGCTTGCTTCGAAGGAATCCAGCTATGTTACAGGCATCACGTTGTTTGCGGACGGCGGAATGACGAAATATCCTGCTTTCCAGGCAGGCCGCGGTTAAACATAAAAAGCGACCCAGACATGACATCTGGATCGCTTTCTTTATTAGGCACGCTTTTTCTTTACAAGTGCTGCTACAGATAAAATAATAGCAGCCGCAGACAGCACAATCGCTGTGATGTCCAGAGCTGAAGAACCTGAGTTTTCGGAATCGTCTTCTGTTTTCGTGGCGCCGTGCTCATCTGTCACTTGTTTTGCAGACGTGATGTTTGTAATGGAATGAGGTGTATCGGCATCCTCGTCACCTGTCCACTCAACAATGCTGCCGTCTTTGTAATATTGGTATGCGTCCCAAGCAGCTTCCCCCGCTTTATCAGGGTTTTTGGCAACAAAGGTAAACTGCTGGAACTGTCCTTCCTGAATGCCTCCGTCAGTCGCCTCCCATGTCACGGACACTGATTTGTCATCATGTTTTTGAGTGGAAACCTTCCAGCCCGGAATTGGCTCATATTGCTGGAATTCAACATCCTTCGGCATTTTGAGGACAACCTTCGTTGTCGGCAGATTTTTCTCAGAAGGAACCTTCATTGTATATGTTTCCCAAGAGCCTGCAGCAGACTCAGCCGGTTTTACAGAAACGTGCGCGCTGGCAGGGGCCGTAAAGAATAAGAGGAAGCCGACAATAGCCGGACATAGTGTCAATGCGATTTTTTTCAACAACGTAAACACTCCTTAATTGGTCTTTGTAAACATGATATTGATTTCGTTAAAGTCGCCGGTTAGGCCGTGGACTTTGATCTTCCAGTTTCCTTTTTCATTAATCGACAGGTTTTGATCCTGGAAGACGCCTTTTGTTTTTTCTTTTAATGTAAAGGTGCTTTTGTTTTCGCTGCCTGACAGGCCTGTTTTATAAACGGTTAACGTGATTTGCTGGATGTTTTTCACGGGATCTCCGTTATGGTCGGTGACCCGCAGCTCAAAAACATTTTTTCCGGGCTGGTTTGGGCTGATGCTGAGAGAAACGCTTTGTCCGTTCTCAATCGCTTTGGTTTGGTAGAACGGTTCCGGCGCTGGCTCAGGCGGGCTTGGCAGGCTTGTAAACACGGCCGCTGTGATCAATACAGCGATGCCGATTGCCCACTCCGCTTTCAACGTTTGGCTGATTCCTGTGCGGCGCTGCTTTCTGGTAAGCAGAAAATGAAACGCACCTAAGACCAGCATGAAAACAAACAGCCCGCTTTTCACTAAAAGAGCTTGGCCGTACGCTGTATGGAACAGTGAATCCATTGAACGAATGATGAAAAATCCATTGAGCAAGCCTGAAAACAAAATGACGCCGACTGCAGTGAGCGCCCATGGGGAGAACCGTCTGACCGTCTCCCACGCGAGCGTTTTGTCAGGCTGCCTCCATTCTTTTGAGAGCAGCAAAACAAGTGCCGCTATTCCGCCGACCCAGATGGAAGCGGAAGTTAAATGAAGGAAATCCATCAAAATGCCGACCGTTTTTTCTTCAACGACAGCAGCATGCCCTGTAAACGCCTTGGCAAGCAGGAGACCGAAAAAGAAAATGAGCGGCGCTGTCCAATAGCCAAAGGATGAAAAGCGGTTTTTCCGTATCGCAGGGATTACAGACAATGCGAGCAGCACGAACAGCGCGGCCTGTATGATCCAAATGGAGCCGCCTGCTGTCTCAAACAGTGTTTCTCTGATGTAGCCCAGCTGGAATGCGCTGCCCCAGCCGCCGCCTGCGTTAGCTTTTGTCTGAATCGGAAGCTGAAGCAAAAGCGCCAGACCCAGTGCTGCGATCGAGCCGGTCAGGATACGTCTCGTCCGTTTGACGAGCTGTTCTGATTTCCCTTTATACCAGAAAAGATGGAAGAAAACCGTTCCGATAAACAGAGATAGGGCTGTATACAGAATCGCGCGATCTGCTGCTGTTCCCGGATTCAGCGCTGAATCGGCTGCTTTTTGGCTGCTGAATCCGCCATCCGCTTTCCCGATACTGAACGGAATGACGCCGGAAACAGGATGCCCGTCCGCGGATACGGCATTCCATTCCGCTCTGTACACATCTTTAGGCAGATTCTTCTTCAGCTTCACTGTCATGATGTGATGATTATCTTTTCTGATTTCAGTCTTGTCCGTATCCACACGGTCGCCGTTTGAATTATAGACTTTAATGTAATGAAACCCTTCTTCAATCGGTTCATTAAATTCGATTTCCACCTGCGCAGGGGCGCTTTTTAATTCGCTGTTTTCCCCAGGTGAAGATTTGACAATATAGGCGTGAGCAAAGCTTGTTTTCGGCAGGAAAACAAGAAAAAGCAGAAGGATGATCCACCATCTGTTTCGCTTCATCACTCAGACACCACCTTCCGCTGTATGTGTTGTGTTATTTCTTGGTGCAGGTGCAGCGTTTCTTTCTGTCTTGAAGCATGTCTTCCAGCGCTTGGTCGAAAGTGCGGACGGCTCCGCCGAATCCTTTTTGAAATCGTTCGGCATGGTCAAGTGTCGCAAACGGAATGGCCTGCGGCTGGCAGCAGTGCAGGTTTAATTCAGCATTTACGACGAAATAAGCCGAACCGGCACTGACGGTTGTCTGTAACAGAAAATCTCTGCAAATCAAGTGTGAAACCTCTTCCGTTTTATCGGCATAACGCAAAAACGCACAATGTGCGCAGCATAGCTGTTCAATGTCTTGGTTTACCGTAATCATCTGAACCGAATGAGCTTGATTGACGGGCTTCAAGCAATAGCTGCACATATGATCCGTTTGAGGTGTTCTGGCGGGGAGCGTGATGCCGCCGGCCGTTTTAATGACCTGATTTGACTGAACCAGCTGATTGACATCTCTGTATACCGTCATTTCCGAAACGCCAAACTTTGCGCTGATGTCAGAAATTCTGAGCGCGCCTTCTTCTTTCAGCCACTTCAGTATGTGTTGCTGTCTATTAATCGGAAGCATTCATACACCCTCTTCATTAAGATCTATTTAAGCGTAGAGGATTTTAGAGACAGAGACAAGTAAGCTGATGATAAAAAATGTGAAAATGTGTTGAACAGCAACAAAACGAAACAGAAGAGACTCTGGTATAATAGACATATGGAATAGAAAGTGAGGAATACCCTATGAAAGAAACACCATGCCCGAACTGCGGCAAACCTTTGACAGGCGACATGGTCAGATCATCAAATGTGCCTTGTCAATTTCGCTGCGGACACTGCCGGGAACGGCTTTATGAATATAAAGTATCAGCTCCGATTATGCTGGTATCATTAGCGGCCATTGTGCTGCTCATTTATCTTTTGCTGCTCCTCCGCAATGCGGCAGGTTCAATGCTGCCGGCCGTACAGCACGTGCCAATGGCTGTTTTTGCGCTTGTGTGCGCCTATCCCGTTTTTATTGTGAGTGAGCGAATGATCGCAAAGTACGTGATTCAAAACGGCAACATTATTTATAGAGGAAAAAGAAAAGGCTCCTGAAACCAGGAGCCTTTTTATTTTTAAAAAATTGTCACAGTCATGTGCCAAAGTCCTCTTTACTTTCAATTGTATAGGGACTGTAAGCGTTTTAACATAGAGTCAAAGGGAAGCATCATTCTCTGAGCATATTTTTGTATCTTACAGCGACAAACAAAACAGGGAGGGTTTATATATGCAGCAGCAAGAACAGCAGCAAGGCGGCATGAAAGTGAAAGTGCAGCGCTTTGGGAGTTATTTGAGCGGAATGATCATGCCGAATATCGGCGCGTTTATCGCGTGGGGTATCATTACCGCGTTGTTTATTCCGGCAGGATGGTTTCCGAATGAACAGCTGAACACGCTGGTCAGCCCGATGATTACGTATTTATTGCCGCTTTTGATAGCGTATACAGGCGGAAAAATGATCTACGACCACCGCGGCGGAGTTGTCGGAGCGACAGCGGCAATTGGGGTGATTGTCGGATCGGATATTCCAATGTTTTTAGGCGCAATGATTATGGGACCGCTTGGCGGATACCTCATTAAACAGACTGATAAATTATTCAAGGATAAAGTCAAACAAGGCTTTGAAATGCTGATCAACAACTTTACGGCAGGGATTGTCGGCGCGGCTTTAACGATTCTCGCGTTTTACGCCATCGGCCCGGTTGTCCTGACGCTAAATAAATTGCTGGCGGCTGGTGTGGAAGTCATTGTACACGCGAATTTACTGCCGATAGCCAGTGTTTTTGTAGAACCGGCGAAAGTGTTGTTCCTCAACAACGCCATTAACCATGGAATCTTAAGCCCGATCGGAATCGAGCAAGCATCCCAAACAGGAAAATCAATTCTGTTTTTAGTAGAAGCAAACCCTGGACCGGGGCTCGGCATTTTGCTGGCGTACATGTTCTTTGGCAAAGGATCTTCAAAATCAACGGCTCCTGGTGCGGCGATCATCCATTTCTTCGGCGGGATTCACGAGATTTACTTCCCGTACATTCTGATGAAACCGGCCCTGATTCTCGCAGCCATTGCCGGCGGAGCAAGCGGACTCTTAACGTTTACGATCTTTAATGCCGGACTTGTCGCGGCAGCGTCACCGGGAAGCATTATCGCATTGATGGCAATGACGCCAAGAGGAGGCTATTTCGGCGTATTAGCGGGTGTATTGGTCGCTGCAGCTGTATCGTTCATCGTTTCAGCAGTGATCCTGAAATCCTCAAAAGCTAGTGAAGAAGACCTGGCTGCCGCAACAGAAAAAATGCAGTCCATGAAGGGGAAGAAAAGCCAGGCAGCAGCTGCTTTAGATGCGGAACAAGCCAAAGCAGAGGAAGCGTCTGAGCTGTCTCCTGAAAGCGTGAACAAAATTATCTTTGCATGTGATGCGGGAATGGGATCAAGTGCGATGGGGGCATCCATCTTAAGAAACAAGGTGAAAAAAGCAGAACTTGACATTAGTGTGACCAACACGGCCATTAACACTCTGCCAAGCGATGCGGATATTGTCATCACCCACAAAGATTTAACAGATCGCGCGAAAGCAAAGCTGCCGAACGCGACACACATATCAGTGGATAACTTCTTAAACAGCCCGAAATACGACGAGCTGATTGAAAAGCTGAAAAAGTAATCTTATAGAAAGAGAGTGATACTCATGCAAGTACTCGCAAAGGAAAATATTAAACTCAATCAAACGGTATCATCAAAAGAAGAGGCCATCAAATTGGCAGGCCAGACGCTGATTGACAACGGCTACGTGACAGAGGATTACATTAGCAAAATGTTTGAACGTGAAGAAACGTCTTCTACGTTTATGGGGAATTTCATTGCCATTCCACACGGCACAGAAGAAGCGAAAAGCGAAGTGCTTCACTCTGGGATTTCAATCATACAGATTCCAGAGGGTGTTGAGTACGGAGAAGGCAACACGGCAAAAGTGGTATTCGGCATTGCGGGTAAAAATAATGAGCATTTAGACATTTTGTCTAACATCGCCATTATCTGCTCAGAAGAAGAAAATATTGAACGCCTGATCTCCGCTAAAAGCGAAGAAGATTTGATCGCCATTTTCAACGAGGTGAACTGACATGATCGCCTTACATTTCGGTGCGGGGAATATTGGGAGAGGGTTTATCGGCGCGCTGCTTCACCACTCCGGCTATGATGTGGTGTTTGCGGATGTAAACGACACGATGGTCAGCCTCCTCAACGAAAAAAAAGAATACACAGTCGAACTGGCAGAAGAGGGACGTTCATCAGAGGTCATTGGCCCGGTCAGCGCGATTAACAGCGGCAGTCAGCCCGAAGAGCTGTATCGGCTGATGAATGAGGCGGCGCTCATCACAACAGCTGTCGGCCCGAACGTGCTGAAGCTGATTGCTCCGTCGATCGCAGAAGGCTTAAGACGGAGAAACGCTGCAAACACACTGAATATCATTGCCTGCGAAAATATGATTGGCGGAAGCAGCTTCTTAAAGAAAGAAATATACAGCCATTTAACGGAAGCAGAGCAGAAATCCGTCAGTGAAACGGTAGGTTTTCCGAATTCTGCCGTTGACCGGATCGTCCCAATTCAGCATCATGAAGACCCGCTGAAAGTATCGGTTGAACCATTTTTCGAATGGGTCATTGATGAATCAGGCTTTAAAGGGAAAACACCAGTCATAAACGGCGCACTGTTTGTTGATGATTTAACCCCGTACATCGAACGGAAGCTGTTTACGGTCAATACCGGACACGCGGTGACAGCATATGTCGGCTATCAGCGCGGACTCAAAACGGTCAAAGAAGCAATCGATCATCCGGAAATCCGCCGTGTTGTTCATTCGGCGCTGCTTGAAACTGGTGACTATCTCGTCAAATCGTATGGCTTTAAGCAAACTGAACACGAACAATATATCAAAAAAATCATCGGTCGCTTTGAAAATCCTTTCATTTCGGACGATGTGACCCGCGTAGCGAGGTCACCTCTCAGAAAACTGGGAGAAAATGATAGACTTGTAGGCCCGGCAAAGAAAATAAAAGAACCGAATGCACTGGCGGAAGGAATTGCCGCAGCACTGCGCTTCGATTTCACCGGTGACCCTGAAGCGGTTGAACTGCAAGCGCTGATCGAAGAAAAAGGATACAGCGGCGTACTTCAAGAGGTGTGCGGCATTCAGTCCCATGAACCGTTGCACGCCATCATTTTAAAGAAACTTAATCAATAACCGACCACCCGTGACACAATGTCACGGGCTTTTTTTACTATCTCGCAATCTAGTATAATAGAAAGCGCTTACGAAAACAGGGGAAGGAGAATGACGATGAAACAATTCGAGATTGCGGCAATACCGGGAGACGGAGTAGGAAAAGAGGTTGTAGCTGCTGCTGAGAAAGTGCTTCATACAGCGGCTGAGGTACACGGAGGTTTGTCATTCTCATTCACGGCTTTTCCATGGAGCTGTGATTATTACTTGGAGCACGGCAAAATGATGCCCGAAGATGGAATACATACGCTTACTCAATTTGAAGCGGTTTTTTTGGGAGCCGTCGGAAATCCGAAGCTGGTTCCCGATCATATATCGTTATGGGGACTGCTGCTGAAAATCCGGAGGGAGCTTGAGCTTTCCATTAATATGAGACCCGCCAAACAAATGGCAGGCATTACGTCGCCGCTTCTGCATCCAAATGATTTTGACTTCGTGGTGATTCGCGAGAACAGTGAAGGTGAATACAGTGAAGTCGGCGGGCGCATTCACAGAGGCGATGATGAAATCGCCATCCAGAATGCCGTGTTTACGAGAAAAGCGACAGAACGTGTCATGCGCTTTGCCTTCGAATTGGCGAAAAAACGGCGCAGCCATGTGACAAGCGCCACAAAGTCTAACGGCATTTATCACGCGATGCCGTTTTGGGATGAAGTCTTTCAGCAGACAGCCGCTGATTATAGCGGAATCGAAACATCATCTCAGCATATTGATGCGCTGGCCGCTTTTTTTGTGACGCGTCCGGAAACGTTTGATGTCATTGTGGCGAGCAACTTGTTCGGTGATATTTTAACCGACATCAGCTCAAGCCTGATGGGAAGCATCGGCATTGCGCCTTCTGCGAACATCAATCCATCCGGCAAATATCCGTCCATGTTTGAACCGGTTCACGGCTCTGCTCCTGACATTGCCGGACAGGGCCTTGCCAATCCGATCGGCCAGATTTGGACAGCGAAGCTGATGCTCGACCACTTCGGAGAGGAAGAATTGGGGGCGAAAATTCTGGATGTAATGGAGCAAGTGACTGCCGACGGCATCAAAACACGCGACATTGGGGGACAAAGCACAACGGCTGAGGTCACTGATGAAATCTGTTCGCGCTTAAGAAAGCTCTGATGAATCAGGCCGGGGCAGATGGCTGCCCCGGCCTGTCCATTTCCTTACGAAAATTTCCACGAAAGTCTAACCAAGCAGTTCCAAATGCTGTATAATAATTTGGAATTCTTAGGAAAGCATCGGGTGAAGGAAGTTGAATGCAAAAACAATCACGTTAAAGAAAAAAAGAAAAGTCAAAACGATCGTTGTACTCAGTATCATTATGATCGCAGCTCTCATTTTTACGATCAGATTGGTGTTTTACAAGCCTTTTCTTATTGAAGGATCATCAATGGCCCCAACGCTTAAAGACTCAGAAAGAATTCTGGTTGATAAAGCAGTCAAATGGACTGGCGGGTTTCACAGAGGCGACATCATAGTCATTCATGACAAAAAGAGCGGCCGCTCATTTGTCAAACGTTTAATCGGTTTGCCTGGTGACAGCATTAAAATGAAAAATGATCAGCTGTACATAAATGATAAAAAGGTGGAAGAACCGTACTTAAAGGAACAACAACAAGAGGTCAAAGAATCGGGTGTAACCTTAACGGGTGACTTCGAGGTTGAGGTTCCTACCGGTAAATATTTTGTAATGGGAGATAACCGTCTCAATTCACTGGATAGCAGAAACGGAATGGGCATGCCTTCTGAGGACGATATCATCGGTACTGAATCTCTCGTCTTTTATCCATTCGGTGAGATGAGACAGGCAAAATAAAACTCAGTGCAACAAAGAACATGGAACGTATGGAACCAAAACACGCGATAATAAAGCACTGTAAGCGATTAATAAATTTCTGATGAAACAGGGCGGAGCCGTTTTTCCGCCCCGTTTTTTATGATAGAAAGCGTTTGGAAGAAAAGGGTCCTGTTGAAATAAACAGAATCAGGATTGGCGAAACCGTGAAGCGCATCGAATTGATAAATCTCAAGATGGGTATGCTGTTTTTCCCGCAGTTTATTGATAAGAAGCGCTACGTCAAACGACGGCTCATAATTAGGGAAAAACAATAGGACCGGGCAGGCTGGCACGTGATGAAGAGAGTCGCGTATCCGGGAACCGTAATAACAAACCGATCCGCTCACCTCAGGCATACTGCTGCATTTCCATGCGATAGTAGCCCCTACGCTGAAGCCAATCACAAAGATGTGCCGTCCGGCGTTTTGCCTGATCACATTCTGGATGATGGTTTCTCCCGTTTTCAGCCGTTCGTGTTTTGTAAATTGTTCGTATGCCGTTTTTTCTTCTTGCAGTGTGTAGACTTCATCTTCGCCGAGCAGGTTGGGCGTCAACACATCATATCCAGCCATTTTGATCAGCCGGCCCATCTTTTTCATATGGCTGTTTACACCGTATATTTCGTGTGCGAGAATGACAAGCGGTTTTGGGGACATAGCGGCCTCCTTTTGTGTTTTTTCCATTATATCCTATCGTTTCGCTTTAGGCTGAGATATAATGGTCAAAAAAAGGAGATATAAAATGAACTCATTATCTTTGCCTCACCGCTATCCATTTTTGTTTATTGATGGCGTGACGGATAGCGAGCCCGGCAAACACGCGGCAGCTTATAAGCTGATTAGTGAGAACGACTGGTTTATCACTGATACGCAAACAGAAATGCCGTTTTCACTTGTGATTGAAGCGCTTGCGCAAACCGCGGCTTTTACAGGAATTACAGATGAGAACAGCTTGGGATTATTGTCTTCGGTGAAGAAAGCGGAAAAGCTGGGAGAAGCTGTGCCCGGTGACCGGCTTGATCTTACGTTTGAAGTCACGCGCAATCGGCGCGGGTTTGTGTTCGGACATGCCAAGGCATCAGTTGGAGAGCAGCCTGTTGCTGAAGCTGAAATCGGCATCTATATTGAAAAATGAAAAAAACCCTTCACAACATTTTGTGAGGGGTTCTATTTTGTGTCGTAATCCCGTTCGCTTTGAGAGTTATCTCTTTGCTGGCGTTTGTGTTTTTCATCATTCATATTTTCCTTCAGCTCTTCATTAGGAATCGGATCGGTTAAGTCGTTGTGCTCGGGGTTTTCATTTGGTTTGTTTTGCTGTTTTTTTTCTGTCATGTTTGATCACCTCATCGTTTGTTTTCCTCTTATCCGTTCTCCTCAAACATAGGAAATCGCTTTTTTGTCCCGCTGGGTATAATGTATTAGAATAGAGAGAAGCACAACAAAAAGATAAAGAGAGGTACATATATGTCTGTTCAAAGAGAAGATGTAGATATCAAGCTGATCGCAATTGATATGGATGGTACACTGCTGAACGACGAGCAGCTGATCTCGGATGAAAACCGCAAAGCCATTCGTGAAGCGGAGGATAAAGGTGTGTATGTGGTGATCAGCACGGGCCGGACGCTGATGACGTGCCGGGAGCTGGCGGAATCGCTAAAGCTGTCATCCTTTCTAATCACGGCAAACGGAAGTGAAATTTGGGATTCGAATTTTAATTTGGTGGAACGGAAGCTGCTCCATACGGACCATATTCAAATGATGTGGGATTTGCGGAATAAGCACAACACTAATTTCTGGGCCTCTACGGTGAATAAAGTATGGAGAGGCGAGTTTCCGGAAAACATTACGGATCATGAATGGCTCAAATTCGGCTTTGACATCGAGGATGATGATATCCGAAATGAAGTGCTGGAGGAGCTGAGAAAAAACAAAGAGCTCGAAATCACAAATTCAAGTCCGACAAACATTGAAGTCAACGCGCTTGGCATCAACAAAGCTGCAGCCCTTGCCAAGGTTACGGAAAAACTCGGCTTTACAATGGAGAATGTGATGGCGATGGGTGACAGCCTTAATGACATTGCGATGATCAAAGAAGCGGGTCTTGGCGTCGCAATGGGCAATGCGCAAGACATCGTAAAAGAAACGGCTGATTATATCACGGATACAAATATTGAGGATGGTGTCGCTAAAGCGATTCGCCATTGGGTATTATAAAAAAAGAGAGTCCTAAGATGGACTCTCTTTTTTAGTTTGGCAGGTTTTCTTCTGGGACCATGGTAGGTTTTCTGACAAAAGTATTTCACAAACTGATATGATTCACTTATAATGAAATAAAGTTCAAAAATTCGGAATAGTCATTCCGAATTTCGGGACAATAAATGACATAAAGCATATCGTTTGCTTTGGCAGGAGGGATTCTGTGTTTCAGATTGATTTAAACTGTGATTTAGGAGAAAGCTTCGGAGCCTACAAGATAGGCCTTGACCAAGATATTTTAGAGTATGTGACATCAGCGAATATCGCATGCGGATTTCATGCAGGAGATCCTAGTGTTATGCGAAAAACCGTCGCGCTTGCAGCGGAAAAAGGCGTAAAAATCGGTGCGCATCCGGGCTTGCCGGATTTACTCGGTTTTGGGCGCCGAAATATGGCGATTTCTCCTGAGGAAGCGTATGATCTTGTCGTTTATCAAATTGGCGCGCTCTCTGGCTTTCTAAAAGCAGAGGGACTTCACATGCAGCACGTCAAGCCGCATGGCGCTTTATACAATATGGCGGCAGTCGATCAAAAACTGTCGGATGCTATCGCGAAAGCTGTCTATAAGGTTGATCCAGGCCTGATTCTTTTCGGTCTTGCTGAGAGCGAGCTTGTAAAAGCGGGAGAACGGATCGGACTTCAGACCGCAAATGAAGTGTTCGCCGACAGAACATACCAATCGGACGGCACGCTGACACCGCGCTCCCAGCCGGACGCACTCATTGAAAGTGATGATGCCGCCGTCACCCAGGTCATCGAAATGGTGAAAGAAGGGGCGGTCAAATCTCAGCAAGGACATGATGTGCCATTAAAAGCAGATACAGTCTGCATTCATGGAGATGGAGCCCATGCGCTGACATTTGCGCAAAAAATCAGAAAACAGCTCAAAGCGGCTGGAATTGAAGTGACAGCTATTTCAGAACAGAAGTCAACATAAAGGAGGAACAATAGATGGAGCAGCAGAAAAAGACAGCAGGAAAAAAAGCGGGCAGCTGGTCATTGCTGATGGGCGCCGCCTTTTTAATGGCGACATCAGCAATCGGACCGGGTTTCCTCACCCAAACCGCAACATTCACAAACACACTCGCAGCAAGCTTCGGTTTTGTCATCTTAATCTCTATTATTTTAGATATTTTCGCTCAAACCAATGTGTGGCGCATCATCGCAGTTTCTGGAAAACGAGGTCAGGAAATTGCGAATATGGTGCTTCCCGGACTGGGGTATTTCATCGCCATTCTCGTCGTGCTTGGCGGACTAGCTTTTAATATTGGGAATATCGGAGGGGCCGGGCTGGGACTTCAGGTGCTGTTCGGCATTACACCTGAAACAGGCGCTTTAATCAGTGCCGTTATCGCCATTTTGATTTTTGTCATCAAGGAAGCAGGAAAAGCGATGGACCGTTTTACGCAAATCGCGGGGTTCGTGATGATTATTTTAACGGTCTACGTTGCGGCGACGACAGCTCCTCCGGTCGGACAGGCAGTCGCAAATACATTCGTCCCGGAACACATCAGCATATTTGCCATTGTCACCCTAGTGGGCGGAACCGTCGGCGGTTATATCACATTTGCCGGGGGACACCGTTTGCTTGATGCCGGAATTAAAGGGAAGGAATCCATTCCGCAGGTGACAAAAAGCTCGGTTGTCGGCATTTTAATTACATCTGTCATGCGTATCGCTCTTTTTCTTGCGGTTCTAGGCGTTGTATCGAAAGGCCTGCACATCGATGAAAGCAACCCGGCGGCTTCTGTCTTCAAGCTGGCTGCTGGAAATGTCGGTTATAAAATTTTCGGATTGATCATGTGGTCTGCGGCGATTACGTCTGTTATTGGAGCAGCCTATACATCTGTTTCATTTTTTAAAACTTTTTCTCCAAAAATTGAAAAGAATTCACGCGGTATTATTATCGGATTTATTGTGGTTTCTACGTTAGCTTTTGTCACAATCGGCCAGCCTGCGAAGATCCTCGTCCTTGTCGGTTCACTGAACGGCTTAATTCTGCCGATTGCGCTCGGAACGCTGCTTGTTGCCGCCTACAAGAAAAACATTGTCGGTGATTATAAGCATCCGCTTTGGCTGACAAGCACAGGCGCGCTTGTAGTGATTGTAATGGCAGTTATGGGAATCTACACGTTATGTACACAACTTCCTCAATTGTGGAGCTGATATAAGTGGAGCAATTAAACAAAATGGCGCCAAAGGATGTACGCGCCCTGATACGAGAGGGGAAAATAAACGGGCCGACCGCAGGCATGTCCGGCGGCTACGCCCAAGCGAATCTTGTGGTTTTGAAAAAGGACCTTGCTTTTGATTTTCTGCTGTTTTGCCAGCGAAATCAAAAGCCCTGCCCCGTGCTGGATGTGACTGAAGCAGGTTCGCCTGTGCCGTCTCTGGCTGCGCCTGATGCTGATATCAGAACGGACTTTCCGAAATACCGTATTTACAGGCACGGTATCTTAACGGAAGAAGTATCTGATATTACGCCATACTGGGAGGACGATTTTGTCGGCTTTCTGATCGGATGCAGTTTCTCCTTTGAACAGGCACTGATCAATAATGGGATAGCTGTCCGGCATATTGATGAGGGGACAAACGTCTCGATGTATAAAACGAATATCGATTGTGTTCCGGCGGGGGCGTTTCACGGACAGATGGTTGTCAGCATGAGGCCGGTTCCTGAACGGCTGGCTGTACGTGCCGCACAAGTGACCTCGCGTTTTCCGGCTGTGCACGGAGGGCCGATCCATATTGGCAATCCGGGAGCAATCGGGATTCGCGATCTCGGGAAACCGGATTTCGGAGATGCCGTTTCCATTCGTGACGGCGAGGTTCCTGTTTTTTGGGCATGCGGGGTGACCCCGCATGCCGTGGCTATGAATGTAAAGCCTGAAATGGTCATCACACATGCGCCGGGGCATATGCTCATCACAGATATTCGAGACGAGTCGCTTGCGGTGCTGTAACCTCTCGTCATCCTGATGAACGAGAAATAAAAGAGGTGAGAAAGATGACTGTACGATATCAAATCGAACAGCTCGGTGATTCTGCAATGATGATCCGATTCGGAGAAGAAATCAATGAACAGGTCAACGGCATTGTCCATGCCGCGGCCGCTTATATAGAAGAACAGCCATTTCCGGGATTCATTGAATGTATCCCGGCTTTTACAAGTCTAACCGTATTTTATGATATGTATGAAGTGTACAAGCATTTGCCTCAAGGCATAAGCTCACCTTTTGAGAAGGTCAAGCGCGATGTCGAAGAGCGGCTGGTAGAAATAGCCGAAGACTATGAGGTCAACCGCCGCATTGTAGAAATTCCTGTCTGCTATGGCGGTGAATTCGGTCCGGATTTAGAAGAGGTGGCGAAGATCAATCAGCTGTCACCGGAGGAAGTAATCGACATTCATACAAACGGTGAATATGTGGTGTATATGCTTGGCTTCGCGCCCGGTTTTCCTTTTCTAGGCGGGATGTCAAAACGCATTGCAGCTCCGAGAAAATCATCGCCAAGACCGTCGATTCCCGCAGGTTCGGTCGGTATTGCGGGATTGCAGACAGGCGTTTATCCGATTTCAACGCCGGGCGGCTGGCAGCTGATCGGCAAAACGCCGCTGGCTCTTTTCCGGCCGCAGGAAAATCCGCCGACATTGCTGCGGGCGGGAGATACTGTGAAATTCGTTCGCATCTCAGAAAAAGACTATCACGCCTATAAGGAGGAGTCCAATTGAGCATGAAAGTATTAAAGCCCGGACTGCTCACAACGGTTCAGGATATAGGCAGAACGGGTTACCAAAAATACGGCGTTCTGGCCAGCGGCGCTATGGACACGGTTTCACTGCGCATTGCCAATCTGTTGATAGGAAACGGCGAAAATGAAGCAGGTCTCGAAATAACGATGATGGGGCCCGGTCCGTCGTTTCATTTTTCAAAACAGACACTGATTGCTGTGACAGGGGCGGACTTCACGCTGCGTATTAATGACGAGGAAGCGCCTTTATGGAAGCCTGTGCTCATCAAGGAAAACAGCACGGTCAGCTTCGGACCCTGCAAACTCGGCAGCCGTGCTTATTTGGCGGCAGCCGGCGGCATCGAGGTGCCTGCCGTCATGGAAAGTAAAAGCACATACGTCAGAGGAAGCATCGGCGGACTTCATGGCAGAGCGCTTCAAAAAGAAGATGAACTGAACATTGGAGAGATGTCAGCTCTTTCACAAACCATCCTTTCCCGCTTAAGTTCGCAGATTGGAAAACAGGGATTTGCAGCACCGAAGTGGTCAGTCAGCCGCGGCAGATTTCTGCCATTGAAGAAGAATCCCGTCATTCGGGTGCTGGAAGGAAAGCAATTTGCCTTTTTCACAGAAGAATCAAAAACGCGTTTTTATGAAGAAGCATTTCGTGTCACGCCGCAGTCTGACCGTATGGGCTACAGGCTCAAAGGAGAACCGCTCGAACTGAAAGCACCGCTTGAGATGGTGTCGGAAGCGGTTTCATTCGGAACAGTTCAGGTGCCGCCTGACGGCAACCCGATTATCCTGCTTGCAGACCGGCAGACGACTGGCGGCTATCCGAGGATCGCGCACATCATATCCGCTGATCTTCCGATTGTTTCCCAAATCATGCCAGGCGAGCACGTCCAGTTTGAGCCTGTGTCCCTTCAGGAGGCAGAAGCGCTTGCGGTAGAACGGGAACAGCATATAAAAGAACTGAAAACGAGAATGAAGATGGAATGGCTGACATAGCAAAGGGGATGAATGATGCAGAATAAAAATAAAACCGTAGTCAAATCTATGGCGCTGCTTAATTTGTTTTTGCATAAACCAAGCCTAACCTTAAGTGAACTGGTGTCGCTGACGGGAATGCCGAAGACCTCTGTTCACCGGATGGTCAGCTCTTTGGAGGAAATGGGGTTCCTCAGTCGGGATGTGTCCGGCGCTTATTCGCTGGGATTGGTGTTTTTGGAATTCGGACAGCTTGTCGCTGACAGGCTGGATATCAGAAAAATAGCGAAACCGGTGATGGAAGAACTGTGCCGGGAAGTGGATGAAGCCGTGCAGTTGATCATGAGGGACGGCAATGAAGCGATATACGTTGAGAAAATAGAAGGGACACAGACTGTGCGGCTGTATACGGCGATCGGCAGGCGTTCCCCCCTATACGCGGGAGCGTGCGCCAGAAGCATTCTGTCCTTTCTTCCCCGTGAAGAAATCGAAGCATACATCAAACAAACCGAGCTCATTTCGATTGGCTCCGGAACGATTACCGATCCCGAGAAACTGCTTCAGGAGATTGATGCCTCTGTGCAAAATGGCTATACTGTCAGCTATTCAGAGCTCGAAAACTATACGGCGGCGATCGGCGCCCCGATCTTTAACCATAAGCATCAGGTGGCAGCCGGCATTAGCATTGCAGGCTTTGAAGCAAGATTTACAGAAGACAGGCTGCCCTATTTAACAGAAAAGGTGAAGGACGCCGCTTTACAGATTTCAAGAAAAATAGGATATACATAAGTAGCCAATCTTTTCTCTGCTGCGTACATTAACGTATCGACGTTCAAGAGTGGAGGAAAGAACATGGTGCTTCAATATACAGCTCTGGGCGATTCCTTAACGACAGGGAGAGGCTCCGGGCTGTTTTCACCCGGCTTCGTCCAGCGTTTTGGGGACATGATGGAAGCTGACTTGAAAACAAGAACGGCAATAAACATATTTGCCAGATCAGGCCTGAATACAGAAGAGATTTTGGGACTCCTGTCATATCCCTATGTGCAAAAATGCATTCGAGATGCTGATATGATAACGATCACAGGGTGCGGAAACGATCTCATTGATTCGGTCTTAGCCTACCAAACCTCTAAGGATGAAACGATTTTCAGCCGTGTATCCGCCCATTGCCATGAGAATTTTGAAAAGATGATTGCCAAAATCGCCGAGATTAAAGGAGAAAATCCTTCCCCGTACGCCATCCGAGTGTTCAACTTATACAATCCATTTCCCGGCATTGAAATCGCCGGCAAATGGATCACATCCTTTAATTCACATTTAGAAACACTTGCAACAGCACCCCATGTCAAAATCGCGGATGCCTATAGCATCTTCAAAGGCAAGGAGCGGGAATATCTGTCCTTTGACGGTGTCCATCCGAACTGCAAAGGCTATCAAGCGATGGCTGAAGCCGTTCACAAGTTAGGCTATAAAGAATGATCAGTTTCATAGAAAACGCGCCTCATGACAGGCGCGTTTTTTATGTGTGATCGAAATATTAAAAGAAACTTAAAATTCACTGTCTTCTGTTCTACAGACAAACAAAGTGCGCTAGAATAATGGAGGGCGTAGGCAAATATAGCCATAACGTTCAATATTTCGTATATAAGGAAGGATGGTCCTTTTGTTTCGGATTTTTAAAATGTCTTTTGCGGTTATCATTATTATACTGGCGCTTATTGCTTTTAACTATACGGAACACACCTCTGTTATCCAATCGGTCATGCTCGTCTTTCTTGGTGCGGTCATGTTTATGCAGGGGCTTGAAGAACGCAAAAAAGAAAATGACGGCTCAGGCGCTTTTAATATTTATACCGCCGTTTTTGTATGGTCTGTCTCCCTTATCGGTTTTACACTTCATATTATATAAATCTATTACACATCCTGAAAATGCTCGACCGTCGGGAACGGGGTATAGAACTGATGAAGCAAGGCTTTCCACTCTTGATACTCTGAAGAACCGCGAAAGCCTTCCGTATGGTCCTCAAGTGTTTCCCACTCCACAAGAAGCAGATATTTATGCGTTTCCTCCATGCATTTTGATAACGAGTGAGTGATATAGCCCTTCATGCCGGAAATAATCGGCGCCGCTTGCCGGAATGCATCCTCAAACTCTTGTTCAAGGCCTTCTTTAATGTGAAGCATTGCTGCCTCTCTGACCATGCTATCCCTTCTTTCTGTCTTTTCAAATAGTCTACAGCAAACGATAGGAGATTTCTGCAAAATCGGTGAACTTTTCCTTCATTTTCAAAAAAATCTTGCACGCACCAATTCAATTAAGAGAAAATAACAAGTGGAAGGCAGGGGAAAGTCATGTTAAAAAAGTGTATTCTACTAGTATTTCTATGCGTCGGATTGATTGGGTTAATCGGATGCTCCAAAACAGATTCACCAGAGGATCGCATGGAAGCATTCGTGAAACAGTGGAACGATCAGCAATTCGATGACATGTATCAAAGCCTGACTAAAGATGTCAAAAAAGAAATCTCCAAAAAAGATTTCGTCAACAGGTATAAAGCCATCTATGAGCAGGCCGGCGTAAAAGATTTGAAAGTCACTGCGGGAGAAGTAGATAAGGACGATCAAGACAACAAGACGATGAAACATATCCCGTATAAAGTCAGCATGAACACAAATGCCGGCAAAGTCAGCTTCAAGAATACTGCTGTGCTGAAATTAGAAAAAACAGATGACGAGGAGTCATGGAATATAGATTGGGACCCATCGTTTATTTTCAAGCAGCTGGCTGACGACAAAACCGTGCAAATTATGAGCATTGAACCGAAACGAGGCCAAATTTACGATAAAAATGGAAAAGGTTTAGCTGTCAATACAGATGTTCCGGAAATTGGAATTGTTCCCGGAGAACTTGGCGATAAAAAAGAGAAAGTTATAAAAGAACTCGCCAAAAAACTTGATTTGACTGAAGACGACATCAAGAAAAAGCTGGATCAAGGCTGGGTAAAAGACGATTCGTTTGTGCCGCTCAAAAAGGTCAAGCCTGACCAGGAGAAATTAGTTTCTGAAGCGACGTCATTACAAGGCGCAACAAGAACGAATGTCAGCTCCCGCTATTATCCGTATGGCGAAAAGACAGCCCATTTGACAGGCTATGTCCGCGCCATTACAGCGGAAGAACTGAAGAAAAAGAAAGAAGGAACGTACAGCGATACGTCTAACATCGGTATCGCCGGACTTGAAAATGTGTATGAAGACAAGCTAAGAGGCACAACTGGCTGGAAAATCTACGTGCCGCAAACCGGGGAAGTCATCGCTGAAAAGAAAGCAAAGGACGGCGAGGATCTTCACCTCACAATTGATATCAAAACGCAAACGAAGCTGTATGATGAACTGAAGGATGACAGCGGGGCGGCAGTCGCGCTGCAGCCGAAGACAGGCGAAACACTCGCCCTTGTCAGCGCGCCTTCCTACGATCCAAACGGATTTATTTTCGGCTGGAGCGATAAGGAATGGAAAAAGCTAAACAAAGATAAAAACAATCCGTTTTCAGCGAAATTCAATAAGACATACGCGCCAGGTTCTACCATTAAACCGATTGCGGCTGCTATTGGAATCAAAAACGGCACCCTTAAAGCCGATGAGAAGAAAACAATCAAAGGCAAGGAGTGGCAAAAAGATTCGAGCTGGGGCGGCTATTCAGTGACACGTGTGTCTGAGAGACTTCAACAAGTCGATTTGGAAAACGCCCTTATTACGTCAGACAATATTTATTTTGCCCAGAATGCGCTTGATATGGGAGCGGACACCTTCACAAAAGGCTTGAAGACATTCGGTTTTTCAGAGGACGTTCCGTACGAATTCCCGATCCAGAAATCGTCTATTGCAAATGACAAGCTTGATTCAGACATTTTGCTTGCGGATACAGGCTACGGACAAGGGCAAATGCAAATGTCTCCGCTTCACTTGGCAACTGCTTACACGCCATTTGTTGACAATGGAGACCTTGTCAAACCGACGCTGATCAAAAAAGATTCACAAACAGCTGATGTTTGGCACAAGCAAGTGGTCACCAAGGAAGGAGCGGCAGACATTACAAAAGGTCTGAAAGGCGTTGTGGAAGATGAGCGCGGATCAGCGTATCAGCCTGTCGTGAAAGGAATCACAGTGGCTGGGAAAACAGGAACAGCCGAGCTGAAAACATCAAAAGATGATAAAGACGGCACGGAAAATGGCTGGTTTGTCGGCTACGATTACAAAAACAAAGACCTGCTTGTCGCCATGATGATCCAAAATGTGCAGGACCGCGGCGGCAGCCACTATGTCGTTGAGAAAGCGAAAAAGCAATTTCAATCGAATTAAAATGTCTTTTTAAAAGGAGCGAAAGGAAAAAGGGGATCTGAGGCCGAATGAACTAGTAAGGGGCAAAACCCGGTTTATACAAAGAAAAGAGGGATTTTGCATGCAGCGTATTCAATTGGCGGAGGATCTTCAATTTTCAAGAGTCATACACGGGCTTTGGCGGCTGAATGAATGGAACTATTCAGATGCTGAACTGCTTAGCCTCATTGAATGGTGTATCGATCACGGCATCACGACCTTTGATCATGCGGATATTTACGGAGGCTATACGTGCGAAAAGCTGTTTGGAAACGCCCTTGCCCTTTCGCCTGGATTAAGAGAAAACATAGAGCTGGTCACAAAATGCGGTATCGTTCTTGAATCGCCTGAACGGCCCGCTCACAGATCGCATCATTATAACACAAGCAAATCGCATATTTTGGCATCCGTTGAGCAATCGCTTATGAACTTAAGGACGGATTATATTGATGTGCTGTTGATTCACAGACCGGACCCGCTCATGGATCCGGAGGGGGTAGCAGAGGCGTTTCAGGCCTTGAAATGCTCTGGCAAGGTCAGGTACTTTGGCGTTTCAAATTTTAAAGATCACCAGTATCGGATGCTGGAATCGTATTTGCCTGAGAAGCTCGTAACCAACCAGATTGAGCTTTCCGCATACGAATTAGAAAATATGCTCGACGGCACTTTGAACCTGTGCCAGGAAAAACGGATTCCGCCGATGGCTTGGTCGCCTCTGGCAGGCGGCAAAGTATTCACTGGAAACACGGATAAAGACCGGCGTGTCCGCACGGCGCTAGAATCTGTCCAAGGGGAAATCGGCGCCGCTTCATTGGGCGAGGTCATGTACGCATGGCTGTTCACGCATCCGGCCGGCATCATGTCGATTGTCGGAAGCGGAAAGCGCGAGCGGATTTCCGCCGCGATAAATGCGTTGTCAGACAAGCTTGACCAGGATCAATGGTTCCGCATTTTTACAGCCGTACAGGGTTACGATATTCCATAAAAAGCATCAGTTTACCAGCTGATGCTTTTTCAATATTGTCACACCGCTTAGTGCCAAATTACCATTTATAAGTGATTGATTCTTTCTTGAAAGCGTTTTATATTAAAAGGAAACCTCTCTATATCCTCTACTGCATCTCCTTGCGACTTCATCCGCACATCAAGATTGTCTAGGAGGTCTTTTTTATGTATATGACTGCCAGAGAACAAAAGCTGTTAAAGCACTTATTATTACAAAACAGATATACAACCGTAACTGAGCTTGCTGAGCTGATGCAAGTCAGCACGAGAACCATTCACAGGGAACTCAAATCAATTAAACCGCTGATGGAAACCGTGGGGCTTACATTAGATAAACAGCCCGGTAAAGGGTTGAAAGCAGTGGGAAGTCCCGAGGATAAACAAAAGCTGCTTACTGATTTATCATATGAACAGCATGAATACAGCGCCGACGAACGGAAACTGCTCATTCTTTGTTCGTTATTAGAGTCTCAGGAGCCCGTCAAACTGTACACGCTTGCTCATGATCTCCAGGTGACGAATGCCACGGTCAGCTATGACTTAGATGAGCTCGAGAAGTGGATTTCTCCCTTCGGACTGACACTGATCCGCAAAAGAGGTTTTGGCATCCAGCTCATAGGACCGGAGAATGCGAAACGGAAAATTGTCGGCAACTTGATTGTGAACCGTCTCGACATCCAAATGTTTTTGGAAGCGGTTGAATTAAACATCAAAGGAAAAACCGATTCTTCAGAGAAAATGTTCGGTGTTGTCAGCAAAGGTGAGCTGCTAAAAATGGAGCGCATCTTATTTCAGCTCAAAGAAAAAATCGCTTTTTCATTGTCCGACAGCTCCTATATAGCGCTTGTCGTCCATCTGACGTATGCGATCGAACGAATTAAGCTTGGGGAAACCATCACCATGGAGGAAAATGAGCTTGAGGAACTGAAGAATGCGAAAGAATACAGTTCGGCTCTTGAAATCGCGGGCGAGCTTAAACGTGCCTTCGGCGTGACGATTCCAGAGGCGGAGGTCGGCTATATTACAATCCACCTTCGAAGCGCCAATCGAAAATACAAAACAGAATATAAAGCGCAGGAAATTGAGCTGGAAACAGCCCTGCAAACAAAGCGGCTCATTGCTTTTATTTCAGACAAAATCAGAATGGATCTGACGAAAAACTACTCTTTATATGAAGGCTTGATTGCCCATTTGGAGCCGGCCGTCAGCCGCATAAAAGAAAATATTGAGATATACAATCCGATGAAGGAACAAATCAAGCGCGATTATTTTCTGCTTTATATGGCGATCGAAGAAGGCGTCGAAAAGTATTTTCCGGGCATGTCCTTTTCTGATGATGAAATCGCTTTTATCGTTCTTCACTTTGGCTCGGCTCTTGAAATCAAAAAAGAAGAAGCAAAAGTGAAAGCGCTTGTCGTCTGCTCAAGCGGGATCGGCTCCTCGAAAATGCTTGCCTCCAGACTGAAAAAAGAGCTGCCGGAAATTGAATCGTTTGATATGTCATCCCTGATCGAGCTAAAGGGGAAGGATGTTCAAGCCTATGATATGATTGTGTCCACTGTACCGATTCCTTATGAAAACATTGATTACATCATGGTCAGCCCGCTATTAAATGAGGAAGACACAAACCAGGTCAAGCAGTATATCAAGCGGAAGATTCCCCTTATTCTTAACAAAAAAAGAAGCCCGAAGGAAGAGGCGCAGCAAGCTGATGTACCTGACATGCTAGAGGCGGCGGAAAGCATAGGGCGGTATATGGAGGTTATCCAAGATGTTCTGCGCCATTTTACGCTAGCTCCACTCAAAACAAACCCGGATCATAGCATGCTTCTGTTAGAGCTTTTTCAACAGCTGAAGAAGGATGGCCTGATCCGTGATCCGGAAAAAGCCGCGGTTTGCCTGGCTGAGCGGGAGAAACAAGGGGGATTGGGAATCCCCGGAACAAACATGGCGCTTTATCATCTCAAAAATGATGAAATCGTCCTGCCTTTTTTCAAAATGTTTGATCTCAGCACCTCCTATGAAGTGGATGGCATGGACGGAAATACCCTCAGAATGACACGCATTCTCGTCATGATGGCGCCTAGCTCATTATCTGCTGAAGGCTCGGAGATTTTAAGCGCGATCAGCTCGGCAATTATCGAGAGCGGAGAAAGCATGGCGGGGTTTCAGGAAGAAGGAGAACAAGAATTGTATCAGCGGTTAAACCGCATATTTTTCACATGGATGAAAGAAAAAAACATACTGTAAACCTTCATGGCACACGTCAAAAATTTGGCGTGTGTTTTTCTGTGGATGGGGAACAAAATAAGAAAATGTGGGACTATTTTATCATTCAGTATTGGAATAATTCCAAAATGAAATAGTTTTACAAGTTATCTTTTTTGGGTTAAAATGGGTGAGGTAAGGAAGAAAATCTAACAAATTATTGAAGATTCAAGAGAATATAGGAGATGACGATATGGAAACATTACAGCATCTGATTCTGCATGACATGCCGAATAGCGAAGAAATAGAGGCTGTAAAAAGCGGAGACCATACACTGACATATAAAGGTTACCGCAAACGGATTAATCAGCTGGCGAATGCCATGCTTCAAAAAGGAATTCAAAAGGGCGACCGTGTTGCATTGCTTTGCAAAAACGGCCATCCCGCATCAACTGTTATGTTCGCCGCACTTGAAATAGGTGCTGTTGTCGTACCTGTCAGCTGGCAGTTGAAACCATATGAAATGACAGGCATTTTAAAAGCAAGTGAACCGAAAGCGATGTTTTACGGAGCGGAGTTTAAAGAGACACTGGATGAAGTTCTTCCTGAATTGTCCTCACTGTGTGTAACAATGGAAACAGGAACAGCTTACGAAACATCGGCTGAATTTGAAGCGCTGTTTGCAGGTCCTGATCATTTGCCAGAGACGGAAATGGTTTCCCCTGATGATACAGCACTTCTGATGTTTACATCTGGAACAACGGGAAACCCGAAAAGATGCATGATTACACATGGCGGCATATACAGATACGTTAAAAAATCCAACAGCTCAATAGCACGCATGAAGGGCCTTCGTTTTCTCGCGTGCCATCCGATTTATCATACGAGTGCGCTCATTTGCATCATGCTTGGAACGTTTGCAGAAACAACCTTTGTGTTTACAAAGGATCAAGATCCTGTTCACATGCTGAAGGTCATTGAAGAAGAAAAAATTCAAACTGTGATGGCTCTTCCTGTGTTTTACACGTATTTGCTTGAAGCGTGGGAAACGCATCAAACCGACTTATCTTCGCTTGTGATTTTAATGACAGGCGGAACAAAAGTGCCGAGCAGCCTGATCCGCCGCTATCTTGATATCGGCATTCCGCTCGCGCACGGCTATGGAAGCACTGAGGCTTGGGGCATCAGCACATGGCTGCCTGAGATGGGAATGGATAAAGCGGCATCTGCGGGGAAACCTGTGGAAGGCGTTAAAGTCAAAGTCGAAGATCCTGAGACGGGAGAAGAACTCCCTCAAGGAGAAATCGGCGAAATCGTTGTTCACACGCCATTCTTATTTAAAGGCTATGAAGACAATCCTGAAGCAACAGCGAAAGTGCTGAAAAACGGCTGGTTCAAAACCGGAGATTCAGGATATGTAGATGAAGATGGCTTTATTTTCATCACGGGACGCTACAAGGATGTCATTATTTACGGAGGCGATAACGTCTATCCTGATCAGGTTGAAGAAGTTATCCAGCAGATCCCGGGAATCCTTGAAACGGCTGTGGTCGGTATTCCAGACCCGCTTTACGGTGAAAAACCGAAAGCTTTTATCGTGAAAAATGGCGGCCAGCGCATCACGGAAGAGGATGTCATCGCATTTTGTAAAGAACGCCTGTCCGCTTACAAAATACCTGAAGTTGAATTTGTTAACGAACTGCCGAAAAACAACCTTGGCAAGGTGAAAAAAGACGTCCTGCGCAATCAGGCTGTACATTCATAAAAGAAGAAGCCCGCCCACTTTATGTGGCGGGCTTCTTTGCAGTTGCACAGACGGAAAGCTCAGGCTTAATGTTCTTAAATTGTATATCAATGTCTTCGAAGCCGGCTGCTTTAAAGTCAGCAATGATCTGTCTTCCAAATGATTTGGTTTTCTCAGGACTGGCATCCGCTTCCCGCGGCTGCATCGTAATGGCTGCTTTGCCGCCTGGCTTTAATGCCCGATAAATCTGTTTCATGCCTTTTGTTTGGTCATTCCAAATGGTGTAGTTGTTAACGGAAATCACTTTATCATAAAACGAGGCGGGGAGAGGAAATGTCTCGATGCTTCCTTGTATCAGGCGTACGCCCTTTGGTTTCACTCTGCGGGCGGCCAGTTTCAGCATGGCCTCTGACACATCAATCCCATGAAGATGAACATCCTTCTCGCGTTTCAGCATCTGCTGCATGCAGTATCCCGGGCCAAACCCGACTTCTAAAATGCTGTCCCCGCGCGTGATACCCAACTGATTGATTGTCCACTGATTCAGTGTTTGATTTTCAGCAGCCATGATGTACCCGGCAATCATGCCGATGACGCCCTTTGGCCTGCTGAATCTTCTAGAAAGCATGTTAATCATTCAGCAACCAACCCCCTTTTTGAGTTAATTTCCTCCCAGCGTTCCATGTGAAACATTTTTCTGATAAAGCAATGCGAAGGTGCCAAGCCATGTTTATCCAAAGAGTGTGTGAGGTACACAACAAATAGACATGAAAACAAAGGAGGAGAATCATCATGGCAAATTATCCAAAAGAACTGCCGGCACAAACTCAAAGTCGCCAGCCGGGAATTGAAAACGAAATGAATCCAAGTCCGGTGTATGAGTACGAGGATTATAAAGGGGCAGACAAATTAAAAGGAAAAGTAGCTCTTATTACAGGCGGCGACAGCGGGATCGGACGCGCGGTTTCCGTCGCTTACGCAAAGGAAGGCGCAGACATCGCCATTGTGTATAAGGATGAGCATGAAGACGCTGAGGAGACGAAGAAACGTGTTGAACAAGAGGGCGTAAAATGCCTGCTGATTGCTGGTGACGTAGGTGAAGAGGAATTCTGCAATGAAGCGGTTGAAAAAACAGTCAAGGAACTAGGCGGCCTTGATATCCTTGTCAACAATGCAGGTGAACAGCATCCGAAAGAAAGCATCAAAGAGATTACGAGCGAACAGCTTCACCGCACATTCAAAACAAACTTTTATTCTCAATTTTATTTGACTAAAAAAGCAATTGATTACCTGAAACCAGGCAGCGCCATCATCAATACGACATCCATCAACCCGTACGTAGGGAACCCGACACTGATTGATTATACAGCGACAAAAGGGGCGATCAACGCCTTTACAAGAACAATGGCGCAGGCGCTTGTCAAAGACGGCATCCGTGTAAATGCAGTCGCGCCGGGTCCAATCTGGACGCCACTGATCCCAGCTACGTTCCCTGAAGAAACAGTTGCTCAATTTGGGCAAGATACGCCGATGGGCCGTCCTGGACAGCCTGTTGAGCACGTCGGCTGTTATGTGCTTCTGGCATCAGATGAGTCCTCTTACATGACAGGACAGACCCTGCATGTCAACGGCGGAAACTTTGTGACGACATAAGAGGGAGTGAACATATGGGCATCACGAAAGAAGAAGTGAACAGCTACTATCAAAAAGCAGGGATTGTATTAACGGACGAGGAAGTAGACCAAATCCAGCTGATGGATTACGGCTTAGGAAAAGAAAGAAAAGTCGGGCTCCAGCTCTTCGTCTACGTCAATACAGACCGTTATTGCTCAAAGGAATTGGTGCTGTTTCCGGGACAGACTTGCCCGGAACACCGACATCCACCGGTCGACGGCCAGGAAGGCAAGCAGGAGACCTTCCGCTGCCGCTACGGAAAAGTGTATCTTTACGTAGAAGGAGAAAAAACGCCGCTTCCAAAAGTTCTCCCTCCTCAGGAAGACAGAGAACACTATACGGTCTGGCACGAAATTGAGCTAGAACCGGGCGGGCAATACACGATTCCACCAAACACAAAGCATTGGTTCCAGGCCGGGGAAGAAGGTGCTGTCGTGACGGAAATGTCATCGACGAGCACGGATAAACATGATATCTTTACCGATCCAAGAATATAAGGATGGGCTTAAACAGCCCATCCTTTTTTTGTATTGAAAAAAACAGAATCATCGCTATAATGGGTAAAAAAGGAAAGAGGGCGAGGCAATGTTCACTTGCAAGGTAAATGAGCACATCACCATCCGATTATTGGAGCCGAATGATGCGGAGCGGCTTGCCGAACTCATTATCCAAAATCAGCAGCGGCTCAGCCAGTGGCTGTTTTTTGCGGAAAATCCAAGCAGCGCTGAAACGTATAGAGAAACACTCATTCCAGATTGGCGGCGGCAATATGCCGACCTGAATGGCATCGAAGCGGGGCTCCTTTATGACGGCAGCCTATGCGGCATGATCGGGCTGCATAACCTTGATCAAGTGAATCAAAAGGCGGAAATCGGATATTGGATTGCCAAAGAATTTGAAGGTAAAGGCATTATTACAGCTGCCTGCCGAAAACTCGTTACGTATGCTTTTGAAGAGCTTGGGCTGAATCGTGTGGCAATCTGTGCGGCAGTCGGAAACAAAAAAAGCAGAGCGATTCCGGAGCGGCTCGGGTTTCTAGAGGAAGGAAGGGCACGGGATGGCTTATACGTAAACGGCAGGCATCACGACCTCGTCTACTACAGTCTGTTAAAGCGTGAATGGGAAGGCGAAAAATAAAGAGCACACTTTCTTGTTTAAATCTTCCCCGGATGTGGAAAAGTAACAGCGGAGACGTTAAAAAGGAGTGATTCGAGATGAATCAGCAAGACATTAAACAAAAAGTGCTTGATGTTCTAGATCACCATAAAGTAGGTTCGCTCGCAACAGTTCAAAAGGGCAAACCGCATTCCCGCTACATGACTTTTTTCCATGACGGGCTGACGATTTACACACCGACAAGCAAGGAAACTCATAAAGCAGAAGAAATTGAGAACAACCCCAATGTCCACATTTTATTAGGCTATGATTGTGAAGGTTTTGGCGACGCATATGTCGAAGTTGCCGGAAAAGCCAAAATCAACAATTCGGCAGAACTCAAGGACAAAATATGGAGTTCCAAATTAGAGCGCTGGTTTGACGGCAAGGATGATCCGAATCTGGTGATTCTTGAAATTGAACCGGAGGATATCAGATTAATGAATGCCGGGGAGAAAACACCGGTCTCACTCGAACTATAAAAAATTTGTGTTTTCAGGGGCAATATGTTATTATGAATAGCTAGTAAGAAAAATAAGCAAATAAAAAAGAAAGTAAACTTCTTTTTTCTGTTTTGAGAGAGAAGCTTACCGCTTCCCAAGCAGCATAACCAGCTGCCCTTATTCTTTTCCTTCATAACAAATCGCCCCTAACGATGAGATGGAAAAAAGACTTTTTTGTTTTACAATTCACACCGGCGCGGCTTCGGAGCCGCAGTGACGATTGAGAGGTAGGGCTTTCGTTGTCTTGTGTTCAAGAAATTTCCATGGTGTTTACTTTCCAGAATGATTCTTCGGAACAATGCTTTATGAATCTAACCCGCCTGACTTGGCGGATGATATAATCTTTATTTGCGTATAGAAAAGAATAAGACAAACCGCCCGGCGTACGCCGGACGGTTTTTTTATTGCAAAAAACACATCGTACTGAAACCTCCTTGTCTTCTTTCTAGTCTTATCTCTAGGATGAAATTGGAGGAAGAATAACGTGCATGTCATTACAACACAAGTACTTTTTATTTTTTGTTTTTTATTGCTGATTCACTCGATAGAAACCTTAGCCTATGCTACAAGGCTTTCCGGGGCCCGCGTTGGATTTATTGCGTCCGCGCTTTCTCTGTTTAATGTCATGGTCATCGTATCCAGAATGTCGAACATGGTGCAGCAGCCCTTTACCGGGCATTTAATTGATGATGCTGGAAAAAACGCACTGGCGATTGTAGGGGAGCAGTTCCGCTTTTTAATTTTCGGATCGACAGTCGGCACCATTTTGGGCATTATCCTGCTCCCGTCTTTTGTCGCTCTTTTTTCACGGGCGATTATTCACTTGGCGGGCGGCGGCGGCTCCGTTTTTCAAGTTTTCCGAAAGGGATTCTCGAAACAAGGATTCAAAAATGCCCTTTCCTATTTGCGTCTGCCGTCTATTTCATATGTAAAAGGATTTCATATGCGCTTGATTCCGAAGCGTTTGTTTGTCATCAACATGCTGATTACATCGATTTATACAATTGGCGTGCTTTCGGCTTTATACGCAGGCCTTCTGGCGCCGGAGCGCAGTACGACAGCCGTCATGGCTTCGGGTTTGATCAACGGAATTGCGACGATGCTGCTGGCCATTTTTGTTGATCCTAAAGTATCTGTTCTAGCTGATGATGTGGCAAAAGGAAAACGAAGCTATATCTATTTAAAATGGACCTCTGTCACAATGGTCACATCAAGGGTGGCGGGCACACTCCTCGCCCAGCTCATGTTTATTCCAGGGGCCTACTATATCGCTTGGCTGACAAAGTGGTTTTAATAAAAAAGGCTGGATCATAAAAATCCAGCCTTTTTTGCGTTCCCTTATTTATATTTCCTTAATCCGCGGTCGTACAAAAAATTCCCGAATGGGACGAAAGCGGCGACGAAGCCGGCAGCTGACCATTTCAGCGGCCATTTGACAGAGAAGGTTGCATAAGCCAAGACAAGCAAATACAAAATGAACAACCCGCCATGAACCGAACCGACAATTGTCACCGCAAGCGGAAGGCCTGCCCAATATTTAAGCGGCATAGCGATGAACAACAGGATTAAGAGTGACATTCCTTCAATAAAACCCATCGTGCGAAGTCTTCCGATCGGCGTGTGCAGCATAAATCGCCCTCCTTGTGGACACGTTTTCATTTTATACTATAAACAATCCGGAGGGGCATATGACAGCTTTCAAAAAATGTTCGGAAAACATTCATTTTTACATGCCTTTTCTAGGGAACTGTACTTGTCATTTACAAAAATACCCGAGATAATGTGTACAAAATCAAAAAAGAAGGATGTTGAAATGAAACTTGACCAGATTGATCTGAATATCATTGAGGAGCTGAAGAAGGACAGCCGTTTGTCGATGAGGGAATTAGGCAGAAAAATTAAACTGTCGCCTCCATCTGTAACAGAACGGGTAAGACAGCTTGAATCGTTTGGCATCATCAAGCAATACACGCTGGAGGTCGACCAGAAAAAACTTGGGCTTCCTGTTTCCTGCATTGTGGAAGCAACCGTTAAAAACGCGGATTATGAGCGGTTCAAAAGCTATATTCAAACATTGCCGAATATTGAATTTTGCTACCGGATTGCGGGTGCAGCCTGCTATATGCTGAAAATCAATGCCGAAAGCCTCGAAGCGGTAGAAGATTTCATTAACAAAACATCACCCTACGCGCAAACCGTCACTCACGTCATTTTCTCAGAAATTGACACGAAAAACGGGCGCGGTTAGAGAGTGCCGCGTGAAGTCTGTTATAATAACAGGATGAGTGTGAAAGAAAGAGAAGTGATCAAGCATGTCAAAAACAGTTGTATTAGCTGAAAAACCTTCAGTCGGCCGGGATTTAGCCCGGGTGCTGAAGTGCCATAAAAAAGGAAACGGTTATCTCGAAGGCGATCAATATATTGTGACCTGGGCTTTAGGCCATTTGGTGACGCTTGCTGATCCGGAAGGCTACGGAAAAGAATTTCAATCTTGGCGCTTAGAGGATCTGCCGATTATCCCAGAACCCTTGAAGCTTGTGGTGATAAAAAAAACCGGAAAGCAGTTCAATGCAGTCAAATCCCAGCTTACCCGTAAAGACGTCAATCAGATTGTCATCGCGACTGACGCAGGCCGGGAAGGTGAGCTTGTTGCGCGCTGGATCATTGAGAAAGCGAATGTCCGAAAACCAATCAAGCGGCTGTGGATTTCATCAGTGACGGATAAAGCGATCAAGGAAGGTTTTCAAAAGCTGCGCAGCGGCAAAGAATATGAAAACCTGTACCATTCTGCCGTCGCCAGAGCGGAAGCGGATTGGATTGTGGGGATCAATGCCACCCGTGCACTTACCACAAAATTCAATGCCCAGCTCTCATGCGGGCGTGTGCAGACTCCGACGCTTGCCATGATTGCAAAGCGCGAGGCAGACATTCAAGCGTTTACTCCCGTTCCATATTACGGCATCCGTGCTGCAGTCGACGGCATGACGCTGACGTGGCAGGATAAGAAATCAAAGCAGACGAGAACGTTCAATCAAGATGTAACAAGCCGTTTGCTAAAAAATCTCCAAGGAAAGCAAGCGGTCGTAGCTGAGCTGAAAAAAACAGCGAAAAAAAGCTTTGCGCCTGCGCTTTATGATTTAACGGAGCTGCAGCGTGACGCCCACAAGCGCTTCGGTTTTTCTGCTAAAGAAACGCTTTCTGTACTGCAGAAGCTATATGAGCAGCATAAGCTTGTCACATATCCGCGGACGGACTCTAGATTTTTATCCAGTGACATCGTCCCGACGTTAAAAGACCGTCTGGAAGGCATGGAAGTAAAACCGTATGCCCAATATGTCAGCCAAATTAAAAAACGCGGCATTAAATCTCATAAAGGATATGTCAATGACGCGAAGGTGTCAGACCACCACGCGATTATCCCGACCGAAGAGCCGCTCGTTCTCAGCAGTCTGAGTGATAAAGAACGAAAGCTGTATGACCTGATTGCGAAACGTTTCCTGGCTGTATTAATGCCTGCATTCGAATATGAGGAAACAAAGGTCATCGCAGAAATCGGCGGAGAAACCTTTACGGCGAAAGGCAAAACCGTGCAGTCGCAAGGGTGGAAAGCCGTTTATGATATGGCGGATGAGGATGATGAGCAGGAGGATGACAGAGATCAGACACTTCCTGCGCTTCAAAAAGGCGACACACTTGCCGTCCGCACGTTAACGGAAACAAGCGGCCAAACGAAGCCGCCTTCCCGCTTTAATGAAGGGACCTTGCTGTCAGCGATGGAAAACCCAAGCGCATTTATGCAGGGAGAAGAAAAAGGCCTCGTCAAAACGCTTGGAGAAACAGGCGGCCTCGGCACGGTGGCAACGCGTGCCGACATTATTGAAAAACTGTTCAACAGCTTTTTAATCGAGAAAAAAAACCAAGATATTTTTATCACTTCTAAAGGAAAACAGCTCCTGCAGCTTGTTCCGGAGGATCTGAAATCACCGGCCTTAACAGCAGAATGGGAGCAGAAGCTGTCTGCGATTGCGGCCGGCAAATTGAAATCGGCTGTTTTTATTAAAGATATGAAGGCTTACGCTCACCAAACGGTAAAAGAAATCAAAAACAGCAGCCAAACCTTCCGACATGACAACATCACGGGAACGGCATGTCCGGAATGCGGCAAAATGATGCTGAAAGTAAACGGCAAACGCGGGACGATGCTCGTGTGCCAAGATCGTGAATGCGGAAGCAGAAAAACGATTGCCCGAAAAACAAACGCACGCTGCCCGAACTGCCATAAACGAATGGAGCTTCGCGGCCAAGGCGAGGGCCAAACCTTTGCGTGTGTGTGCGGTCACCGTGAAAAGCTCTCTGTATTTGAAAAACGAAAAAACAAAGACAAAGCGCGTGCTACCAAACGGGACGTATCCTCTTATATGAAAAAACAAAATAAAGATGAGCCGATTAACAATGCGCTGGCAGAACAGCTGAAAAAACTCGGTTTGGATAAATAATAGAAAAACCTGTGCTTATCGCACAGGTTTTTCTATTGGACTTAGGTCCTGTTTTCTTAATGTTCAAAAAGGGGGAAAAAAAGCTAGCAATCTGCATTTTTTTCTTTTATAGTAAATGTACTTTGTAACATGGCAGTCATATTTTCGTCTATAACTATTTGTGAGCGTCTGATTTGCTTCAGGCGACAAAGGGGGATTTGCCTGTGAGGCATGTACTAATTGCTGTCATCTTATTCTTCTTATCTATCGGACTTTCCGCAGGGTGTGCTGAAGCTGGAAACAAGATTCAAAATCAGTCGGCGACAGAAGTGAATGCCAGCCCGCTCCAGCCGGCGGAATATTTCATCTATTACAATTTAATGAATGACAAAGGGCTGATCAAAACCGATTTTTCAGACCAGCCTTCTTACTTGTCGGAATCTCTCGGACTGTGGATGGAGTTTCTGCTCAGCAAAAATGACGCACCGCATTTCCAGGATCAATATCAGCATCTGACTGATTCATTTCTGATGAGCAATCACTTGGTGACGTGGAAGATTCAAAATGGCCAAGCGAGCGGGACGAATGCGCTGATAGATGATATGAGAATTATGCTGTCTCTTGACCAAGCCGCCGAAAAGTGGGGCCGCAGCGACTACGCGCAAACGGCTAGGGATATCGGCACGTCTTTGAAGACATACAATATGAACAACGGGTTTTTTACAGACTTTTACGACTCACAGGCCGCTTCAAAGGATGTGACAATTTCATACGTCATGCCTGATGCCTTAGCTGTCTTAAAGAAGAATGGAATCATAGACGAAGAAACAGAACAGCGGAATGCCAATGTTCTCTATTCAGCTCCTTTAAAAAATGGCTTTCTGCCGAAGACATACAGCTCGGAGACGAAGGAATACACATATGATAGTGAAATCAACCTGATTGATCAGCTTTATGCTGCTTGGCATTTGCCGGAAGGGGATGAAAAAGCATCTGTTTTAGCGGACTGGATCAAGCAGGAATTTCAGAAAAACGGAAAGCTGTACGGGCGGTATTCGGCAGATACCAAGGAGCCTGCCGTCCAATATGAGTCTCCATCCGTATATGCCTTAGCCGCATTGTTTTTGACAAAACAGCATGAAAACAGTTATGTCATCAAAGCCATATATGACAGAATGAATGACTTTGAAATTCATGATCCGGTGAAATCGTATTATGGAGGCTATATGAGCGGCACTCAGACGCATTCATTTGACAATCTGCTGCCGCTGTTAGCCGAAAGGAAGCTTTTTAATGAAAATATCATTCAGTGAATCACAAAAATTATTTGCTTATTTTTCAGGGCTCATCGCGGCCCTGTCTTTGTTTATTTATTATGTGCCAGCCCAGCAATCAGAAGGTGCTCTGATCCTTTGCATCACATTTGTCGTCATCGCCGCAGGCATCTGGTTCGGCCCGATTTACGCGCTGGCAGTGACCTTAATCGTACTCTTTGTTCTCGGCACCTTAATGATGTTTTTCCAGACTGGACAGACATCGCTCTTTCCGGCTGAGGAAGGGCTGCGAATGCTTGTCGTGTGGGGAATCGCGCTTTTGCTGTTTTCTTTTATTTCTGGAAGAATCCACGATATTACAGCAGAGCTTCGGCGCTCAATGACACGGCTTCAATCCGAAATTAAAAGCTATGTTGCTGTTGACAGAGTGACTGGTTTTGATAACAAGCAAAGGATGAAGCTGGAGCTTTCAGAAGAAATCAAGCGGGCGGAGCGCTACGGCAATTCTTTCGTTTTTTTGCTGCTGCATATGCATTATTTCAAAGAGTTTAAGTCTTTGTACGGTGAAAAAGAAACGGACCGCCTCTTCCAATATGTCAGTCAGCAAATCAGGACAAGCGTTCGGGAAACGGATAAGAAATTCCGTCCCTCTGACGAGCGTATCGGGATCGTGCTGACGCACACGCCTGCTGAACATATGCCGGCCGTTCTGACTAAGCTGAAGAAACAATTGGATACATATCAGCTGGAAAATGGAAAGTATGTGTCGCTTACGTTCCACGTTTGCTTTTTGCCTTACCGCAACGATATCAAAACAGCTGAACAATTTTTAGAAGAACTGGAAAACGAGATGATGATGAATGAACTATAAAGGGATCACACTGCTATGCGTCATGATGCTTCTATTTTTAGCTATTGCGTCTTTTCCCGTTTCTGCGCAAGCGAAAGATCAGGATGCCGGCATTCTCATCATCTATTCAACCTTGGATGGCAAAGAGTCGTCACAAGTCAAAATGCTCGATTTGCTTGCGGGCCACTTTACATCCCATGTGACAGTCAAAAAAGATTCAGACGTTGAAGCGTCGGATTTCAAAGGGAAAGACCATGTGATTTATTACGGCCAAACGAAAAGAAAGCTCAGCAAAAAACTGCTGTCTCTTATCAGCGGCGTAAAAAAACCGGTTGTCGCCATTGGCTATAACGCAGGCCAAATCAGCCAATTTTCCGGGCTTTCATTAGCCCGCAAAGAAAATGTGTTTCAGGTTCACAGCAGGTCGGAAAAGGCCGATGTGTCTCTGGAAAGCGGGCTTAACGTGCTGAGTGTATCAGGCCTGAAAGGAACGGCGCTTTACACCTTCAAAGCCGATGACGGCACAACGCATTCTTTTATATGGAAAACAAAAAAAGGGAATGTGTACATTGGATTAACAAATTTGTTAAATGACAATTTAATCGTGGCGAAACAGCTCAGAGAAGCTTTCGGAGAGAAGGCGGGGACGACGTTATTGTATTTGCGTCTCGAGGATATCAGCCCGATGTCTGATGAAAAATTGCTGCTTCAAGCCGGTACATACCTGCATAAGCGGCATATTCCTTTTATCCTGGCGGTCATTCCGGTTTACTTGAATCCGGAAACAGGCGACAAAGTGTATTTGTCTGATCAACCGAAGATGGTCAAGGTGCTGAAAAAGCTGCAAAGCATGGGCGGCAGTATCATTGTTCACGGCTATACTCACGCTTATCGCTACAGTGAAACAGGAGAGGGCTTTGAATTTTGGGATGCAAAGGCGGATCAGCCGATTACATCCGGAAATGCCGAAGACCCCCCGTCCGTTTTGGAGAAAGAACAGGACTTCCCGAACGAACAAGCCTATCACAGCTATCTCGAACCATTTCGGGAAAAGGAAGAAACGTATACAAAACAAAAACTGACGCGTGCCATTGAGGATTTGACATCGTCGGGTCTTTACCCGCTGGCGTTTGAAGCGCCGCATTACACGATGTCCGATTATGGCTATCAAATCGCCTCGCAGTATTTTACAAGCATTTTCGGCCAGGTCCAGCTCAGCAGCACAACATGGAAAACATCCGGTGCACCTCCGTTTGTGACTGCTCCTTCGATATTGCACGGAATGACGCTTTATCCGGAAACGATCGGCTTTGTCGACACATCAAAGCAAAACCCGCTCGGTGAGATGGAGGAGCACATCTCCCAGATGATTGATTTTGAAGGCGGAGTAGCCGGTGGATTTTATCACCCGTACCTTGGGATGAAATATCTGCCGGAGCTGGTTGATCAGATGGAACGCATTCCAGACAGTGAATGGCTTGATTTAAAGAAAACGAAACAAACCGTCAAAACAGACAAAGTGGAAATTCATACAAGCGGTGACGGAACGATTCAGGTGAAAAACGGCGTAAGCGCCATTGACGAGTTTTTCGATCATCACCGGCAAACCCCTCTTGAAAAGGCGTTATGGATTCTCTCCGCTGTTGTGCTCTTATTTGTCATCATGTTTGTCAGTTATACGTTTTACTTGAGAGCCACATTGAAAAAACGAATTTTTAAGGAGAGAAGAAGCCTTGGGTAATACGCTGTTCTTTATCTCGCTAAGTTTAATATGGGTGATGCTTCTCTACCACATGTTCCTCATGCAGGGCGGGTTCCGCCACTATATGACCTTCGAACGGAATATCCCGAAGTGGAGAGAAAACATGAAGGAATTGCCGAAGGTCAGCGTCCTCATCCCGGCGCATAACGAAGAGGTTGTGATTCGGCAGACGCTGAAGGCCATGGTCAACCTTTATTATCCGAAGGACCGGCTGGAGATTATCGTCGTTAACGATAATTCATCAGACCGGACGGGTGATATCGTCAATGAATTTTCCGAGAAATACGATTTCATCAAAATGGTGATTACGAAGCCGCCAAATGCAGGAAAAGGAAAATCCTCTGCACTTAACTCAGGTTTTGCCGAATCAAACGGCGATGTGATCTGTGTGTATGACGCCGACAACACGCCTGAGAAAATGGCCGTGTATTACCTCGTGCTCGGCCTGATGAATGACGAAAAGGCAGGCGCCGTGGTAGGGAAATTCCGCGTCATCAATGCAGCGAAGACGCTGCTGACGAGGTTTATTAATATCGAAACGATCTGTTTTCAGTGGATGGCCCAGGGAGGCAGATGGAAGTGGTTCAAAATCGCCACGATCCCAGGCACCAACTTCGCGATCCGCAGAAGCATTATCGAAAAGCTCGGAGGCTGGGATGACAAAGCGCTCGCTGAGGACACTGAACTGACCATCCGGGTGTATAATCTCGGCTATCACATCCGCTTTTTCCCTGCCGCCATCACGTGGGAGCAGGAACCGGAAACATGGAAGGTATGGTGGCGCCAGCGCACCCGATGGGCGCGCGGCAATCAATATGTCGTGCTCAAATTTTTGGCGCAGTTTTTTAAGCTGAAACGAAAACGGATTATCTTTGATTTGTTTTATTTTTTCTTTACGTACTTCCTGTTTTTCTTTGGCGTGATCATGTCGAATACGATTTTTGTTGTGAATTTGTTTTATGATTTGCATTTATCGGTTGGATTTTTGGCAATGATTCTCTGGATTTTGGCATTTTTCTTATTTATGACAGAGGTCATGATTACGTTGAGCATTGAAAAAACAGAAATGAACAAGCAAAACTTTTTTATCGTATTTCTCATGTACTTCACATACTCGCAGGCATGGATTGTGCTTGTTATCTACTCTTTATTCGTAGAAATCAAGCACCGTTTATTCAAGCAAGAGGTCAAATGGTACAAGACAGAACGATACAATCAACATAAAAGCGGGTGACCTTTTTGAAACAAATAATGATTTTTCTCACAAGCTTCATGCTGCTGGTGATGACTGGACAAACGGCTCTTGCCAAAGACGTACAGGTCAGCGGTTCGCTCCTCGGGAAAAGCAGCCAAGAACAAGCCAAACAGCAGGTGCTGACAAGCGAGCTGATTACACTGTATGGATCAAAAGACAGCGCAGAGCTGACGTATCAGATCCCGGCAGGCGCCTCTTCGGGCAATCAGCAATTGGTAATCGAATACGAGGCATCAAATCTTTTAATTTCTCCATCATCGTTAACGGCTGTCATTGATGATGAACCGGTCAAGACGTTAAAGCTTGATGGTGATTCCAAACGGAAAACAGTGAAGCTGAATCTGAATAAAAGCCAGTCTGCGCAAGGCTATCACAACGTTTCGCTGAAATTCTACGGCGTAATGAAAGAGGGCGTGTGCGTCAGACAGGATACATCAGGCAACTGGATCAAAATTTATCCGGACAGCCGGCTGACACTTGCTGACAGCAGTGAAGCGAAGGGAACGTCGCTGGACCATTATCCGTATCCTTTCGCCCAATCTGGAAATACAGCGGAAGAAACAGCCATCGTCATTCCGGATGACCCAAGTTCAGCAGAAATAGAAGCTGCTGTTAAAACAGAAGGCTATTTGAAAACGGTGGACAGCAGTGTCAGTATTGCGTATGTCACGGAATCTGAACTGAAAAAAATCGATAAGCCGACGATTGTTATCGGTGTGGACAAGCATTGGAACGGCAAAGTGAAAAAACTGTTGAAACAAGCCGGGCTACAGGCAAAAGGAGAAAACCTTCTGCTTGCGGAGCGAGTGCTGAAAGCAGAGGGCAAACAGCAGCCGGTTCTGTTTGCGCAAGCGGCGTCCGAGGACGCGCTCACTAAAAAAATCAGCGTGATGACAGATCAGACATATACAGGCCAGCTCAGCGGCGATACACTTTCAATCAGCAAGCTTCAGCAGACTGAAAAAAAAGAAAGCGATAAGCTGACCCTTGAGAATTTTGGAGCGGGCGATATCACAATTGGAGCCGACAAAACATCTTCAGCACATTATTTTTATCCGGCTTCGGCTGTTTTAGATGAAAACCAATCGGCGAAGCTGTCGCTTAAACTGAAAAAGTCTGAAACGATTCAAGCCTCAACGGCTGAAAACGAGTCAGCCTCTCAGGCCGCAGAACTGAAAGTGATGATCAACGGCCAGCCGCACTCGGTCCGACTTGATGAATTAGGAAAAGAAGATAAAAACGGATTCTATCATGTCACAGTGAAAGTGGACCCTAAGCTGCTGCAAAAAAACCGCTACATTGATATTCAGTTCGTCACGACCGGTTTAAAGGAAAACAACCCTTGCAACACCACTGATGAAGAAAAGTGGGTTTTTATCGATAAAAACAGTACATTATCATACGCCATCAAAGGCATGTCTCCGTCAGCGGATTTTCAAGAGTGGCCGCTGCCTTACGCCGGAAACCAGGATCAAACAACGTTAATCGTGCTTCCTGACACCGTAAGCCAATCGAAGCTAGAGGAGCTTTCTCTCGTAACGGAATCCTTTGGCAGCGAAGCACAGCATTCATATACGGTAAAGAAATCATCTGACGTTACAGCAAAGGATGCGAAAGGACGAAACCTCATTTTCATAGGGGGGATCAATCAATTTTCTCTTCTGAAGGAGAAATCATCAGATCTGCTTGTGCCGCAGGAAAAGAACGGCTCGTTTGATGTATCTGGTTTCGAGATGCTGAATGAGACGACAAAACAAGTGGTATTTACCCAAGCATCGGTTTGGGATTCACGCTATACAATGGCTGTCTTTGCACCGTCAAAAGGAGATGGCACGGCTGTCACAAAAGAGATCATCAGTTATCTGAACAGCAACGATGAGTCGGCAACCGTCCTTAATGAAACAAATAGCCAGCAGGTGTTTACAAACCACCAGCAGCTCAAATCGGAAACAAACAGTTCCGACGCAGAACAATCAACACAGGATCATAGCCAGAAATGGATGTATATTGGTGTGCTGGCACTCATTATGGTGATTGCGGCAGTATTCATTTGGATTGCTGTAAGACGCAGAAAAAGAAAGACAGATACAGAATAAAACAGAGGCGATTTTAGCCTCTGTTTTTTTATTTTTGGTAAGTAAATTCCATTTGTGGAACCTGTCATTTTATTTTTTTCTCTCAGCCAATAAGCCTCTTTACAACGTGCGGGAACGGGAGTATGATCTCTTTTAGAAAACAAATCGCTTAATCTGAAATCAGAGCGGGGGACCCAATAGAACGGCTTTTTGCCGTTGGGGTGAATCCTTTTTAGGTAGGGCTAACTCTCATATGCCCGAATCCGTCAGCTAACCTCGTAAGCGTTCGTGAGAGGAGATGAATGAAACCTGTGTTCGATGTTATGGCACAGGGGCATCCGTTTGCCTCTGTGTTTTTTGTTGTTCATTTTTGAATGCAAATCGCATACAGAGACATCATAGCAGAAAGGACTATCATCAACATGTGAGAGCAAGACACTGATGTTTTATTGTTTTAATTGAAAAATGAGAAATTAAAAGGGGAAGACATCGATGTATCATTCAATCAAACGTTTTTTGATTGGGAAACCACTAAAATCCCAAGCAGCTGGAGAGCAAAAACTGACGAAATTAAAAGCCTTGGCTATGCTTTCCTCAGATGCGCTGTCATCTGTCGCATATGGGACAGAACAAATTCTAATCATTTTGGCAACAATCAGTGCTGCCGCATTTTGGTACTCCATTCCGATTGCGGTTGGCGTTCTCATCTTGCTGCTCGCACTGATTCTTTCATACAGGCAAATTATTTACGCTTATCCGCAGGGCGGCGGGGCGTATGTCGTTTCTAAAGAAAATCTCGGTGAAAAACCGGGATTGATTGCGGGCGGTTCATTGCTTGTTGATTATATTTTAACAGTAGCGGTAAGTATTTCCGCAGGCACGGACGCCATCACGTCAGCCTTTCCTGCATTGCATGATTATCATGTGCCGATCGCTATTTTTCTCGTGTTAGTGATTATGATTTTGAACCTGCGCGGGCTTTCGGAATCGGCATCCATACTTGCCTACCCGGTTTATCTGTTTGTGGTGGCGCTTTTGGTTCTCATTGCAGTCGGGTTGTTTAAACTCATGACAGGACAAATAGACCAGCCAGCCCATCATACACCGCTCGGCACACCTGTAGCCGGCATTACGCTGTTTTTGCTGCTTAAGGCTTTTTCCTCCGGCTGCTCAGCATTGACCGGGGTTGAGGCCATTTCTAACGCGATTCCTGCATTCAAAAACCCGCCTGCGCGAAACGCGGCAAGAACGCTTGCGATGATGGGGATTTTGCTGGCGATTCTGTTTTCCGGCATCACGGTGCTCGCGTACGGGTATGGTACGGCGCCGAAGCCTGATGAAACAGTGGTTTCACAAATTGCGTCCGAAACCTTCGGGCGGAATGTGTTCTACTATGTCATCCAAGGTGTCACATCGCTTATTTTGGTTCTTGCTGCAAATACGGGATTTTCAGCCTTCCCGCAGCTTGCCTTCAATCTGGCGAGAGACCAGTATATGCCGCGAATGTTTACAGTCAGGGGCGACCGCTTAGGCTTCTCAAATGGGATTATCTTTTTAGGCTTTGCGTCCATTGTTCTCATTATCTTATTCGGAGGACAGACGGAGCACTTAATCCCTTTATATGCTGTGGGCGTATTTATTCCATTTACGCTTTCACAAACCGGCATGTGCATGAAATGGATCAAGCAAAAACCAAAAGGCTGGATCGGAAAAATGCTGATCAACTCCTGTGGCGCTCTGATCTCATTTATGGTTCTATCCATTCTGTTTGTGACGAAGTTTAATGTCGTATGGCCTGTGTTAATCTTTATGCCTATCGTCGTTTTGCTGTTTTTTGCGATTAAAAATCACTATACAGCGGTTGGCGAACAGCTTCGCATCGTAGACAAAGAGCCGGAAGAAATCAAAGGCACCGTTGTGATTGTGCCTGTGGCTGGTGTCACCACCGTCGTGCAAAAATCGATTCACTATGCGAAATCACTGTCCGATCAGGTGATCGCCGTTCACGTGTCATTTGACAGAGAACATGAAAAGAAATTCGAAAAACGCTGGGAAGAGCTTAATAACGGCGTGCGTCTCGTGACGCTTCACTCCTCTTACAGAAGCCTTGTCCATCCGTTTGATAAGTTTTTGGAAACAGTTGAGGCAAAAGCGAAGAAGGAGCAGTTTTCCGTTATGGTGCTGTTTCCGCAATTTATAACGAAAAAACGCTGGCACACCATCCTTCACAACCAATCGGCCTTCCTCCTCAGAGTCCGGCTGTTCTGGAAAAAGGACATAATGGTTGCCACACTGCCGTATCATTTTAAAAAGTAAAGCACTAGGACCAAGGGAATCACCTTGGTCCTTTTTTGTTGGAATGGGAGGTATGGCGGTGTATACACAAGGTGCTTTTGTGATCGTACTGAACGAAAGTCAGCAAATTCTGCTGGTGAAACGAAAAGATGTCCCTCTATGGGATTTGCCGGGCGGCAGGGTTGATCCCGGGGAATCGGCTGAGGAAGCGGCAGTGCGGGAGGTATTGGAAGAAACGGGATACAATGCAGCGCTTTCTGCGATAATAGGTGTTTACCTAAGGCCAAAGTTTCAAGATGAACAGCATGTGTTATTCGGAAGCATAACAGGCGGACAAGCAATGGCTAACGGCACAGAGACAGCGGGATTAAAGTGGGTTTCTCCGGGGCGTTTGCCGCTTTTTATGGTGCCGAACCGAAAAAGGCAGATCAATGATTTCAAAAACGGCGCTCAAGATGTAAATGACACCGTCAAGGATAGCGGGTTGCTCGCGGCGATCGACCTGTTGAAAAGAAGACTGGGCAAGCGATAAAGGTCTCCGGGTTTTAAAGCCTTTCTCCTGTGGTATTGAAAAAAGGAAAAAGGAGGATACGTTATGGCACACAAAACTGCAGGACAAGTAATGACAGAGCTGCTTGAGCAATGGGGAGTTGATCATGTATACGGCATCCCCGGAGACAGTATAAATGAGTTTATTGAAGAATTAAGACACGAAAGAAATCAACTGAAGTTCATTCAAACCCGCCATGAAGAGGTAGCGGCACTGGCAGCCGCGGCTGAAGCAAAACTCACCGGCAAGATCGGAGTCTGTCTGTCAATCGCAGGGCCGGGAGCGGTGCACTTATTAAATGGTTTATATGATGCAAAAGCCGACGGCGCCCCTGTGCTGGCGATTGCAGGACAGGTTTCTTCTGGTGAAGTCGGACGGGACTATTTCCAGGAGATTAAGCTGGAGCAAATGTTTGAGGACGTGGCTGTGTTCAACAGAGAGGTACATAGCGCAGAATCACTTCCGGATCTCTTAAATCAGGCGATCAGGACCGCCTACAGCAAAAAAGGCGTTGCGGTATTGAGCGTGTCAGATGATTTGTTTGCGGAGAAAATCAAACGGGAGCCCGTGTATACTTCACCAGTGTATATTGAAGGGAACCTTGAACCGAAAAAAGAACAGCTCGTCACCTGCGCCCAATATATTAATAACGCTAAGAAGCCGATTATCCTGGCAGGGCAGGGAATGAAAAAGGCGAAACGGGAGCTCTTAGAATTTGCGGACAAAGCCGCCGCTCCGATCGTTGTTACACTCCCGGCAAAGGGTGTTGTTCCCGATAAGCACCCGCATTTTCTCGGCAACCTCGGGCAGATCGGAACAAAGCCGGCTTACGAGGCAATGGAGGAATGTGATTTATTAATCATGCTTGGAACGTCCTTCCCGTACCGTGATTATTTGCCTGATGACACGCCGGCGATACAGCTCGATTCAGACCCGGCAAAAATCGGAAAACGGTATCCGGTGACAGCGGGCCTTGTCTGCGATTCGGCTCTCGGCCTGCGCGAATTGACAGAGTATATTGAACGCAAGGAAGATAGAAGATTCCTGAATGCCTGCACAGAACATATGCAGCATTGGTGGAACGAAATTGAAAAAGATGAGACAGAGGCAACAACACCGCTTAAACCTCAGCAGGTCGTGGCACGTCTTCAGGAAGCGGCAGCCGATGATGCGGTGCTCTCTGTAGATGTCGGCACTGTGACAGTCTGGATGGCGCGTCATTTCAAAATGAACGCGAACCAGGATTTCATCGTTTCCAGCTGGCTTGCGACAATGGGTTGCGGCCTGCCGGGAGCAATCGCAGCAAGCTTGTCCGAACCGGAACGCCAGGCGATCGCCGTCTGCGGTGACGGGGGATTTTCCATGGTCATGCAGGACCTCCCGACCGCCGTCAAATATAAGCTCCCGATCACAGTCGTTATTTTAAACAACGAAAATCTCGGCATGATTGAGTACGAGCAGCAGGTCAAAGGCAATATCGACTATGTCACAAAACTTCAAAATGTCGACTATGCCGCATTTGCAGAAAGCTGCGGAGCAAAGGGCATCAAAGTGACCAAAGCGGAAGAGCTTGCGCCGGCTTTCCATGAGGCGCTGCACTCTGACCAACCTGTCGTTGTGGATGTCATGATTGGAAACGAACCGCCGCTGCCTGGCAAAATCACCTACGGGCAGGCGAAAGGCTTTAGCAAGTACATGCTGAAAAACTTCTTCGAAAACCAAAAATTTGAAATGCCGTCACTGAAGAAAAGTTTGAAACGGTTATTTTAGTGAATATAACTAAGGGTTATTGGGATAACTCCCAATAACCCTTTTAATTAAATTGAAAAACCTATTTTTAGATTTAAATGTCGACTCATAGGATCATAGATGTATTGTAAGAAAGTGTTTACATATAAAAAAATGATATGTTATTATGTCCTTGTATTTCCATTTTTTTAAAAAGGAGGAACTATAAGGATAAGTGTTTCGGTCGATAAAAATAAGTATAAGGGGAATTAGATTATGAAAAAAAAGTTATTTAGTACAATTTCAATAGGGGTATTAGGAGTAACATTTTTTGCGAATTCTTATACAACGCAAGCTGCACCAGAGCATATTAAACAGGTAAAACATATTGAATTAAATACTGGTGAAGATGAATACACAACAAAAAATGCATTTGCTGCTGGAGTTGCTGCCGGTATTGTTAGTGCAGCAGTTTATGATGGCATTAAAGCCGCTGGAAATTGGTTGGGAAAACAAGCAAACAAAGCTAATGCACAATCTATATATAGTGCAGCTCCTGCTAGAAAATATGCATGTTATATAGTGAATCCTCAAGATCACAAGGATATTGATATTTCAGAAGTTGCGGAATTTGGTAGGTAAAAAGGAAGGGGCCTCCCTTCCTTTTCAAATGGAGGTTGTATAATTTGAAGACAAAGAGGAAATATAATTTACTTGTTTTGTTCCTTTCTTTATTAGTAGTATTCCATACAATAATAATGATAATGTATAACTTGCCGTTAAATCCTGTTAACTTTAAGCATGAGAAATTAATTTCAACTTATATGAATCCATTATTTACTCAAAACTGGCAATTATTTGCCCCAGATCCGGTAAGCACAAATAACAATATTATCTGCAGGGGGGTCTTTACAAATAATAAAGGACAAAAAGAATATACTGAGTGGATAGATATTACAGAAAGTTATAATGCAGATATTAAAAACAATTTATTTTCACCAAACAGATTAATGAAAACTGCGCTTTCTGGTGCTGTCTTTGAGGTTCAACCGTATCTAAAGCTGAATGATAAAAAGAAGAATAAACAATTAATTGAGAACGAGTACATCCAAATTATATCTAGTATAGCTGTGAAAAAAATAGAGAGAAGTAAGAAAGTAAAATTAGAATCATTAGATGTTAAGTTGTCTATAGAATCGTTTCCTGAGTATGGAAAGAAGGGGAAGTCAAAATTTAATGTACAGCAGTTCCCCCATATCAATTTACTAACAAAGGAATGAGATTTAATTTGAAAATTATTTTAAATAAGTTCAGAAATTTTAATCATTTAATGTCAAATAAAATGCATTATTTAATAGGTTCAAGCATCTTAAGGATATTTATTGGATTACATATTATGTTTACTTATTTAATTCACTTTGCTCAAAGGAATGAAATATGGGGACCTAATGCTTTTTATTCATTTGAAAAATGCTTTGAAGCTTATGGTTTTACTTCTCTATATCTTTTTAGTGACTCACAGTTATATTTTGAGTTTATTTTTATAAGTGGAATAGTCATTAATACTCTGTATATATTAGGGTATAAAATGAGAATAGTCAGCATCATAAATTTTATTTGGGTTTGGTCTTTATATCAAAGGAATCCTTATATACATGACGGTGGTAATAATATTCTTATTCTTATTATGTTGTATCTTATTTTTGCATCCTTAGGTGAGTTTTTTACTATTCATACTGAATCCCGTTCGAAAGAAAAGTCTAAAGTTACTATTATTATTCACAATTTCTCAGTGATGATTTCAATGATTCAAGTGTCTTTACTTTATTTTTTTGCGGGCTTTAACAAAGCGCAAGGAAAAATGTGGACCCATGGGACCGCACTTTACTATATACTACAGGTTGATGAATATAGTATAAACAAAGGGTTTACAAATCTCGTTATTGATAATCCTTATCTTCTAGTATTAGGAACATACTCAGCATTGTTTCTCCAGCTAATGTTTCCAATATTAGTTTGGAATAGGTATTTTAAAATTCCCCTGCTTATAGGTTCAATTCTTTTTCATTTATCTATAATTATATTTATGGGTCTTCTTCAATTTGGTGTTATAATGATAGCCCTTGATTTATTGTTTATAACGGATACGGAGTATAGGAAATTGTACAAGTTTTTATCACGAATTTATGATAAGTTTAAACTGAAGTTTAGGAATATTTTCAACCAAAAGTTAAGAAATCCCACCATTTAAAATATCGTTTAAATGTTAATGTCAGACTGTTATAATTATTATGTCTTTTCAATCCAATTTAGGGGGAAGGGGTTTTATGTTTGATTACATTAAGATTATTATTTATTTAATCGGATCAATTGGAATGATCTACGCTTGTTATCACGATTATAACTATGCAAAAAAAGGACAAAATGACAAGTGCATATTTTTCAAAAATAAACGATTAAGTGGAGTAGTGCTATTCTGTTATTTGTTTTTATTTTTAGCTAATCTTAAGGACTTCTTGTTTTTGTTAATTAACACGAAATAAATACAATTGTATAGTTAAAAGACTGTCGATGTGAGTCGGCAGTCTTAATTTTACCTAGTCAATTATTTTTGTCCTTGTATGTTTATTCTTATCAAATCTTACAGAACTCTTCTCATAATAGGGTTATTTCTCTTTTTTCTTCAGCCCGAAGAAGAAAGGAAAAGCAGAACCGACCAAGAAGGTGCCGAATAAAAACATGCCGCCGATAAACACGTGGAAATTTGTGTGTCCGGCCGTAAACGCCGTGATTAGGGAAATGATACTGAGCACGATCATGGCAATGCCGGGCGCGACTCTCATTTTTCCCTTGGATTTATGGGCAGCAACAGAACATAAAATGCCGATAACAATAGGAACAATCCACAAATAAAACAGAATAAATACTGACATCATCAAAACTCCGATTTTTCTTTTATCATAACAAATTTCTGTCAAAAAGGGTATCAATGAGCTTTTGCGAAAAAATAAAAACCGGCTTTAGAAGCCGGTTTTTTTATCGAAACGTATCTACAATTAAAAACACATTCAAAGCGACGATCAATACAGCAATCATCCAAGACACCACTGTGACCCATTTGGCGTTGATTAGAGATCCCATGATCCGTTTATTGCTTGTAAACATAATAAGCGGAATGAGGGCAAAGGCGATCCCGAAGGACAGCACGACTTGGCTCAGTACGAGAGCGGTCGTCGGATTAACACCTGACGCGATGATCAAGATCGGCGGAATGATCGTGATAAAACGCCGTACATACAGCGGAATGCGGTAGTTGATAAATCCTTGCATAATCACGTCGCCTGAAAGTGTGCCGACAGACGAACTGGATAGACCGGCAACGAGCAGCCCGATCCCGAATAAAGCCGCAGACATAGGGCTGACAAGATGTCCGAATTGCTGAAATGCGACGTCGAGATCCTCAACAAACAGGCCGTTTTTGAAGAATAATGCGGCAGCCACAATCAGCATACTTGCATTAATAGCCCCTGCAATCAGCATCGCTATTAAAATATCAATAAATTCAAACCTAAAGATTTTTTTCCGTTCTGCATCAGTTTTGCCAACCACCCGCCGCTGTGTAAGGGCAGAGTGTAAATAAATGGCGTGCGGCATAACAGTTGCGCCAAGAATACCCGCTGCAAGAAGCACACTGTCAGTGCCATGAAACGCCGGGACAAAAAGGCCCTTCATCACTGACACGGCATCAGGCTTTGCGAAAAAGGTCTGCAGCGCAAAGGCGATCACGACCACAAACAGCATACCGGCAATACCGGCTTCAAGTGAGCGATAACCGCGGCGCTGAAGCTCCAATATCGCGAAAGAACCGATCGCAGCTATAATAGACGCTTCAAGCATCGGAATGCCGAACAGCAAATACAGTCCCAGAGCCGCTCCGATAAATTCCGCCAGATCAGTTGCGATAATGACCAGCTCGCCCTGAATCCATAATCCGATCGAAACAGGCTTCGGGAATTCTTCACGGGCAACCTCAGGCAGATTTTTGCCTGTCGCAATACCGAGTTTGGCGGATAGGGATTGAATTAAAAGCGCCATGATATTGGAAAATAATATCACCCATAAGAGCATATATCCGTATTTAGAACCCGCCGAAATATTCGTTGCGAAGTTGCCGGGATCAATATAGGCAATGGCTGCTATAAATGCAGGGCCGAGAAAAGGGAGCAGCCCTCTGAATCCTCTGATTTTCCCGTCAAGCGCATCTTGGACGGCTTTGGAACGGGGAGATTGTGCTGTGATGTCCTTGTTCATCATGTCTCACCTGAATTCTGTTTGTTTTTGCCGTACAACAAAGAGTTTCCTTAAGGCAAATTATTTTATCTACATCATATGACCATCCCGGTTTCTTGTCAACCGAAAATGTTCAAAATACACTTCTGAATTTTTCCCTGTTATGTAACATGATATGTAGGGATTCGGGATAAGGTCCCATATAAAAAGACATCGTTTCAGTTCGAAACGATGCCTTCTGTATCTAATGAGTCTAGGCTTCCTTCCGCAGCCCGCGGAATATAAGGCCCAGCAAGAATACGAAGATGGCTGCCCCGATGATGGCCGGGAAAATAGCAAAGCCGGCGAGGCTCGGTCCCCATGTGCCAAGAAGTCCGTGCCCAATCCAAGCGCCGATCAGCCCGGCAATCATAGAGCCGAAAATTCCTCCCGGCAGCCGGTTTCCTACAATGGCGCTCCCAATTAATCCGATAACAATAGCAACAACTAATGAAACCAAAAAGCTAAGCATCATGATCACCTCTCATAAATGATTTACCAATCAATAACCGCTCCTGATCATTTCGAAACACTTAAAAGCATATTCCTTTATGATCCTGTTTTAATCTTTCTCTGCACACTGCCGTCAGCTAAATGAACAATGACCTCAGTGCCTTTATGCGTCGCGATTTCCTTTGCCCGTTCAATCGCTTCTTTCTTTGTATCCTTGATTTCAGACACACGTTTGGCGCCCTCGGCTTTGACTGCCCAGCCTTTTTTATGCTTAATAACATGCTCTGGTTTATTCATGAGCTCGGGGCCGCTGCCGCTGCTTGGATCACCATCGCGTTTTGTCTCATCATCATGCGTCAGGAAATCATCAATTTCATCTGTAGAGGCGTTTTCCGCCCATTCCTTCGCTTTGCTTGTCGCAATTGGAATCGCGCGCCCTTCCCCATAGCCTTCATCAATCATCGCATTCGCAATGTCTATCGCCTTTTTTCTCACCGGCTTCTCAAGATTTTTTAATGAAGCAGGATAATCCTTCATCGACCAAGGCATGTCCATCACTCCTTTTCCTTTTATAAAAATGGTACCCGCAGGTGAAAAATAAAAACGCATCCGAAAAAATGAAGGTATACTATATAGTAGAAAAAACGGAAGGGAAGTGCGGGTTGGGTGACAACGGAACGAAAAGAAGACTTACATCAGCAATTAAAAGAGATAGAGAAATGGGAAAAAGATCAGCAAAAAATCTGGTTTTGGGAAAAGCTCAGCCGTCTCCCGTTTCAGCTGCTGGACAAGCTGACACCGGAATTCATCCAGAAAAAGATCGGCAAGCTCTTGGATGAGGTCGGCAGCTTTGTTCAAACAGGCGGACAGTACCTGACATCTGAAAAACAGATTATCAGGATGTTTCAAAAGAAACTGCCGGAGGAGATCTTTGAATCACTGGAGGACATCCGGAAAGCGCCTCTTCCTGTCATGGATGAAATTGCGGAAGGAATGGGCAAAAACAGAACCAACGCAGCAACCGTTCAAGGCGCGACAACCGGTGTGGGCGGCGTGTTTACGCTGGCGGCAGACATTCCGGCAGTGCTTGGCTTATCACTAAAAACATTACAGGATATCGCAGTCGCATACGGCTATGATCCAAAGGAGAAAAAAGAACGCGTCTTCATTGTGAAATGTCTGCAGCTGACGTCGGCTGATGTTGTCGGCAAAAGATCGATTTTGCAGGAATTAAAAGACTACGATCAAGACCGTACATATAAGAATGTCGCTTCTCAAATCCAAGGCTGGCGAGAAGTCGTTTTGGGCTATCGAGACACGTTTGGCTGGAAAAAACTTTTCCAGATGGTGCCGGTTGCCGGAATGGTTTTTGGCGCCGCTGCCAATCGCTCAACATTAAACGACATTACCGAGACAGGCATGATGCTGTACAAAAAGAGGCGCATTCTTGAACGACTGAAAGAAACAGAACGAGAGATGGAATAGCAGAAAGCAGACGGACACCGCGATCCGCCTGCTTTTTTTAGTGGAAACATACCCAATGTGTTTTGTTTGTTTAAAAGAATTGTGAGCGGGAATACAACAACCAACACCAATTAAAGGAGGAATTCAAAATGGCAGACGATAACAAAATGAGCAGAGAAGAAGCAGGTAGAAAAGGCGGAGAAACAACAAGCAAGAACCATGACAAAGAATTCTATCAAGAGATTGGGAAAAAAGGCGGAGAAGCCACAAGCAAAAACCATGACAAAGAATTCTATCAAGAAATCGGTGAAAAAGGCGGAGAAGCCACTAGCGAAAATCATGACAAAGAGTTCTATCAAGAAATCGGCGAAAAAGGCGGAGAAGCCACTAGCGAAAACCATGACAAAGAATTCTATCAAGATATCGGCCGTAAAGGCGGAGAGGCTACAAGCAAAAATCATGATAAAGAATTCTACCAAGAAATTGGCTCAAAAGGCGGAAACGCCCGCAACAACGACTAATCAAAAGCATAAAGGCAGACAACCTGTAAATAAAAAAGCGATCCGGCACATCAGCTGGATCGCTTTTTTTTGGAATCTTCTCAATTTATGCCACTATTGCGATACAATAAGTGAAAAAGGGGTTTTCGCTAATGTCCAAGATGCAAAACTTGCTCGCCATCGCAAATGAAGTCAAAGAAAAGCACGCCAATTTTTCAATCTCAGAGGTCAACGACCATTGTGTGCGCCTTGCGGTGTTTACGGGAGAATATGACTGGCACCATCACCCTGACTCAGACGAATTGTTTATTGTTCTTGAAGGTGAGCTGCTGATCGATTTTAAAGACAAAGAAACCGCGGTGCTCAAAGCAAATGACAGCCTGCTGATCCCGAAAGGCACGGTTCACCGCACACGCTCTTACGTCAGGACGGTAAATCTCTGTGTAGAGCATAAACAAGCCGAAACCGTCATCATAGAGGAGTAGCCATGCTGATCAAAAGGATTGTATGTGAAGTAGACGCTGCAAACGCTGAAGCATTTGCAAAAGCGCAGTCACAATGGGGGGCGTTATCGCATATAAGCGGCTTCATCAAACAGGCCGGCGGCTGGCGAAAAACGATAGACGAGCCGCTCACTGCAGAAATCATCAGTGTATGGGAAAACAGAGAAGCCTACGATCATTTTATGGAGAACGAACATGACAGCATATACGAGGAAAACGATCAGAAGGCTGTAATTCTTTCGATAGAGGTGACGGTGTACGAAGAGGATAAACCGTTCGTTCACGATCTGTTACATAACCCTGATATCCGGTACGAACCAGACTGGACGGTTCTGAAGGCATAATCAAAGCCCAAAACATCATGTTTTGGGCTTGTCTCTTTACTCGCGTCCCGGAAGTGTATTATGAACAAAAGGCGGTGCTGGTTTTAATTCCGGTTTTTCTCCAAACGTTTTTGCTTCTTTCACATATTCAAAGGCTTCTCCGTCCGGCGCTTTTTCATTCAGCCAGTTTTGTTTGGCGCTTTCTTCGCCTTCAGAGAAATTGATAAGCTGATGTGAGAACTCTTGTTTTTCGAGCGCTTTCGGGAATGTACCCGGCACAACCGGACCTTCCTGTGCTTCTAATTCTTTAATGGCGGCGAGCCATTGATTTTGGTGCATCGTGTCACGCGCCAGCAGGAAGCTGAGCATATCTTTGACGCCTTTGTCATCCGTCATTTCAAACAGGCGTGCGACCTGCAGACGGCCCTGAGATTCCGCATTCAGGTTGGCGCGGAAGTCTGCCAGCAGGTTTCCGCTTGCTACGATATAACCGCCGCTCCAAGGTACGCCTGTACTGCTTTCCGGCATGGCGCCAAGTCCTGATACAATCGCATGGTGAGGGTTCATGCCGCCTAGGATGGAGCCGATGACCGGATCTTCAGCAGCTTTTTCCTGCTGATCAAGAGGGGCATCCTCAAGAAGTCTGGCAATCATCGTTGCGATCATTTCAACATGCCCGAGCTCCTCCGTTGCCGTATCCATCAGCAAGTCCTTGTATTTTTCATTTCCTCTTGTGTTCCAGCCTTGAAATAAGTACTGCATGGCAACTGAAATTTCTCCGAATTGTCCGCCTAAAATTTCTTGCATTTTTTTAGCGAATAATGGATCTGGACGATCTGGTTTAGCAGGATGCTGCAGCATTTTTGTGTGCTTAAACATGTACCCATCTCCTTTTTCGATTATCTCTTTTTATATTTCCTCTCGATAGAAAGATAAACGAAAAACAGCGTATCGAGATGGGAACTATGAATCTTTTCGCAGCTCCAACAGTTCCCGGATCAGATCCCGGCCAAAGATGGGCTCATACTGCCGGTAAACAGGGTCAAGACGCTTCATCCATTCTTGTTTCTCTTTATCTGACAGCTCATAAATATGTATAGCAGAATTCTTTTTGATTTCTTCCAGCTGCTCCTTGTTCATTTGTTCGGCATACGTTTCATTCCACTCCGTCGTCTCCTTCATCGCTTCAGTCAAAATGCGTCTTGTTTCTGGTGTTTGCGCCTTCCAGAAGTGTTCATCAGTCATGACAGCGTAGCCGAGGTAACCGTGGCTGCTTATTGTCAAATAGTCCTGAACATTATAAAATTTTTTAGAGTAGATGTTTGAAATTGTATTTTCTTCGCCATCGACTACATTGTTTTCTAACAGCTGAAAGGTAGAATTGAAGGATTCCTGATGAGGTGTTGCGCCAAGCAGCTTGAACTGATCCTCAATCACATCGCTTTGCATAATGCGCAGATCTTGCCCTTTTAAATCATCAGGTGTTTTGACCGGCCCTTGATTTGTTGTGATTTGCTTAAAGCCGTTCGTCCAATAGGCCAGTCCTTTTAATTGGTTTTTCTTTAGAGAATCAAACAGCTGTGTGCCGATGCTTCCGTTCAGCCCTTTTTTGACGGCGTTGTAATCTGTAAATGCATACGGCAGATCCAGCACTCCCCATTCAGGCGAGAGCATGCCGAGCTTCGATGTGGAGGGGGCGATAAATTGAACATCGCCGTTTTGCAATGCTTCAATTTCTTCAATGTCCGAGTACAGGCTTCCATTCGGAAATACTTCTATTTTTATTTTCCCGCCTGATTTTTCGTTCACCAGATCAGCGAATTTATTGGCGGCCAGCCCTTTTGGCGTATTTTCAGCAACCACGTGGCTGAATTTAAAGACGATTTGATCTTGCAGGCCTTCCTGGTCGTCATCATAAACAATCTCTTTATTGCCGGTATGATCATGGAATCCGATAAATAAAGCGGTTGCAATTCCAGCGATCATCAGTGTGAGACATGCAAGCAAACTCTTCATCAAAAGCCCTCCCCTATGTTAAGGATAATGGGGGCAATCACATTCGTAAAGACCTGAAAGGAGAAGCTGATGAACAAAAAGAAGCTCTCAATCCGTTGGAAAATCACGATCTTATCCTATATACTCGTCATTTTCTCCTTTTTGATCGGCGGAATTGTGCTCATCGGCAACATTCAGCATACAGAGGAGCGGGAGCTGAAAAAGCGGCTGATGAATACGGCTCGGACAGTGTCAGAGATGACAGAAGTGAAAGAAGCCTTGGCGCGAAAAAAACAAACAGAAGCTGTTCGCCATGCGGTTGAAGAAATCAGGATGATTAATGAAGCAGACTATATTGTCGTCATGGATATGAATCACATCCGATATACGCATCCTGTCAGCACAAGCATCGGCAAGAAATCAGAAGGTGCAGACGAGGAGGCAGCGTTTGCGGAGCACATTTATTTCTCTGAAGCAAAGGGCGAGATCGGTACGGCGGTTCGCGCTTTTTATCCGGTTAAGGATCAAGACCTGAACCAAATAGGTGTGGTGCTTGTCGGAAAAACGCTGCCGGGGATCGCTGACATCCTGCTTCATTTAAAGCGTGATATTGCATTCATCGTTGTGCTGACACTCGGCTTCGGCCTTGCGGGTTCCTTTTTGCTGGCCCGCCATATCAAAAAACAAATGTTTCAGCTTGAACCTCATGAGATTGTCCGAATGTATGAAGAACGGACAGCGACGTTTCACTCGATGAATGAAGGGGTGATCGCCATTGACAATCGTCTCATCATTACGATCTTCAATGAAAAAGCGAAACAGATCTTTGAAGTGCAGGGGGATCTGATCGGCAAGGTGATTTGGGAGGTTCTTAAGGATTCGCGCCTGCCCGAAATCGTGGAGCGGAACAAAGCGGTTTATAATGAAGAAATTCGTGTCAGCGGAAAAGTCATCATGAGCAGCAGAATTCCGATCGTCATGAAGAAAAAAGTGATCGGCGCCGTTGCGATTTTTCAGGACAGAACGGAAGCGGCCAAGATGGCAGAGGAATTGACTGGTGTCAGAAACTTTGTGGAGGCGCTCCGTGTCCAAAACCATGAGCATATGAATAAGCTGCACACGATCGCCGGTCTCATCCAGCTGGGGAAATCTGAAAAAGCCTTGCAGCTTGCATTCCAGGCGTCAACTGAGCAGGAAAATGTGACTGAATTTCTGCACCGCTCGATTCAAAATGACGCTGCGGCAGGCCTTCTATTAAGTAAAATCAGAAGGGGAAGAGAGCTCGGCATTGCTGTTCATATAGATGAAAACAGCAGTCTTCAGCAATTTCCCGAGCATGTTGATCAGCATGATATCGTCGTGCTTTTGGGGAATCTGATTGAAAATGCCTTCGGCTCATTTGAAACCGTTCAAACTGAAGACAAACGAATTGACATTAGTATCGAACAAACGGATGATATCCTTGCTATTTTAATAGAAGATAACGGCTGCGGAATTGATCCGGCACATATGCCTCGCCTTTACGACAAAGGTTTTACGGTCAATAAAACTGGCGGCACAGGCTATGGCTTGTATCTAGTGAAACAAATCATAGACAAAGGATCGGGCACGATAGAAGTTGATTCACATGCGGGGCAGGGGACATCTTTTTCTATCGTTTTTCCAATGAAGGGGGAGGAAGCACAGTATGGCTCGTAAAGAATGGAAGGTTCTGCTCATTGAAGACGATCCGATGGTTCAAGAGGTCAATAAGGATTTTATTACAACCGTTAAAGGCGTTACTGTCTGTGCAACGGCAGGAAACGGAGAGGAAGGCATGAAGCTGATTAAAGAAGAACAGCCGGATCTCGTCATTCTCGATGTGTACATGCCGAAAAAAGACGGCATCAAGACCTTGCAGGAGATCAGAAAGCAAAAGCTTGAAGTGGATGTCATTGTCGTCTCCGCTGCAAAAGACAAGGAAACGATCTCACTCATGCTGCAAAACGGGGCGGTTGACTATATCTTAAAGCCGTTTAAGCTTGAGCGAATGAGACAGGCGCTCGAAAAGTACAAGCAATATAAACAAAAAATCGAAGCGAATGATACGCTCTCCCAGGAACAGCTCGATGCGATCCTGAATATTCCGCAGCAGGCCGTACAGGATCTGCCGAAAGGGTTGAATCACTTCACGATGAATGAAGTCACTGCTTTTTTGAAACAGCAAACCGCATCCCTTTCTGCTGAAGAGGTTGCCAAGGCGCTCGGCATCGCCAGAGTGACAGCCAGACGATATCTTGATTACTTAGAAAAAACCGGGGCCATCAAATTGGACGTTCAATACGGAGGAGTCGGCCGGCCGGTCAACCGCTACGTGTTAAAAGGATAAAACTGAGACCAAAAAGACCAAAATGTCCGTTATGATCATAAACTTCCCCAGACGTTATGAAAACGCTATCATTCTAGTAAGAAAGACACAAAAGGCGAATAGGACAGGGGGATGAAGGATATGAAACTGTTTAAAAATTTAACAGTTCAAGTCATAACCGCGGTCATCATCGGGGTCATTGTCGGGCTGGTCTGGCCGGATGTCGGCAAAGAAATGAAACCGCTTGGCGATACATTTATCAACGCTGTTAAAATGGTGATCGCACCAATTATTTTCTTCACAATCGTTCTCGGGATTGCAAAAATGGGCGATATGAAGAAGGTTGGAAAAGTAGGGGGAAAAGCGTTTATCTATTTCGAGGTTGTCACCACCCTCGCACTCATTATCGGTTTATTTGTCGTCAATATTATGAAGCCGGGTGCGGGTCTTGATTACAGCAAGCTTGAAAAGGGAGATGTATCACAATACACGCAAAATGGCGGTCAGGGAATCGACTGGATTGAATTTGTTACACACATTGTTCCATCCAACATGGTTGATGCCTTCGCAAAAGGGGACATTTTGCAGGTCTTATTCTTTTCTATTCTTTTCGGAGTGGGTCTTGCGGCATTAGGTGAAAAAGGGAAAAGCGTCATTGATTTCTTCGACAAGGTTTCTCATGTTTTTTTCAAAATTATCGGCTACATTATGCGTGCCGCGCCAATCGGGGCATTCGGGGCGATGGCGTATACAATCGGACACTTCGGGCTCGATTCCATCAAACCGCTGGCAAGCTTAATGATGTCTGTTTATATTACGATGTTCCTGTTCGTATTTGTTGCTTTAAATATCATCTGCAAGCTTTACGGATTCAGCCTGTGGAATTACCTTCGCTTCATTAAGGATGAGCTTTTGATCGTGCTTGGCACAAGCTCTTCCGAATCGGTGCTTCCGCGTATGATGGATAAAATGGAGCGCTACGGCTGTTCCAAATCAGTTGTCGGGCTAGTTATTCCGACGGGCTATTCGTTTAACCTCGACGGCACATCCATTTATTTATCAATGGCGACTGTCTTTTTGGCACAGGTGTTTGGAGTAGACCTCAGCATCGGCCAGCAAATTACGATTATCCTCGTTCTGATGCTGACATCGAAGGGAGCGGCAGGTGTGACGGGAAGCGGATTTATCGTCCTTGCCTCAACGCTGTCAGCGCTGCAGGTCATTCCGCTGGAGGGTCTTGCACTCCTGCTCGGGGTCGACCGTTTCATGAGTGAAGGAAGAGCCATTGTGAACCTGATTGGAAACGGAATCGCCACGATCATTGTTGCAAAAAGCGAGAATGAATTTGATGAAGCAAAAAGCGTAGAGGCTGTTGAAGGCATGAAAAAAATGAAAACAGCAGTCTGAAAAAAGAACGGCCCATCCATGGGGCCGTTTTTTTAATTGTTTAAGAATTATTAAGGTAAGGACAGAGACCTCAGCATTTTTTTGTTATATAATTTACAAATGGATACTATATTGAATGAAGGACGTTTGTCCTAACAGGAGTGTATAAATGGCCGCTTTAGTTAAATTTTTTCAGCACCCGGGAGTAAGGCGTTTCTCCATCTTTGTCGTGTTAACTGGTGTGTTATATCTATTTAAGAGCATGATCAACTTAATATTGCTTACCTTCATTTTCACATTTCTAATGGATCGTTTGGAGCTTGTCGTGCGGCAGTTTGTAAGCCAGTTCTTCCGCGTGAGCCAGCGGGTTGTCATTACGTTTCTTTACATGTTGCTGGCTGTGCTGCTTACAGTCGGGGGCTTTGTGTTTTATCCGGTCGTCGCGGCGCAGATCCAGCAGCTGGTAAAGCAGATTAAACATATTGCGTATCATCCTGACAGCATCCCTTTCTTTGATGAGATCACCAGTGTCTTCGGAGATATTAACATCAGTTCATATGTCAAAGAGGGCTTCAATGTAGTGTATACGTATCTGGCCGATATCAGCACATTCGGTTTGCAGGTCGTGATGGCGCTCATTCTCAGCATGTTTTTCTTATTTGAGAAAAAACGGCTTTCTGAATTCATGGCGAAATTTAAAACGAGCAAACTGAGGGTCTTTTATGAGGAAATTGCTTTTTTCGGAAGCAAATTTGCAAGAACGTTCGGCAAGGTGCTCGAGGCTCAATTTATCATTGCGCTCGTCAACTGTATTCTGACGTTTATCGCGCTTTGGATTATGCATTTTCCGCAGCTGTTTGGGCTTTCGATTATGGTGTTCTTCCTTGGATTGATCCCTGTAGCAGGCGTCGTCATTTCCCTGATTCCGCTCAGCATTATCGCCTACAGCACTGGCGGTGGAATGTATGTGCTCTACATTGTCCTTGTCATATTCGCCATTCATGCGATCGAAACATATTTCTTAAATCCGAAGCTGATGTCGGCGAAAACAGAGCTGCCAATCTTTTTCACCTTCACTGTACTCATTTTCTCTGAACACTTTTTTGGCATATGGGGTTTAATTATCGGGATTCCGATCTTTGTGTTTCTCCTTGATATTCTGGATGTCACCAACAAGGAAGATAGGTCTAAAGGACCCCGAGAGAATAGCGATAAAAAGTAGTTTAAAATCGAATAATGAGTGTGCCTCGATCTCCCGGCCTGCCTGTTCAGGGCATGGAATTAAGACTCGGAATCGGAGCTTGGCATTGCTTCGCACAGTGGTGAACACAACAGGTGACAATGCCTGTCATCATTACAGAAACTGAAAAGAACAAACAGTCGGAGCAAACGCTCATCATCGGTTTAACCAAACATTTGGAAGCAACAAATGCTATAATACAAACAGTGCCTAATGTTGGGCACTGTTTATTTTTTGTCGAAAAAGGAGGAAGGCTTTATGGCTGAGCCGATTTTACATATTGAAGGCCTCGATAAAAAGATTGGGTCTAAACAGATTTTAAAACAGATCAGCATGGACGTCATGGAGGGTGAAATCATCGGACTGCTCGGTCCGAATGGTTCCGGAAAAACAACACTCATCCGTATCATCGTCGGGTTGCTGAAACAAAATAGCGGAAGCGTGACAATCAGCGGATTCCAGCATGATACAGAGTTTGAAAAAGCGATGGAGGCGGTTGGAGCGATTGTTGAGAACCCTGAGTTCTATCCGTACCTGACAGGCTGGGAAAACCTCAAGCACTTTGCGAATATGCACAAAAAAATAGCGGATGAACGGCTTGATGAAGTGGTGGAACGTGTCGGGCTGACGTCAGCAATTCATGATAAGGTGAAAACCTATTCCCTTGGGATGCGCCAGCGTCTGGGAATCGCCCAGGCAATTCTTCACCGGCCGAAGCTTCTCATTCTAGATGAACCGACAAACGGCCTCGATCCTGCGGGGATGAAGGATTTTCGGGATCATATTAAGGAACTCGCAGAAATGGAAGGAACAGCTGTCCTGTTCGCCACTCATTTATTGCGCGAGGTTGAAGACTTGTGCGACCGTGTCATCATCATTCAAAAAGGTGAGATCAAAGCGGAAGTCAGCTTACAAGGAACTGGTCAAACCACAGAAAAAGCGATTATAGAAGTGCAGCCGCAAGAAAAAGCGTTCAATTGGCTGACAGGCAATCAATATCAATCTGAGAGCCAAAACGGGACGATTGTAGTTGAGGTGGCAAAAGAAAACATACCGGAGCTGAACCGATCACTTGTCGGACAAGATCTGAATGTATTTTCCATTACGCCTTACACGCAGTCACTGGAAGACGAATTTATAAAAGCGACAACAGCTCATCAAGAGGAGGGAGAAGAGCTTGTCTAAATTAATTTGGAATGAACATATGAAACTTTTTAATCGGAAGGTCACTTTGGTTTCCCTTATCCTGATGGCTGTCTTTCAATTCTTCATGGCATTGATCATTAAACGGATTGTCATCAGTGCCGGAACAGATGAAAACTTCATCGGCTATTTATCGTATACACCGAGCCTGAACATTTTGCTGCAGGCTTTAACGATCGTAATTGCAGCAACAATTGTTTCGATGGAATTTGATAAAAAGACGATCAAATTTTTGCTCATTCGTCCGGTTAAACGCCAAAAGGTCTTTTGGTCAAAATTAATCACAGTCGTGATGGTCAGCTTCTATTTGTATCTGGCATACTACATTCTGGCATTATTATTCGGTCTCGTGTTTTTTGGCACATCGGTGACTGCGGAATCAAAGACATTGCTGGTCAACACCTTGGCGCTGATCGGGTCAAACTGGCTTGAAGCCGTAATGATGGGATTATTCGGGCTGCTTTGTTCTGCGCTGTTCCGCAATAGCGCGGTAGCTGTTGTTGTTTCTTTTGTCGTTTTATACGGAGCGAGTACACTTGTTCAGCTCATGAAGTTGTTTGAAAACAAGTGGGGCAGCTTTTTGCTTTTTGCGAACACTGACTTTACGCAATACAGAAGCGGAGAGACAGCGTTGTTTTCAGGCATGACGCCATTGTTTTCAATTGGAATTCTCATCATACATGCCATATTCTTCATCGTTGTTGGCTGGTGGTGCTTCTGTAAACGGGATGTTCGGGTCTAAAGGCAAGGAATGACATTTTTGTGAAAAAGCTCACGTAAATCAATATCAAGTGATATTTTGGTTTATACTAAAGGTACTGACGGAGGTGTCTCGATTGAGGAACTTTATTACCGCTTTACCGATTGTATTGCTGCTTGGATTCTCATTTGTGTCATTCATGTTTCAGTTTGAACATCTTGTTTATTTCAGGCTCGCGCTTGGGTTGTTTTCTCTCGTGGGACTGTACATGATATATAAAATGAAGACGGGCATCCGCTATTTTATCATCTATCTGTATGCCAGCTGGATTGTGTTGGCCGCAGTGACCGCTTTTGAAGAGCCGATTTTCTCAAGCTTTTTCTTTGGCGGCCTGGTGATGACGATGGGTTACCTGACATATATGCTGATTTATCTCGGCATGAAACAAGACCGGGATGCAAATCCTGTGTAATCGCGCTGTTCCCTTGGGGAACGGCGTGTTTTTCTATACTGGGCAAAAGATTAACAGTTGCGGAAAAATGGCAGGAAATCTATAATACATATTAAATTTATCGGAATTAAAACTGGGGGGCTGCCGGATGTCATTATTTATACAAAACGATCAACAGCGGCAATGGATGGAGAAAATCGGACGGATTGCGGATGAATTTCAGCAAACAGCTGCTGAAGATGACGAACAGGGACGTTTTCCTGCAGAGAAAATACAAAAACTGCGTGATGCTGGGTATACAGCATTAACATTGCCGGCATCTCATGGCGGAGGGGGCATTTCTGTTTACGATATGCTCTTGTTTCAAGAACGGCTTGCACGGGGAGATGCTCCTGCGGCTCTTAGCATCGGCTGGCATTTGAGTGTAATCGGGGAGCTTGGAGAAGGCAACAGCTGGGATAAAGACGTGTTTGCGTTTGTTGCCAAGGAAGTCCAGAATGGTGCTGTCATTAACAGGGCGGCGACTGAAGCGAAAACCGGAAGCCCGACAAGAGGAGGGGCGCCCCGGTACACACGCCGTCAAAAAGGATGGCAAATGGGCAGTGAACGGAAGAAAAACCTTTACGACGATGTCACAAGCACTGGATTATTTTTTAGTAACCGCATGGATTGAGGAAAAACAAACAACAGGCGTGTTTCTCATTCATAAAGATGATCCCGGTTTGTCGATTGAAGAAACGTGGAATATGATGGCGATGCGGGCGACTGGAAGCCATGACCTCGTACTGAACGAAGTCATGCTTGATGAGAATAAGCTGGTGGAACTGCTTCAAGGGCCTCGCGGAGCTAAGCCGAATGGCTGGCTGCTTCATATTCCGGCGATTTATCTTGGTGTTGCTCAAGCTGCTCGTGACTATGCAGTGCAATTTGCATCTGAGTATACTCCAAACAGTTTGAATGGACCGATCAAGAATGTCCCGGCCGTACAGCAAAGAACAGGCGAAATGGAGCTTGAACTGCTCAATGCCAGACACTTTCTTTTCCATATCGCTCAATTGTATGACGATCCGGAGCGGCGGCCACACTTGACCAGCGAGCTCGGTGCGGCGAAACATATCGTCACAAACGCTGCGCTGTCTGTTGTTGATAAAGCGATGAGAATTGTCGGGGCCAAAAGCCTGGAACGAACCAACCCGCTTCAACGCTATTACCGTGATGTGCGCGCCGGTCTCCACAACCCGCCAATGGATGACGCCGTGATACACAAGCTGGCAGCTGAAGCATTTGAGTCATAAAAAAAGAGCCTTACCGGCTCTTTTTATGTATTGTTTTGCTCCTGCAGATTTTTTTGATGCTTGCTGTCGATCCTGTCATAAATAACGTTCATCAGCTTTGGATTGCCCATAATCGCCTCTTTGTTTTCCTGGATCAGCTGTTGGTAAGTTTTCACTTTACGCTTCGGCATGCTCCGGCGCCCTCCTGACATGTTTGTATTCACTTTCTAACTCCGTCAGCGACAATTCATACAGATGACGCTTTGACTTTTTGTATATACCATTCTGTATTAACAGATGAATGAGCTGTTTTTTTCTGATTTCTGCAGACTGAGGTGTCATTGTGTCACCAACCTCCAATCAAACGATATTGATAATCATTATCAATTAACTTCAGTATACAATGTCCGCAATCGCCTGTAAAGATGAAAAGAGTCCTATTCTTGGCCAATTTACAAACATTCAACAAATCGACAAAAAGTTTCCCGGGCAATAATGTGCTGTCGAAATATTCCGCTTCATTGAACGCGTCCTACTATTTTTCATGTTTTGAACCATACTATGTAATAGAATGGAGGCTGGTATTCAATGGAGCGGACAGAAAATCTGAAAAAGGGAGAAAAAGGGGCGCTCCTCAATATTTTTGCATATGTCATTCTTGCTGTTGTAAAGCTAGTCATCGGGATTCTATATCATTCTGAAGCGCTGAGAGCAGACGGGTTAAATAATGGAACAGATATTGTTGCGTCAGTAGCAGTGCTGATAGGATTGCGGATTTCTCAAAGACCGGCTGACAGCGATCATCCATACGGCCATTATCGGGCTGAAACAATTTCGTCTCTTGTTGCGTCTTTTATTATGATGGCAGTCGGCATTGAAGTGTTAATCGGCGGAGGAAAAGCGATTGCGGGCGGCACAACGGAAACGCCAAATCTTATCGCGGCATGGACGGCGTTAGGCAGTGCTGTGTTTATGTATGGCATCTATTTATATAACAAAAGGCTGGCAGCGTCCATTAAAAGCTCTGCCCTGATGGCAGCGGCAAAGGACAGCAGGTCAGACGCTTTTGTAAGTGCCGGCGCGTTTATCGGTGTTTTTTCGTCCCAGCTGAAGCTGCCGTGGATTGATCCGGTAACGGCTTTTATCATCGGCATCATCATTTGCAAAACTGCTTGGGATATCTTTAAAGACGCTTCACATTCCTTAACAGACGGCTTCCATTTAAAAGATCTTGAGCCTTACAAACAGACAGTCGGCAGGATCGAAAATGTGCATCGCCTAAAGGATGTGAAAGCGAGGTATTTAGGCAGTACAGTTCATATCGAGATGGTCATTACGGTTGATCCGAAGCTTACAGTAGAAGAAGGCCATGGAGTGGCGGATGAAGTAGAAGACAAAATAAAACATGAACACGATGTCACTCATGTTCATGTTCATGTAGAGCCTGACGACATAAAATAAGGCTGTTTAACGAATTAGCTTATATGTTCAGATAAAAATTCAGTCACTTCTTCAGGCGTTTTGGCATTGGCGCTGTGAAGGTGAGCTGTTTTTTCACCGTTTTTGAAGATAAGCAGGCTGGGAATGCCCATTACTTGGTATTTTTCAGCCAGGTCAGGAAGCTCGTCCTTATTCAGCTCATACCAATCGTTTTGGTTGTACTCTTCCAAAATATCGCCGATGAACATATTCATGCGTGTGCAGTCTGGGCACCAATCAGCATAAAACTTTACAATGATTTCTTTATCAGATTGAATCAGTTCATTAAATTGTTCGTTTGTCGTGATTTTTTTCATATGTCACATCTCCTTTTCAATGCCATTTTAATATAAAATAAAAAGGAATTACATACAAATGCATTCAACATCAGCATGCCCAAAAATAATTAGATCATTTTCCGGTGAAAATGATAAGATAGTAAAGATGAATTGTAGTGGGGGGAGTATCCATTGAAAACAAGTCTAGGATTAGTGTACGGAGGAAAGTCGGCAGAACATAATGTTTCCCTGCAGACAGCTCTGGCTGTAATCAAAGCGCTAAATACTGAGAAGTTTGATATACATCCGATTTATATAACAGAAAAAGGCGAATGGGTTAGAGGCGCCCGTTTAACTGAGCCTGTTTCAAACGTGAAAATGCTTCAATTTGAGCAAGGAGGCAGTGCTTTTTCTCCAGCTGCCCTGAACCAGGAGATGTTTCCGCAGGAAGCGTCACAGCAAAATGAAGCCATCGACGTCGTATTCCCGCTCCTCCACGGACCGAACGGAGAAGACGGTACGATCCAGGGAATGCTCGAGCTGTTGAACATTCCTTATGTCGGCAACGGAGTGCTTGCTTCCTCAGCTGGCATGGATAAAGTTGTCATGAAACATTTATTTGCTCAGGCCGGCCTTGCTCAGGCTAAATACGCAGCTTTCCTTAAGAAAGACTGGACTCGTTCTCCGAAAGAAAGCTGTGAGCAGGTTGAACAGGAATTAGACTACCCTTGCTTCGTAAAACCGGCGAACCTCGGCTCAAGTGTCGGAATCAGCAAATGCCGAAACCGTGAAGAACTGCAAAAAGCGTTTGAGCTTGCTTTCCAATATGATCGCAAAGTCGTCGTTGAAGAAGGAATTAACGGCCGCGAGATTGAGATTGGCGTTCTTGGAAATGACGATCCTAAATGCTCTGTTGTGGGAGAAATCGCACCGAAGACAGATTTCTACGATTACAAAGCGAAATATGAGGATGGAGATACTGATCTGATGATTCCGGCGATTGTGACTGATGAGGAATACGCAACAATCAGTGATATGGCGATCAAAGCGTTTAAAGCGATCGATGGTTCAGGACTCGTCAGAGCGGACTTTTTCCTGACAGCTGACGGCGAAGTTCTGATCAATGAAGTCAACACAATGCCTGGCTTTACACCTTTCAGCATGTTCCCGCTGCTCTGGAAAGAAGCCGGAGTGGAGTATGCTGACCTGATTGAACAGCTTGTGGAGCTTGCAAAAGAACGCCACGCTGAAAAACAATTGATTAAGCATACATTCTAATGAAGAAGGACACTGCCGGTAAAAGGGCAGTGTTTTTTCCCGTATATACAAAAGAAAGAGAGGGACCTTACTTGATTAAGCGAACAGTAAAAAACATTGCCGAAATGGTTAAAGGCACACTAACAAATCCGCAATATGAACAAACAGTCATTCATGGAGTGGCAACCGATACAAGAAAACTGGAACAACATCAGCTCTTCATTCCGCTGAAAGGGGAACGTTTTGACGGCCACACTTTTGTGGAGCAGGCTTTTGAAGCTGGTGTAGCGGCTGTTCTTTGGGATCGGTCAGAACCAAATCCGCCCGAGAATCACGCCGTCATTTTAGTGGACGATACCCTTACCGCACTTCAGCAGCTTGCAAAAGCCTATTTGCAGGAGCTTGGCACGCGTGTCATCGGAGTAACTGGAAGCAATGGCAAAACGACAACAAAAGATATGATTCACGCCGTACTGGGGACCCAGTACCGTGTTCACAAAACAGGAGGAAACTTCAATAATCACATCGGTCTGCCGCTGACGGTTTTAGCGATGCCTGAAAATACGGAGATCGCCGTATTGGAGATGGGAATGAGCGCCAAAGGAGAAATTGACCTCTTGAGCCGACTGGCAAACCCGGATGCGGCAGTGATTACGAATATCGGCGAATCGCATATGCAAGACCTTGGCTCTAGAGAGGGCATCGCGGAGGCGAAGCTTGAAATCATTAACGGGCTTAAAGAAGACGGAGTGCTGATTTATATCGGGGACGAACCGCTTCTTCAAAATGCATACAGCTGCCAGACGAAAACGTACGGGACGGGAGCGCATAATGATTATCAGCTTCAGGATGTCAGCCAGAGTGAGGAAGGAACCCATTTTACAATCAAAGGGATAGAACACACGTTTTTTATTCCGATACTCGGCAAGCACAATGTGATGAACGCCATGGCTGCGATTGCTGCAGGGGCTTATTTTGGCATCACGCCTGAGGGTGCGGCAAAAGGACTGAGCAGCCTAAAGGTAACCGGGATGAGACTTGAACTCATCAAAACAGACAGCGGCCTTTCGATAATCAATGACGCTTATAATGCGAGCCCGACTTCCATGAAAGCTGCAATTCAATTGACAGAAAGCCTCGAAGGCTACGGCAAAAAAATGCTCGTGCTCGGTGATATGCTTGAACTCGGCGATCTTGAAGAAACGTTCCATAAAGAGTGCGGCGCTGTGATCAGCCCTGAGAAGATCGACCGCGTCTTTACGTACGGAAAACTGGGAGCTTTTATCGCGGAAGGCGCCCTGAAACACTTTGAGAAAGACCGCGTCAGCCATTACACTGAGAAAAAAGATCTCCTCCAAGCTGTGAAGGAAAACGCATCAAAAGGCGATTTGATTTTATTCAAAGCGTCCAGAGGTATGAAGCTTGAAGAAATCGTTAAAGATTTAATAGAGAGCCCGCTTTCATAAGAAAATATTTTGCGAAAAAACGCATATTGCATCATAAAATAACATGATATGCAAACACTAATGTATGCCGGCCGAAAATTATGTATATCTGGCCGGCTGCGGCTATGATACAATATATATAGGTTATTTCGCGATACGAACATATTCGTCCGGACTTTTCATCGTGACCCGAAGTTCTCCGCCGGATTCTTGGGAGCGGATGGAGCAGCAGCCGGCATATTCGAGATGCCGATCTGCTTCTCATCTTATTGAAAAACAAATAGTGTAATGGTAAGATAAAACTTAAAGTAATTCGGGCTTTGTATACGGATGGATCCTGTCCTTCTTGTCTAAAGGGCAGTTTTATAAGTGGTAAATCACGACATTACTGAAACAGCAATTAGAAGGAGTTTGAATAATTTGACTATAACGTTTCAAGATTTTAATTTAAGTTCTGATCTCATGAAAGCAATTAATCGTATGGGATTTGAAGAAGCAACACCGATTCAGGCACAAACGATACCGCTCGGACTTTCAAATAAAGACGTCATTGGACAAGCGCAAACAGGTACAGGTAAAACAGCTGCGTTTGGTATACCCCTTGTTGAAAAAATTAACCCCGAGTCTCCTAATATTCAAGCAATCGTAATCGCGCCAACCCGTGAATTAGCCATTCAAGTATCTGAAGAATTGTATAAAATCGGACAAGATAAACGTGCGAAGGTTCTTCCTATTTACGGCGGACAGGATATTGGACGGCAAATCCGGGCGTTAAAGAAGAATCCGAATATTATTGTCGGAACACCTGGACGTCTTCTTGACCACATCAACCGCCGCACAATTCGTTTAAACAATGTAAATACTGTTGTAATGGATGAAGCGGATGAAATGCTGAACATGGGATTCATTGATGATATTGAATCTATTCTTTCAAACGTGCCAAGCGAGCATCAGACACTTCTGTTCTCTGCCACAATGCCTGCGCCGATCAAACGCATTGCAGAGCGATTTATGACTGAGCCGGAACACGTAAAAGTAAAAGCGAAAGAAATGACGGTTTCTAACATTCAGCAGTTCTATTTGGAAGTGCAAGAACGCAAAAAATTCGATACATTGACTCGCCTTCTTGACATTCAGTCTCCTGAGCTTGCGATCGTATTCGGACGTACAAAACGCCGTGTCGATGAGCTTGCTGAAGCCCTGAACCTTCGCGGATATGCAGCTGAAGGAATTCACGGTGACTTAACGCAGGCGAAACGTATGGTTGCGCTTCGTAAATTTAAAGAAGGCGCAATCGAAGTTCTAGTCGCAACTGATGTTGCCGCTCGCGGACTTGATATCTCAGGTGTTACACACGTATACAACTTCGACGTGCCTCAAGATCCTGAAAGCTACGTTCACCGTATCGGAAGAACGGGCCGTGCAGGAAAAACAGGTATGGCGATGACGTTCATTACACCGCGTGAGAAAAGCATGCTTCGCGCAATTGAACAAACAACAAAACGCAAAATGGACCGCATGAAGGAGCCTACACTTGATGAAGCGTTAGAAGGCCAGCAGCAGGTTACTGTTGAACGTCTTCGCACAACAATCAGTGAAAACAACCTGAACTTCTACATGACAGCGGCAGCTGAGCTGCTTGAAGATCATGATGCAGTAACAGTGGTTGCGGCGGCTATCAAAATGGCTACAAAAGAGCCAGACGACACACCGGTTCGCTTAACAGACGAAGCGCCGATGGTCAGCAAACGCTACAAGAACCAGCGCTCTTCTAAACGCAGAGACGGTCAAGGCGGCGGCTACCGCGGCGGAAAAGGGAAAAGCAACAACCGTTCTTCCTATGACAAAAAGCGTTCAAACGATCGCCGTTCTTCAGGTGACAGACGCCAGAAAAAATCTTACTAATTTGATCGATTCAGAGCCCAAAACATGATGTTTTGGGCTTTTTTATGTTCGCGATTTGTTATTCAGCAAACTTTCAGCTGACGGAAGCCATTTTTCTCTGTATGCTTAAGAATGAAACCTTTCTGTAAAAGAGACGTATAAATAACGACGAAAAAAAGGGAGGTAGGTATTTTTGAGAGAGCAGCCAAAAAACCAAATCAGTCCAGACGGATTAAAGGTTTGGCGACTTCAAGAGATCATCATATCCGCTGTTTGCTTGCTTATTGTCATTGCAGTTGCAGTGTTAAGCTATTATTTTCATTGGCCGTACTGGATCAGCAGCGTGCTCGGCGCGGTTTGGCTGCTGGGATCGATTGTGACGGTCTTTATCATTCCGAAAGTCCGTCATAAGGTGTGGCGATATGAAGTCCATGAACATGAAATAGATATTCAGTCAGGTATTTTTGTGGTGACACGTGTGATTGTTCCGATGGTCAGAGTTCAGCACGTCGATACGTCACAAGGTCCATTATTGAAAAAATACAACCTGGCAACGGTGAAAATTTCCACGGCCGCGACCGTTCATTCGATCCCCGCTTTAGAGATGGAGGAAGCGGATCGGCTGAGAGACTCCATTTCCCGTCTGGCAAGGGTGACTGACGATGATGTCTGAACCGAAACGCCTGCACCCGGCAGCAGTTATTTTGAATTTATGCCATACCATTATTCAAACGATAAAAAATATCATTCTGCCATTCTTTTTTGTGTATATTGTCAATTCAAACCATACTGTCCGTTTTTACGGGGCCATTGCGCTCGGTGTGCTGTTCATCTGGCTTGTAGCGGCAAGCATTATCAAATGGAGAAGGTTTACCTATCGAATTGAAGATGATGAATTTAGAATCGAAGAAGGCTTATTTGTGACGAAAAAGCGATACATATCGATTGATCGCATTCAAACGATGAATACAAGCGCAGGCCTTGTACAGCAAATCTTTAAGCTTGTGAAGCTGCAAATTGAAACAGCAGGCGGAGGCAAGGAGGCAGAAGCCGTCCTTTCTGCTATTTCTGTTGAAGAAGCCGAGCGCATCAAAGAAGCTGTCTTTAAGAAAAAAGCGCAAAGACGAGAAAATGAACTTGATGAAGAACGGCTTGAAGCTGAAGAGGAGTTGGTTCCGGCCGTTGAGGTGCAAGAGCACTATCGCATGAACGCGAAAGAATTGCTCATGGCCGCTTCTACCTCCGGCGGAATCGGAGTCATTATCTCCGCTGTATTTGCACTTATTTCCCAGCTTGATGAAGTGCTGCCAATGGATTGGTTATTCGATAAATTTTCCTTCCTTAAGCACGCCAGTATTGGTATTTACGCGGTACTCATTTTTATCGGTTTATTTATCGCCTGGATTTTCAGTATCGCGGGCATGATGTTTAGATACGCGAACTTTCAAATTATAAAAAAAGAGCAGGAACTGGTGATTTCAAGGGGAATTATTGAAAAACATCAAGTCACGATTCCGCTGCGAAAAATACAAGCCATTAAAATCAAAGAAAATATTATTCGCCAGCTTTTCGGATTTGTAACGGTGTCCATCGTCAGCGCAGGAGGCGGCGACCGGGAAAAAGAAGAAGGCGCTTTGACCATTCTCTTTCCAATGATTCATAAAAAAAAGCTTCCGCACATGCTCCGAACATTTACGCCGGAATACACGCTGGAAGAAAACTGCCGCCGCCTGCCGCGGCGCGCGTTGAAACGCTATTTGTTCCGTTCTGTCATTTTTTCACTCTTTTTAATCATTCCGTTATGTATCTTCTTTCAGCCATGGGGCTATCTGTCAGTCATCCTGCTGCCGATAGAATTGTTCTTCGGCTATCTCGCGTATAAAGAGGCTGCATGGACGATCAACGGGGACCGTCTTCAGCTGACGTCTAGATTTATAGGCAGAACAACCGCCATTGTATTGAAAAAACGAATGCAGGTCTGCAAGTTCAGCCAATCCTATTTCCAAAAGAAAGGCCGCTTGTATACCATTTCTACTTCGGTGAAATCATCGAGCCACATGGAAGAATTAACGGTGAGGGATGTAGGTGAAGAGGATGCAGCCTTCATTTTAAAGTGGTACTCATATGAAAAAGCGGACGGTTAATACCGCCGCTCCAGCGTGTCGGCAAACCCTCGCATTCGTTGTCAGGACTGCGCTTCGGTGCTCACGAATTAGAACATTCGCTCCGCTCCTATGCTCGTCCTTCCTAGACTTCAAGGGTTTTCAATCACGCTGAAAAGATGACAAAATCCTAAAATGAAAACCATTTTAGGATTTTGTCAACAATCTGAAGCGGCGGTTAATACCGCCGCTCTTTTTTTTGCACGCATAAAAACGAAAGAAGAAACCCGCCGCATAGTCCAAACAGATGGGCCATCATGTTAATATTGGAGTTGATAAACGACATGAGAACGGCAAATGCGAGCAGTGTGATGATCATTTTGGAATGCTCCTGCCCTATTAGCTCATTGCGAAAAAGAACCATAAACAGGTACACGCCGAATAGCCCGAAAATTGCGCCTGAAGCACCGACATGCACGTAATCAAGCGGCTCTGTAACATAAGTGCCGATATTGCCGATGATGCCGGAGCCGGCGTATACAAGAAGGAAACGCGCTTTTCCCAGCATGCGTTCCAAAGCCGGGGCAAATAAAAAGATGGACATGGAATTAAACAGCAGATGTGTGAAACCGGCGTGCAGCAAAATCGGTGTGATCAGCCGCCACCATTCACCGTTTGCGACACCTAGATTATAGCCTGTGACGGTATCCCTCCATAACACGACTGAATGGGCAGGAAGTGAAAAAAACAGCCAGAGAACAGCTTGCAAAGCCAATATAAAGGTGACAACGGGGTAAAACCTGATAAACGTTTGAAAATTTTCAGTCCGTATAAACATTCCGAGCCCCTTTTCTTCATTTTGGTATATCTATAGTAACACGTTTATGAGACAAACCATTTAAATAGTACGTACGCAAAGGAGGTTATCATACATGATTTACGGCATTGGGCTGGACATTACCGAGCTTAAACGGATCGCCTCTATGGCTGGACGCCAGAAAAGGTTTGCCGAGCGGATTTTGACGCGAAGCGAGCTTGACCAATACTATGAGCTTTCAGAGAAAAGAAAAATCGAATTTCTCGCGGGCAGATTCGCGGCAAAAGAAGCTTTCTCGAAAGCGTTTGGCACCGGCATTGGGAGACAGCTCAGCTTTCAGGACATTGAAATTAGGAAAGACCAAAATGGCAAGCCCTATATCATTTGCACGAAACTGAGCCAGGCTGCCGTTCACGTATCGATCACTCATACAAAAGAATACGCTGCCGCGCAGGTTGTGATTGAAAGGTTGTCAAGCTAGTCTGCATATTAGGGAAACCCCACTCATATATTTGATAGTGCATTAAGGGAGACAAGTTGTTTGAGGCTTTTATGGTACGCATCTGTTCTGCCTAAACGTGTACCGAGCGTACCGTTAAAGTCAAACAAGCGATTTCTTCCTTTTACATCAATTGAGAAAAAGGGGTTGAAAAAGGTGAGAAAAAGCTTTGTTTTGCTTTTAACGGGACTGCTTGCTGTTCTTATTCTTTCTGCCTGCGGGCAAAAAACACAGCAAGATATTGTGGCCGGGTTAGATGAAAAGGCGAAAGAATACACCTCGTACAAAGCAAAAGCGAAAATGACCATCGAGACAGGGAGTGAGCCTCAAGTATACAATGTGGAAATCTGGCACAAAAAGCCGTCTCTGTACAGGGTTTATTTAGAAAATCCGAAAAAGGACCAAAATCAAGTCATTTTACGAAATGAAAACGGAGTATTTGTTCTCACGCCGTCTTTAAATAAGAGCTTCAGATTTCAAAGCGATTGGCCGAACAACAGCAGCCAGGTTTATCTGTTTGAATCGCTCGTAAAGGATGTTCAAAACGATTCGGATGCAGTTTTCACAGCGAAAGAAAAGAAATACGTATTTGAAACAAAAACAAACTATCAGCATAACAAAATGCTGCCCACGCAAGAAATCACATTTAACAAAAAAGATATGAGCCCGTCATCTGTCAAAGTGATGGATACTGACCGGAAAGTAATGGTCAAAGTAGAATTCAGCAGCTTTGAATTTAATAAACAATTTGATAAAGAATCATTTGATGAAAAGAAAAATATGACTCTTTCTCAAATGGATGTTGCCACAAGCGCAAAGCCTTCCGATACATTTGCGGTCAAAACGCCGCTGGAACTGCCGCTTGGCGTCAAGCTGCTTGAAGAAAAAGATCTATCTACTGAAGACGGGAAGCGCATCATCATGACGTACGGAGGAGAAAAATCATTTACGTTAATTCAGGAAAAAGCCCAGATTGCCAAGGCTTCCTCCTCCGTTACGCTGAACGGCGAACCGGTAAATCTCGGCTACACCATCGGCGCCCTGTCGGATGCATCATTATCATGGACATATGACGGCGTAGATTACCTTCTCTCTTCTAAAGATCTTTCTAAAGAGGAAATGGTGACAGTAGCGAAAAGCATGCAGGGACAATCATCGAAATAACCGCCAAAGGCCAAACATGATTTGGCCTTTTTTTCGTTAGACATCGTTTCCCTTTAGCCTTTAATTTTAGTATGATATGTAAATGATATTGAATAAAAGCTAGGAAGTGTCGTAATGAGCACAAAACCTTTTTACAGAGATACGTGGGCGGAAATTGACTTGTCCGCGATAAAGGAAAATGTCAGCAATATGAAAAAACATATCGGTGAACATGTCCACTTGATGGCAGTTGTGAAAGCAAACGCCTACGGGCATGGTGATGCAGAAACAGCAAAGGCTGCTCTTGACGCAGGTGCTTCATGCTTGGCTGTGGCCATTTTGGATGAAGCGATTTCACTGCGCAAAAAGGGCTTGAAGGCGCCTATATTGGTGCTTGGCGCGGTTCCCCCAGAGTATGTGGCAATCGCTGCTGAGTATGACGTGACCTTAACAGGTTATTCTGTTGAATGGCTTCAGGAAGCAGCCCGCCACACGAAAAAAGGTTCTCTTCATTTTCATCTGAAGGTCGATACGGGGATGAACAGGCTTGGTGTAAAAACAGAGGAAGAAGTTCAGAACGTGATGGCAATTCTTGACCGCAACCCTCGTTTAAAGTGCAAAGGGGTATTTACCCATTTTGCGACAGCGGATGAAAAAGAAAGAGGCTATTTCTTAATGCAATTTGAGCGTTTTAAAGAGCTGATTGCTCCGCTGCCGTTAAAGAATCTGATGGTCCACTGCGCGAACAGCGCCGCCGGACTCCGGCTGAAAAAAGGCTTTTTTAATGCAGTCAGATTCGGCATCGGCATGTATGGCCTTCGCCCGTCTGCTGACATTTCGGACGAGATACCGTTTCAGCTGCGTCCGGCATTTACCCTGCATTCGACGTTGTCACATGTCAAACTGATTAGAAAAGGCGAGAGCGTCAGCTACGGAGCCGAGTACACAGCAGAAAAAGATACATGGATCGGGACGGTGCCTGTAGGCTATGCGGACGGGTGGCTCCGAAAATTGAAAGGGACCGACATCCTTGTGAAGGGAAAACGCCTGAAAATTGCCGGCCGAATTTGCATGGACCAATTTATGGTGGAGCTGGATCAGGAATATCCGCCGGGCACAAAAGTCACATTAATAGGCCGGCAGGGGGATGAATATATTTCCATGGATGAGATTGCAGGAAGGCTCGAAACCATTAACTATGAGGTGGCCTGTACAATAAGTTCCCGTGTTCCCCGTATGTTTTTGGAAAATGGGAGTATAATGGAAGTAAGAAATCCTTTATTGCAGGTAAATACAAGCAATTAACTTACCTAAATGGAGAATTCATAAAACAGCTTTGCTTGAAGAGTGAATAATGGTATCATTATCACTGGATGGATAAAAGAGTCGTATCCGTAAGTTTGGTGGAGGTGTATGTTTTTTGTCTGAATCCAGCGCAAGAACCGAAATGAAAATCAGCTTGCCCGAAAACCTAGTAGCTGAATTGGATGGTGTAGCGATGCGGGAGAAACGAAGCAGAAACGAACTGATATCACAAGCAGTGAGAGCGTATGTCAGCGAACGAACAACTCGTCACAACCGTGATTTGATGAGACGCGGCTATATGGAAATGGCGAAAATCAACCTGAATATTTCTTCTGAGGCTCACTTTGCGGAGTGCGAGGCTGAAACGACAGTTGAGCGCTTAGTCAGCGGAGGATAATCATTTGATTGTGAAACGCGGCGATGTTTATTTTGCTGATTTATCTCCTGTTGTTGGCTCAGAGCAAGGCGGGGTGCGCCCGGTTTTAGTGATCCAAAATGACATCGGAAATCGCTTCAGCCCAACTGCTATTGTTGCAGCCATAACAGCACAAATACAGAAAGCGAAATTACCAACCCACGTCGAAATCGATGCAAAACGCTACGGTTTTGAAAGAGATTCCGTTATTTTGCTGGAGCAAATTCGGACGATTGACAAGCAAAGGTTAACGGATAAGATTACTCATCTGGATGATGAAATGATGGATAAGGTTGATGAAGCCTTACAAATCAGTTTGGCACTCATTGATTTTTAGACATATTTGCAGGTTGCTCACATAGAGCAACTTTTTTTGTTTTCAAAAAACATAAGCGATATAATAGTGAAATAACGAAAAAAATATGTTGTTTTTTATTGGGAGGTAAGCGAATTTGATGTCGAATCAGACTGTATACCAGTTCATTGCCGAAAATCAAAATGAACTGCTCCAACTGTGGACTGACACACTAAAAGAATTAAGCGAGCAAGAATCCTATCAGCTGACTGACCAAGTGTATGAAAATATATCTAAAGAATATATCGACATTCTGCTGCTGTCTGTTAAGGACGAAAACGCTGCTGAAAGCCAAATCAGCGAACTGGCGCTTCGAGCGGTCCAAATCGGACTGTCTATGAAGTTTTTGGCTACTGCGCTTGCTGAATTCTGGAAGCGTCTCTACACGAAAATGAATGATAAGAGATTGCCAGATCAAGAGAGCACGGAATTAATCTGGCAGATTGACCGCTTTTTCAGCCCGATTAACACAGAAATTTTTAATCAATACTCTATCTCATGGGAAAAAACAGTATCCCTGCAAAAAATCGCGCTGCAAGAGCTGTCTGCGCCGCTTATCCCGGTGTTTGAAAATATCACTGTGATGCCTCTTGTCGGAACAATTGATACCGAACGCGCGAAACGAATTATGGAAAACCTTCTTAATGGCGTCGTCAAACACCGTTCCCAAGTCGTGCTGATTGACATTACAGGTGTCCCTGTCGTCGATACGATGGTTGCCCATCATATTATTCAGGCATCAGAAGCTGTAAGGCTTGTCGGAGCAAAATGCCTGCTGGCCGGAATCCGTCCGGAAATTGCTCAAACAATCGTCAACCTGGGGATTGATTTATCCCAAGTTATAACTAAGAATACCCTGCAAAAAGGAATTCAAACAGCATTGGAAATGACGGATCGAAAAATCGTTTCATTGGGGGAATAACATTTTGAGACATCCGAAAATCCCGATCTTGAAACTGTATAATTGCTTATTAGTATCCATTCAATGGGAACTTGATGACCAGACAGCATTAACTTTTCAAGAAGACTTATTAAATAAAATATACGAAACAGGTGCTAACGGAGTCGTCATTGACCTGACATCTGTGGATATGATTGATTCATTTATCGCGAAAGTGCTGGGCGACGTCATTACAATGTCTAAGTTAATGGGGGCTAAAGTCGTCTTGACCGGCATTCAGCCTGCTGTGGCAGTGACGCTGATTGAACTTGGAATCGCACTTGAGGAAATCGAAACTGCGCTCGACTTAGAGCAGGGGCTTGAGACATTGAAGCGGGAATTGGGGGAATAGCGAATGAACGACCAATCCTGTGTAAGAATCATGACAGAATGGGATATTGTGGCCGCCAGACAGCTGGGACGAAACGTTGCGAAAGAACTGGGTTTCGGCACGGTAGACCAGGCTAGAATTACAACGGCTATTTCAGAATTAGCCAGGAATATTTATTTATATGCCGGCAAAGGGCAGATTGGAATTGAACAGGTCGCAGACAGAGGAAAAAAAGGCCTGAAAATCATAGCGGAAGACCAAGGGCCGGGAATTCCTGATATCCGAAAAGTCATGGAAGACGGGTTTTCAACGTCTGGAGGACTTGGTGCGGGACTTCCCGGGGTCAAAAGGCTGATGGATGAATTCAGCTTAAATTCCGTAGCGGGGGAAGGAACAGAGATACAAGCCATCAAATGGCTTCGGTAGGAGGTAAGAACGTGGATTTTAGGGAGGTTATTGAGCAGCGGTATCATCAGCTGCTTAGTCGATATATAGCCGAATTAACAGAAACATCTTTATATCAAGCCCAAAAATTCAGCCGAAAAACAATCGAGCACCAAATTCCTCCGGAAGAAATCATCAGCATTCACAGAAAAGTGCTGAAGGAGCTGTATCCAAGTCTCCCGGAAGATGTGTTTCATTCGCTGGATTTTTTAATAGAAGTCATGATTGGTTATGGAATGGCTTATCAGGAGCATCAAACCCTTAGAGGGATACAGCAGGAAATCAAATCAGAAATTGAAATCGCGGCAAATGTCCAGCAGACGCTGCTCGGAACTAAAGTTCCTCAGGAGGAAGCGCTGGATATCGGCGCCATCAGTGTTCCCGCTAAACAGATGAGCGGTGATTACTACCACTTTGTCAAAGACAAGGAATCCATCAATATCGCAATCGCGGACGTGATCGGAAAAGGCATTCCAGCGGCTTTATGCATGTCCATGATTAAATACGCGATGGACTCTTTGCCGGAAACGGGCATACACCCTTCTCAAGTGCTGAAAAATTTGAATCGTGTTGTTGAACAAAACGTTGATGCCAGTATGTTTATTACGATGTTTTATGCGAATTACAATATGGACAAGCATCAATTTACATATGCTTCAGCGGGACATGAACCGGGATTCTATTATTCTCAAAAAGACAACACGTTTTACGATTTAGAGGCCAAAGGACTCGTTCTCGGCATCTCGCAGGACTATGACTACAAACAATTCGATCAGCATCTGGAAAAGGGCGATATGATTGTTTTATTTTCTGACGGCGTCACAGAATGCAGAACGGAAAACGGTTTCTTGGAGCGTCCTGATCTGCAGAAGCTCATTGAGGAACATATGTGTTCCTCCGCGCAGGAAATGGTCAAAAACATTTATGACAGCCTCCTCAAATTGCAGGATTTTCAGCTTCACGATGATTTTACGTTAATTGTTTTGCGGAGAAAGGTTTAACGTCTGTCAGACGAGGGTATAAAGCAACTAGTGATTTGAAGGAAAATTTGAGGTGATACGAATGAATATAAATGTTGATGTGAAGCAAAACGAGAATGATATACAAGTAAACATTGCAGGAGAAATTGATGTATACTCAGCACCGGTGCTTAGAGAGAAGCTCGTTCCTCTGGCAGAACAAGGAGCTGACTTAAGAATTTGCCTGAAAGATGTCAGCTACATGGACAGTACCGGATTGGGCGTTTTTGTAGGGACCTTTAAAATGGTGAAAAAACAAGGTGGTTCGCTGAAACTTGAAAATCTTTCTGAACGGCTGATCCGACTGTTTGACATTACAGGCTTGAAGGACATCATTGATATTTCTGCAAAGTCAGAAGGTGGAGTGCAATGAAGAATAATGCTGATTACATCGAAATGAAAGTGCCGGCCCAACCTGAATATGTGGGAATTATAAGACTGACGCTGTCAGGGGTCGCAAGCAGAATGGGCTATACGTACGATGAAATTGAAGATTTGAAAATCGCAGTCAGCGAGGCGTGCACAAATGCGGTTCAGCACGCTTACAAAGAAGATAAAAATGGGGAAGTGTCAATCCGATTCGGTGTGTTTGAAGACCGTTTAGAGGTTATTGTGGCGGATGAAGGAGACAGCTTTGACTTTGATCAAAAGCAGCAGGATCTAGGGCCGTACACACCTTCGCACACAGTTGATCAATTATCAGAAGGAGGGCTCGGTCTATATTTAATGGAAACGCTCATGGATGAAGTCAGAGTGCAAAACCACTCCGGCGTCACCGTAGCGATGACAAAGTATTTAAATGGGGAGCGAGTTGATCATGACACAACCATCAAAAACTACGAAACTAACTAAAGATGAAGTCGATCGGCTCATAAGCGATTACCAAACAAAGCAAGATGAACAGGCGCAGGAAACGCTTGTGCGGGTGTATACAAATCTGGTTGACATACTTGCAAAAAAATACTCAAAAGGCAAAAGCTTCCACGAGGATCTCCGCCAGGTCGGCATGATCGGGCTGCTAGGCGCGATTAAGCGATACGATCCTGTTGTCGGCAAATCGTTTGAAGCTTTTGCAATCCCGACAATCATCGGTGAAATTAAACGTTTCCTCAGAGATAAAACATGGAGCGTTCATGTGCCGAGACGAATTAAGGAACTGGGTCCAAGAATCAAAATGGCGGTTGATCAGCTGACCACTGAAACACAAAGATCGCCGAAAGTCGAAGAGATTGCCGAATTCCTCGATGTTTCTGAAGAAGAGGTTCTTGAAACGATGGAAATGGGCAAAAGCTATCAAGCCTTATCCGTTGACCACAGCATTGAAGCGGATTCGGACGGAAGCACCGTCACGATTCTTGATATCGTCGGATCACAGGAGGACGGATATGAGCGGGTCAATCAGCAATTGATGCTGCAAAGCGTGCTTCATGTCCTTTCAGATCGTGAAAAACAAATCATAGACCTTACGTATATTCAAAACAAAAGCCAAAAAGAAACTGGGGACATTCTCGGTATATCTCAAATGCACGTCTCGCGCTTGCAGCGCAAAGCTGTGAAGAAGCTCAGAGAGGCCTTGATTGAAGATCCCTCGATGGAGTTAATGTAATGATCCAGGTTGAAGAAAACGAGCATATTCAAACTCTAGTATATCAACTGAATAAAGAAGGGAAATCGATTTGCGGTGACAGCTTTTTTATGAAAGCTGATGATAAGGAGTTAATTTGTGCGGTTGCTGACGGACTGGGAAGTGGATCACTTGCTAACGAATCCTCTGCAGCCATCAAAGACTTAGTGGAAAACTATGCGAATGAAGACGTAGAAAGCATTATCGAACGCTGTAATCAGGCGATGAAAAACAAAAGAGGCGCTACAGCATCTATCCTGAAAATCAATTTTGAGCAAAGGCAGTTTACGTACTGCTCTGTCGGAAATGTACGGTTTATTCTGCATTCCCCGTCTGGTGAAAGCTTTTATCCTCTGCCGATTTCGGGCTATTTATCAGGCAAGCCGCAAAAATACAAAACGCACACCGCCACCTATGAAAAGGGTTCAAAGTTCATTATACATACAGATGGACTCAACGTACCTGATATCCGCTCCCATTTGAAAAAAGGCCAATCGGTAGAAGACATATCGAATTCGCTGAAAATGTATACGACATCGAGAAAAGATGACCTGACCTATATTCTCGGACAGCTGTCCTAAGAGAATAAGAACAAGAAGAAGCTGGAATACCGGCTTCTTTTTTTTATGTGTTTTTTTCGGTTTTTGATACACTAGAGAAAGAACGACAAAATTGGAGGCTTTGGTTACATGGAAACGTCAGCCCTTTTAAAACAGCAAATTGCGAAAGAAATAGGTTTATCACAAAAACACGTTGAAAGTGTCATCCGCCTGCTTGAGGACGGCAATACAGTCCCGTTTATTGCCCGGTATCGAAAAGAGCAGACGGGTTCAATGGATGAGGTTCAGATTCAGACGATTTCTGAACGCTGGCAATACATACAAAACCTGAATCAGCGAAAAGAAGAAGTCATCAGGCTGATTGCAGAGCAGGATAAACTGACAGATGATCTAAAACGTAAAATCGAGCAATCGGTGAAGCTTCAGGAAGTGGAAGACCTTTACCGCCCTTATAAACAAAAGCGTAAAACAAAGGCGACAGTCGCCAAAAGCAAAGGCCTTGAGCCGCTTGCCGACTATATCCTGACACTTCCCCAAGATGATCGTCTGGCAGCAACAGCAGACCAATACATCAGCGAAGAAAAAGAAGTGTTCACACGAGAAGAAGCGATTGAAGGCGCCAAGCACATTATTGCGGAACAAATCTCAGACGAGCCGACCTTCAGAAAGTGGATTCGTCAGGAAACCTTCAAAAGAGGAACCATTAAGTCTGCAGCCGGAAAGTCGGCAGACACCGATGAGAAAAATGTGTATGAAATGTATTACGAGTATGAAGAGCCAATTGCAAAAGTCGTTCCGCATAGGGTGCTGGCAATGAACCGCGGCGAAAAAGAAGACATTTTAAAGGTGTCAATCGAACCGCCTGCGGATCACATTAAGGCGTATTTAGAAAAACAAATCATCAAAAATCGCTCAACATCCGTAAAAGAGATTTTGCAGGAGACAATTGAAGACAGCTATAAAAGGCTGATCCAGCCGGCAATCGAGCGTGAAATCAGGAAAGAGCTCTCAGAAAAAGCTGATGAACAGGCGATTCATATTTTCTCAGAGAATTTGAGAAAGCTTCTTTTGCAGCCGCCGATGAAAGGCAAAACCGTTCTCGGTGTTGACCCAGCCTTTCGAACTGGCTGTAAGCTCGCTGTGTCAGATGAGACCGGAAAAGTCTTGAAAATTGATGTGATCTATCCGCATGCGCCAGTCAACAAAACAAAAGAAGCCCATGAAAAAGTAAAAAAGATTCTTGAGCAGTATCAAGTCGAGATGGTGGCGATCGGAAACGGCACAGCATCCAGAGAAACAGAGCAATTCATCGTAAATGTACTGAAAGACATGCCGCGCAAAATTTATTATGTGATTGTCAATGAAGCGGGAGCAAGCGTCTATTCGGCTTCAGAGCTTGCCCGAGAAGAATTCCCTGACCTTAAGGTTGAAGAGCGCAGTGCCGTATCTATTGCGCGAAGACTTCAAGACCCGCTCGCGGAGCTCGTTAAGATCGATCCGAAGTCTGTTGGTGTCGGGCAGTATCAGCATGACGTCAGCCAAAAACGCTTAAATGAATCTCTGCGGTTCGTCGTCGAAACGGTCGTAAACCAGGTGGGAGTAAACGTTAACACAGCCTCCGCCGCGCTGCTTCAATATGTAGCTGGATTATCGAAGTCTGTAGCAGGCAACGTTGTCAAAAAACGTGAGGAAATCGGAAAGTTTTCAAATCGAAAAGAACTGAAGGACATCCCAAGGCTCGGTGCGAAAACCTACGAGCAATGTATCGGTTTCTTAAGAGTGCAGGAAGGGACAGAGCCTTTGGATAGAACAGGCATCCACCCGGAAAGCTATAAAGAAACAAAAGCACTTTTGAAAAAACTCGGACTTTCAACAGAACATATCGGCACGGCGGAATTGAAGGACAAAATCAATCAGCTGGCGCTCTCTGAAACGGCAAAAGAGCTGGGAATCGGCGAAATCACTCTGAAAGACATTTGTGAACAGCTGACAAGGCCGGAACGCGATCCACGCGATGAGGTGCCTAAGCCTTTGCTGAAAACAGACGTCCTTCAGCTGGAAGATTTGAAAGAGGGAATGGAACTGCAGGGCACCGTGCGCAATGTAGTGGACTTCGGAGCGTTTGTTGATATCGGAGTTAAACAAGACGGGCTTGTGCATATCTCAAAACTGAGCAATCAATTCGTTAAGCATCCTCTTGATGTCGTATCTGTCGGCGATATCGTGACAGTCTGGGTTGACGGCGTAGATGTACAAAAAGGCAGAGTATCGCTGTCTATGGTAAAATAAAAGCACTGCTTACGAGCAGTGTTTTTTCCTATAGAAATACCAGCATTGATTCAGCAGTTTAATTTGGTAATTATCTTTTTCAAGGAACGCTTTTTGCATCTGCTTTTTAAGCCAATTTGGCATAGGCTCATTCCTCCTCAGCTTTTATCATAAGAGGGACGGTGATTACCATATTGTATGCGAACGGTGAATTGTCCCGTTCAATGTTTTTTAAGTGAGGTGCACTATGGATAATATAGAGCTTCAAAAGCTGACAGAGGATATTTCTAAAACATATTTTAAAAAGCCGTTCCGCCATCAGGCGCTTTTTAATGACAGGCTTAAAACCACGGGCGGAAGGTACCTGTTAACTTCCCATAACATTGAATTGAACAGAAAATATTTGATTGAACACGGCAGGGAGGAACTGGTCGGCATCATCAAGCATGAGCTCTGCCATTATCATCTTCATCTTGAAGGAAAAGGGTACAAGCACAGAGACAGAGATTTTAGAATGCTTTTGCAGCAAGTCAACGCGCCGAGGTTCTGTACACCCCTTAAGAAAAAAGCGGAAAACAAAAAAACTTATATGTATATCTGTACGGCCTGCGGCCAACAGTATATAAAGAAGCGCGCCATGAACCCTGACAGATACAGGTGCGGAAAATGCCGCGGAAAAATAAAAAGAATTTTTTCGTGAAAAAGGTTGACGAATATGGCAAGCCTGTGTTACATTATAAAAGTCGTTACGAGAGATAAATAAAAACATTTACCTCTTGACACTGTAAATCAAGGCTGATATAATAAGCCTTGTCTCATTATTCCACAGTAGCTCAGTGGTAGAGCTATCGGCTGTTAACCGATCGGTCGCAGGTTCGAATCCTGCCTGTGGAGCCATATTGGAGAAGTACTCAAGTGGCTGAAGAGGCGCCCCTGCTAAGGGTGTAGGTCGCGTAAGCGGCGCGAGGGTTCAAATCCCTCCTTCTCCGCCATAAGATTTCGATATAAGTTCTCAACCATCGGCCCGTTGGTCAAGCGGTTAAGACACCGCCCTTTCACGGCGGTAACACGGGTTCGAATCCCGTACGGGTCATTCCATTTCGTTGGGCTATAGCCAAGCGGTAAGGCAACGGACTTTGACTCCGTCATGCGTTGGTTCGAATCCAGCTAGCCCAGCCATTTTTATTTTTTAAAATCTAATAGTAAGAGCCATTAGCTCAGTTGGTAGAGCATCTGACTTTTAATCAGAGGGTCGAAGGTTCGAGTCCTTCATGGCTCACCATTTGTCTTTTTGCGGGTGTGGCGGAATTGGCAGACGCGCTAGACTTAGGATCTAGTGTCTTACGACGTGGGGGTTCGAGTCCCTTCACCCGCACTTTATTTACAAAGTGCACGCAAATAGTTTTTACTAGGTTAAGAGCCTACTAAACCAGCACAAACAAAATTTCATGATCACGCGGTCGTGGCGGAATGGCAGACGCGCTAGGTTGAGGGCCTAGTGGGTGAATAACCCGTGGAGGTTCAAGTCCTCTCGGCCGCATCAATGATACCAAGGGTTTTGACGCCCTTGGTATTTTTTTGTGTTTATTTTCAAATGATTTACTGCCCACAAACTGCCCACTTACCTAAAGTAAGTCATCTAATTTATCAGCCATTTCCTTTTGCTTGTTTGGATATAGGTGTCCATAAACATCAATTGTTGTTTTTACAGAACCATGTCCTAAACGCTCTTTAATTGTTATGTAATCTTCTCCTTGGTGTATTAATAGTGCAACGTGTGAATGTCTAAAATCATGTAAACGTATAGGAGTAAGATCGCTATCCTTGCAAAAGTATTTAATTTTCCGACTGAAAATATCTTTTCTTGAAGGTGTATCTTTATATTGAAAGATATAGGTATCATGTGAATGTCTAATACCTAATTCATTAAACAACTCTTCTTGTGCTTCTTTCCAACGTTCTAGTAGCTTAAGCAATTTTTTATTGATGCTAACTCGCCGAATCGAATTTTTGGTTTTTGGAGTAGTAACAACAAATTGACCATCAAGCCAGGTGCACGATTTATGCACATCTATTTCTAATAAGATTTTGTCAATATCTTTCCATTGCAGGGCGAGCATTTCACCACATCTTAGTCCAGTTAAAAAAGCAACAGTGTAAAAGGTTTTAAACAATAATTGATCTTGAGGAATTAAACTAATAAATTTTTTGAATTCTTCTGGTCTCCAAAACTTCATTTTCTTTCTTGTTAAAGGTAATCGTTTAACGTTGTCACACGGATTTCTTTTTAAGATTTCTTCATGTACAGCTGTATCAAAAATTTTGCTTAGACTAGTCATTATATTATTAACCGATTTATTGCTTAGACCTGTTTCCATTAAATGTTTTCTGAAATCAGTTACTTCTCTATGTGTGATTTTTTGTATATCAGATTTCAAAAAGTAATCAGATATATGTTTGTTTATAATGTACTTCTGATTCTGATAATAGTTTGGTTTACTATCTATTTCACAATTTGCTAAATAAATTGAAATTAGAGTCGGAAAGCTTACTGATCTGGACTTTCTTGCTCTTTCTTCTTGAAATTCTCTTCTTAATTTTGCTTCTAATTCTAAAGCCTCTTTTCTGGTTGATGCTACTGGTCTCGTCCTAATTCTTTCTCCAGTAATCGGGTCAAATCCAAAGCTAACGTCAACTTGATATTGACCATTTTCAAGTTTTTTTACAGACATTTTATTTCTCCTTTAACCAAAAGCGCTTATTTCGTGTGAATAGATTCTGTTACTAAATGAGCCAATTTGAGAAAGTTTATAATCAGTAACAAATGATGGTACGTTGAAGTATGCTGCTATTTGTTCTTTGCTAAAACCCTGTATATATGGAAGGGCTTCATTAAGCATTTTATCTGTCAGTATTAATTCTGATGCAAATAGGCTTGCTTGATGCTCAAGTTTATCTTTTAGAACTTTAGAGCAATTCACAACTTTAAAAGTGTTCAATCTTTTATGGAGAAAGTAATGCCCTAATTCATGGGCAATTACAAATTGTTGATGTTGGAGGTTCTCGTTGATATGAATTAAATATTGATCTGTGGCTTTGTCATGTTGTAGTAAACCGTTTGCTTGTCCAAGATCATTTTTGAGTATATAAATTTTTTGGATGTCACAAATTTCATATACATTATTTGTACCATGTGTCTTAATTACTGATTGGACTTTATGTTTAATTCCTTTGCTTGTATAAATTGTTATCACTCTTTCTTCTTTAATTCATCAATGAATTTAATTCCGTTTTTTAATGCTTTTTTAACAAGGCGTGCAGTTTCCTCATCAAATTCACCATCATTCATAAAAAGGAGTGTATCTTCATCCTTTAATTCCTGTATGGCTTCATTAATTGTTTTATTGAGTAAATCAGTTTCGTTTTTCTTACTTACTTCATCCTTTCCTAATAAATAGTCTGTAGATACGTTATATAAATTGCTCAATTTTAAGAGTGTGTCTGTATCAGGATCTCTGTAATCTCTTTCGTAATTAGACAAGTTATTGTTACCGATATTAAGTTTCTCTGCGGCTTCTTTCTGAGTGTATCCAGCTTTTTGTCGAGCTTCTTTTAATCGTTTGCCTAGGCTCATTTTTATCATCCATTTCACAAAGAGTTGATTTTTATAAAAATCATAACAACATTTTTTGGAGAATTCATTAATTTCACCTATAAGTTAAATAAATAATTAAAAATTCTCCTTTTAGGAGTGTTTGTTTCTTCTTTCTGGAGAGTTTAATTATCATTATTTCCATATATGTTCAAAAAAATACACTTTAAGGTGAATTTTGTGTTGACTTACACGAAAAGGAGTTTTATAATAAAGTTAATTCACAAAGAGTTGAGTTAACGAGGAGGTGATATTTTGAAAGGAGAGTTTTTAACTGCGAGAGATATTCAAAAAATTCTTGGAGTTAAACAGTCTAAATCTTATGACATCATTAGAACTTTGAATGCTCAAATGAAAAAAGATGGATATATGGTCATTCAAGGTAAGGTGAGTAGAGCTAAGTTTGAAGAGTGTTATTGTTACAAAGGTCCAAAATCTCAAACGGGGTGATTTTTATAAACATTGATATAACAAACTCGTTTATGAAAGAAGCTGTTCCTTTAGCCAAACAAATGGAAGGTGATTGGATAGCACGAATGAAAATTGCTCTGAATTCAGTCATCATAAATCATTATTTAAACCTTCCCTTAACAATTGAAAATGTTAATGAATTACTGCGAAAAGGCGTTTCATATCGCAGGATATGTAAGCATTACGGCATTGGAAGAAAAGACATTGAAAAGCTTCGGCAATCATCCATAGTGTGACGTTATATACCACTATAGGGAGCCGTTAAGAATCCTTTGAAAGGGGGGATGCGATGAAAATAAGAGTGAATGCAACAATCATTACTGATGTTGAAGCTTTAAAGGCTGATAAGGATTTAAATCATTTTAAAGAGTATGCCACTTGTGAAACATTCGTTGTTGAAGCTGATAATTATTTGAAGGCTAATAATGAAATATCTGAGCTGTTAAAAGGCTGGGATTGGTGGTGTATCTGGTCTACTCGACCAATGAGTAGAAAGGAAAATCAGGTGTTTACTTTATATAACGATGATCTGTATAACTTATGTCGCTAGGAGTGTTTGTTCTTTGAAAACTATATATAAACAAAAAAAGCGCCTTGACGAATAATCATCAAGAACGCCGGAAAATAAAAACTAGACACTTTTATTATACGGTATTCTTGTTGAAATGTCATGCGTGAGTATTTGAGTGATGAACAGCAATCACTTTAAATGCTGTAGCAGGCTAGAATAAGCGTGCGGAATAGCTGTAGTCAGCTTGATGGCTATAATTAGCCTACTAGGTTGCCATGAGGGCATTACGCCGTTAGCAACTGATAAGCGCCAAGATGGATACAGAACCGGAGCGAATCCAAAATATAAAATCGAAATTTAACGATCTTTTGAAAATAAATAATAAAAAATGAAATGGGGATATGAAAAATGAACTTAAACTTTATTGTACCGGATATCAATATGACTTTTGGGGACATGAAATTCATGGGACTTAACAAAGAAAGATATGTTTATGATCGGGAAAACAATAAGCGTACTGACGTACTGGAATCTAGGGTTTATAACATTGCTAGTGCGGTCCAAGGTGGTCAAATTGAGGTAACTATTCCTGAGTATGCTGGGGCAAAAGAAATTCCTCCTTTTGCAGATATTGAGTTGAAAAACCCGAAAATTAGCGCTATAGCAACTAGTCAAAGGGATTCAACCTTTGCCAATGTGATGTGGAAACTTGAAGCTGATGATATTGTTGTAAAAGGCGGTTCTTCTGTGAAACCTGCGGCGGCTACTAGTGGCAATGATAAAAAGTAAAATGCTCTCTTTAAGCCATATTTCGGGTGATGTGTATGAATGATTTCTTACAGAAAAGGATCTGGAAGTATAGAGGAAAACGAATTCGTCCATATATGAGGAATAACTTAATTTTAGCAGGCGCAATGATATTTGTGCCTGTTTTTTTGTTATCAATGTTTATCTTTTGGAGAGATCACCTTCTTCACTTTGATGTATTTCAATTGATTCATCACTTTAAATGGAATGTTTCTTTGATCGTTAAAAGCTTGATTTGTTCGTTGTCTATTGGTATTGGAAGTGTTTATGTTGCCTATATAGCTTTTAATGGACTATTTAAAAGGTTAAAGCACAGGCAAATGCTTGCAAGAATGATTTTGTCTAACAAGTTTTATGAAAAAGATAATGTGAAGGTTAAAAAGCTATTCTCAAATGATACAGGGACAAAGGAAAAAATCACGTATTTTCCTAGGATGTATTACCAAGTTAAAAACAATCACATTTATATCCGTATTGCTATGGATATGAGCCGTTTTCAGAATCGCTTCCTAGAGTTAGGAAAGGATTTGGAGAACGGTTTATTTTGTGACATGGTTGATAAAGAAATGGAAGAAGGTTTTATCTGCTTCAAGCTTCTTTACGATGTCAAAAAGAACAGTATTTCAATTGATGAAGCTGTTGCAAAAGATGGTGTTATGCAATTAATGAAGCATGTTTCATGGCAATTTGATAAGTTGCCGCACATGCTTATAGCTGGTGGTACTGGTGGCGGTAAAACTTATTATATATTAACTGTTATCAAAGCATGTACTGGCTATGGTGCAGAAATTAAAATATTAGATCCGAAACATGCAGATTTAGCAGACTTGGAAGAAGTGTTCCCAGGTAACGTTTATTCGAAGAAAATTGGCATCCTTAAGTGTTTAAGAGAATCAGTTGAAGGCATGATGAAGAGAATGGATGAGATGAAAAACATGCCGAATTATAAGACAGGTGAAAACTATGCTTATTACGGATTAAAACCTGTTTTCATTTTCTTTGATGAATATGTGGCTTTTATGGATTTACTCGACATGAAAGAGAGAAATCAAGCGCTGTCCCATATGAAACAATTAGTCATGCTTGGAAGGCAAGCTGGCTATTTTCTTGTTATGGCGGCACAACGTCCAGATGCAAAATATTTGGTTGATGGTATTCGTGATCAGTTCAATTTTCGTGTTACTGTAGGCAGAATGTCCGAGACAGGTTACGGAATGATGTTTGGAGACAGTGATAAAGCCTTTGGAAATAAAAAAGTGACTGGCCGAGGATATGCAGACATGGGAACCGGTACTGTATTTGAATTTTACAGTCCTCTTGTGCCACGTGGGTATGACTTTTTAGAAGAAATACGAAGGGCGAAGGAGGGAGCGCGGGGAGCGCAGGCGACGGCAGTCGCCAGCGGCAGCGTAAGCGAGCAAGCGACCGAACTGACGCCCGAGGAAGGAATGAGCGTAGCGAATGACTGAACTAAACCAACCCCCCCACGCTAACAGGGGGGTAGTAATCGTAAGAGAAAAAAATGAAACCGTTGAAAGCCCTTTGTTATCAATGGTTGACTATATTCGAGTCTCTTTTAAAACTCATGATGTTGACCGAATTATTGAAGAGGTTCTTCACCTTAGCAAAGACTTTATGACTGAGAAACAATCTGGTTTCTATGGCTACGTTGGCACGTACGAACTGGACTATATCAAAGTCTTTTATTCTGCGCCGGATGATAACAGAGGTGTTTTGATAGAAATGTCCGGTCAAGGTTGCCGTCAATTTGAATCCTTCTTGGAATGCCGGAAGAAAACATGGTACGACTTCTTTCAAGATTGCATGGCACAAGGCGGTTCATTTACTCGCTTTGATTTGGCGATTGATGATAAAAAGACGTACTTTTCTATACCGGAATTATTAAAGAAAGCCCAAAAGGGCGAATGTATTTCACGTTTTAGAAAATCCGATTTCAACGGCTCCTTTGATCTATCTGATGGCATTACAGGCGGAACGACAATATATTTTGGTTCTAAAAAGTCAGAAGCGTACCTTTGCTTTTACGAAAAAAACTATGAACAAGCAGAAAGGTATAACATTCCGTTAGAAGAACTGGGAGATTGGAATCGTTATGAATTGCGGCTTAAAAATGAACGTGCACAAGTGGCTATAGATGCTTTATTGAAAACAAAGGATTTAACCTTAATCGCTATGCAAATCATTAATAATTATGTAAGGTTCGTTGATGCTGATGAAAACATCACTAGAGAGCATTGGAAAACGAGCCTTTTTTGGTCTGAATTTATAGGTGATGTTGGAAAACTTCCTTTGTACGTCAAACCACAAAAAGACTTCTATCAAAAATCAAGAAACTGGCTTCGTAACTCTTGCGCTCCCACTATGAAAATGGTGCTGGAAGCTGATCAGCACTTAGGGAAAACTGATCTGTCAGATATGATCGCAGAAGCTGAACTGGCGGAAAAACATGAAAAAATGTTGAATGTGTTTATAGCTGATGTTGCTGACATGGTCGTTTAAAAACAAGCTGCTAAACCTTTATAAACACAGGTGATGCGATTAAATGTATGTGTCAACGGTACCGGAACGAAGTGAGGATAAGGAGTTGACATATTCAGCGCTACCAAAACCCTCTTGGCATTGAACAAACAACCGTTTGTTCCTGCCTACCGGCGAGGGAGTCCCCCGATGATTCGGGGGAATAGGGGGATAGATTAACAGCAATCCAACGGGCTTCCGTTGGTGGGTTTGGGTGAAACCCAAGAACTTAAATCGGAGGGATAAGATGTTTAACATTAATCTGTTGAATCAGGCCCGACTAGAGAGTGATTTGGAGTCTCTTGGCTGTTTGGATATTGCGGAGGAATTAATTGAAAAAATGATGGAAGATGTCTTTTACAGTGATGTTGCTCAAAGAGTCATAGTCCAAACTCTTGCGGTTATAGATAACGTGAATGCTAAACTTCAAGCCACATTCAACATACTGGAGGATGAAGATTTTGAGACAGATGAACGGAGCGTCGAATTTGAAGGAATAACCTACTATCACTGAGGGGTGAAAACATGGATTACAGGATTTTAAATGAGTCCTCCCTTATAAACACATTAGAAAGGCATCTTAATATACACTTGTTGGATGACGTACTCGAAAGATTAAGGGATGAAATTTCATCGGGATATGATCAAATGATCATTATTCATGTTAGAAAGGATAACGGCGGGGACATGGTTGCGAACTTGTATTTTCACTTTAGAGTCCTTGAAGAAAATGAAACGGAATCAGATGACGGGATAGTTCTTGTCGAATTTGTAATGTATGATCCTCATGTTATAAGAAAAGATTACGAAGAAAATCATCTTAAAAACGGAGGACGAATATAACGAGGTGATCAAGTGTCTGCGGTTGATAATCACTTCAAAAGACTGGGCTTTAATGTTGGTATTCCCTCTTTAGTTTTTGTAAGAAGTTTAAGTAGAGATTGCATGTTAGTTGTAGAAGGAGGAAGAGTAAAAGGATTTGCTGAATATCGTTACACATTTTACAAGACAAGATATTTGCCGGACGGTCGAATGACTAGCTTAAAAGTTTATATGGAGAATCAAAGCATAAAAAGGGTGTTACATCGTGTAGCATCCTTTTTATTATTCCTAGAAAAAACAAAGCAAATTATATAAGAAGGGAGTGGTAAAAAGGGGTATGTTATACTTATGATGGAAATGTAAATCAAGTTAGAGGGAGTTTTACTAATGTCTTGGTGGAAATGGATAAACATAGCTTGTATAGTAACGCTAGTCTTAATTATTGGTATTAAGTTATTAACCGAACAACAGATAAGTACACCTCTATTAGTATTTTCATCTATTGTTGTTCTAAGCAGTATATTAAGACTTATTGGGAAAAAGCCTTCTTTTGAAGCAAATTAAAAATCTATAATCATCAGTTCAAATGTGATGAACAAGTAAGGATGTTACAACATGTAGCATCCTTTTTATTATTCCTTGAAAAAACAAAACAGGTTTGAAGAAAGCGAGGTCTTTCATGAAACAGAGTGTTGAGGTCGTTGAAATTAAAGGTAAGCCAGTGGAAGTGATTGTGACGGAGTTAAACGAACCGAACTATGAAAAAATGGCGAGAGCCATTTTGAAAATGACAAGAAACATGAAAGTTAACCAGGAGGAAAGTGCTTAGAAATATATGAAAGGAGAGTGAATCGAATTGCTCCATAAAGAAATTGGCTCGGATAAAAAAGAAGAGTCTTTTTTTCGGTCTGCCTTTCAAAAACTGAAACGCATTGAAAGACCGGAAAAAGACAAACAAAAAGTACCTCGTGACAGGTCAAAGCTGATAGCCGTCACATTGTGGTCTTGTGTAGGGGGCTTGCTGTTTATCTTTATGCTTGCTGTGCTTCTGTCAATTAATACTCGCTCCCAACTTAATAACATGAAAGACGAAGCGAATAAGCCAACAAATGACGATAAACAAAAAATCTCGGTGACTGCTGCTGAAAACTTTCTGTCAGGGTTCATCAATGAATATGTGAATGTGAAAAACGATCAAGAGTCTATTGAAAAACGTATGGAGAGCCTTGAAAGCTACATGGTGAAACAGGAAGATAACCATTTTGAAGATGAAGAACGCTTCAATGTGGATGGTTTAAAAGGTGATCGAGAGTTAAAGGGTTACAGCTTATATAACGTGAAAGAAGGTGATAAAAACAGCCTTTTTCAATATAAGGTCACATATGAAAATCTATACCCTGTAGAAAAGGAAGTTGAAAAAGAAGTTAAAGACGGAAAGAAGAAAAAGAAGGTGAAAGAAAAGGTTAAAACAAACGAGAAATCTGAAAAACAAATGTTGCTGAATATTCCAGTCACAAATAAAGGTGATTCCTTTGCGGTGTCTGCTGTCCCTTACTTTACACAAATTTATGATCTGAAAGGCAATATTGCTTCTGAGAGTAAAGAAGAGACTAGAGACGAATATGCAGGCGAGAAAAAAGAATCTATCGAATCTTTCCTTCATACTTTCTTTGAGAAATACGCTTCTGAAAAGAAAGAAGAAATGGTTTATATGATGAAAAAGCCGGAAGCATTGGAAGGAAACTTGTTATTTGGGGAAGTTCAGTCAATGAAAATCTTCGAGACGAAAAAAGGTTTCGAGGTTTTTTGTGCTGTTCGATTTAAGGAAAAAGAAAATGATATTCCGGTAAATGAAAAATTCAGTTTAGAGATTACGGAAAACAGCGGTCAATATTACGTGAAAAAACTTAATCATCAATAGGAGGTTTAAATATGGATTTTATGAATTTCTTTATTCTTGGCGCAGACCTTCCAACACTTGGAGGGGTAAAAGGTTGGGCATCAGATGTTGTTATCCAATTCATTACGATCGTGGTCATGTTCATAGCCGCAAAGAATCTTATGAAATTAAAAATGGGCGGCATTATCTTTGTTTGCTGTATTGGTAGTGCGGTTACATGGATTATTAAGCACTGGCCAGAATTCTCCGGCTGGATCAATGCGCTAATGGAAAAACTGTAAGGGGGCATCTGAATGGGGCGTCTGGTGTTCAACTACCGGAAGGCAATGAGAGAGCCGAAAAAGATTCAGCAATTAACCGAAAATTATTCGTTACCCTTTGCAGTTGAGTTAATACCGGCTATTAACTATTTCATTTTTGTTGGTCTCTGCTTTGGATTTTGGTACGGCGTGAGGATGATTTTTCCTCACGCTTTTGATAACAGTTTCGTCATCGTGATTTTTGGAATACCGATTTTTTTAACAATGCTTGTTACGAAAATAAAGCCGGAAGGCAAAAACATCTATTTATACTTCATTGATTTTGCAAAGTATTACTTCTTTATCAAGCTTCCACAAAAGAAGTTTTGCAATGACCGAAAGGTTGATTTAAGTAATGAAAAACAAATTGAGTTTCGAAAACTTTTGAAGGTGGTGGATTATTCGAATGAGACTAAAAACGCCTATGAAGGCAATACACAAGAATTTGCTGTTAACAAGAACGGGCGACGTGTGGGCGTACTACCGAATAAAAAGCAATTCGATCCCTATGCAAAATAAAGAAAAAGTTGAATCGTATAAAAAGAAGTGGCAGCATCTTTTCGAAGAAATTACATCTTATGAGGATTTTCACTTGATGATGTATCCAAGTGAGTATGAATTAGAAAAACGATTTAAGGATTTAGAAACAGATATTTCGGCAGATGCAATGGATGTGGCACGTTACTACAATGAAGAAACGGTAAGACTGTTAGAACAGCGATTAGGAAGGCTGACAAAGTATGACTTCATATTAGGTGTAAAACTGAAAAGCAGTCTTGTAAATATTAGTGTCGAACTTAAAGACAATATACTATCTTTTTTCAATACAGCGACTGATACAGTCGTGAAAATGCTCGGGTGGGAACAAAATGTTTCCACCTCTTTTTTTGAAAAATATGAGGAAGTCGAAGAAACACTAGCGAATATCATGGCTTCTGTTCGCGGAGAACGGCTTTCAGAAACAGAAATGACATACATTAACCGTTATCACTTTGTACGTGGGTTAAAGCACCAAACGAATGAAGAAAGTGAGATAAAGGATGTTCGCTCTATTACAAACACGATCATAGACCCCACTGACCCATCAGTTTTACATCTGCATAGTGACCAAGATGAAGGCTATTCAGCTTTTGTCGTGATTGACGAATTTCTTCACAATATGTCGGAAAGTGATTTGTTTTATGAAGCGCAGTCTCTTCCCTTCCCTGTTGAAGTTCAGATGAAAATTCAAACGGAATCAAAGTCCATTACCAAGCCTGCCCTCAACCTCAAAAGACAGCAATTGAAAGAAGAACAAAAAGAACAACAAAGCACAGGCGATCGAAGTGATGTTTCCACTGTCACAAGTGCCACAATGATAAGGCATTTACAAGATGAAATAAAGAAAGAAGATGTGCATGTGATGAACTGGCTGTCGGTGATAGTCGTTCATGGAAAGACAAAAAAAGAGTGTGTGGGAAAAGCAACGATTGTCAAAAGGCATTTAAAAGGCGCTGGCATTACTTGTCGGCTTCCAGTGGCTGATCAACTGAACCTTTTTTATAAAATGCTTCCTGGTGAAAAGTTAGACATAACTGATAAGAACTGGATTCAAAAAACAACGCAAGACGGTGTGGCAGAAAGTCTGTTTGCTGTTAACTCTGATATTGGTTCGAAAATCGGATTCTTTCTCGGTTGGGTTGATCGTTTCCAAGAGCACACCGACTTAGAAAGTGCCATTATGTCCAGCCGTGATTTTGTCTTATTCCATCCTTTCTTAGCGAATCAGCAGTTAAAAGGTTCAAAGACACGTTCTCCTCACTGCTTAATCACAGGAGACACAGGAAACGGCAAGTCATATCTAGCGAAATTGATCTTTAACTATATCAGCATGTTAAACATCAAATCTCTGTATATAGACCCTAAAAAGGAAATGAGAAAGTGGATTCAAAGAGTCTTGAATGATGAGTACATTAGAGAGAACTTTCCCTTATATATTGCACATTTAGAGAAATACAGCTATATCACGCTAGATCATGAAAGCACGCACAACTGGGGGGCGCTTGACCCTATCTCCTTCCTCCCTCCTATGAAAGCAAAAGAGCTAGTTCAAGTCATTTTTGAACAAGTATATGACTTTAAAGGGAAGGACGACATAAACACAGCTTTCCTTCGTGCTACGTCAGAAGTGATTGATGCGAAACAAAAAGGTGAACAGGTCGGCTCACTTGATATTATTCGGAAGATGCAGAGTCATCCCGAAGAAGCTGTACAAAAAGCTGGTGACTATTTAAATGAGGTCGTGTCAGATTCCATTTTGAAACTTTGTATTCATGATGGTTCAAATCCTGCATTGTCACTAGAAAAGCGAATCACCATTTTAGAAGTTGAAAATATGGATTTGCCGGATCATGCTGAGCGACTCGAAAATTACACGATATCACAATTAAAATCTAGTGCCGTCATGTTTGCACTAGGTAAGTTTTGCGAACTATTCGGCATGAATCAAGATGAACAGACTGTTGAATTTATAGATGAAGCTTGGATATTTACCACGTCACAACAAGGAAAAAAAGTAGAAAGACAAATGCGCCGGATTGGTCGCTCATATAACAATGCGGAATACTTCATTTCCCAATCCACAAAAGATGCTTTAAAAGAAGAGGATTCTGGAAACTTCGGTGTTGCCTTTGCCTTTGATGAGCCGAATGAGCGTGAAGAAGTGTTGAAATGGATGAACATGGAGGTCACAAAAGAAAACAAAAAAATGATGGAATCCATGTTTCAAGGTCAATGCTTATTTAAAGATTACTATGGCCGTACCTCCAAAATTTCAATTGAATGTCTATTCGAAGAATGGCAAGGCGCTTTAAAAACAGTCGAGAAAAAAGCTGTCGCATATGCAGAAGAAAAATATTTGTAAAAGGGGTTGAATCGTACATGGAAATAGCTTTCTTAAACTCTCTTGTTGTCACAAGTCCTGGCTTTTATAAAGCTGAAAAAATCACATTGGATGAAGTGAAACAATGGCTGAATCATTATGACGGGCGATACAAAAGTTTTATCGGACATAAATCAACGGCACAGTTTCTGCAAAAATTATTAGGCATCAAGATTGAACAAAACCGAAAGACTTTTAGGCATATGAAATATCAAAAAGCAATCTGTTTCTCTCTGTATGAACGATATCCCGAAAACGTGCTGCTAACACAAAGAGACTTAGAGAAAGCCAGATACCAATTTTATTTATTAACTCGATTAGATTAGGAGGTGGCTGTAATGAAAAAGAAAAGGATACTGATTGTGTCGGCTATCGTGTTGTTGTTTCTAACTGTTGCTTCAGCTGTCACTGTTATTTCGGCTGATGGAGACACAACGACACAGCCAAAAGTCGAAAAAGCTGGCGGCGTGGAATTGAAGGTAAAAAGGTTTCCTATCTCACGCTATCAAGCGAATAATGAAGCATCTGACGATTTAATCAAGGGGGCGTTTGTTGGACTGACAAACGTCACTTTTTCTTTTGCAGGAAACATTGTCCGTGTGGTTGATGCGGGAATGGATATTTTGTATAACTTGCAACCAATTGACGAGTTCGCAAATTCTATTACAAACGTCTCTAAAACAGTTTATAAGACACTGAAAAAGAATTTCGGTGAAGCTTTATTTATTTTCACGTGCGCCTATGTTGTCTACCTATTCTGTGTGAGAGGTAGCGTAAAAGAAGCAATGCGGCGGAGTATTCTATTTATTTGTGTCATGGTGATCGGTGGGCTTTGGATGTCGAACGCTGGTTATTACATGAAAGCGTTGAATGCCTTGTCCGTAGAAGCGCAAGGAAAGCTTTTAACTGCGGGAAATGGATTGGTTGGCATTGTTCAAGATGAAGGCAATTTTGCAGACAGTTCAGCGATTGAAAAAGGAAAAGAAATGGAAGGCACAATTGCGGTTATGCGTAATCTTTACTTTGACATTGCTTTGATGAAGCCTTTTTTAATTGTGAATTTTGATGAAACAAGCGAAAAGAAAATCAATGAGAAAGATACAGATAAAGGCGGACTTAATCGTATAGATAAACTGCTTTCTTATAAGCTTTCAGAGGATGGAGAAAAAGATAAAAAAGATTATATAAAAGAGACTGAAATTGATGATTATAAAAATGAATCTATGACTTCTGGAAATGTGTTTAATCAGCTGGGAGAGTCTTTTATCGCTGTGGTCGCTTCTATTGTCATTGGGATACCATTTTTAGCATTAGCGTTCTTTAATTTCTTGCTTCAAATTATCGCTTTAGTGATTGTATTCTTTGTGCCATTTGCTTTCATCTTAGCGTATGTTCCCCAATTAGCTTATTCGGGATTTGTTACGCTTGGACGCTTGGGGAGTGTTTACCTACTGAAAGCAATGTTAGGGGTTATCGTTCTGTTTGTGTACGTGACTTGTTTTATCGTTGACAAATTAATACCGCCAAATGGTTTTGGAATGTATCTTTTAAATGTTGCTGTCCTTGCCTCAATTTTGTGGATTGGTTTTCACAAGAGGGATGCCATTATCAAGTTTGTGACTGCTGGAAAAGTTGTTTCAGTTGATAATAATATGATGGAAAACATGAGACAAAACATTGTTCAGCCTGCTTGGGAACAAGCAAAGAAAATAGGTGGAGTATGGGGTAACGGAGGCGGCGTATTTACTGACTTTACAAAGAATTTTGGGGGAAGAAAAGACGGTTCGAATGCTGATGGCGTAACTGGTCCTCCAAGTGGTGGCGGTAATTCACCGAGTGGGGCTGCTATGGGATATGATAATACTCATGCTATTTCAAGAACCCCGCAAAAAGAAACAGCTAACGGAATAGCTAATCATAACAGTCGAAGCTTAAAACGCAATCCTCAAACTCTATCGAAAGAACAAGAAAAGCAAAAACAAAAAGAAGCCTTTGCAAATGCAAAAGAAAATAAACAGCAATCCCATTTAGACAGATTGAGAAAAGACGGGATAAACTCTCCTATGCTGAAAGATGCTTTGAATGAAGGAAATGAGGATTTATCCAAACGAGCACCTATCTTGCAGGATAAAAAAGATGAATCAGCACGAACAGATCAAAAAGAATATGTGGAACAGCTTCTTAAACAGCCCAATAACCAGCAACAAACTGACGATGCATCATTACAGCATGAAGAAGAATCTACTTCTAATCGTGCGCCTGTCTTACAAGAGAATGAAAAAGATACAGAACGTACTGATCAGAAAGCGTATGTTTATGACGAACAAAATCAGAATCTTGAAACAGATCAGCAACAAGATTTTGAAGTCCAGAAAGATGATTCTGTTTCCAATAGTGAGCCTGTAGCACAAGAGAAAACAGCAGAAATCAAACGATCAGATCAAAAAGTCATGATGAATCAACCTGAAACGCAGCTCGGTTTTGAAAGTCCTCAATCTACAAAAGTAGAAAATCAACCTATTGCCAATAACGAACGTAAAATCAGACCATCTGAACCCGCAAAAGTTCATTCAGATGGTATTCGTGTTGATGAAAAACAGGCTGTTGCTCCTGCTGAAAATAAGACTGTATCAAGAGAAAAACAGCCTTCATCACAAACAATTAAACGGACTGAACAAAGCGTTAATTCATTTGACCAAGTGTCTTTGAATGAAATTGCAAGACGCTCTTCATCAAAAGTAGAAGATCGACTGAGAAGGGATGAAAGAACAAGATGATAAGTAAAAAGGTAGTTCTTCCTTTGGTATTCTCGGCTCCTTTTATCTTCTTTTTTGTTTTATGTATCGTAGTGGTTATGACGATTTCAAGAGAAAATCAAGTCGGGGACGATTTTATAGGCGGCGGGGATGGCGAATATGAAACAGGTGGAATTGCGCCGGAAGTGGAACGATTTAGAGCAGTATTTGAGAAATATGCCCGTCAAGAAGGCGTTTTTGACCAAGTGAATATTATTATGGCGCTCACCATGCAAGAAAGTGGTGGGCGTTCTTTAGATATCATGCAAAGTTCCGAAAGTATCGGCTTACCTCCCAACTCCATAACTGACCCAGAACGTTCGATTGAAGTCGGCATTAAACATTTTAAGAAGGTTTTTAAACAGGCTGGCGGTGATGTTCGTTTAACCCTACAGGCATACAACTTTGGTTCTGGATTTATAGACTATGTCAAAAAGAATGGCGGGAAATACACAAAGAAATTAGCACTTGATTTCAGCCGATTGCAAGCTTTTAAAATGGGCTGGAAAAGCTACGGTGACCCAAGTTATGTTGACCATGTCATGAGGTATGTGAAAGGCTCTGATAAAAATGTGAAGCCTGTGAATGGCTCTATGGATTTCTATGAAACGGTCATGAAAGAAGCTTTGAAATATGAAGGGCAACCGTATGCCTGGGGAGGTTCAAACCCGAAAACTGGATTTGATTGTTCTGGCCTTGTTCAGTGGTCTTTTGCGAAAGCTGGAATTACTCTTCCTAGAACAGCTCAGGAACAGCATGCGGCAACAAAGAAAATAAGTGAAAAAGAAGCGACTGCGGGTGACTTAGTGTTCTTTGGCGGCACATACGAAGGAAAAGCCATTACTCACGTCGGCATCTATGTAGGCAATGGCAGAATGTTTAATTCAAATGACAGTGGAATCGAATATTCTGATCTGAAATCAGGTTACTGGAGAGATCACCTTGTATCTTTTGGACGCATTAAATAACTAGGAGTGAAAACATGAAAACACATATTGCATGGGCTTCAGCTTGTTTATTATTGATATTGCTGACTGGATTTTTTACGAATGGACAGCAAACGTATAAGATTGAAAAGTTAAAAGATAAAAATGAAGTTTTGAGCGAAAAAATTAAGGAATTGAACCATATAGAATCAACAAGTAGCGCTTCGGAAAATAAGGCATTTTTTGAAGCGTTTTTTAATTACTCCGACATAGATAAACGATATGAAACAGTTAAGAAGCACACAACTGGAAAAGGGTTTGATTATGCATTCCCTTCTCGCTCTGATCAAAAGCACACAGTCAGCGTGCAAAGTGAATTACTTTCACTAGAGAGTTATTCAAAGCCGTTAGATGAGTCTCATGAATTGTTTTTAAACATTGTTGAAGTCGCCACAACTGCAAATTCAGTCACTACGAATCAAGTGTTAATTGTACAAACGACTATGAAGAAAGAAAAGGATGGTTGGTTAGTCGATAATGTGCAGGTTAAGGGAAATGGATAAAAGGTGGAAAAGATCAATTTGTTTGTTTATACTAAATATTGAAAAAGGAGGTAATGTTTATTTTGAAAAACATTTTTATTTTCCTTAGTTTGATGATGATGTTTGTTTTAACTGCATGTGGTGGAAGCAAGTATGATGATGCGATTGATGATGTAATTAGCCAATATAAAGAGCATAAAGGAAATGACACAGAGATAAATATTAAAAGAGAGAATGCGATTGTTAGAGTCTATGAAGGGGGCAAATATATTCAGTTTGCATTTTATATGCCGGATAACTCTTCACGTGAATTAACAACATTTAAGTATTATGAAAAATTAGGAGATAAATATGAAAAGATGACTGATATGCCGGGGAATGGAGAAAATGATCGACTTGGCTTATCAAGGAAAACACCAGATTATGAAGAAGCAAAAGGTAAAGAAACTAAGTTAGAGGAGTAAACCATGTGTTTACTCCTCTTTTTTTGTGTTTATGAAAGGGTTGCCGTGATGTTGGCGTCAAGTCGCAAAAGTATTGGTGTAACCGCAAAAAAACCGCAAAGGAGTAGATATAATGTACCTTTTTACAATTCATCTTTGTAAAATAAAGGGTGTTCTGACATAATACAATTAATGTAAATATTCGAACAATTTATGTAAGGATGGGGGAATTTTCTTGCGGGGTGTTTTCTTAGATAAAGATAAAATTCCGTACGACATAGTCACAAAAAAGTTAAATGATTGGTATACATTAATAAAAGATGATCAAGTTGAGCATGCAGAGATTATAAAAATAGAAGTAGAGAAAGAATTGCTAAACATGGAAGAAAACCAAGATGCCTTGTTATATTATCAGTTATTAGATTTTAGGCACGAGATAATGCTGAGTTATATGAAATCTAAGGAAATAGAAGATCTCAATAATGCTTATGAGACTATAAAAGAAATTGAGAAACAAGGGCAATTAACTGGCATGTTGGAATATTATTTTTACTTTTTTAAGGGTATGTATGAGTTTAGGCGAAAAGAATTAACTTCAGCGATAAGTGCCTATCGAATAGCTGAATCAAAGTTATCGGAAGTTGAGGATGAAATAGAAAAAGCAGAGTTTTTTTTCAAAGTGTCCTATGTATATTATTATATGAAACAAACATATTTCTCCATGAATTATGCAAATCGTGCACTCAAAATATTTAGAGAGTATGAAGAGTATGCGGTACAAACTGTGCGTTGTCAATTTATTGTTGCAGGTAACCTGATCGATTCTTTAGAATACGAAAGAGCCTTGGAACAATTTCTAAATTCTTTGGAAATTGCCAAGGAAAGTAACATAGAGCATTTAATTGCAATGTCACACATGAATATTGGGATTTGTTATGATGAATTGAAAGAATATAAAAAGGCTTCACAACATTTAATTTTAGCGTTAGAAATTTTTGAAAAATCAAAACATAGTTTCCTAACAAAGACTTTATTCACTCTAACCTATGTAGAAGCAAAACAACAAAATTATGATGTTGCTTTGATATACTTTAGGAAAGGGCGATTTATTGCCGATAAAAGTGATGATAAGGAATACTCAGCGAAATTCAAAATATTAGAGGGATTATTTTTTTCTGATGGTGAGACTCAATTAATAAAGAATGCATTTTCATATCTGGCTTCGAGAAAAATGTTTGCTGATGTTGAAAATTTTTCGATTGAAGTCGCTGATTATTTTCATGAACAAGGAAATTTAATGCTCTCTAATGAATATTATCGTATGAGTATTGAAGCAAGACGAAAAATTAAAAAAGGGGAGATTATTGATGAAAATCAGCCGGATTCTATTGGCAGCAGTGATTTTAGGTAGTGTATTTTCAATGACTTATTTGCAAAGTGATCATAATACTGAGATCAAAGTGGCTGCAGATAGGGTAGGGGCATAGAGGTTGCTAAATTAATTAGAAAAAAGCTTAATCTTTTTGATTAAGCTTTTTTATAAAAAAAGATAAGAAAAGAAGGAAAACGAAATGGAATACTCTTTATTAGAAAATGGCATAGATTCATTAAAGAAAGCTAAAATTAACATAGTAGAATTTGAGAAGTATCATAAGGGAAGCAGTTATCACTTTTTAAAAGATGCAATTATATTTCTTAATCATGGAATAGAAATTTTATTGAAATACATATTGTCAAAGCAAAATGAATCGTTAATATTTACTGATATAAATTTATATATGGAAGCAAAAGAAAAGCTAAAGAATGAAAGTAAGGGTAAGAAAAACCCGTTTGAATTTAATAACAAGCGAAACGTTTTTGATGTTGATTTAGGTAACGGCAATAAAAAGAAACAATTGTTTACAATTAATTTGAACGAAGCAATTAAAAGAATTAAGTTTTTACTTGATATAGATATATCAGAAGATGTTGAGACGGCAATAACCCTTATTAATGACTATCGAAATCATATAACACATCATTCAATCATTTTAGATGAACCCAGTGTTAATGAGTTAGTTGAGAAGATAAAATTTTTATATAGTCATATACTTGATTTTTTCCAAGAACATATCACAGAAAGAAACGTAATGAAGGAAGTGGATGCGGAGAGATACCTGTATACAAAGCAAGAATGGGAACAATATCAAAGAGAATTGGAAGATTTTCATTATGAGAGGGCAATGAGTCGTATATCGCTAGATGCTGATGAAATGTAGTGTTAATTGGTCTCAGTAAGGTGCCCAATTTGTGCTCATAATTCATGATAAATGATGAAAATAGGTGTAAATAAAATATATAGATGCTTAGAATAAAGGCTTTTGTAACCCATGATATGTTTTTACTAGGTTGAGGGATTGAGGGGCTATCTAAAGAAGAAAACATACCAAATAATACTGGTATGTTTTTTTATGTTTTTAGTCTTATAATATTGACTTTTGTGTAACACAAAAGATTATACTGAAAAATGATTTTTAACAGAAAAGGGTGGAATCATATGAGTTTATGGTTTACTGAAAAACAAACAGATTCTTTTGGTATAACAGCTAAAGTGAAAAGAACTCTGCATTCAGAAAAAACGGAGTTTCAACAGCTTGATATATTTGAAACAGAAGAATTCGGAAATATGCTCACACTTGATGGAATGGTGATGACTACAGAAAAAGATGAATTTGTATATCACGAAATGATGGTACATGTTCCGTTATTTACTCATCCAAATCCAAGAAAAATCCTTGTAGTCGGAGGAGGGGATGGTGGTGTCATTCGTGAAATATTGAAACACCCATCAGTTACTAGTGTAGTTCAAGTAGAAATAGACAGTAAAGTAGTTGAGTACTCTAAAAAATATCTTTCAGGGTTTGCTGAGAATATAGCTGATACGCGTTTTGATTTGCGAATTGAAGATGGTTATATGCATATTCTTGAAAGTGAAAATGAATATGATGTAATTCTAGTCGATTCAACTGAACCGGTTGGACCAGCTGCTAATTTATTCACGAAAGGTTTTTATGCCGGTATATCAAAAGCATTGAAAGATGATGGCATATTAGTTGCTCAATCTGATAATCCATGGTTTAAAGGTGATCTCATTCAAACGGTTATCAAAGATGTAAAAGAGATTTTCCCTATTACTAAATTATACACTTGTAATATACCCACTTATCCAAGTGGTTTATGGACTTTTACTATGGGCTCAAAAAAGCATGATCCTTTAAATATTGATAAAGATAGATTTTATGACACTGGAAGCAAATATTATACAAAGGAAATTCATAACGCAGCGTTTGTTTTGCCTAAGTTTGTAAGTGATTTATGTAATGATTAAATCTAAAAACACTTAAACAGTGATTAAAAAAGGCATACTGTAACAAGTATGCCTTTTTTAAATGAAAATTTTAGACTAAGAAAGCAGTTTTAACCCAATAGCCGCACATAAAATCATTGAGATGAAGAGGATTCTCCGCCATTCTTTAGGTTCACCGTATATAAACATCCCGACTAATGCGGCTCCAACTGTCCCGATGCCAGTCCAGATAGCGTAAGCGGTACCCATAGGGATACTAGTCATAGCTTGTGAAAGGAAGAAGAAGCTTAATGTGAATGCTACAATGAGGACACATATGGATTTAATATCTTTCCGGATGACAAAGCGATTAATCCCGGAAACTCCAATAACTTCACATAAGCCGGCTAATATTAAAAGCAACCAAGCCATTATTCATGTCCTCCTTCCGGCTCTGTTGAGTCTTTAGTTATGAGTTTCAATCCAATTACTCCTGCCAGAAGCAATAAGATTAATAATATTTTTATGAGTTGAAAAGGTTCTCCAAATAAGAGCATTTCAGCTGTAACAGTACCAGCCGTACCTATTCCAGTAAATACTGCATATACAGTGCCTACTGGTAATTTATTTGAGGCAATAATTAATAGCCAGAAACTTAAAACGATTGCTACAATCGTTAATATCCATTCAATCAAATTTGTTGAATGTTTTAACCCAGACACCCAGCCGATCTCCAAAATTCCGGCAACTAATACATAGAACCAATTGCGATTCATAACGATCCTCCTTAGATATTTAATTAAAGATTTACTTAAGATCAAGTTATATCAAGATAACTGTTATTAACATAACCCTTTGTGTAACAAAAAAGTCAAGAAAGTCTGAACATATCATGATGAACAATAAAAGAAGGTGAAAAGACATTGTTAAAAGAGCTTTTATCAATTAGTGAGATGGCTAAATTAAGAAGAATAACTGCTGAAACGTTAAGACATTATGATCGTGTTGGGCTATTTAAACCTGCATATATTGACCCGAATACGGGTTATCGTTTTTATTCGATTTATCAATATGAGGTTCTTGGGACAATAAAAGAATTGCGTCAAATTGGTATGACTCTTGAAGAGATCAAAATTTTTTTAACAGAAAGAAATACGGAAAAATCAATCAGAATCCTAAAAGAAAAACATAAAGCATTGCAAAGAAATATAAAAGAATTAATCGATCTAGAAAAAAGTATAAATGAAAAGATAGAAAATTTTCACAGGGTATCTGAGGAAGGGGTGTTCCCGGGGATAAAAATCTATTCCTTAGAAGAACGGTTTTTCATTACGAAAAACACGAAAATATCAAATGATTTAGAACTAAGTTATGGGGTTATTGAAATTGAGAATCTGATGCTGGAGAAAGCACCACTTGTCGCAAGTAATCGTTTAGGGGTTTTAATTGAAGAGGAGGATCTTCTTCAAAATGATTATTCAGCGCCGACAACTTTAATTGCTAGAACCAATCATATAAAAGATATCCCTGAGGAATATGTGATTCGTATACCAAAGGGGGAATTTGTGTGTTTAAGACACTACGGAGAAATATGGGATAGAACGGATAGTTTAACCCAATTGATAGCCTTCATCAAAGAACAGGATTACAAACTTGCTGGGAATGCACTTCAAATGGTTCAAGTGGATATTTCAATAACAGATGAGCCGAATGAAGCTATGTTTGAAATTCAAATTCCTGTAGTGAAACATAAAAAACGTTAGTTAAAGTTGTATGGTTGACATTTGGGTCGCACAAGAGTTTATGCTATCAGCATATTAGCAAAGGAGGGATTTATATAATGGAAAAGAAACAATTTTTAGCGTACTCAGGCCTTCCGACTTTTTGGAGAACTCCACAAACAAGAGATGTAACAAACGTAGATATAGCGGTTATGGGGGTCCCTTTTGATGTAGGTGTTTCAAATCGTCCAGGCGCTCGATTTGGACCAAGATCTATTCGTCAGATGTCATTGCATGCGGGGAATTTTCTTTATCCTTATAAGTATGATGTCAAAGAAAAGTTGAACATTATTGATTACGGCGATGTTGGAGCAAATATCGGTGAAAATTCTACAAAATTAATGATTGACGAAACTTATTCTCATGCTTCTAAGATATTAAAGTCAGGAGCGAAATTACTAACATTAGGCGGAGATCATACTATCCCTTATGGTTTGGTTCGAGCTGCCTATGAGAAGCATGGTAAGATTGCGCTTCTTCATTTTGATAGTCATCAAGATTCTCTGTCTGGAAATGATGGTGAAATATTTCATGGTACATTTGCAAATGATATAGCGGAAATTGGTTATGTTGATGCTTTGAAATCAGTACAAGTGTTTATTAGGACCAATATGCCGAATGATCAAAATTATAATATCATATACGCAAATGAAGCCTTGGAAATGTCTACAGAAGAGTTAGCACAAAAAATTAAGAGCATTATTGGAAATATGCCTGTCTATATAACGTTTGATATAGATTCACTTGACCCAAGTGTTGCACCCGGTACAGGGACACCTGTTGTTGGTGGACCGGATACTTACAATATAAGACGGTTACTGCAGGAATTAGCTGGGTTAAATGTCGTTGCGGCTGATCTTGTGGAAGTCTCTCCAATGTATGATGCTGGCGAGGTCACATCATTAGCAGCTGCGACAATTGCCACTGATTTGATATATTTACTAGCGCAAAATATTAAAAGATAAATAGAATTAAAACATCTTAAGGCTGTTTTTCGATTTCTGGTCAGGAGCAAGTATAATAAGATGTTTAAAAAGTTTACTCTTAAAAGCTCATCGTGGGAAGTGCATAACAACCAATTATTCAGCGGTTTAATTATCCTAAAAACAGTGCCCAATTTGTGCCCAGAATTCATAAAAAATGATGAAAATAGGTGTAAACAAAATAAACAGATGCTTTGGTTAAAAGCTTTTGTAACCCATGATAGGTTTTTACTAGGTTGAGGGCCTAGTGGGTGAATAACCCGTGGAGGTTCAAGTCCTCTCGGCCGCATCAATGATACCAAGGGTTGTAGACCCCTGGTATTTTTTTATGCTCTCTTTTAATTTTAAGGTTTACTCCTTTTTACTCCACTTGTTAGATAATTCATCCAGCTATCAGCAGTTTCTTTTTGTTTATTAGGAAAGAGATGACCATAAACCTCGATTGTTGTTTTGATGGAAGCATGTCCTAGTCGTTCTTATATTGTGATGTAATCTTCCCTTTGATGAATTAACAATGCGACATGTGAATGTCTCAGATCATGAAGGCGGATCGGTTCTACCTCTCCTCGCGCACAAATTGTTTTGATTTTTCGGCTAAAAATGTCTTTATTGGCTGGACTCTCTTTGTATTGAAAAATAAAAGTGTTATCTGATGATGATACTTGAAGTTTTTCTAATATGTCTTTTTGTTTCTCTTTCCACTCCAGTAACATTTCAAGTAATTTTGTATTAACACTGATCCTTCTATTAGAATTTTTGGTCTCTGGTGGAGTGATTTTATATTCACCTTTAATAAATGATAGTGACTTATACACATTTATTTCTTTTCTTACGCTATCAATATCATTCCAAGTCAAAGCGAGCAGTTCTCCACATCTCATTCCCGTGAAATAAGCAACAGAGTCGGGCCTGATTCAACAGATTAATGTTAAACATCTTATCCCTCCGATTTAAGTTCTTGGGTTTCACCCAAACCCACCAACGGAAGCCCGTTGGATTGCTGTTTAATCTAATTTTGCACACGCAAAAAAGAACAGCAGAATTAACACTCATACTGTTCTTAAACGTTTTTTTCGATTGGTAATATTATGACAAATGACCATAAAACAAGGATCCTTAACTTTATTCATGTTTTAAATCTTTATTGAAGATAAGCATCCGTTAGCTGATTAGTAACTACTCCAATTTCATTTTTAAACCATCATGCGTAGATTTAAAACCTAATCGTTTATAAAAACGTAATGCGTCGACTCTGTGCTTATCTGTTGTAAGTTGAATTAAGTGACAACCACGTTTCTTTGCACGTTGAATTGCCCATTTTATAAGTTCAGTTCCAACCCCCTTACCACGCACGGATGAGGCTGTTCTAACTCCTTCAATAGTAGCTCTCCATCCACCTTGGTGTGTAATATACGGAGTAAATGTAATTTGAAGTACACCGATCACTTCATCGTCTTGAAAAGCTACTACCAACTCATTATTAGGGTCAGACGTGATAGCTCGAAATGCTTTTGTATAACTTTCCGGAAGTGGTTGTTCATAACGCTCACGAAGCCTTCCCAATTCATCATCAGCAAGCATTTCTACAATTCTATCTAAATCTTGTTCAGTAGCTATTCTAAACTTAGTTTCTTGTTCCAATAAATTCCCCCCTTAATGAACGCTGAATCATTTTAACTAAATACTACCTCATTAAATCCCATACGTTAACATTTGTTTTCCAATGGTATTACATAAGTAATTCTTATAAATTTCCTCTCCAAACATAAAATCATTGTTAAAATATTACATACAAAATGTGAAATAATTACTTAAAACTTTTGGGTTTCACCCAAACCCACCAACGGAAGCCCGTTGGATTGCTAATATTCTATCCCCCTATTCCCCCGAATCATCGGGGGACTCTCTCGCCGGTAGGCAGGAACAAACGGTTGTTTGTTCAATGCCAAGAGGGTTTTGGTGGCGCTGAATATGTCAACTCCTTATCCTCACTTCGTTCCGGTACCGTATGACACATACGTTTAATCGCATCACTTATGTTTATAAAGGTTTAGCAGCTTGTTTTTAAACGACCATATCAGCAACATCAGCTATAAACACATTCAACATTTTTTCATGTTTTTCCGCCAGTTCAGCTTCTGCGATCATATCTGACAGCAAAGTCGAGGCATTTGGATAGGAGTTGACAGTCATGCCAATTAAAAAGCTGAAGAACGGTTCATACAAAGTAGATATAAGCGTCGGTGTAGATCCAGTTACAGGAAGGCGCAGAAGAAAAATAAGAATGGCAAAAACAAAAAAAGAGGCAGAAGAATTGTACATTGCACTCAAACATAAATACAATTCTGGCTTACACTTAAGTTTTAACTAGGTGAAAGATATATACTTGGAGAATTGCACACTTCACAACAAACCTAACTATTATCAGATTCAGTTATACACAATTGATAAACATATTACTCCTCACTTTATAAATAGTAATATCAAGAAGCTTACTCATACAGAAATAAGACTTTTTCAGAAACAATTGATTGATACAGGATTATCTAACAAAACTGTTAACAACATAATGATCATATTAAAAAAGTTATTTGATACCGCAATTAATGAAAAAATTATTAATGCAAATCCATGCGATGGAGTACCTAATCTTTCAATACTAAAAAACAAATGAAATTTTGGACACCTGAGCAATTTAAAACATTTATAAAATTAATAGATAAAAGTGAAGAGCAGCTTTTTAAAGTATTCTACACTGAGAAGGGATGAAAGAACAAAATGATAAGTAAAAAGGTAGTTCTTCCTGTGGTGTTCTCGGCTCCTTTTATCTTCTATTTTGTTTTATGTATCGTAGTGGTTATGACGATATCAAGAGAAAATCAAGTCGGAGACGATTTCATAGGCGGCGGGGATGGCGAATATGAGACGGTTGGCATTGCGCCGGAAGTCGAACGATTTAGGGCTGTATTTGAGAAGTACGCCCGTCAGGAAGGTGTTTTTGATCAAGTGAATATTATTATGGCGCTCACCATGCAAGAAAGTGGTGGGCGTTCTTTAGATATCATGCAAAGTTCCGAAAGTATCGGCTTACCTCCCAACTCCATAACTGACCCAGAACGTTCGATTGAAGTCGGCATTAAACATTTTAAGAAGGTTTTTAAACAGGCTGGCGGTGATGTTCGTTTAACCTTACAGGCATACAACTTTGGTTCCGGATTTATAGACTATGTCAAAAAGAATGGCGGGAAATACACAAAGAAATTGGCACTTGATTTCAGCCGATTACAAGCTTTTAAAATGGGCTGGAAAAGCTACGGTGCCCCAAGTTATGTTGACCATGTCATGTTGACCATGTCATGAGGTATGTGAAAGGCTCTGATAAAAATGTTAAGCCTGTGAATGGTTCTATGGATTTCTATGAAACGGTTATGAAAGAAGCTTTGAAATATGAAGGGCAGCCGTATGCCTGGGGAGGTTCAAACCCGAAAACTGGATTTGATTGTTCGGGCCTTGTTCAGTGGTCTTTTGCGAAAGCTGGAATCACTCTTCCTAGAACAGCACAAGAACAACATGGGGCAACAAAAAAAATAAGTGAAAAAGAAGCGACTGCGGGTGACTTAGTGTTCTTTGGCGGCACATATGAAGGAAAAGCCATTACTCACGTCGGCATCTATGTAGGAAATGGAAGAATGTTTAATTCAAATGACAGTGGAATCGAATATTCTGATCTGAAATCAGGTTACTGGAGAGAGCACCTTGTATCTTTTGGACGCATTAAATAATTAGGAGTGAAAACATGAAAACACATATTGCATGGGTTTTGGCTTGTTTATTATTAGTCATGTTAACTGGATTTTTCACGAATGGACAGCAAACGTATAAGATTGAAAAGTTAAAGGATAAGAATGAAGTTTTGACAGAAAAAATTAAGGAATTGAACCATATAGAATCAACAAGCAGCGCTTCGGAAAACAAGGCATTTTTTGAAGCGTTTTTTAATTACTCGGACATAGATAAGCGATATGAGACAGTTAAGAAGCATACAACTGGAAAAGGATTTGACTATGCATTCTCTTCTCGTTCTGATCAAAAGCACACAGTCAGCGTGCAAAGTGAATTACTATCACTAGAGAGTTATTATCCGTTAGATGAGTCTCATGAATTGTTTTTAAACATTGTGGAAGTCGCCACAACTGCAAATTCAGTCACTACGAATCAAGTGTTAATTGTACAAACGACTATGAAGAAAGAAAAGGATGGTTGGTTAGTCGATAATGTGCAGGTTAAGGGAAATGGATAAAAGGTGGAAAAGATCAATTTGTTTGTTTATACTAAATATTAAAAAAAAGAGGTAATGTTTATTTTGAAAAACCTTTTTATTTTCCTTAGTTTGATGATGATGTTTGTTTTAACTGCATGTGGTGGAAGCAAGTATGATGATGCGATTGATGATGTAATTAGCCAATATAAAGAGCATAAAGGAAATGACACAGAGATAAATATTAAAAGAGAGAATGCGATTGTTAGAGTCTATGAAGGGGGCAAATATATTCAGTTTGCATTTTATATGCCGGATAACTCTTCACGTGAATTAACAACATTTAAGTATTATGAAAAATTAGGAGATAAATATGAAAAGATGACTGATATGCCGGGGAATGGAGAAAATGATCGACTTGGCTTATCAAGGAAAACACCAGATTATGAAGAAGCAAAAGGTAAAGAAACTAAGTTAGAGGAGTAGGCTATGTGTTTACTCCTCTTTTTTGTGTTTATGAAAGGGTTGCCGTGATGTGGCGTCAAGTCGCAAAAGTATTGGTATAACCTCAAAAAAACCGCAAAGGAGTAGATATAATGTATCTTTTTGCAACTTCATCTTTGTAAAGTAAAGGGTGTTCGTACATAATACAATTAATGTAAATATTCAAATAATTTATGTAAGGATGGGAATTTTCTTGCGGGGTGTTTTCTTAGATAAAGATAAAATTCCGTACGGCATAGTCAAGAAAAAGTAAATGAATGGTATACATCAATAAATAATGTTCAAGAAGCAAGCAGAGATTATAGTTTCCTAACAAAGACTTTATTCACTTTAACTTACGTTGAAGCAAAACAACCAAATTATGATGTTGCTTTGACATAACTTTAGGAAAGGCCGATTTATTGCCGATAAAAGTGATGATAAGGAATACTCAGCGAAATTCAAAATATTAGAGGGATTATTTTTTTCTCATGGAGAGACTCAATTAATAGAGAATGCATTTTCATATTTGGCTTCGAGGAAGATGTTTGCTGATGTTGAAAATTTTTCGATTGAAGTCGCTGATTATTATCATAAACAAGGAAATTTAATGCTCTCTAATGAATATTATCGCATGAGTATTGAAGCAAGACGAAAAATTAAAAAAAGGGGAGATTATTGATTTGAAAATCAGCCTGGTTCTATTGGCAGCAGTCATTTTAAGTAGTTTTTTTCAATAACTTATTTGCAAAGTAATCTTAGTACAGAAGTCAAAGTGGCTGCAGATAGGGTAGGCGCATGAGGGTACTAAAAAGGCTTAATCTTTATTAAAAGGTTAAGCTTTTTTGGACTATAAATGTAATCGGTGCCCAATTAGTTGCCCTGAATTCATGAAAAGGGATAAAATAGGTGTAAATAAAGTTACTATTTTAAAATTAGAATCAATTCATTATCGTAAAAGCAATAATAACTACTCGGCGAAGAAAGGATAATCAGTCAAATGAAAACATTAGTTATCGTTATACACCCTAATTTGGAAACGTCTGTTGTCAACAAAACCTGGATGAATCGTTTAAAGCAAGAGAATGACATTACGGTTCATGACCTGTACGGTGAATACCCTAATTTTATCATTGATGTAGAAAAAGAGCAGCAGCTCCTGTTAGATCATGAGCGTATCGTTTTTCAGTTCCCAATGTATTGGTATAGCAGTCCCGCGTTACTCAAACAATGGGAAGATGATGTGTTAACACATGGCTGGGCTTATGGAACTGGAGGGACTAAATTGCATGGAAAAGAACTACTCTTAGCTATCTCCTTAGGCGCACAGGAATCTGATTATCAAGCAGGCGGAGAATATAATATCACGATCAGCGAGCTTATCAGACCGTTTCAAGTCACTGCTAACTATATAGGAATGCGTTTTCTTCCTGCGTTTACACAATATGGGACACTTCACCTTTCAAAAGAAGATGTTAAGAACAGTGCGGAGAAATTGGTTGACTATCTTAAAGCTGAGCATTGAACCGATATTCGCGAAGGAAGCTGAAACAAATTATGTGTTGTGAAAATAAGGGTTTGCGATAGATTTTAATCAAACGTTATTTCCAAAGTTACATCGAATAATGAATGCAGGGGGGGCATAGAGCGAGGGCTTAAAACTAATTACAGCAGGGCAATGAGTACATATTTCTTGATGAAATGTAGAGTTCCTTGGTCTCTAATAGGTGCCCAATTTCTGCCCAGAATTCATGAAAAATGATGAAAATAAGTATAAATAAAATAAACAGACGCTTTGAATAAAAGCTTTTGTAACTCATGATATGTTTTTACTAGGTTGAGGGACTCGAACTCTCAAAGAAGATACCAAACTATATTGGTATCTTTTTTTGTTTTTGCATCAGAGTGATCAAATGTTTCTAGATTGAGATGTTGATGCCCGGTTTCGAACAGATTTAAACAATAAAGGACTATTTATCATTTACAAATTACGACAAATACTTCATGTTTTTTGTAATTCAACCTTATTTTATGACAAATATATGAATATTTTGTCACATTGTAAAAGATGTACTTATTTAATATATTTAGAAAAAAGAGAGGGGGACCATATAAAGAACGAGAGTGAAATTCAGAGAGAGGGCTTTTTGCCCAGATTCAGAAACCAATTTTGTAAATGTAAACTTCTTTTAAAAATGGTATTTGGGGTGGGGTTATGAGGAAAGCTTTTTTACCTAAGTCTTACAAGCAGCAATTCAGGAAATACTTCATGTTGTTAGCAATCATATTATTAATCGTAAGTAACCTGTTTACTGTTTTGCCTAACACAGTTAAAAAGGCAAAGGCTGTTACTGCGGATAGTAAGTGGCTAACCATGAAATATGATGGGTTTTCCACTGATACTGCAAATCAATTGTTTTATTTAAATGGTTCTGCACAAGTTCCTAATGGGACTGATTTTATACGGCTAACACCAGCATCTGAAACACAAGCTGGGGCAGCTATTAATAAAAATGAGATTTGTCCAAAAGACAATTATTCATTTAGCACAGCCTTTTCGTTTAAAATGAGTAATCCTGGCCCTAAAGGTCCAAGTGACGGGTTAACTTTTACCATACAGGGTGATACAACCAGCTCACTAACTAATGGAGGAAGCCTAGCGTTTTATGGAATTAAACCGAGTTTTACTATTAAATATGACACATTCCTAAACACAGGTTATGGCGATCCTTCTGCAAACTATATCGGACTAGCAGAAAATGGCGATCCGGTTAACAAAGCTGGCTGGTATACTGACCTAGATCAATATAATACAGCTAATGGTACAAACTACGTTTTATCTAACGGAACCCAGTATTATACGTGGATCGATTATGATGGCCTAACTAAGAATGTTCAGGTTCGTCTTGGTACATCACCGGATAGGGCAAGTTCTAAACAAATTTTAGATGTAAATGGTATAGATCTTGGTACTGTATTTAATGGAAAACCTTTTTATGCTGGTTTTACTGGGTCAACAGGATCTCCAAATTATGAGACTCATGATATCTATAACTGGTATTTTGTAAATCACTACAACCCTATTGAGACGCTCAACCAGCAAAATGATTATAAACAAGCGCCTAGCACTGTAAAGGTAACGACTGATCAGTCAAATCAGCAAGGGGGATATAATGTTACTGTAACGTTGCTTGATCCACTAGGTAATCCGGTTCAGGGGGCACCACTTGATTCTTTTACTGCTTCTAGCGGAGAGTTAACTGGACCTAACGGAGAAGCTGTAACAAGTTTAGTTTCTGATGCAGATGGGAAAATTCATGCGATATTGAAAAATGCTGATCATTCTAAAGACATTACAATATCGGCATCCAATGGCTGTGCAAATGATTCTGGTACAATTCCAGCTGGCAACAAGCCACCAACTGCCCCGGATGATTCAAAGACTACAACGGTAAATACGCCGGTCTCCGGAGAAGTAAGCGGGTCAGACCCAGATGGTGATAGTTTAACCTATAAAGAAGGTAAGCAACCAAGCCATGGGACGATTAAAGTAAATGATGACGGAACATGGACCTATACACCTGATAAAGACTATTCTGGTGACGATTCATTTACGATTATTGTTGATGATGGATATGGTGGGACGACAGAAACGACAATCACAATTCACGTTAATTATAACCCTCCATCACTAGAGTCGAAAAAAACTGCGGATCTGAAAGAAAAAGCAGCAGGAAATAAGGATGCTGATCATCCAGAAGTGGGAGACACACTGCTTTACACTATTCAGACTCGAAATACGGTTGAAAACAGTCTTGTGAAAAATCTTGTGATCTCGGATTCTCTTCCGGAAGGATTGGAATATGTTCCAGGAACATTAAAAGTAGATGGTACTGGAGTAAGTGATACCAAGGATGATGATCAGGGGCATTACGTCGACGGAAAAGCTACAGGCGAATTTGGAAATGTAAGCGATACGAAATGGCATGCTGTGACATTTGAAGCCAAGGTGCAGCCGGGGCAATCGGGTAAGGATATTGTTAACACAGCAAGCGTGACAGGGGACAATATTGTTACTCCGGATAAACCAAAACAAGAAGTCAAAGTGTATCCGCGAAATCCTGAACTAGAGTCAAAGAAAACATCTTCTATTCAGGAAAAAGGTGAAGGTAATACTGATGCAGATCATCCTGAGGTGGGGGATACACTTCTCTACAAAATTCAGACTCGAAATATTTCTGAAGACAGTCTAGTAAAAAATCTCGTCATTTCAGATGCAATTCCAGAAGGGCTCGAGTATGTCCCAGAAACATTAAAAGTAGACGGCACTGCGGTAAGTGACTCAGAAGGCGATGACCAAGGTCACTACGCAGACGGCAAAATTATAGGAGATTTCGGTGAAGTCACTGACATGGAATGGCATAATATCACGTTTGAAGTGAAAGTGAAAACGGGCCAAGCAGGTAAAGACATTGTCAACACTGCGAATATCAGCGGTGATAATGTCGACATTCCTAACAAACCTAGTAACGAGGTCAAAGTATATCCGCGTGATCCTGTTTTAGAGTCAGAAAAAGCGGCGAAGAATTTTGACTCGGCTAAAGAAAAATATGAAGTAGGCGACACTGTAGTCTACACCATTAAGGCACGTAATAAAATAACGGAAAGTACCTTAGAAAATCTTGTGATTTCAGATGAGCTTCCAGCTGGTTTATCATATGTAGATGGCAGTTTAAAAGCAAGCAACGGCGGGGAAGCAACAATCAAGGACGGCAAGGTTACTGCTAACTTTGGCGACGTCACTGACACTGAGTGGCGGACTGTGACATTCCAAGCGGAAATTGAGTCCGGATATGCGGAAAAAACGATTAAAAACGTGGCAACCGTTGACGGCGGCAATATCGATTTACCGGATAAGCCCGAAACAAGTATCAAAATTGATCCTAAGGATCCGAAACTAGAATCAAAGAAAACAGCCTCCATTAAGGAAAAAGCTGATGGAAATAAAGATGCGGACCATCCAGAAGTGGGAGACACACTTCTTTACACAATCGAAACCCGAAACACGATTGAAGACAGCCTTGTCAAAAATCTTGTCATCTCAGATTCTCTTCCGGAAGGATTAGAATATGTGTCAGGAACATTGAAAGTAGATGGCACAGAAGTAAGTGATGATCAAGACGACGATCATGGATATTATGCCGACGGTAAGGTGTCAGGTGAGTTTGGGAATGTAACAGATACGAAGTGGCACTCTGTGACATTTGAAGTAAAAGTGAGGTCTGGTCAAGCAGGTAAAGATATCGTCAACACTGCAAACATCAGCAGCGACAATATCACGACTCCTGATAAACCTAGCCATGAGGTGAAGGTATATCCGCGAATTCCTGTTTTAGAATCTGAAAAGACAGCGAAGAACCTTGATACGGACAAAAAGAAATACGAAGTAGGCGACACTGTTGCTTACACGATTAAGACCCGAAATACAGTATCCGACGGTAAAGTGGAAAATCTGGTTATTTCAGATGAACTTCCAGCCGGATTGAAGTATGTCGAAGGCAGCTTGAAAACGAGCAACGGCGGAGAAGCAACAATCAAGGACGGCAAAATCACAGCTAACTTTGGTGATGTTACAGACACGGAATGGCATACTGTGACATTCCAAGCGAAAATTGAGTCCGGCTATGCGGAAAAGACGATTAAAAATGTGGCAACTGTTGATGGTGACAATATCGACACACCGGATAAACCGGGTACAGACATTAAAGTCGATCCGAAAGATCCAAAATTAGAATCAAAGAAAACAGCCTCCATTAAGGAAAAAGCTGAAGGAAATAAAGATGCGGACCATCCGGAAGTGGGCGACACGCTTCTTTACACAATCCAAACCCGAAACACAGTTAAAGACAGCCTTGTTAAAAATCTTGTCATCTCGGATTCTCTTCCGGAAGGATTAGAATATGTTTCGGGAACATTGAAAGTAGATGGTACTGCAGTAAGTGATGATCAAGACGATGATGACGGTAAGGTGTCAGGTGAATTTGGCAATGTGACAGATACGAAATGGCACTCTGTGACATTTGAAGCAAAAGTGAAGTCTGGTCAAGCAGGTAAAGATATCGTCAACACTGCAAACATCAGCGGCGACAATATCACAACTCCTGATAAACCAAGCCATGAAGTGAAGGTATATCCGCGAATTCCTGTTTTAGAATCAGAAAAGACAGCGAAAAACCTTGACACAGACAAAAAGAAATACGAAGTAGGCGACACTGTTGTTTACACGATTAAGACCCGTAATACAGTATCCGATGGTAAAGTGGAAAATCTGGTTATTTCAGATGAACTTCCAGCCGGATTGAAGTATGTCGAAGGCAGCTTGAAAACGAGCAACGGCGGAGAAGCAACAATCAAGGAAGGCAAGGTTACTGCTAACTTTGGCGATGTCACTGACACTGAGTGGCGGACTGTGACATTCCAAGCGAAAATTGAGTCTGGATATGAAGGCAAGACAATTAAAAACGTGGCAACTGTCGAAGGCAGCAGTATTGATAAGCAGGATAAGCCTGAAGCAGACATTACAGTCCAACAGAAAGACCCTGTATCTGACAAACCAGAGGTACCTGGAAAACCAAGCAAGCCTAATAACCCAACTAACACTAGCAATCCAGAAAAGCCAAACCAAACTGAGCCTACAACTAAAGATCAGGGAAGTGACACAGGAAATGAGCTTCCAAATACAGCAACAAATACGTATAATCTGATCCTTGTTGGTTTGGTATTGTTAGTAGCAGGAACTGCACTCTGGTACTTTAGAAGAAAAAGAAATGTCTGATGTTGCATGAAGAAATATCTTCCTATATGCATCATTATTGCTGGACTCGTTTTTACAGGTTACGGAGTCTGGAAAGTGGTGGACATCAATCATAAGACAGAACAAACTTTAGATGAGGCAAAACTTGCACTAAAGAGCCCTTCTAAAAAAAGCGGCGGCTCAGAAAAAGAAGGATTTAAGCCTAAGTTCGGAGAGGCAGTTGGCATTCTGGAGATTCCAAAGATCGACGCAGAGCTTCCGATTGTAGAGGGAACCGATGCGGATGATTTGGAAAAAGGAGTCGGCCACTACAAAGGCAGTTATTATCCAGATGAAAACGGGCAAATTGTTCTATCAGGTCATCGGGATACCGTCTTCCGCCGAACGGGTGAACTGAAAAAAGGTGATCAATTAAAGGTTGAGCTGCCATATGGAAGTTTTTCATATGAAATAGACAAAACAAAAATTGTAGACCAAAAAGATAAGTCTATTATTACATTGCAGCATAATAAAGAGGAGCTCATTCTTACAACTTGTTATCCCTTTTCATATATTGGTAATGCGCCGAAACGATATATTATTTATGGAAAACGGATATGAGAACAAAGATTAGGCTGACGATAATTCGTCAGCCTTTTTATAATAAGAAAGGAATAAAATTCTTAATCAAAATAGGCGAAAAAAGTAAGGACATTCATTGGTTTTGGCTCACCATTTTTTAACCATAATTGATGTAAACGTATAGAAATGATGGGAAATGAATATAAGGAGTGTAATGAAAACAAGCTTTCATAACCAGTGATAAGGATTTACTATGTTGAGGGCCCAGTGGGGTGAATAAACCGTAAAGGTTCAAGTTCTCTCGGCCGCACCCCAATAATACCAAGGGCTTAACCATCTTTGGTGTTATTTTTTTGCGGAAAATACGGCTGTACCGCATTGTGGAGTCCACTAAAAAAGTGCTGACCTCTGCACAACATCGTTGCGCAAGTCTGCACTTTTATTCTGCGATTATGGGGAGTTTATTTTAATCCGTTGTTAGCCGCGCCGATACTTGGCTTTTAGAAGCTTTTTTTAAGTGGCTAAAACTAACAAATTTTTTGCCTTCTTCATCCCATAGGCGGAACTTTAACGATTTAAGGCTTGTTGCCAGTGTAATGGTCGGAACGTTTTGCAATGGTTCAGTGTTGTTATGCACTTTTTCAAGCTTATAGTTTGGGACTCTCGGGCTTAAATGATGAACATGATGAAAACCGATATTGCCTGTTAGCCACTGCATGACTTTTGGAAGTTTATAAAAAGAGCTTCCTTCAACTGCTGCTTTTACATATTCCCAATGCTCATCTTCTTCAAAATAAGAATCCTCAAACGTATGCTGAATATAAAACATCCAAATTCCGAGAGTGCCCGATATCATAAAAATCGGCACCTGAACCAGCAGGAAGTTTTGCCAGCCAATAGCCCAACATAAAAGTGCTGCCAAAGCGACGATCCCCAGGTTCGTTACATACGTATTCATCCGTTCTTTGCGTTTTGCTCCTTTTCGATTAAAACGATTGGCAATCCCGAAAACGTAAATCGGCCCAATAATAAACATAACAAACGGATTTCTGTACAATCGGTACATTATTTTTGTCTTAGTTGAGGCCTCCTTATATTCCTCAACCGTCAGTACCCAAATATCGCCTGTACCGCGTTTGTCCAGATTGCTGCTTGTCGCATGATGGACAGAATGATCGTGTGCCCAATGATCAAAAGGATGCAGAGTCAGAATTCCTGTTAATGTTCCAAGGATTCGATTCGCCTTTCTGTTCTTAAAAAAGGAATAGTGGCAGCAATCATGAAAGATGATGAAGGTTCTCACTAAAAAACCTGCCGCAACTACAGAAATCGCTAATGTAAGGAAATAAGAAATCGACAAGCTCTTATATGCCAAACACCATAACAGGAAAAATGGTACCAATGTGTTAATGATTTGACAAATACTTTTGTGTAAATCGGATTTTTCATAAGGTGTAACCAGTTTTCTCAAAGTCCTTAGGTTTTGTTCTTTCATATTCAAAAGTTTCCCCTTCCCTGGTGATCTTCTAAGTGTAGAAAACGTTTTATAGCCTTTGAAGGCCCAACGTTATACACACCATATATGATAAGTATTCTTCCCATTCATCTGTAAAATTATTGGAAATAATAAACTGATTTCCAGTTCAATTACATCATTTATTAGCAGAGTCAGCCGGGATACAAAAGGCGTATGAAGATTATACCCAGCACTTTATCGGGTCAAACTCTCTCAATGCTCCCCCATGGGGATCGATTTATTTAGACCTTGAACATTGATTGTTTGAAGAAAAAAGGAATGAAGTAATGGGGATATCCATGAGTGACTGTTTGGAAACGTCTGCAGAAACAAAGTTTTACAAGTGAAAAGCCCTGCTTTTAAAAGATTATCTTGCTCTTGAACAAGAAACAGCTGAGCTTTTCATTAATGAAGTACTATTAAGCAAAGAAAGACACTCGTGATTCACTTTTCACGGTGTTTTCAAACCAAAGTTTTTAATAGGCCTCTTACTCTGCGCTGGTATACACATGTTTAACAAATAATGCCATGAATAAATCGGAAATATAATTTGCAGTTATTTCCGATTCCTGATATAATAAAGAAGAATTATTTTTGTTCGGTGTAAAGGATAGTATGAATATTGACTTTTCGTCTTGATGATACTTTGGGCAAGGATAGTATATACTGTGTGGTTACACACTAGGAGGCAACAAAAATGGAACAAGGTACAGTTAAATGGTTTAATGCAGAAAAAGGTTTTGGCTTTATCGAACGCGAAAATGGAGACGATGTATTCGTACACTTTTCTGCAATCCAAAGTGACGGATTCAAATCTTTAGACGAAGGTCAAAAAGTATCGTTTGACGTTGAGCAAGGTGCTCGTGGAGCTCAAGCTGCTAACGTTCAAAAAGCTTAATCTTCAATCGTTTATACAAACAGGCTCTTTATATAGGGCCTGTTTTTTTATGTCTATATCATACTCAATAAAAAACCCTACTCAACGTTCGAGTAGGGAGATGCTACAAGGTAATAGAAAAAGATTTAAAACTTCAAAGGTTTGTTTACAGTATAACATACTGGATTGACAATATGCGGAATGTATATAAATTATTTAATGTTTTGTTCAAATATAACTCTTTGTTTTTTCACTAACCTGTTCGTTAATTTAAGTAAGATTAGATAAATTATAAAAATGGTTTCATTTGGATGTTACCAACTCGCATATCTCTTTTATGAAAAGAAGATAAACAATTATTATTCAATGTGGCAGTGGATATAAGAAATTCTTAAAAATAATGAGGAGATCGATTGTTTTTTCTCCTGGAAATAATCACTTAGAGATACCTAAAACAATGAAAGCCCTACCTCTCTTCCATCCTTACGGCTCCTTGTCCGTGCCAGTGTGAATCAGGATACTAAAAACAAGTGACTATTTTATTGAGTTTTTTGGTAAAACTTCAATCTTCGCAGAAGAAATGTAAATAATAAAAATGGATTAGAATGTAGGAATAACAAAAGAGGTCGTTAATATTCTAAACATAAGTTGGAGAAGATTTGTTTTTTATCATAATATTCCGAAATATTTTTCGGGATGTAATACACTATCTAACCGAAACTTTTTATTTGATTTTCAGTGATTCCTTTAATTACTTCCAGTTCACTAATCAAAAATTCATATGCATTATCCAGCATTTTTTTTTCGCTTGCATTAAGTGCTTTTTCTTTCTTCATACGCATTAAATCACGTACAACTTCAGCGCCTTCTTGTATTTCACCCGTTTTTATTTTGTCCGTGTTTATTTTATACCTTTGCTTCCATGGCAGTAACCTATCTGATTCTCCATGCTGAAAAATGTGCATAATGTGTTTTAATGCAAGTATATCGGTAACTGGTCGTATATTCGAACTCAATATTTTACGCGTTGGAATCATAACTGTCATATTACTGATTGACATTCTTATGACATAATACTGTTGTTTTTCCTCTAAGAATTCTTTTTCTTCTATGGCTTCAATTATACCTGCTCCGTGCATTGGATAAACAATGTTATCGCCAATTTGAAACATATCATCCACCTCCATATATGGTAACCTTCTTAAGATTACCATATATGGAGGTGGAATATCAAACTTTTAATAATAACATGATCGAATTTTTGATGTCAATAACTTTTTTTAAAAAAACAGATCGAGCAAAAACAACATCAAAACAATAGGGGAAAGGTCAATTGATCCGTGTATATCCTGAAACCTCGACTAATTAACATAGATCAGTTTTTCATTGAAAATGAGTTATTCAATTTCCTTTGTAATTCATGACTGAGCTCAATGACATCACAGAAATGATTTGAGTAGATAAGAAGGAACGATATTCGTGAAATGTCAGCTAAAAATATTTTAAAACACATGATTGAGGATCGTTCTCAAATTGATATGGATAACAGCCCACTTACTTAATGATGCATTTTCACTTATCTTGCGGACAGAAAAAGGTTTGCTGATATTGAACATTTTTCCACCGAAATTGGCATTATTATCAAGGAAATTGACAACCTTCAAATGGGTATTGAGGTGAGAAGAAAAATAAAGAAAGGAGAGATAATAAATGAAGACCAGAACAAAAAGAAAAGCAAACTATATAAAAATAGTTTGCTTTTCTTTTTGTTATGAATTCACTTCTTTTTCTTTCTCTTTAATGACTATGTCTCATATGAATATTTTTGTATGATAATGGCGTCATATTCATCGCTTGTTGAAATTTACTTATGAAATAACTGGTACTGTTAAATCCAACTTGATAAGACACTTCTGTCACATTGGATTCAGGGTGTTGCAGTAATAATAAGCTTTTTTGAATTCTATAATCCATTACATAACGTAATGGCGTCTTATTCAGCATTCGTTTAAAATAACGGCAGCACTCAGAACGGCTCAGTTGGCCAGCTTTTGCAATGTTCTCTAATGTGATTTTTTCAGCATAATGGAGATGAATCCAGTTTAACATTTGTTTCATTCGATGACTTTTTATCATTTCAGTTTGATCGTACTCTAATTGAAAACCATTAACGACCAGGTTTTTCCACATTAACGTTAATTGCATGGTAATGTCAATCTCATAGAGCGATGTCTTTTGTTGAATCAATTGATTTATTTTTTTAACAGCATCTAGAATATTTTTTGCCCACTGTTGATTTCCATCCAAAAATAAATAGGGCAAATTGGTTGAAAACATATAGGGCTGAACATAGCTTGAATACAGTTCCTGAGATAAAACGAAATGGGGTGACACATTCAAGCAAATATACGTACAATCCGAGCCTTCCTTTTCTTCGGCCATGTGCAGGCAGCCACTATTGATAAATAATCCATCCCCTTCGTGAACCTCTATTTTTTCTTCATTTATTTGAAAGAGAGCTATCCCTTTTAGTATCAAAACAAATTGGATTTCATCATGCCAATGAAGCGGAATATAGCCATTTATATTTTGATTGATCCTTGTCTCGTAACAGGCAACCGGTAATTCTACCGTTCGGTGCTCTGTTAATTCTTTTAAATTTTGATCGATCACGAAATTCTTCATTCAGACATTCTCACCTCAATATATTTATATTTTTTCATTCGATTTGAGTATTTTTTATGAGGTTATGCATTTATCATAACACTATTATTATATTTATTAGTGAGGAGTCATGTATGAATACTTCCAATAGAAGAATGGGATTGTTCTATGTTATAACAGGGGCGACATGTTGGGGAATTGGAGGCACAGTAGCCAAAAAACTTTTTCAAGAATATCAAATTGATGTCAATTGGCTTGTAACGACACGCTTGCTTACGGCTGGAATGTTGCTTTTAATGCTGCAATTGTTCAGAAAGGATCGGTCTCAGGTTATTGAGGTTTGGAAAAACAAAGCGTCGGCTGGCCAGCTTCTTATTTTTGGCCTATTGGGAATGCTAGCTGTGCAGTACACATATATGGCATCAATTCAACATGGGAATGCTGCCGTTGCTACATTATTGCAATATTTATCCCCAGTAATCGTCATTATCTACACGCTTTTGCGAAAACAAACGGTTCTTGCCAAACAAGATATCATTACTGTTGTACTTGCTTTAGTGGGTTGCTTTTTTTTGTTAACAAATGGTTCAATATCTCAACTTTCAGTGCCGGCAGCTGCAGTAGTATGGGGAGTTTTATCAGGATTCGCGGCAGCTTTTTATACTTTATATGCCGTTGGTTTATTAAATAAATTTGATTCTCTTGTCGTTGTAGGTTGGGCTATGATTATTGGCGGTTTTGCATTGAGCTTTATCCATCCGCCATGGCAACTGGATTTTCAACGATTAACTGCTGAGGCGTATGCATATATTTTATTTGTGATATCATTTGGAACAATGATTGCGTTCTGGTTCTTCATAAAAAGCTTGGAAAGCCTTTCTCCCAAAGAAACAAGCCTATTAGGCAGTTTAGAACCTCTATCCGCTGTTGTAACAACTGTCGTTTGGTTAAAAGCGCCATTTGGTTCTTTTCAATGGATTGGTGCTATTTGTATTATAGGGATAACTTTAATATTGGCTTTACATAAAGAGCCTTCTATGCAGAGTGAAAAATCTTTATTAAAGATTAGGAATCATGCAAATAGGGATATATAAAGGCTTTTTTGCTTACATGAACGGTCCGGCAATGAAAAACACTGGTGGAGTTTGAGCCCTCTCGGCAGTATCAAAAATACCAAGGGTTTTGACGCCCTTGGTATTTTTTCTTCAAGAACCTTCAATTCTTCTTCTCTGATCGAAAAACGTATTACTTTTTTGTAATTGGTATCCAAATTTCACTTTTAAAAGATGGTGATGTTACATCCTTATGCTCGTTCCACAGTATTTCTGGGCCTTCTATTTGTTCATAATTTGACGATGGAAACCATTCGGAATAAATGCGTCCCCATACTTCTTGCAGTGTATCCGGAAATGGTCCGATTGATTCGAATACAGCCCATGTTGAGGCAGGAACTTCAAGCCGCGAGAAGTTATCTGGACACTGTTTCGTTGTGGCTGCGCCAATATAGTGATCGAGCTCTCCGTTTTCCTCTGTCCGACCTTCAGAAAAATTCGTGGATGCACTAATGAGTCCTGATGGTGCTACATTAGAAAGCTCTTTTAGTTTATTTATTGCTTTTTCATCTAAACTTTCCCACATAGATGCAATTTCCGGATTAATCCCTTTGAAAATAATAGGAACTCTTTTTTTAATGCCAACGATGCGAAATGCCTCTTTTTCTTCAATACGGTAGTTCATTTCATTTCCTCCTTTAATTGTTAGCTGGAAGGTCATTCGTGGATAAGCTTTAAGGGAATGGCCATTAAGTCTGGCTTTTGATGGGTTTATGCCATGTAAATTTTGGAATGCCCTTGCAAAAGAATCTGGTGAGTTATAACCGTACTTTATTGCAATATCAATCACTTTTACATTGCTGTCTTTCAGTTCAAAAGCTGCAAGAGTAAGACGTCTGCGACGAATATATTCCGATAATGAAATACCTGCAAGGAAGGAAAACATCCTTTTAAAATGATATTCAGAGCAGAAAGCAAGCTTTGCTGCCTCTTGAAAATCAATATCATTAGTGAGGTTTTCTTCAATATACGTTAACGCCCTATTCATACTTTTAAGCAAATCCATTTATTTGGCCTCCTTTAACCAAAAGAATAACAGGAGTGAAATGTATTTATCCGACATTCTGTGCACAGTTTTGCAGGATGACTTATATGAAATAAAGTAAGTGATTCACTTGTATTTGTACAGGTTTTATTGAAGCATGCTGTTCATAAAAAGGCATCAATAAAAGAAAGTTATAATTGTCTTATAAGCAGCACATTCATATAATTGAGTGAAAAAGGATGCGTATCATGCCTATCAATTCTTTTGAAAACTATCCGATGAGCTGGAAGCCATCGATTGATAAAGCTGAAAAGCCTATTTATAAAGCACTTGCAGGGCAATTGGAACAGGATATTATAAACGGAGTTTTATTACCTGGAACAAAACTTCCTCCACAGCGAGAATTGGCCGATTATTTAGATTTAAATGTGAGTACGATTTCAAAAGCATTTAAAGTGTGTGAGCTAAAGGGATTGTTAAGTGCGACTGTAGGGAGCGGCACATTTGTATCGTATGATGCGTTATCGAATTCGTATTTACTTGAGGATACAAAGCCGAAACATTTAATTGAAATGGGAGCAACACTTCCAGATCATGCTTCATATGAGCCCTTGTTACACCAACTAAAAAACATGGTCCAGGAGGAGGATTATGAAAAATGGTTTAGCTATGGCCGGGCAGGTGAAAGCCTTTGGCAAAAAGATGCAGCTGTAAAGCTCATCCAAAGAGGCGGGTTTGAAACAACTGTTGATCACATTTTATTTGCAAATGGGGGACAAAATGCGATTGCTGCGACTTTGGCGAGCCTTTGTAAGCCTGGAGACCGCATCGGTGTTGACCATCATACGTACCCTGGATTAAAAACTGTTGCATCATTGCTTAGTGTGCAAATCGTACCGATAAAATCAGAGAACGATGAAATGAGTCCGGAGTCACTTGAATATGCGTGTAAAAACGAAAATATTAAAGGTTTGTATTTAATCCCGGATTATCATAATCCGACGACTTCCTTTATGTCTGTTGAGAATCGAAGAATGGTTGCAGACATTGCAAAGAAATATAATCTATTTGTTATTGAGGATGCATCGTACCATCTTCTCAACAAAAATCCGCTTCCGGCACTCGCCTCATTCGCACCGCAACAGGTTATTCATATTGCAAGTTTATCAAAATCGTTAGCGCCAGGCCTGCGTTTGGCTTATGTAGCAGTGCCGAGACAATATAAGGAGCCAATATCAAAGGCGCTTTATAATTTAAATATAACCGTTTCCCCGCTATTAGCTGAACTTACTGCACGCACGATTGTATCAAATCAATTTGAAGTCTTAATTGAGAGTCATCGTGAACAAACCATTCGCAGAAATCAAATCGTAAACCGATATTTTGCGGGATATACATGTTTAGGTGTTGAAACAGGCATTTTTCGTTGGTTGATGTTACCGGGTAAAATGACTGGCGCTCAATTTGAAGAGTTGGCTGCTCGACATGGCGTGCAAGTGTATGCGGCTGAACGCTTTGTTGTAGGAAATAGTTGTCCAGAAAGGGCTGTAAGGGTTTCTGTCTGTGCACCAAAAACACTTGAAGAGCTTGAACAAGGTTTAATGATCCTGAGACGTTTGCTAGACGATCTTACCTAATATTGTTCGCCATACAATTATGACATTGTATGGCTTTTTTGTGCGTGTTATGATGATCCACATCTAGAGGGAGGTTTATACAAAATTGGCTTTTAGAAAGGAAGGTCAGATGATGTTAGACAAGGACAGCGTAAAAGCAATAGATGTTCAAACTGCTTCATTACAAAGCTACATCAGTTCACCAGATAAACAAAAATCGTTATACAAGCGTACACTATTCGTTGTGAGTATCTCACAAATTTTTGGCGGTGCGGGGCTGGCGGCAGGAGTGACTGTCGGTGCGCTTATTGCACAACAAATGCTTGGCACTGATGCGTTTGCTGGTCTTCCTTCTGCTTTGTTTACTTTAGGATCAGCAGGATCTGCATTAATTGTTGGAAGACTTTCTCAACGTTATGGCCGTCGAACAGGTCTTTCAGCTGGCTTTATGATTGGAGGACTTGGAGCAATAGGCGTTATTATGGCAGCAATCATAAATAGTATTTTCTTGTTATTTATTTCGTTGCTTATTTACGGTGCAGGTACAGCCACTAATTTACAGGCCCGTTATGCAGGTACAGACTTAGCAAATCATAAGCAGCGAGCGACTGCTGTTAGTATAACCATGGTTTTTACTACATTTGGCGCAGTGGCAGGTCCAAGCTTAGTGAATGTGATGGGGGATTTCGCTCTTTCTATTGGTGTTCCATCACTTGCTGGCCCTTTTATTTTAGCCGCAGCAGCATATATTTTAGCAGGTGTGGTCCTTTTCATTATGCTTCGTCCAGATCCATTAGTTATAGCAAGAACAATAGAAGCGGCAAATGAAGAGCCTGGTGATAAAGGACATTTGGCGGCAGCTGAGCATACAGAAAACAAAAAAGGGATAATCGTTGGGGCAACGGTTATGGTTCTTACCCAAATCGTAATGGTAGCTATTATGACAATGACACCGGTTCATATGAGACATCATGGGCATGACTTGGGTGCAGTCGGTCTTGTTATTGGTTTTCATATAGGTGCTATGTATCTCCCTTCACTGGTTACAGGTGTTCTTGTAGATAGGTTGGGACGTACCGCAATGGCTATTTCCTCTGGAACAACGTTGCTTTTGGCAGGTGTAATAGGAGCATTTGCACCGGGAGATTCTATGGTTCTTCTCGTCATTGCTCTTTCTTTACTCGGATTAGGGTGGAATTTTGGTTTGATAAGCGGGACTGCCCTTATTGTAGATTCAACTGATACTGCCACGCGAGCTAAAACGCAGGGGACGGTAGATGTTCTGATTGCGTTGTCAGGAGCTGCTGGCGGGGCATTATCTGGAATGATTGTGGCAGGTTCAAGTTACCTAGCATTATCATTTACTGGAGGGATTATGTCCTTATTACTCATTCCAGTGGTGGTATGGTCTAGGGCCGATAAAGGGTAGGATTGTTTAATTTACATTAATTTGTTATATTGTTAGATAAAGTTATTTTATCGTCTGATATTCTAACGAACTATAGTTGCTCCATTAAATCTATTATAAAGATTTGACCAGAATTCCTCATAGCTGTGTCACTCACTGCATATTCTTTAATTGAATCACATAAAATGGTTATCGGATTTGAAAAAGGCAGGATTACTTGCTTTAGGTAAAGGAGTCATAACGTTGTTAAAAAGGTTTTCTCTTGTTTTTGTTACACTAATGATGTCTATCGTTGTTGTTTTAGCGGCCGCTAAAGAGTCGCCTGGAGATCATGTCATCTCATTTGATGAACCTATTATCTTGATGATCTCAATTGGAATCGTTGTATTTTTATTTATCCCTCCATTAGTTATGTCCTTTTTTGGCAATTTGGTTGTAAGAATAATATCTGGTGTATACCAATGTTTTATTGTTTTAACTTTTCTGGGGCTCATTCCAATTGGATTTCTTATTCCCAATGGCTTTTTGACAATTCTAGTTTCTATTGCAGGAACTTTAGTCAGTATAGCTAGTGTTGCTGTAACCTTATGCATTGGCAAGAATAAAAAAGATATATAATAATCGAATTGTTATTTTTTCAGATTGTCAGTGAAATAATTATACAAGAAGAGAAGGCTTATGGGCCTTCTCTTTTTATGTTATGGACATGGATATAGCCCATGATATTTTTTGTTGTTGCATCATCCCCACTTTAAGCTTAATCTATTGAATAATAAGAGAAGAAACCTATAGAAGAATAAAATAAATACCGAGATGTCAAAAATAAAACTGGACTTCATTATTGTCAATTCACGTAAATGTATGAGGAACCATTAAGCCTTAATTAAAAAAGCTTGGAAAGAGGGGAATTCCTTCATGACAAACAGCAGAACGAATCCGAAGGTTGATGAGTTTTTAAGTAAAGCGAAAAAGTGGAAGGAAGAATTTGAGAAGTTGAGAACCATCATTCTTGACTGTGAGCTGACTGAAGATTTTAAGTGGATGCATCCTTGTTACACATATCATAATAAAAATATTGTTTTAATACATGGGTTTAAAGAATATTGTGCGCTTCTGTTCCACAAAGGCGCCCTATTACAGGATACCGATGGAATTCTCATTCAACAAACGGAGAATGTACAGGCGGCGCGCCAGGTTCGGTTTACAAATGTTCAGGAAATAAATGAGCTAGAAAACATTTTGAAAGCCTATATTCACGAAGCCATTGAAGTTGAAAAAGCCGGTTTGAAAGTGGAAGTTAACAAAAATATTGAATTGAACATTCCTGAAGAACTTCAAAATAAATTCGATGAAATCCCTGCCTTGAAAACTGCTTTTGAAGCATTGACCCCGGGACGGCAAAGAGCATACACTCTTTATTTTTCTCAAGCCAAACAATCCAAAACCCGAGAATCGAGAGTCGAAAAATATGTGCAAAAAATTCTCGATGGAAAGGGATTAAAGGATTAGGCACGCCAAGGTTCAGGCTAAAGGAATAGCATCATAGCGTAATAAGATACTTTCTATAGAAGAAAAACAAGCATAGTAAGATGCTTGTTTTTTCTTAGGACAACATTCACTTACTGTTGAAATGCTTCTTTTGATTAACATTGTATGCCACTAGACAGTGCTATAAAATATTAATGCAACACCTAGAAATCATACCCATCCAATGAAATAGCTAAATGGTATGGCTCATCACATTTAGAATGCCTAGGAGAACTAATAGAACCGGAAGATTTTTCAGCAAGTTACTACACTTCAAACTTTGTTTTTATATTAATATATCTTATTCCTCTATTAACCATTTTTTACTAGTCAGGTGCAGACAAACGAATACTGATTAATCAATCATCATAATATCAATGAGCCGCTTGATTTTTTCATTGTCACCTGTATCAACATACACTGTTTTTCTGTTTTTTATGATACTCTCAGTCACTTCCCGCATGACGCCTTTTTCTACATCATCAGCGGAATCCCAGCGTAAAGGCACATTATATACATGAATCGTGCCATCCCCATTGCCATGATAAGTGACTGATCCATCCACTAAACGAGAACCAGCTAACTGGGTTACATCTTCTGGATAGCTGGCACTTGTATCATCATTAGGATTAATTGGCTCGCCAGCCGAAATATGTCGAACATTTAATTCATCTATCTCTTGATTAGGTCCAAGTTGAAGCCAAACCCTGGCATATTCAATTTTTTCCGAAGAGTATGCTGCCAATACATTGTCTTCTTTGCTTTTCTCTTCTGCTGAAGAGGTCTCATTTGAAGCTTTTGTTGCGGATTCTTCTGATTCTGTTGTTGGCTCCGATTCATCCTTGCGTATTTTGGTGCTCTCTTCAGTCTCAGTGTGTTTTTCGTCAGTTTGTACAGCAGAAGCTTGATTTGAAGGTTGTTGTGCTTCTTCATCCTTACTGCCCGTACATCCAACAAGCAAAATCATAAGCAGCAGGGCAGTATTGCAATAACATATCTTTCTGCGTTTCTTCATTTTTTCATTCCTCTCTATTAATTCAGGTCAGCTTCATATATAAGTTTATGTATCTAAATATTACCATGGAATAGATAGGATGATATTGAAAACTGTTTAAGAAGAGGAAACGATCTTGAATAGCATCGCGAAAACTTAAGAATTCTTAAGAAGTTTTGCCCCTTTTTCTTCAGGTATTGAATGTAAAGTGGGATATAAATGCAAACAAAAACGAAATGCCTTATCCGCCTCGTGTCATGGCAGAAAAAGTGGGAGATTTATTAGAGAGGATTTGATAATGGCGGCAGGTAAATGGGTGTTGACTTATATGTCTAAGCGGGAGACTCAAGTCTGCTCGAGCGCGTGCAAAATACCAAGGGCCAGCAACCCTTGGTATTTTTATACCTTCATGCATTTTTGAAGTTTACGATAAAGGTCTGCCTTACTTTGCAAATCGCCGTGCAGCTGCAACGCACATGATAACGGCGATATTTACTGCTACGAGTGCCCAGCCCACTTTCTCGTGCAGAATCACTGAGGCAAGCAGCAGTCCAAAAAAAGGCTGGAGAAGCTGGAGCTGCCCAACCGCCGCAATTCCGCCTTGGGCAAGACCTCGATACCAGAATACAAAGCCGATCAGCATGCTGAATAAGGATACATATGCAAGACTGAGCAGTGCGGGAACGCCGATCGCTGACCATGAGTCCGGCGTAAAAAAGAACGACAATGGCAGCATAAGAGGAAGCGACAGAACGAGTGCCCATGAGATCACCTGCCAATTCCCCAGACGCCGTGAAAGCCTGGCCCCTTCTGCATAACCAAGACCGCATACGACAATAGAAGCCAGCATGTACGCGTCGCCAAGCGGGGATGAACCTCCCCCCTGAATGAGGGCGAAACCTGCTACTAACAAGCTGCCAACGGCTGAGAAAATCCAGAAAACGGGGCGGGGGCGTTCACCCCCGCGCAGTACGCCGAAGACCGCCGTTGCAAGCGGAAGAAGTCCAATGAAGACAATGGCGTGTGCGGAAGTGACATGCTGAAGCGCTAAAGCTGTCAGCAACGGGAAACCAATCACTACGCCAAACGCTACCACTAATAATGAAATGAGGTCTCTTTTGGAAGGATGCTGCTGCCGGAAGATGAGAAGGAGACCTCCCGCCAGTACACCAGCTATCGCAGCGCGGCATACGGTGAGGAACAGCGGATCGAAGTCCGACACAGCCAAACGGGTCGCAGGCAGCGAGCCGCTGAAAATGAGTACGCCTATAAAACCATTTATCCAGCCATTTGTTCGTTTGTTCATTACAATCACTCCACATATCTTTCTTGTTCATTGTCTGTATTTTCTTAACAAAACCAGCAGCTAAGGATTACAATGACTATAAACTGGAATTGGCCTTTTATAAACAGCCAGTTTTCATAAAAAAATGCATACCAGTTAGGAGAACAACGCGCAAATGGATATCACGCCTTTTTTGGATAGAAATCTGGATATTCCGCTTTATCAGCAGCTTTATCGATATTTTAAAGAAAACATGCATCGGGGTCGTATTCAAAAAGGAATGAAGCTTCCTTCAAAAAGACTCCTGGCGAATCAGCTTTCCATCAGCCAAACGACTGTAGAGCGTGCCTATGAACAGCTCGCTGCTGAGGGCTATATTGTGAGCAAGCCAAGAAGCGGGTGGTTTGCTGATTATCATGATTCTGATTTTGCTTATGATAGAATGCCAAGCACAACACCCATTCAACAAGAAGCAGAAGAAAATAAACAATCGATTGATTTTCATTATGGGAATGTAGATTCTTCTTACTTCCCTTTTTCCGCATGGCGAAAAAGCATGGTCAATAGCTTAGACCAATATGGACACGAGCTTTATCGGCCGGGACATGTTTTAGGAGAGTTTGAGCTGAGAACACTCATTGCAGAGTACCTGTATCAATCTCGGGGTGTTCATTGCGGCCCTGAACAAGTGATTATAGGTGCCAGAACCTATTCTGCTGCAAATCTTGTGCCAAGTTTTTGAGCCGAATATTTCTATAGGGTATGAGGATCCTGGTTATCCAAGAGCACGCAAAATTTTTGAAGCCAACCGCATGAATATTGTTCCTATACCAGTCGATGATGAAGGAATCTGTATACAGAAGATCAAAGAACAGCAGCCAAACCTTGTATATGTCACACCTTCCCATCAATTTACGCTGGGAACAATCATGACGATAAACAGAAGAATTCAGCTGCTTAAATGGGCGGCCGAAAATCAATCCTTTATCATAGAGGATGATTATGACGGGGAATTTAGGTACACAGGACAGCCGGTTCCTTCTCTGCAAGGGCTTGATCAGCATAACCGTGTCATTTATATGGGCACTTTTTCTAAGTCTCTTTTGCCCTCGCTGCGTATCAGCTATATGATTCTTCCTTCGCCTCTTTTAAAAAAGGGGCATGAAATCACGTCCTTATATAAGCAAACAGTGTCCTGCCACAGTCAGCTAACCCTAGCTGAATTTATAAAAAATGGAGAGTGGCAAAAACACATCAACAGAATGAGAAAACTTTACCGCAAAAAAAGAGCCATTGTATTAGAGGCAGTGCAAAGGGAATTAGGAGAGCATGTCAGAATTCGCGGAGAAAACTCTGGGCTTCGTATCTTACTTGACGTTTATTTGCCATTTGGTGAAAAAGAGTTAATTGAGAAGGCGAAAAAACATGGAGTAAAAATTTATCCTGTTTCTCTTTCTTATCAACATCATCCTCCTACAAAAACGGTCTCGCTCGGGTTTGCAGGAGTTTCTGAATCCGACATAAGAGAAGGCATAAAAAAACTGAAGGCTGCCTGGAAGATATGAGGGAGCTTTCAGTTTAGCAAAACGGCCAAGTGACGACTAAGTGTTGAGAGCTGTTCAATATTTTTTAAGTATATGATGAGTGCCTGCAGTCCAGGCCACGATACGTCTGTTTAGCGACAAACAGAATTTTTTATTTGCTCATCACAGTGCTAAAATAAACAAAATAGACAATTGAAAAAATAGAGGTGTAAGAATGAAGTTAGATGAGTTTACAATTGGCCAGGTCTTCAAAACGAAATCATTAAAAGTATCAAAAGATGATATTATGCGGTTTGCGGGTGAATTTGACCCTCAGTATATGCATGTAGATGAAGAAAAAGCGAATAAAGGCAGATTTAATGGAATTATCGCTTCCGGCATACAAACACTGGCCATATCTTTTAAACTTTGGATTGAAGAAGGTTTCTATGGAGACGATATTATAGCCGGAACAGAGATGAATCATATGACATTCATAAAACCTGTATATCCGGATGATGAATTGTTTACAATTGTTAAGGTTCTTGATAAGCAGCCAAAGAGAAATGAATTGGGAATACTCACAGTATTGCTATCTACTTATAATCAAAAAGAAGTAAAAGTGTTTGAAGGTGAGTTATCTGTATTGATCAAACGATAACTCAGAAAGCCCGCTTTTCGCGGGCTCGATTGAAGCAGATGGGTGAAAGATGTTAGCGAGTTTCCTTTGAAAAATAAGAGGTTAAAACATCATAAACAATAGGCAAAGAAGTAAATCCCTCATCTTCTAGAAAATGACCTCCGTGCTGAACTTCATATAACGCAGCATCAATTTGTTGTGCCAGATCCTTGCTCCATGAAAATGGAACAATTTGGTCACCCTTAGAAGCAATGACAGCACGGTACTTCGCGGACTCGATGATTGTTTGATGATCAAACGATCCCTGTGTAAATTCATCTAGCATCTGTAAAGTGGGCAATGATTTGGCAAAGCCGGAAACAAGTATGATTCCGCCAAGCTGTTTTCGTAATTGAATATGTTCCAAAAATCTCAAAATGGCGGGGCACCCTAAGCTGTGCGCAACCAAATACGTATTTTCATGTAAAGTGTGTTGATAAAAAGAGAGTGTCTCCAGCCAATCCTCAAGTCTTGGCTGGAGCGGATTAGGCATGTTTAAAATGTCTGCTTGGACCCCATCTGCGAGCAGACGTTTTTTCAGCCAAGGGAACCAATGATTTGTTGAGGAGGCTCTGTAGCCATGAATGATATAGACCTGTTTTTTCATTTTTTTTCTCCAAACGAAGTATTTTCATTCAGTATAAAATTCCTCTCATTGGGAAACAAGTACGCACTTTTTTGTAAGTAGCTTTTACTTATGAGGCATTCCTTGTGCCATTCCCCACTTACACATTTCATCTATAAGGGGATACAAAGACAGCCCTCTGTCAGATAACGAATACTCTACCTTCAGAGGGGTTTGAGAAACCTCAGACCGATGAATAAGGCCGTCAGTTTGCAATTCCTTAAGCTGTGCGCTTAACATTTTATGGGTAATGGAGGGCATAGCCCTTTTCAGCTCGCCGTATCTCATCGTTTTTTCACACCCTAACTCATAGAGAATTCTCATTTTCCATTTGCCCCCTATAAGAGACAAGGTGTATTCAAATGGGGCTTGTTTACTGCGGCACAAGCTATTCACTGTAATCAAACCTCCTTTTTTAAGTATCATATCAGAATAAATCAGGATTTTCGGTGTTGAAGTTTGAGGGCGATTCACGATCTAAACTGAAAGGGGCCGCTTGCTCAACAGGTGGCACGGTACATGAATGTTCTAAGTCAAAGAGGGTTACCTTACTGATAATTACTTTATTTAAAAAAACGCATGTTTTTAGCTGAAAATATCTATTATGGTATATTTAAATATAACGAAATATTTGAGAAATGAGGAATGGTATGAATACACCCAAAAAACATAAGAAATTTAAAGCGAAAATGATTTTCCAAATCATCATGGTTATCATTGGAGGAATCATAGCGGCGTATGGACTAGAAACAGTGCTCATTCCAAACAGTGTATCTGATGGAGGGGTAACAGGTCTTAGCATCGTTAGTTCACAGCTATTCAACTTGCCGCTGGGGATTTTGATTGCTGTGATCAACATTCCATTTGTCTGGTTAGGATATAAGCAAATTGGCAAAAGCTTTGCGTTATTATCCATTATCGGAATCGTATCACTCGCCGCAGGTACAAGCTTTTTCCACCACACCCCGGCTATCTTAGAGGGAGATACCCTGTTAATTACCGTTGTTGGCGGGATTATCATTGGTTTCGGAATGGGGTTAGCGCTGCGTAATGGAGGCGCATTAGATGGAATTGATATGCTTGCTGTGCTGTTATCCCGAAAACTGCCGTTTGGTACGAGCGATCTTATTTTATTCTTAAACCTTTTTGTGTTTATTTTTGTTTCCATAGTATTTGGTTTTCAAGGGGCATTGCTTTCAGTCATTGCTTACTACATTGCATCCAAAGTCATTCATGTCGTTGAGGAAGGCTTAAGCGGTTCTAAAACGTTTCAAATTATTACTGCCGAACCTGAATTAATGGTAGAGACCATACGTGATCAATTAGGCCGAAGCGCCACATATAAAGAAGCTTACGGGGGTTTTTCCCACGAGAAATTTAAAGAAATCACATGTGTCATCAACCGTTTAGAAGAAACCAAACTAAAGGAAATTATTAATGATATTGATAAATCCGCCTTTGTCACCGTATATGACGTAGCTGAAGTGAAGGGCAGCAATTTTAGAAATCTTAATCATCATTAAAAAATAGAATGACCTTTTTAACGGTAACTGACATGCCGCCGGTAAATGTAATCAAAAACACTTTTTGAGGGCTTGTGGGTGTCAGCGGTGAAGGTCTGAATCACAGAAATACCAAGGGCGTCAAAACCCTTGGTATTTTTTCTGGTTATTAGATTTTATCTTCGGCTTTACGTGCTGCTTCGAGCTTATCAATCCTGTCTTTATATTTTTCTCCCCAGTCCTTCATGTGCAGGATAACAGGTTCTAATGTTCTTCCAAACTCAGTTAAAGAGTATTCGACTTTTGGAGGGACCTGTTTATAAACCTCGCGGTGAATCACGCCATCCCGTTCCAATTCTCTTAATTGTAGCGTGAGCATACGCTGGGTAATTTTTGGGTATAGTTTTCGAAACTCATTAAACCTCTTTTTACCGTCAATGAGATGATAAAGAAGAATGCCTTTCCACTTACCTCCGATGATATCTAATGTTGTCTCCACCGGACATCCTTCAAAGTCATCAGAAGAATAATCAATGCCGAGTTTACGATTTCTCAAGCTGTTCACTCCTAATAGTATACTTTTTGATACTATATACATTCAATGTGCGTACTTTTTGTATTTTAATATACATCATATAATGATGTCACATCAAAGGAATGAAAGGAATGGATCATATGAAAACACTCGTACTCGTTGTACATCCGAATATAGAATCCTCTCGTATCAATAAAAAGTGGAAAGAAGCCGTTTTAAGTGAACCAGATGTAACTGTCCATGATCTTTATGAAAAATATCGCGATCAACCAATTGATTTGGAATTTGAACAACAGCAGCTCCTCGCCCATGACCGTATTGTTTTTCAGTTTCCGTTATACTGGTACAGCAGTCCTCCGCTTTTAAAACAGTGGTTTGATGAAGTGTTTACGTTTGGCTGGGCTCATGGTCCCGGCGGAAATAAATTGAAGGGGAAAGAGTGGGTAACTGCCATGTCCATCGGTTCACCTGAACACTCTTATCAAGCCGGTGGATATAACTTGTTTTCGATAAGCGAGCTGACAAAACCGTTCCAAGCATCTGCCCATTTAGTAGGCATGACCTATCTGCCTTCCTTTGCCGAATATCGCGCCAATACAATCAGTGACCAAGAAATTGCCGAAAGTGCGAGTCGGTATGTAAAGCATATTACAAATATAGAATTAAACCCGAAGGTTCGCCTGCAAAGATATTTGAAACAGCTGGAGGGTGTCGATTTAACATAAAGATTGATTTTGGAAAATCCTGTACTCACCAAGCAGGATTTTTTCTTGTTCAGCAGAGGGATTTTAACATATGGCGAAAAAAGAAGAAGCCACCAAAAATAAGCTATTTGCTTGGTCCTGACTGCTTATTTTTGGTGAATGATTTATTTCTCTGTGATGAAATAAAGCAAAGCGATGACCGGAAAAGCGATTCCAATCCATAATGCTGTACCCCATCCGCCTGAGGCATATGCCCATCCTCCAATTGATGACCCTATCGCACCGCCTAGAAAGAAGATCGCCATGAATAATCCGTTTAATCGACTGCGAATTTCAGGCGCCAACGAAAAAATGGCACGTTGACTGAGCACAAGGTTTGCAGATACACCCATATCTAACAGAATAGCTGCTGCCACTAGAACTGTTATACCGACGGGGGAGCTGCTCTGAATCATGAGCGGCAGTAATAAAGAGACAACGACTACACCGAGAGCGATTCCAGTGGCAAGCCTGGTTAAGCCTCGATCAGCCAGCCGGCCGCCTATTGGTGCAGCGACTGCACCCGCAATGCCCACCAATGCGTAGAGTGCTATTGCCTTCTGAGAAAAATGAAAACCAGGACCGGACAATAATAAAGGAACGGTAGTCCAGAACAAGCTGAAAGCTCCAAATACAAACGCATGATAGATGGCACGGCGGCGTAAGACTGGAGTCGTGCGCAGCAGCTTCCACATTGAACCGAGTAAGGCAGTATAGTTTGTATTTGCTGTTGGTTTTCTGGCAGGAAGCACTTTTGATAATACGATGGCCAGGATAACACTTACCACGGCGGACAAAGCGAATATTGCATTCCACCCCCAGATATCAGCGACTAGACTAGATATCGGACGGGAAAGCATAATACCGAGTAATAAGCCGCTCATGACATTGCCGACAACCCGGCCGCGTGCAGCGTCTGATGCAAGGTATGATGCAAATGGAACAAGCACTTGGGCTGCGATTGACCCCAATCCGACGAAAAACGCAGCTGCTAAAAACAGTGTTCCATGCTTCACAAATGCTGTTAGTGTCAAAGCCGCTGCGCTTAGAAGGAGCGATACAACAATAAGTTTTTTGTTTTCGATGATATCTCCTAAAGGGACAAGAAATAGTAAGCCGGCAACGTATCCGATTTGGGTGAGTGTAACAATCAATCCAGCACTGCTTGGAGAAAGTCCAATTGCCTTACTAATTAATCCGACCAAGGGTTGTGCATAGTAAAGATTAGCAACAATGATACCGCATGCAGTTGCGAGAAGAAGGGTTAAACTGGGTGAAATCCTCTGACCTGCTTGTTTGTTACTATTAGCCATAAGAATGAACTCCTTTTTAAGTGGTTTTTTGAGTGTAATCATGACTTCTCAACACAAGTGATTTTGTAAACTGAACGTTCAGTTTTGTTGATTAATGAAAATAGTATACTAAACGTTCAGTTTTGTAAATGGATTTCTGTTTTCTTTTTTATTCAGGTTAAGTATACTGAACGTATAGTTTTGTATTTCGGGAAGGAATGATTCATGTGCAGAGTAAACGAGGGCGGCCGCGTGATGAAGGAACGCATAAGGCGATTCTTTCTGCAGCCTATGGCCTATTGTTGGAAAAAGGCTTCGATGCGGTGACAGTCGATAAAATTGCAGAGCGTGCGAAAGTGAGTAAAGCAACGATTTATAAATGGTGGTCTAACAAAGCTGCCGTTATCATGGACAGCTTTCTTTCGACCGCGACGGACAGGCTGCCTGTGCCTGATACAGGGTCGTCAGTACAAGATATAGTAACCCACGCCACGAATTTAGCTAGGTTTTTAACAAGCCGGGAAGGAACCGTTATTAAGGAATTAATAGGTGCAGGGCAGTTGGATGAAAAATTGGCAGAAGAATATCGCACGCGATTTTTCCAGCCTCGCCGCCTCCAAGCGAAAGGCCTTCTAGAAAAGGGAATTCAGAAAGGTGAATTGAGAGAGAATCTTGATATTGAAGTAAGCATAGATCTCATTTACGGACCAATTTTCTACCGTCTGCTTATAACAGGGGATGAGGTGAATGATTCCTATGTGCATGATTTGGTGATGAATGCGTTTAAGGGAGTTCAAGCTACCTCTGCTACAGAGAGTATGTAGCTGATAAGAACTGCAAAAGCTACGGATTATATGGCAAATTGGTTCCATCGTACAGTGAAATATAAGATTTTTGTTGCTGAACGGAATCATCGAGGGAACTCTTATCGGATGTCGAAAAAGAAGTCATTCAATCGTGAATACATAACATCATATTATTACATTCCTTTTCATCGATTGGTACAAGGGTTCTATACTTCAATGGAATATCGCAAAGTTGGAGTATTTAAAGAACAGGGGAAAATCGATGGCCATTATGTAGGTGTCATGGCAATGGAAAAAATACTTGCAATGTAAACAGGCCTCTAAAGAGACCTGTTTTTTAATATCCAAAAGATTGTCTATTTTCATCTTGGGCTCTATGACCACTCCCATAACTGAAATAGTCTAATATTTATACCAGACTGGATTATGATTGAAAACACCCGGAATCCCATAATAAACTTGATTAAAATAGAAACGCATTCTTTAAAAATGGAGCAGCTTCGACAATGGATAAAGGCAAATAAGGCAGAGTTCTCATAAAGAGATTGATATTCATTGAATCAAAAATATTTGATATTCCAAATATAAGGGATTGTTTATATAAATAAAAGTTTATATAATGACGGGGGCGCTAAGGAAACGCGGGGAGCGACTCAGGTTTTCGTTTCGAAGTTTTGATTCTTAAGAGCGCTACATATGGAAACGTAAAGGGGAATGTATAATCATTTGGCGTGTATATAACGATTTGCTTATATATTGATTTGGGAAGGAGGAGCCATATGACGATTGATGTTGCGGCGATGACTCGCTGTTTAAAAACACTTAGTGATCAAACTAGGCTTATAATGATGAGATTATTTCTTGAAAAAGAATATTGTGTCTGTCAATTGGTTGATATGTTCGAAATGAGCCAGCCCGCCATAAGCCAGCATTTGCGGAAATTAAAAGACGCAGGTTTTGTGAATGAGGACAGAAGAGGCCAATGGCGTTATTATTCAATAAATGGTTCCTGTCCTGAGTTTGATACATTGCAATTGATCTTACATCAAATCGATCAGGAGGATGAATTGTTAAACCATATCAAACAAAAGAAAACTCAAGCGTGTTGCCAGTAAGGAGGCATTAGATTGACATCAATGATTTTGGCAGTATTCATCTTTTTATTAACTCTAGTATTGGTCATATGGCAGCCGAAAAATTTATCTATAGGGTGGTCAGCCTGTGGAGGCGCAGTTTTAGCTCTAATAGCAGGTGTTGTCAATTTTCATGATGTGTTAACTGTGACAGGGATTGTTTGGAATGCGACCTTGGCTTTTGTGGCCATCATACTGATATCGTTAATTCTTGATAATATCGGTTTCTTTGAATGGGCAGCGCTTCATATGGCGAAGGCTGCAAAAGGAAACGGTGTGCGGATGTTCGTTTATGTATCTCTATTAGGAGCTATCGTCGCCGCGTTATTTGCAAATGACGGTGCAGCTCTTATATTGACACCAATCGTATTAGCGATGGTCAGAGCATTACATTTTAATGAAAAATTAGTTTTTCCTTTTATCATTGCCAGCGGATTTATTGCGGATACCACTTCGCTTCCTTTAGTAGTAAGCAATTTGGTCAACATTGTTTCAGCGGACTATTTTCATATTACGTTTATTGATTATGCATCCAGAATGGTTGTCCCGTACCTGTTTTCGCTGCTGGCGAGCATCATTGTACTTTACCTTTTCTTTAGAAAAAGCATACCAAAACGCTATGATCTGACTGAGGTTAAAAAACCTGTTGAAGCAATTAAAGATCAAAACATGTTCAGACTGTCATGGTATATCTTAGGGCTGCTGTTAATTGGATATTTTGCAAGTGAATTTTTTTCTATCCCTGTATCAGTGGTAGCGGGTAGCATTGCGGTCATTTTCTTAATCGCTGCGCAAAAGAGTCCGGCCGTCCATACAAAGAAAGTGGTGAAAGAGGCGCCATGGGCTATCGTATTCTTTTCAATTGGCATGTATGTTGTTGTGTATGGTGTCCGAAATGCCGGATTGACAGATGTCCTTTCAGATGTGATTCAAGCCATGGCTGATCAAGGATTGTTTGCAGGTACGATTGGAATGGGCTTTATCGCGGCAATTCTTTCTTCCGTTATGAATAACCTGCCGACTGTTATGATTGACGCATTGGCTATTGCCGGTACAGATACACATGGGATGATGAGAGAAGCGCTTATTTATGCAAATGTGATCGGTTCAGATTTAGGACCTAAAATAACACCGATTGGTTCCTTGGCGACATTATTATGGCTTCATGTCCTTTCGCACAAAGGTATGAAAATTTCCTGGGGCACGTATTTTAAAACAGGAATTATCCTCACGATACCCACTTTATTGATCACACTTGTCGGCCTGTATATTTGGCTGCTGATAATCCATTCTTGTTTCTAAAAGGACAAGGTCACTATATCAAGGAAAACAATGCACTGGTAACTCTTGCCGCAGCCAAATGGCTGAAGGGTGGGGGAGAAAATACCTTGGGGACAAGTGGAATGTGTACAGCGCAGGAATCGAAGCTCATGGATGACATTGAGTGCTGTCAAAGCAATGAAAGAAGCAGGGATTGATATTTCAAATCAAACATCGGATAAATTTGATGATCCGGCAAAAGCACACGGAACAGAAGAAGTGTTTCCAAAGGGGCCGTGATGAAATTGGTGACCGTTTAAAACAGTTTGCTGTAACTGGGGAATAAAGAATCGATATACTCAGCGTTTCCTTGGGTTATATAATGCAATGTGTTGTTCAACAGGTGTCTGCGAGCTGAGTGCAGACACCTGTTTTTATTTGTCTGAGATCCGTAACAGGGAAGTTATTTAGCTGTTACAGAGGAAAATTAATTTGTGAACAGAATCATGAAGGAGACGGTGTTTTAAAGGAGTTGTCTGTTTTGCAGGAATTAACAAAAGAAAAATACAGTAGCTTAAAAACAATGATTGATGACAAATATTGTCCAACATTTGTCTATTCAATATTAGACCAAACCATTCCGGGAGCTGTTTATGCAGATGATCAAACCTTTCCTAAATCGTTTTTTATAGGAACTGAATCAGGCATTTATTTTATTGCGGGAGACCAAGGGAATCGGGATTTTCATGATTTCATTGCAGGATATTATGAAGAACAAGTGAAATCATCAAAACGATTTACCTTGTTTTCTTCCAGTGATACATGGGATAGCGTACTGAAACCCTTACTGAAAGATGACTTGAACCAAATGAGAAGAGCTGCATTTTCTTATCAACCAAAATCTTTCAAAAAGACTTTGCAACTGCCAAAGGGTCTTGTATTGAGAAGAATAGACGATGACATCATTTCACACAGCACAGCGTTTAACAGCGCGTATTATGAGGAGTATTGGGATTCTGTCTCACAGTTTGCTTCAAAAGGTTTTGGATTTGCCGTATTACATGGCAATCATGTAGTAAGTGAGTGTACTTCTATATTTTTAGGGCATAATCGAGCGGAAGTGGATATCTATACACTTGAGGAATATAGAGGACTGGGGTTAGCTTATTGCGTAGCAAATAGGTTTATAGCGTTTTGTATGGAAAATGGGATTGTTCCTAGCTGGGATTGTGATATCTGCAACAATTCGTCCATTGCATTAGCAGCTAAACTAGGGTTTAAGAAAATAATCGAATACTCTCTTTTTTATTCCGGGAAATCATAAAAAAGAGAAGAGGCAAGAACTCTTCTCTTTACATGAGTAAGCGGTTGGTGAATACCGGTTTTTATTTTATTAAGAATCTAGATTTAATTGCTGGCGAAGTTTCTTCGATAAGTCCTTTCTCGTTTCATCAGTTACAACATGATACCATAAGTGATCTATCTTTTTATCCTCACCTTTTATTTCGATCTGTTTGACATGTTGAACGGCTTCTTTATAAGAGCGTTGAATATCAATCATTTTATCAAGTGTTAAGTTTGTTTGTATATTTTTTTCTAAGGCAGCCAAAATTCCTTGATAGTTTTTTAAAGATTTTAATTGTGCTCCTTCGTGAATAATTTGGTTAATGATTTCTCGCTGCCGCTGCTGCCGCCCAAAATCACCGCGAGGATCTTCTTTTCTCATCCGTGCGTATTTAAGGGCAACCTTTCCATCCAGGTGCTGTTCCCCTTTTGGTATATGCACCCCTTCAAGGGTAAAAGGGAAATCATTATTCACTGTGATTCCGCCAATCTCATCTACAATATCTTTAAACCCTTCCATATTGACTTTGATATAATAATTGATTGGAATGTTTAAAAATTGTTCAACGGTTTGAACGGCACCTTCAATACCCTCATAAGTATATGCTGCGTTCATTTTAATATTGGTATTCTTTGATCGCATAAATACTCTGGTATCACGCGGTATACTTACCATCGTCGATGTTTTCGTCTCTGGATTTAAAGTCAGTACGATCATCGAATCCGGTCGTCCTTTATCACCGGGGCGCTCATCTACTCCCAGCAAAAGAATCGATATAGGATCATGTCCAAGACTAGCATCTTGTTGCTTAGAATCTCTTTGCAGAGGTTCATACATATGGTTGACCGATTTTGCTACGTTTCGGTAAATGCTATAGCAGGTCAGGCTTCCAATGGTTAACAAGAGGGCTAGAACAAACAATAAAATACTCTGCATTTTCAGTTTCCTTCTCCCAATTTTCACTATCAAATTCCTTCCTGATCAAGTTGAAATATTTATATGTTGTACTGGTTCTTAACGGTTCTCTAATAAATAATTCTTTTATCTCCGTGATATTTTGTAGTTCATATAAGATACTTTAAATTTATACTTCAATTGAATCTGAATTGTACCGGTTTGATTGAATCATGAATTGCTTTCATTTCGTATCCACTTTCCCGGAAATATTTTAATAATTGTTCCAAATAGGCCGCGGTAGTTGGCTTTTCATGCATTAATACAATAAGCGGCTCTTTTCCTTCAAGGGTTTTGACTTGCTGAATGACACTCTTAACAAACTCTCCATGAGTGTACTTCCAGTCCTCTGAGTCAACTGTCCAATCCCACAGGTTAAAATGATCACGCTCCACAACATCTCTAAAAGGGCCAGTAATGTAAGGCTTTGACCCGTAAGGTGCTCTTATTAAATGCGTGTTGACTTTGGTTGTTTCTTTAATGTAGTCCAATGTATCGTTCATTTCTGCAGCAAAGCTTTCAGGGGATTTATAGATTTCGGAAACCTGGTGCGTCACGCCGTGAGACCCAACAGAATGACCGTTTTCCGCCATTTTTCTCACAATATTAGGATTTCGCTCGATATTTGGTTTTAACATAAAAAACGTTCCCTTTGCATTGTATTTATGAAGCAAATCCATAATTTTCTCTGAAGCAGCAGGGTTTGGTCCGTCATCAAATGTTAAATAAACGACCTTCCCGATTTCAGCAGGTTTTTTTTGTTCTTTTTTCTGTGCTGAATTTTTGTGTGTTTCTATATGCGCCTGCTCAGAAGCGTTTGTACTTTCTTTTATTGGTTCCTGCTTTGGGCCGGCAAGTGCCTTCCAGGAAATGCATAGTAACGTTACACCTAGAATAATCAATATCCCAAAACCTATTTTTCCTATTTGATTCAACTTACGATCCCTTCTTGGTGAATTTGACACTTTTTCCAACTCCTCAATTGTAGATATCAAAACTAGTTTTCTCGCGAACGAGTCACATAAATTAGAAGGACCAATGAAACTTTGGAGACAAAGCCCGGTAAAAATGATGCTCTTTTAATATAGATGAGAGTTATCGCAGAAGTTTGATCAACTTGTAAACAAAATGTCAACAAATGAAGGAATCATTGTTATGTAATATCTTGCAGGTATAAGAAAAAACCTTATTTCAATAGAAATAAGGTTTACTTGAAGGATATGATATAAGAGCGATCGTCAAAAAATTGGGCTGATGAGTTTTCCATAGAAATATACCGGTTTTGTTCATAAACGAGCAGGTTGCTGCCATCTGGACTCCAATATATTTCTGATGGGCTGGTGCCGTGGTATATAGGTTCTGCGTAGAGGACATTTTTCCCTTGCAGCTTTCCTGCATAAGTATTGTCCTTGTCATATAAAGAGTAAGCGATCTTCTTTCGATCATTAGATATGGTAAAAACAGCTACATTTTCGAGCAGAACAGAGAGCTCACTGTTTCTGAGGTCGTATTCGTATAAGGTTTCTCCGATACCTAAAAATACAAATTGGTCATTGTTTAACCAAACAGGTTCACCATAGGGGCTAATCTGCCGCTTATTTTGAATAGTGATGCTGTCACCGCTGATGGTCCCCGTCATAATGCGATATTGTTGCCCTTGTAACATGGTTAGCAGCAAACTACGTCCATCATTTGAAATGGAAACTGCCGTAAGCGAATCCTTTTCATCAACATTCTTCAATGGATACGTTTTGAGGGTTCCGGAATCTATGTTGAATACATTGACCGCAGTCTGGTCATTTTTTGTCGTGTCAATGACAAGATAACAAATGTATTTGCTATTATTTGACCATGAAATATCCTGTACAAAGGCATCCTTGCTAGAAGAAAAGCTGGCTACTTCCTTTTTGTTTCTGTTCGTCAGTGATATTAGATTTAGTGTTATCTTATTTGATGACATCGTTAATCCGGCGATACTTTTCCCGTCGGGAGACGACTTAAGGTTGGAAGTATTGCGGTCAATGCTCTGCAGAGTTTCAGGTTTTTCAAAAGGATAGGAGACATTCTGAAGATGCTGCGCTTTACCTTCCGTTGTGTCATTTCCTTTGAAAAAACCAACTACAGAGTTTGATGAAGACCAGCCAAGCAACTGGTCAGCTTGAGGGAGGCGATATATCTTCTTCACCTGAAAGGAGTCCGACTTCTGATCGTCATCAATCTGGCTCTCTTCCTTGTTTGGAATGATAATGGTTTCAGATCGCTTGCCCATATTATAGCTGGATACAAAAATCAAGGAAATCAATAATATCCCTGACAATATAATAAACCGTTTGTTCTTCATGATCATTTCTTAACCTTCATGTAAGCTAGTTCAATAGTGATGATTGTATGGTTTTCTTCGTAGAACATCTTGATTGTTCCTCCATGTTTTTCGACAATTGTTTTAACTATGCTTAACCCCAACCCTAAACTTCCTTCTTCCGTCACCTTTTGGTTTATTGAATAAAAAGGCTGAAACACTTTTGTGTATTGGTTGTCGTCATATGGATCACTTGGATTTTTGAACATAAAAAGAACCTGATCTCCCGTAACTTTAGCCTGAATCATGATTTCAGAATGAGATAAACTGTATTTGATCGCATTGTCCAAAAGATTAATAAAGAGTTGGCGCACTCTATTCTTTTGACCATACACATAGAGACTGTCTTCTATCTCATAGGTGATCTTCTTTTTATATCGTTCTGCACGAAATTTCATAGATTCGCATACATCTTTCAAAATCGTTCCTGCATCAATCCTATCGAATTGTTCTTTAGAGGTTTCTCTAGATACCTCAAGAAGTTTTATAACCAAATTGTGCAGACGCCGGCTTTCTTCAACAATATGATTCATTCCTTTATCAAAAAACGCCTGATCTGATTCCCCTTTTTGTTTTATGATTTCAGCATAGCCTTGAATAGAAGTCAGAGGTGTTTTCAGTTCATGGGTCATATTGTCAAAAAAACGTTTTTCCTGTTCATTAAGTTCCTTTAACCTGTCCCGATCTTTTTCGATAGTTGAAATTTGATCCCTAATTCTGGTGATCATATCATTGAAATTAACCGTAAGCTGGCCAATTTCATCTTTTCTAGAAAAATGGATATCCACATCCAGCTTTCCCTTTTTGACTTCTGAGGTGGCCTCTGTCAGCTTGACGATTGGAATCGTGATGTGTCTGGAGAGTATATAAGAGAAAAGAAACGCCGCCACAAATATCGCAAGAGCGATATAAAAAATAATATTTAAAATCTCTCCGCTTTGTTTGTAAAGCAAATTAAAATCTTTAGAAAAACGCAATATGCCAACTTTTGCACCATCAATGACAACTGGATAAGAAAAAAACACCTGTGCTTGATTTCGATCATAGGTGATATGATAAGCATTTTTTCCGTTAATTGCTTTTGCTAGGTCCTCGTCAATGCCTTGCGAAAACACTGTTTTATTAGAAGAAGACAACAAAGTGCCATCTACGGTATAAACGCCTACATTGCTTCCTGTTGAATGAGTTAAACTATCCACTATTTCATCGGCCATATCGCCGAAGTATAGTTCATTGTTTTTATAATGATTGATTAAAAATGCTTGATTGATATACATGATGCTGTTTTTTTTTAAGTCTATTAAATCTGAGGTCACAATTTTTTCATTGCTTGACCAAATGACACTTTTGACCGTTTGATTGAGCACTAGGAAAGAGAGAGAAAAAATCAGAAAAAAACCAATAATAAATTTACCCTTGATCGTCCGTAACACTCTCTACTCCTCCTGCTTCTCGAATTTATATCCAATGCCAAACACTGTTTTAATGAGGTCGCTTGCATCCAGTTTTTTACGGAGTCTTTGGATATGAGTATCTACCGTACGTGTATCCCCGGCAAAATCGTAGCCCCAAACGAATTCCAACAGCTCTGAACGTGTAAAGATTTTTCCACGATGGTCAATCAATGTCTTAAGCAGATCAAATTCTTTAGGAGTCAAATCAACAATGATCCCATCTTTTTTTACTATTCTTTCGTCTGGGATCATCACAATATTTTTTAATTGAATGTGATCCTCTTTAGACGATCCTCGATCATTCACGTGGTTAGCTTGTTCAAGACGCCTGAGTATTGTACGAATTCTGGCGATAACTTCACGCAAGTCAAATGGCTTTGTAATATAATCGTCAGCCCCAAATTCCAACCCAAGGACTTTATCAGTGATATCTGACTTTGCGGTGATCATAAGTATAGGGATATTATAGCGTTGGGTCACTTTTTTACAGATATCCAATCCGCTGCAATCTGGCAGCATCCAATCAAGCAGCAGAAGATCGGGTTTGAATTGGTCTAACTGTTTCATCCCTAAAGTTCCGTTAGATTCAGTACACGTTTGAAAACCTTCCTGCGTAAGCCCGTATGAAAGCAGATCTGCTATTGCTCCATCATCTTCAATAATAAGTATTTTCGTTTTATCCATTATTTCATTCATTCCCTGTTTCATGATTAAATTGAATATATCTATCTTAGAGTCTGCAATATCACTCATTATAGCATCCTTTTTAATAGCGATTATTCAGAACTTCAGATCAAACTATAATTGGATATATTTTCACCATCGTCAACAAAATCGGGGGAATTGAGCTATCGTTGGATTAGAGGACTATGGTAAACAATTTTAATTGATAAATGAGCTTATTAAAAAGAGATGCGGGTATCTTCTTTATTTATGTATAAGAGCGTTTCCATATCGTTTGATTTTATTGGGTGTTAAATAGGTAAAGCATACCCCGCCAACTGTAACCACTCCGCCTAGCAGAGAGATCAATGTGGGTATCTCGCCGATCCAGAGCCAAGATATGATCAAGGCTAAAGCCGGTGTAACATAAAGTGAAAGGGTTGCTTCTGAAGCACCGACGAGTGAAGTGACATATGCTAGTGCGAAGTAAGGAATAACCGTCGGCAATAATCCTAAGTAAACGATAGACAAAGTTGCGCTTATTGAAGCGTTCATCATCTCTTCGCCTAAGCCTGGCAGAAACACAAGCATAGGTATTGTTCCGCCCCAAATGGTGAATGTAACGAATGGAATAAAACCATATTTTTTTATATAGCGGGCTTGAAAAACGAAATAAATACTCTCCGAAAATGCTGCCAGCAGGATGACCAAGATACCGCTCATTGAATATGTAAAGTCTCCCGCCCCAAATGTAATCAATAATACACCCAATAAACTGATCATAGAGCCAAGCCATTTCGTAAATCCAAAATGCTCTTTATAAAACAGGCGGGATAGCATGGCTGAGAAGATCGGTGCCGTAGTAACGAGTAAGCTTGCAACTCCGGCACTAACTGTTTTTTCACCGATGTTCAGCAAAATGTGATAGAGTGCAAATCCTAAAAACCCTAAAAGAAAAATGGCAGGAATGTCTTTCAAGTCGGGTAGGCGCTTCTGAGTCAAAACAGCAAAAAGCAATAATGCCATAGAGCCGATTAACAAACGAAATAAAGCAAGGTGTTCTGGTGTGTACCCTTCTAGTCCTGCGCGAATTCCCGGAAAAGCAGATGCCCATAAACCAATCATGAGACTATGAGATATAATTATTTGAACTGTTTTCTTTCGCATTCCTCTCACTCCTCTTTACAAAAACCAACCAGTTATTTAATGTGTTTTTATATTAATAAAGATTTGGTGATATGGCTTCAACCAGTTAAATGGATTTTGACCCAACCAATTTATTTTAAGGAGACCGATTCTATGAGCTTTCCAGAAGAAAAAAAGATGAAAAAGCTCCCTAAGTACAGACAAATCGTTCATTTTATTAAAGAGAAAATAGGAAATGGAGAGTGGCCGATTGGAAGCAAGATTCCAAGCCAGCGCACGCTTGCAAAAGATTTTCAGGTAAATCGGAGCACAGTGATTACAGCGTTAGAGGAATTGATGGCCGATGGGTTAATAGAGGGCACAATGGGGAAAGGCACAGTTGTTATCAACAACACATGGACACTGATGGCTAAGAATTCTGCTCCCGATTGGGATCAATATGTCACCTCTGGCATTCAGATGCCAAGTCGGAAAATCGTTCAAGAGATAAATCAATCAGAATCAAATACAGACCTTATACAGCTCAGTAAAGGTGAACTTTCAGCTGAGATTTTTCCTTTGGCTGTTATGAAAGAAATGATGGGGAAGGTATCTCAACACATGGAGGCATTCGGATATGAAGAACCAAAAGGTTACTTACCTTTGAGGGAGGCATTAAGCAACTATTTAAAAACCATTGGAATCAACGTCTCATCTTCTTCCATTCTGATTGTCTCAGGAGCGTTGCAAGCCTTGCAGCTGATATCAATGGGGCTGTTACAAAGAGGATCAACCGTTTATCTTGATCAGCCCTCCTACCTTTATTCATTACACGTATTTCAATCAGCTGGTATGAAGCTGACTGGACTTCCTATTGATAATGAAGGACTTTTGCCTGAAAATGTTCATTTAACAAGAGGAGAGCGGGGAAGGGCTATCTTATATACAAATCCATGTTTTCACAATCCGACTGGTATTCTTATGTCTAAAAAGCGGCGTGAAGAGATCCTAGCAGTAAGTGAGAATACACAGCTTCCTATTATTGAAGATGACATTTATCGTGAGTTATGGATCGATGAAATTCCGCCATATCCTATTAAAACAATTGATAAAAATGGACACGTACTGTACATAGGAAGTTTATCGAAAACATTAAGCCCAGGTTTGAGGATTGGATGGATCGTCGGACCGGAACCGGTGATTGAACGTTTATCTGACATTAAAATGCAAACAGATTACGGATCCAGTTCGCTATCCCAGAGAGTAGCGGCAGAGTGGTTTACTTCCGGCCACTACCAGCAGCATGTAGAAAAGGTTAGGCAGCAATTAAAGGTGAGAAGAGAATTGGCCTTGAGTGCTATAGAAACTCATTTGAAAGAAGTGGCGACATGGAATATCCCAAAAGGAGGGTTTTTTGTCTGGATAAAAATATTGCCTTCCATATCAATGAAATTACTTTATACTAAATCCTTATCAAAAGGGATTCTGCTCAATCTCGGCAGTATCTATGCTCAGGAAAAAGGGAATTATATTCGCTTATCATATGCTTATGCATCTCTTGAAGACCTTCAAAAGGGGATTTATGAGTTGGGTTTAATGATAAAAGAATTGGCAAGTAAGTAACTTTTATATCCTTAAATGGATGTTTCACTAAAAAAAGAGATCAAGCCTAATGATCGCTTGATCTGATAATAACAAGGGTTACTAGAATAGACCAAATCATGGCTTGGTCTTAAAATGATCATGTCTCTGAACGAAAAGTCTTTCCGACTTCTCTTCCTAAACCAAAGTAATGTCTGAAATTATAGATAAGCGGGCTCCATTTGGAAGGGTCGATATGGTTTTCGTCCAGTATAATACTTTCCTCGGCATGAAAATGTAGTGCCTGCGTCTCTACAATTGCGAATGACGATTCATATTCTGGAAGCCGAATGTGTTTCACTTCAGCTTCTATTTGGATAGGGCATTCTTTGATTCGTGTTGGTGATACTGTTTTTGATTGTAAAGGCGTTAACCCTGCTGCCTCGTATTTTTCTTTTTTATATGTAAATCCGAGCTGTTTCTTCAAAGGCGGTATACTCTTTTTTCCGCTATAAGATGAAATTCTTTCAATGTTTTCCCATAATTCCGGGCCAGGCAAGTTTATGACACACTCTTTGTGTCTTTCCAAATTGTCGATGGCTTTTCCTCCCAGTCCTACTCCAAGGATTATATAATGTCCAAGAGCCCAAGAAGAAGACATAGGACTAATATTAGTGGTTCCATCCTCATTCAATGTGGTTAGAAGAAATGTCGAGGTACCATAATACATGATCTTGGGTTTGATTTCTTTAAATCGACGAGTGTCTCGTTTTTTGATGTTCAACGTTTTTTCCTCCTTATCACGCTTACATTTATATTGTAAAGGATTAACATTTCAACTATCATCGAAATATGAATGTAAGGAGGAAAATCATGAATCCTAATATTGCAAAAATCTCTTCGTTGCTATCAGATCCCTCGCGTTCTTCCATTCTTCTCAGTCTAATGGATGGAAGGATACACCCTGCTGGAGAGCTTGCATATCTCGCTAACATTAAACCTCAAACCGCAAGTTTTCACCTGAATAAATTGCTTGAAGCAAAGCTGATTAGCGTAGAGAAGCATGGAAGACATCGGTATTACAGAATGGCTGACTCAGATGCTGCAAATGTGATCGAACAATTGCTTCATATTGCGCCTAAAGCAAAAGTCAAATCTTTAAAAGAGTCAAAAGAGAAAAAGGACTTGCATTTCGCCCGTACCTGTTATGATCATTTGGCAGGTTATGTGGGCGTGCAAATGGCACATTCACTAGTTGAGCGGGGGATGTTAAAAAAAGTTGATTTAAACTTTGAGGTGACTTCAGAGGGTGCTTTATTCTTTTCGAAGTTAGGCATCAATGAAGAGCAACAACGGAATAAGAGGAGAGCTTTTGCACGCTGCTGTTTGGATTGGAGTGAACGGCAGCATCATATTGCAGGAGCATTAGGAAACGCCCTATTGATGCGCATGTTAGAAGAAGAATGGATCGTTCGTATGCCTAAAACGAGAGCGATTAGGATTACACAAAGCGGGAAAATCGCGTTTGAGAAGCATCTAAACGTGATGATTTAGGATTTTGAAGCGGAAAAACCAGATGATGAGGCACGATATCTAGGAGGAGTAAGATTTGTTCTAATCTTACTCCTTCTTCTTATTTTGAAGCAGCTCGATTCCCCATTGCAATAGAGATGCGGTTCCAACTGTTTATTTGATTAATGATCAGAACAAGGTCAACATATTGTTTCTCATCATAATGTTCCCGCACCCGATGATATAGCTCATCAGGAACCCTTTTAGATGGGATGAGCGTGATGTGTTCAGATAGTTCGAGAGCCGCTTTCTCTTCAGGTGAGTAAAAATCACATTCATTCCAAGCATGTAAACAGTAAATTCGCTGTTCAGTTTCGCCCATTTTGCGGGCATCAGAAGTATGCATATCTAAGCAGAAGGCACAGCCGTTTATTTGAGAGACTCTGATTTTAATTAGCTCTCTCGTTGTTCGGTTAATTGAAGATTGTTTCGTGTATTTCTCCATATCCATCATGATTTTCATACCTTCAGGTGCAATCTCATAGTAGGACACTCTTTGACTCATAAGGCAAGACTCCTTTCCATAGAATACCTAGATTGTATCCCGGTATTGATCATTTTACCAATGTGCGGTTTGAATGACAGCTGTTTCATTGTCTTTTGGAAAGAAGCTTCTTTGAATAAAAATAAGGGTAGCCAGCAATGATGAGTGGAGCTGCTAATGCAAGCAGTCTCCATGAGCCTGATTGGCTGTCTTTAGTGACTCCAATGAATATATAAGTACCGATCAGAAAATATAATAAAGCGCCTAAAAACCAATACATGTTCATTCCTCTTTTTCCTTGCATGTGATTTTTGATTGAGTATGTTTGTCTTTCTCATTGCTTAATCGATCAAGGCACTGATTTTTTAACACTTTTTCAGTCCGGATTCCTTTTCTTTTTAATGATAAAATTGTGAGATCAATCGATTTCAATGATGATCATTCCTTTTAAATAGTGACTTCTCCATTATTGTAAATGGAAATTCGGAAAGATAAAACGTACATAAAGGCAGAACGCTTATGTACGTTTGGGCAATGATCCATGTTGGAAACGCTTATGCTTCACCGCATCTTTGTATTGTTGAGTACCTTCTCTTCCTATAAAATGATGGGATACATGTATATGTGGCTGGAGTGTATATCGCTTCTGCCAATGGAAAGGAAGTGAATGAGGTTTGCGTATCAGGAATCCTTTCAAAGAAAAATACTACTCGCATGATAGACGGGCATTAAACATGCTTGCGCTCAGAGTGCCAGGGCTGGCTTTTATTCTCATGATCTATGTAGCCTCTGTCGTGCTGCAATTTATTACTGCGAGCTGGTCCATTTTATTGCTTAATGTCTTCACGATATTGATGGCTGTTTTTTCTTTTCTGCATTGGCATTCATATCGCTGGGTGAAGAAAAGGGTCATTCTATACTTTGTACTGCAAGGTTTGATCACTTTTACACTTGCTAATCTCATGACGGGCTTCTTAGTGCTGGTCCTCATTGGCCTTTATGCATTTTTGATTGGACAGATTATAGGAATGGCAGACAGAAGAAAAACTTTCCTCATTATATTTTTATTGCTTCTTCTGTTAATAAATGTAACTAATCAGATTCACAAAGGTGAATATTTGCATTTTATTGTGATTGCTGCACCTATCATGATCGTGATTATTACTTATGCCGCTACATTATTTGCCCAAGTCGATGAAAGGATAAAAGCGCAGCTGACTCTCGAAAGGCTGGAGCTGGCTCATCAGCAGGTAGAACAGCTGACGCTGCAGAACGAAAGACAGCGGATGGCCCGAGACTTACACGATACGCTTGCTCAAGGTCTTGTCAGTTTAAATATGCAGCTGGATGCGATTCATGTTCATCTCGCAAAAGGCAACACAGAGAGAGCGAAGGAAATCATACAACAATCGATGAAAAGAGTGAAAAGCACATTAGCTGATGCACGTTCAGCTATTGACGATCTCCGCAGCAAATCAGAAGAAATCGGTGTTTTAAAAGAAAGAATTACCTCGCTGATGGATCATTTTATAGAGTCGACAGGCATGGCTTGTTTATTAGATTACAGATTGCATCAGGTGCTGGATGTGCGTACAGCTGAAAACTGTTATTACATCATTGGAGAATGCATGACGAATGCGGCAAAGCATGCTGAGGCGAAAACAATCTGGATATCCATTTGGGATGATGAAAAGGGAAGGCTCCATTTAACAGTTAAGGATAACGGCAAGGGATTTGATGTTGAAAAAGGAAAGAAAAAGAGAGGACATTATGGGCTTCTTGGCATACAAGAACGCGTCAGGGCAATAAATGGCCAATTCAATATCAAGAGTACAAAATTGAAAGGAACACAAATTGAGATCACTGTACCAATTCAGGGAGAGATGCAAGATGAATAAGGTTTTAATCGTTGATGACCATCTTGTCGTGAGGGAAGGTCTGAAGCTTTTAATTGAAACGAATGATCAATACACCATTATAGGAGAGGCGGAAAATGGAAAAGTCGCAGTCCGTCTTGCAGATGAGTTAGAACCGGATATCATTCTGATGGATTTGTATATGCCGGAGATGAGCGGGTTAGAGGCCATTAAACAAATAAAAGAAAAACACGATACCCCCATCATTATTTTGACTACATATAATGAAGATCACTTAATGATCGAAGGGATTGAATTAGGAGCGAAAGGATATCTGTTAAAGGATACGAGTTCAGAAACTCTTTTTCACACAATGGATGCAGCGATCAGAGGTAATGTGCTGTTGCAGCCTGATATCCTCAAACGTCTTCAAGAAATCCAATTTGAGCGGATGAAAAAGCAGCGCAGTGAGACGCAGCTGACAGAAAAGGAAGTCATTGTTCTAAAAGCAATTGCTAAAGGTCTTAAAAGCAAAGCGATTGCCTTTGATTTGGGCGTCTCTGAGCGAACAGTAAAGTCCAGATTAACGTCCATTTACAATAAATTAGGCGCGAATTCAAGAACTGAGGCAGTAACGATTGCCATGCAAAAAGGTATTCTGACAATAGACAACTAAACTCCATATTTGAAAATTGCCCAAACGTACATGCCCGAATGTACGTTTTTTTTATTTCATTCTCCACTACAATGAGAAATGTGATCAAGCAATGTGTTGAAAGGAGATTATCATGTCAAAAATGTTATATACATTAGGAGGATGGGTTGCTCGCAATCGCATAAAAGTCATATGTGCGTGGATCGTTGTGTTAGTTGCTTCGATAGGCCTTGCAGTCACCTTAAAACCAAGTTTTTCTGAGGATATGTCCATACCTGACACACCTTCGGAAAAAGCGATGGATGTGATTCAAAAAGAATTTCCTCACGGTCCTGATAAAGGGAGCATACGGGTTATTTTCGGTGCTGGTGATGGGGAGAAACTTACTGGGAAGCCAGCAAAAAAAGCAATAGAAGATACGTTCAAAGAAATCAGTAAAGATGATTCTGTTGACTCGATTGCAAGTCCTTTTGTGACAGGGACAATCGCGAAAGATGGCACAGTTGCCTATGCTGATATCAAGTATAAATCATCAGCAGATGATATAAAGGATTACTCTATCAAACACTTAAAAGACAGTTTGAAAATGGCTGATGATGAAGGATTGCAAACTGAGCTAAGCGGAGATGTACCGGGAGCTGAGATGGAGATAGGCGGTGTCTCTGAAATTGTCGGCATTATCTTGGCTTTTGTCGTTTTAGCCATTACATTCGGTTCTTTATTAATAGCAGGTTTGCCGATTTTAACTGCACTGATTGGTTTAGGTGTAAGTATTGGACTGGTTTTGATTGGGACACAAGTATTTGATATTGCTTCCGTCAGTCTTTCATTAGCCGGAATGATTGGCCTTGCTGTTGGTATTGATTATGCTTTATTTATTTTTACGAAACACCGCCAGTTTTTAGGCGAAGGCATACAAAAGAATGAATCAATTGCGAGAGCCGTGGGAACAGCGGGAAGCGCAGTCGTTTTTGCCGGACTTACTGTTATCGTTGCACTTTGCGGATTGACTGTCGTTAACATTCCTTTTATGTCTGCGATGGGGCTGACAGCAGGGCTTAGTGTACTGATGGCTGTTTTGGCTTCCATCACACTTGTGCCTGCGGTCTTATCGATTGCAGGGAAGCGGATGATTCCGAAATCAAACAAGAAAATAGAAAAACAAAGTACTGAAACAAATGTCTGGGGACGCTTTGTCACCAAAAATCCTATCATGCTAAGTGTATGCAGCATTCTGATTTTGCTCGTCATTAGTATCCCGTCTATGCATTTGGAACTGGGCTTGCCTGATGCTGGGATGAAAGCTAAGGATAATCCGGATCGCCGGGCATATGACTTGCTTGCCGAAGGCTTTGGAGAAGGATTTAATGGCCAATTAACAATCGTAGCGGATGCCACAAATGCTGCAAAAAATAAGGCGGAGGCTTTCGCAGATGCAGTGAAAGAAATAAAGGGCTTAGACCATGTAGCAAGTGTCACCCCTGCAATGCCTAATAAAGAAGGGAACTTTGCCATCATTACGGTCGTTCCGGAAACAGGTCCAAATGATGTCACAACAAAAGATTTGGTACACGATGTACGCAGTTTGTCAGATAAAAACGGAGTAGATTTGCTTGTTACTGGATCGACTGCAGTGAATATTGACATTTCAGATCGCCTGAATGATGCGATACCGGTGTTTGCTGTACTTATTGTTGGCTTTGCGTTTGTATTGCTGACCATCGTTTTCCGTTCGCTGCTTGTGCCGCTTGTTGCTGTTGCAGGTTTCATTTTAACGATGACAGCCACTCTTGGAATCTGTGTATTTGTCTTGCAAGACGGCAATCTCATCGATTTTTTCAAAATACCTGAAAAAGGGCCGATACTCGCCTTCCTGCCGATTTTATCGATTGGGATTCTGTTCGGTTTAGCTATGGATTATCAAGTATTTCTTGTCAGCAGAATGCGTGAAGAATATGTAAAAACAAAGAATCCAGTACAAGCCATTCAGGCTGGATTAAAACACAGTGGTCCTGTTGTTACAGCAGCCGGCTTGATCATGATCTTCGTGTTTGCAGGATTTATCTTTGCAGGTGAAGCTTCTATTAAAGCCAACGGATTAGCTCTTTCCTTTGGTGTGCTCTTTGATGCCTTTATTGTAAGAATGACACTGATTCCAAGTGTCATGAAGCTGATGGGGAATGCAGCCTGGTATTTGCCGAAATGGCTGGACAAGATGATTCCGAACGTGGATATAGAAGGGCATCAACTGACAAAGGAAATACAGCCAGAAATAGATCATGAACAAAAGAAGCAAATCATGTAATAGAAAAAGCAGATCTTTTATGATCTGCTTTTTTGCTTATGGTAGTATTTAGAAGATGAAGTCGACAGTTAAAAGGAGACGCTTATGGCGCAATCACTCATTTTCGATATGGATGGAACTTTGTTTCATATTGGCAGAAGCTGCGTCATGCTAGCAGGCATCCCAGGAGAAGTGATAAAGCACATCAAATGATTTTTTTGACGCTGCCTTCTCTCCATAATGCCTAGGTTCTTGATAATTCTAAGAATAAACTAACTGATCATATAAGAAACCTAAAGAAACAAGCACACAAAACCAGCTGCGGGTTTTGTCCAAGAATAATAGCGTCCATAAGAGAGACTCTATTTTTTGAAATGCCCGGCTAGAAGCATATTCAGGACTTTAGAAATGCAAATCACTATCTTATAAGCCCTTACCGTGAAATGCCTGTTTCTGCACTGAAAAAACGCATTACACGTTCATTTACGTAAGCGGGTTGTTCCATCGATAAAACATGTCCGGCATTTTTAATGACTTCCGCCTCAATATCAGGAACGAATGAAGAGGCTCGGTGCAGGGCTGAGTGGGGATCATAGATGACTTCATGTTCACCAAGTAATAATAGGATAGGAACTCTTGCTGAACGTAATTCCTCATCGGTAAAAACATACGGAAATCCGTCGGCTTTAGGATTTGGATTTCTTGATCCATCCTGCCACATTACCCCTGCCTGAAACTGCTTCACAAAAATCGGGTGCAGCACATTCTGATCATTCATCATCCAATTTAAGAATTTTTCAACTCCATTTGACGCTGTAAGGCCAAGAGCGTATTTGTAGAAATCGTGATGAAATGGCAAAAACGTTTCTGCCGGACTCAGTATAGCTGCGCTTTTTACTCTCTCAGGCATACGTAAAAGGAAATTCATCGTATGGAGACCGCCAAGCGAAAGTCCGATCATGTGGGACTTTTCGATCCCCAGATTGTCAAACACATCAAGAAGCCAATTGGCGTAATCCGTTCTTGTACCGCTTAAATTCTCAGGAATACTCTTGTTTTTATCACCTATGATGTCAACTGCATAAGTTCTGTAGTTGCTGCTCCAATCGGCGATGTTGGGATACCACATCGTCGAGCTGAATAATGCTCCGTGGAGTAATACAAGCGGCGGGGCATCCTCTGGGCCGCTTGCAATCACATGTGTTTGACCAAAACGAGTAGATATATAGAATGATTTGCAACGGACCGGCCAAAGACTAAGGCTTTCATTATAAGTTTGATAATAGCGGATACCGTTGTCACTTAATTCGGGAATACTAGATGAATGGTTTGACATACAAATGCCCCTCCCAATTTTGTTTATATGAATGTGCCGTTTCGTGATGGGGAATCTGATTTTGATATAACAGACTTTATTTACAATATAATACAGTTGTTATTCGACGTCAAATCCAAGATGAAAAGGAAATAAAACGATTGAAACAGATTATTGAAAATCAATATAACAGAATATTAACCTCCTTTGTGGAGCCGCTTCATTAAAACCGCAATTCAAATGCATGAATCACAAAAATCACAACAGGAGGGATCAAGAGGGAAGGCAGCAAATTCAATGTTTTGAACTTCTTGATTCCAAGAATGCTTAGACCTGAACTGAGGATGAGTATGCCTCCCACAATTGTGATTTCATTAATAAGGTCTGTATTGATTGCGCTCTCCATTACTTTAGCAAATAAATAGATGGAGCCTTGCCAGGCAAATAATACAATGGCAGCAGCCGCTATTCCAAAACCAAAAGTTGAAGCGAGCACAATGGAGGTGATCCCATCTAACATCCCGTTTGTCAGGAGATATGTATAATCTCCATGCAAAGCGGCTTCAACAGGGCCCAATATTGACAGCGAACCGATACAAAATAATAAGACCGCAGTTGATAAGCCCTCTGCTAAATTGCTTTTAGAAAATTTGTTCACCAGCTTGTTGAATCGTAATTCTAAATTGATGATCTGGCCTAGCAAACCTCCAATGGCTAAACTCACGATGAATAGAATAGGATATTTACTATCAGGCAAATGCTGTGTAATGGCGTTGATCCCCAGCGCGACCGCAGCGAATCCCATTGCCTGCATCAAAATATCCTGGTATTCATCTTTAATGCCTTTTTTGAATATCCCCCCGATTATGCTTCCTGCAATGATCATCACTGTGTTAAAAATCGTTCCAAACATAAGCTTTCTCCTCCAAAAATCATTCCTGCATAAAAAATAAACCCTCTAGTTAGTAGAGAGTCAAGGGAGATAAAAACATATTCATGAGATTATTTGATGGGCATCAGGATTTCAGTCACGTAATTATCTAGGTTATTCGTAATACCATAATCAATGAGTGTGATTTCGATTGAGTCCCCTGCTACCTCATAATGATGTTCTTTCATATATGCCAGTAATTTTTTGTAGTATGGTTCGGCTTCTGGATGTGACCCTTTAAACCTAATTTGCAGATATTCTTTTGAAGGAAAGATGATTTCTGAAGAAGTTTTTTCATTTTCATCTTCAAGAATCATAAATATACTGGAATATTTGTCAAACTGTTTTGCTTTCACATTTGCTGCTGATATGGATAAACCGATCTTGCCTATGAATATATCTTCGTTCACATTCAGGTGGGTTCTCAATTCAGCTAACGAATGTTCGATATCATGGCCGAGAACATATTCATGCTGCAAGTAAGCCACACGCATTGCAGGAAGTTTGATTTTTGAAATTTGATGTAACGGCATGTTAACGGCATCTTCTATATGTGCGATGCGTCGGGAGATCTTTCGTTCGATGCGTTCCAATTCTTTCTTCTTGCGGTCAATTTCAGCCTGCTGGCTTTTTAGTAAATGAAGAAGAGTGTTTGTATTTTGAGAGTTATAAAAATCAAGAAGCTTATTGATTGGCAGGCCTAGGGCCCTCAAATACTTGATGGTATCCAGCCGCTCAAACTGTTGGGTAGAATAATATCTATAGTTTGTTTGCTCGTCTTTATATTCCGGTTTCAAAAGACCGATTTCATCATAATACCGAAGAGCAGAGATTTTCACATTGAATAACTTTGACACTTCTCCAATCGAAAAAAATTCCTTCATTCTAACAACCTTTCTGTCCCTATGATTGATATACACACATTATATAGTACGGCGAGTTCTAAAGGTAAAGTTTGCAGCATAAAGAAAAAACTCCTTCTAAAAAAGGAGCTTTTTTATTCTTCGAAATAAGGATTCACATGGATGAGCACTTCTTCTACATCTGAAAACTGTCTTTTGATTTCATTTCGAATTTCGCGGGCAATGTCGTGTCCCTGCTTAATTGTCAAATCATGATCCAAAGATAAACGGACATCAAGCAATTTATAGTGGCCGTGTTCTCGCGCGCGGATTCTATCGATTCGTTTTACCTGATCACATTGAAAAATAACAGCTTTATATTCCTCTATCAGCTCGGGATCAACACTCTTTTCCATGAGCACATCAACAGACGGCCTGATTAATTCCATTGAAATCTTAAAAATGAGGTAAGCAACGATTGCACTGGCAATTGCATCGGCGTACAACAGATAGGACCATCCGCGGGTGTTTCCGATGATAGCCAACAGGACGCCGATAAAAGCGGCAAGAGAGGCCACGATATCGCCTTTATGATCGTATGCGATCGCTATAATCGCCTTACTGTTCCATTTCTCCCCCTGTTTGATGGAATAACGATATAAGATCTGCTTAGCCATGTAGGAAATCAGTGCCGCAAACAATGCGCTATATTGGGGAACGCTTGGCCCTTTAACAAAAGACAGAATCGCTTCTATGAGGATATAAACGGATACGATCACTAAGATAATTCCTACAATCGCCTCACTAATGACTTCAGCTTTTCCGTGACCAAAAGGATGGTCTTGATCGGGCGGTTTATTGGAAATGCCGATCACTGCCAAGACTGCAATCGAAGCAACGACATCTGCCGCGGAATGTATTCCGTCTGCAAACACGGCTTCACTATCGCCTACCAGCCCAAAAAAGACCTTTCCTGCCATTAAGATCAGATTGGCGATCAATGCAATCAAAGCAACTTTTCTGCTTATTTGTTCTCTTTCACTTGCCATTTTTCCCTCCTATAAAACTGCACAAAAAAATAGGAGTGCTCTATATACGCTCTCCGTATCCTTTCTTGTGTAATCACTTTGCTTATCATACCAATTCAATTTCGAGTGGGTCTATAGCAACGTTGTTTCCTGTTTACTAATAAATAAGGTGACAGAAAAAAAGTTGGAGTTGTGCTAAAAGGTCATACAATGAGTTCTAATGTAACAACAGTGATGATTCGCAATTAAAATGCTGTCGTCAGAGAAAAATTTCCACCTGATTCTCAAAAACCTATTGACATGAGAAGATCTGTATTTTATTATTATCTCATATTAAAGATATTTTAATTCGAGATATTTGATTGAAAAGATCAGCGATCAAGCGCAATTCTAAGTGTTCAATCGTTGTCAGTTCTTTTACACAATATTCAATATGATTTTTTATAACATAATATCTCGAATTCGAGATAAAAGGGAGTGTAGCGTAATGGCTGAATTTACACAGTTAGTCAATGAAAGACGATCTGCAAGCAATTTTCTTTCAGGTCATCCAATCACAAAAGAAGATCTCAATGAGATGTTTGAATTGGTTGCATTGACACCATCGGCTTTTAATTTGCAGCATACAAAATATGTGACGGTTCTTGACCAGGACGTAAAAGAAAAGCTGAAGCATGCCGCAAATGGACAATATAAAGTGGTTAGCTCTTCTGCGGTTCTCTTGGTATTAGGGGATAAGCAGGCATATCAACAAGCGGCCGATATCTATGAAGGTTTAAAGGTATTGGGGATATTAAATAAGCAAGAGTATGACCACATGGTGCACGACACTGTTTCGTTTTATGAAAACAGGGGAGAACAATTTAAGAGAGATGAGGCGATAAGGAATGCTTCACTTTCTGCGATGATGTTTATGCTGAGTGCTAAGGAAAAAGGCTGGGATACCTGCCCGATGATCGGCTTTGATGCGGAAGCCGTAAAACGGATTTTGAACATAGACGACCAATTTGAGGTTGTCATGATGATTACGATTGGAAAAGAAAAAACAGAGAGCAGAAGACCGCGCGGCTACCGGAAGCCTGTGAATGAGTTTGTTGAGTATATGTAAAAGGAGCGGATAAAAATGGCTAAAAAAACGATGGGAATTCATCATATTACAGCGATTGTCGGTCACCCTCAAGAGAACACAGATTTCTACGCAGGAGTGCTTGGGCTTCGTTTGGTCAAGCAAACTGTCAATTTTGATGACCCAGGTACGTATCATCTTTATTTTGGGAATGAAGGCGGGAAGCCGGGAACAATCATTACCTTCTTTCCGTGGGCCGGAGCCCGCCAAGGCGTCATTGGAGACGGTCAAGTTGGCGTGACTTCGTATGTCGTGCCGAAAGGGGCTATGGCATTTTGGGAAAAGAGACTAGAAAAGTTCAACGTTCCATGCACCAAAATCGAGCGCTTTGGGGAACAATATGTAGAATTTGATGATCCTCATGGACTGCACTTAGAAATCGTGGAAAGAGAAGAAGGAGAGGCTAATACGTGGACTTTCGGAGATGTAACGCCCGATGTTGCCATTAAAGGTTTTGGGGGTGCAACCCTATTATCAGCGCAGCCTGACAAAACCGCTGACCTTTTAGAAAACATCATGGGGCTGGAGCGAGTCGGCAAAGAAGGAGACTTCGTTCGTTATCGTTCCGCCGGTGATATCGGAAATGTGATTGACCTTAAGTTAACGCCTATTGGCCGCGGGCAAATGGGGGCCGGAACGGTGCATCACATCGCTTGGCGGGCTAACGATGATGAAGATCAGTTAGATTGGCAAAGATATATTGCTTCCCACGGATATGGTGTAACTCCTGTTCGGGATAGAAACTATTTTAATGCCATTTACTTCAGGGAACATGGGGAAATCCTGTTTGAAATCGCAACTGATCCCCCGGGCTTTGCACATGATGAAACACAAGATACAATGGGCGAAAAACTGATGCTGCCTGTGCAATATGAACCGCATCGCACACAAATTGAACAAGGGCTGCTGCCGTTTGAAGTAAGAGAGTTAGATTGATTTGACACATAAAAAATAAAGAAACATATATTCAATTGATGATTGCTGGATATGTCAGCAAAGAATCAGATGAAATCAAAGATGAGGAGAGATACAAATGGAAGATGCAGGACTGTTGCTTATTCGTATAATGATTGGTGTGGTGTTTTTGTTTTATGGCACACAAAAATTATTCGGCTGGTTTGGCGGATACGGGATTAAAGGAACCGGACAATGGTTCGAATCAATTGGGGTGAAACCAGGAAACGTTGCGGCCGCGCTATCAGGTCTTGGGGAGTTAGTAAGCGGAATTCTATTTATTTTAGGCGTATTCCTCCCGCTTGGAGCTGCTATCATAACGATCATTATGTTAGGTGCCATCGTAAAAGTCCATGGCGCGAAAGGTTTTGCGAATGGCGCGGGAGGTTTTGAATATAACCTGGTGCTCATTGCAGTTTCCATAGGGGTTGCACTCATCGGTTCAGGAGCTTACGCTTTGCATTTTTAATAAGAAAGTATGTAAGAACAGTTGCTGCTTGTCAGTAACTGTTCTTTTATTTTGATATTTTCGGCAAACTTGCAGGTACTCTGCAAAGCAAAAAAGCGGATATCATAAATATAAATCTGTATAGTGAATGATACGTATTGATGAGCTTGGTCATGAAAAACAGACCTATTTGAAGGAGTAAATGGATGAAAGAGATGACAGGATTACATTCATTAGATTCTATAGAAAATTTTATCAAACAGCACAAATTCAGTTTTATTTATATATCAAGGCCTGGCTGTACAGTATGTCACGCAGTTCTGCCCCAGCTCAGAATAGTATTGGATCAGTTTCCAAACATCAAATTGGGGCATATCAATGCTGACGATGTAACAGAGGTCGCCGGCAGATTTTCAGTTTTCACCGTTCCTGTGCTTCTTTTGTTCATTGATGGGACTGAGTTTCTAAGAGAAGCCCGTTTTGTTCATTTTGAACAGCTTGAACAAAAGCTGAAAAGGGTTTATCGATTATATGAAGGTGAATAAAGAAATAAGGTAAATAAAGAACTCAAATGAGTTCTTTTTTTGCATCAATTTATTCTTCACTAGGTGAAGAAGGGTTATCAACCTGCCCTTGATCACTTGTATCATTATCACAACTTGCTGAAATAATAATTGAATTAGAAGGAGAATAATCTCCTAATGTGAAATTGACTCCGTAATTTTTGCTGTTCGCAGTATGGCTGTTTTGCAAGTTTTGTCCGATATCTGTATTGGCGTTTTGTGTCATTCCATTTATCGTGAGATTTGAAATGTTGATTTGAGATCGCATGCTTCAAAAACTCCTTTCACTCAGAAGTAGCCGTCATAGAGGACGCTGGCAGTCTATTTACTTCTATGATATTGCGTTTTTATATCATTGCATCAACATAATGGTAAAAATAATAGCGCCTCTTTAAGTGAGTGATTGAGCATCTTTTTTGAAGATGATCAACCTATCAGCAGAAATAAAGCCGCCTGATAAAGAGGCGGCAGATCGTTATATGTCATCTATGAATTTGATGTATCGTTTTTCGTTTGCCTAAAGGATAAGATGGTCGTTTTTAATGATGAGTAGGAGCCTATAGCAGCGTAGCCATAAAACCAGCCCATAAATACGCCAGAAAAGAGGCTGTGTCGATGGCTTATGAAAACAGAAATGACAAGGCCTGTTATTAAGGCAACTGACGGTACAAATGTTTTGGGGATTTTCAATAATATTTTGAGGATTTGGGTTATCAATATAATGATTGGAACGGCTATCACAGCATCCCAAAAGTTTGTGTGAATAATTGGAAAAGGCATACGGCACCTCATGAAGTGTTCATTTCTTATTTTTACGCTAAAAGCTTGGAAAGCAGTTCTTGGACCGCATTTGTAACATGTAGGGCTTGATTGGCGGAGCTTGTTTGGCTTAAAGCATTGGATTCAAAAACCAAACCTGTATTATTCCCTCCGGAACCATCTGTCTCTTTAGAAACAGAGAAAGGGCTGATGGAGAATGCAAAACCGTTATTAAAAATGCTGTTTCCGGATATCGAATGAATATATACTGGGAATTTCATCTTTCATCTCTCCTCTCTGTTATGACTGTTTATACAATATGGTGTGTGAGCAGCAATTGCTTAAACAAAACGGCAAAAACATTTAACGAGAGACAAAAACCTGCAAAATTCCACAAGTGCCTGTTAATGCAGTTTTTTAGGGATGTTTTTTTTATTCTTTTTACCAATTTCATCAAAAATATTCTGATTGCTAGACAAATGGGCTTGTCCGTCCTTATTTATGAAATCCGGGTGAATGAGTTTTTTCAGATCCCTGACAGTTAAGGGTTTGGCGTCATCAGTTAATTCTATTCCTAATTGCCCGTTTGCCTCTAATGTCGCAATTTTGACATCTTGTATAGCCGTAACGCCGTGAAGCCTTAGATGCATTTCAAGTTGATCAACTGTAAGTCTCATCTTCTTTAAGTTTTCGATATGAAGCTGTCCGTTTTCAATAACAACTTTTGCTTTTCCGGTCAACATCTTTTCAATGAAGTTCGATCTCATTTGGATCCATTCTATAACGATGAGTGTTATTGTGAAAATTGCCGCCGCAATTAATGTTTTGAAAAGGCTGTACTTGATGATTGGCTGCACGATAATAGTTCCGATTGAAATCATGACAACCGTTTGAGTTGAAGTCATTTGTGCGATTGATTTCATTCCTGAAATTCTCAGCAAAATGACTCCGGCTACAATGAGAACAAGAGATTCCCAAGTGAAATTCATGCTACCACCTGACCAATGATGAATTAGATTTGTCATGGGATTGGCTTTTCTATCGGCCAATCGCAATTTAATATATCCGAAAGGCAGTTGGTTCATTCTGTCCTAAACCAAACGATATTTTTGGTATAGATGGATATATTAAGCCAAACAATGATAGCAGCAGGAGTTTTTTGGCCAAAACAATCTGGGAGGCGGGGAACGCCATTTTTCTTATTTCGTTCCTGTCGATAAAGAACAGGAAGCTGAGGAAATTTTTTGCCGGAGATCCTACAGTGCTGATTCAAAACGGGAAGATACTTGAATCAAATATGAGGAAAATGCGTTACACACTTGATTATTTAAATCAGCAATTACGGGAAAAAGAAATATTTAATATCGAAGAAGTACTTTTTGCCATTCTTGAAACGAATGGTCAGCTGACTGTGTTAAGAAAACCGCAATTCCGGCATGTGACCAAACAGGATTTAATGATTGCGGTAAACCAAGAACACAGGCTTCCGATAGAGCTTATTATGGACGGAGAAATCATTGAGAATAATTTAAAGCAGAATCGTTTGACGGAATCCTGGCTTTTGGAAGAATTGCGAAAAAGAGACATAAAGGTGAAAGAGACCGTGTACGCAGTGCTGCTGGGTAATGGGGATATTTATGTGGATCAATATAAAGACCATATATCAGCCCCTATGGATAAGGAATGAAGGAACAATCAATCTTAAAGCCCCTTATTGAACGCAATGGTTTCAACTTGTCTTGGGTACGAAATGTGCAGAAGCCCGTTTAACATCTGAAACTGTAATAAATGAAATTCAGTAGCTTCAGGAAGCTGAATCGTCCGCTCAATTTCGCCGTAATACCGTTCACGCTGCACCTCCATTTCGGCAGGAAAAAGAGGGGTGACGGTTCCTTTGATCAGCAGCTGGGTTTCAGATAGTAAGCGTATCGTTAATTCCTCCTCATACACACCGGGCATTTCCACAATGATAAAATTATATTCTTCATCTTGATAAAAATCATAAACGAGCGTATAAGCATCGGAATCAAAAAATTGTTCAGGAGCTTTATACTTGAGCACATTTGTCCAAAAGTCACTTTGCTTATATTCATTCGTAATCTCAAGCCATTTTCGAATTTTTTCGAAATCCATATGAGATTCTCCTTAAATTTGATTTGAAATCGGTGCAGAAGGGTTTCCGATTTGGTCTTGATCACTAACGTCTGAATCAATATTTCCAGTGTTTAAAAGTGAAGACGTAGGCGAAAGATCTCCTAAGGAAAAGTTTGCACCAAAGTATTTGCTGTTTGCTGTATGGCTGTTGTGCACGGTTGGGCCGACATCTATATTTCCGTTTTGCGTGACGCCGTTGATCTTAATATTTGCGATATTAATTTGATATGGCATAGACGAAACCCCTTTAATCTAAAATTGGCGGTGGTGCAATCGGAGGAGCATTAACATTGGATGTATCAGAGTTGCCGATAGATGTCTGGTCATTTACATCAGGATCGTTTAAGAAGTTTTCCATTACGGATTCTGTAGGTGATGTATCACCGAAAGAAGAATTGGTTCCTTGAGATTTTTGATTGTTGGTAGGGCTGTTATAAGCAGCTTCGCCTATTGTAATTGAACCATTGCCCGAAATACTGTTGATCTTCAAATAATATAGGTTGATTACTGTAGACGGCATCCTATCACACCCTTCCATCATTCTGTACAGTACAGTATGCGCCGCCGCACCCAATTGTTCCTTGCATTTGCGGGCAAAACTCTATCTGGCCCCGGAGTGATGCTCGTTAGAAAAAAAGAATAAAGTTTGTCACAGCCTGAATTTCAATCTATTCAGCAAATACTTATCAGTGAATGAAAAGCCATTGATATAGGAATCAATGAATTGATTCAGTTATTCGAAATACATGAGACCCTTTAATAAAGGAAGTTGGCAAACAGGATCAGTTTGAAATCATTGACAATGAAGCTAATGCCATGAAATGATACTCGTGAGTAACATTACTTGCGAGTATTATTTTTGAGGGTGGTCCTCGTTGAAAAGTAAAAAAGGACGTAAAGGAGAAGAAAGCCGGAAACGGTTACTCAAAGCTGCCGCTAATGAATTTTCGATTCAGGGATTCCATGACGCGAAGGTAAGTGAAATTGTGAAAAAGCTGGGTTCACACAGCCTTCATTTTACCTGTACTTTCAAAGCAAAGAAGCCATCTTTGCTGAGTTAATAACCGATTTTCACTCTCGAGTCAAAAAGCTGACAGAGTCAGTTCTTCTGGAAAACGGATTAAACACGGAGGATGTGTCAAAACGGGTACTGCTAGCTGTAGAGACTGTTTTTCAATTTTTGGCTGAGGACAAGGATGTAACCAAGATCGGCTTTTTTCTCAACCCGGAAGCAAAACAAATGAAAAAAGACTTGGCGATGGTTTTGAAAGAGAACTTAGAAGCAGAACAGCGGCTTGGCTATTTTTGCTCTGAACTGGATATGGAAACTGTCGCTGAGTGTTTGGTCGGCATGATTGAACATTTAACCGATTCATTTTTGTTAACCGGAATCAAAAATCCGGCAAGCCTCGCAGCAGAGGTTGTGAATCTTTTAATATACGGGATGCTTCCGAAAGGGAATGACGTAAGATGATATCTATTATTATGAAAGTCAGTTTGGCAGTTTTTATGCTTGCGGGAGGCATCATAAAGGTAAGCCGCGTTCCCTTTCAAGTTGAGCATTGGCGGCATTATCAATATCCATTATGGTTTCTGACTGTTACTGGCATTCTTGAAATAGCCGGGGCACTTGCTATGATCGCGGGAATTTGGAATCGGTATGCAGCGATTGGAGCAGGTTTTCTGTTTGTCGTTCTCATGGCGGGAGCAATTCATGCGCATATGTTTCGAGCAAGACAATCGGTCATCATGGCGATACCAGCGATGATCTGTTTGATTGTTTCTATCATGATCATCATGGGGAGTTACACGTAAGCTTTTCACTAATGTTTAAGAACAAGCCCATTTGCAGGAAATCTCCTTTTCTTATCGAATAATAGAAAGTCCAGGAATTAACTGAATCAGTAAAATAGAGCTCCATTTCTGCGTTATTCGTCCGGCATCAGCTGGGCTTTTTTATAAAGGAGGAATACAGGATGGCATTAACTTTGGAAGACATGACTGAGGAAGAGTTCGAAGCCTTTCGCGGGATGTCCGTGCAAAATTATGCGAAACAAAACATAACGTCAGGAACTTGGACGGAAAAAGAGGCATTTGAGAAATCGGAGCAAGCATATGAGAACATGATTCCGAATGGGCGAGACAGCAGCAATCATTATTTTTGGAACATCACAAATGACCAAGGGGAAAGAATGGGCTGGCTCTGGCTGTATGCTGATCCATTTCATCCGCAAAAGGAAGCGTTTATCTATTCCTTTGGATTGTATGAAGCCTTTCGCGGAAAAGGACTTGCTCAATTGGCGCTTCAAACGCTTGATGAAAGAGCAAGAGAGCTTGGTGCGGAAAGGCTGGCTCTACATGTATTTGCACACAACGAGACAGCCGTCTATCTTTATCAGAAGATGGGTTATGCCATGACCAATATACGTATGCGGAAACAGCTGTGCTGACCCCAGACGCTTACTTAAGCGGTTCTCCAAACACAATATGCCAATGTAAATGTTTAGAGTCCTGGTAAGCTCCTAAGTTGGTGATTACACGGCATGCGCCTTTTTCGTCCGTCACCATGGAAGCGACTTCTTGAATGACACTCATTAATTCAAGAAGTAAGTCATGATCGGACTCTTCCAAGGTGATTAACGAAGAGATATGTCTCTTGGAAACAGCTACAATATGAACCGGATAAAAAGGCTTTGTATGATAGTAAGCCAATATGTTATCCGTCTCTATTACCTTATTCACTTTCGTTTTGCCGCTAAATACCTCATCACAGTAAAAGTTTTCAGTCATATGATCCATCTTCATTTTGTTTGTTGGGTTTATCCTTCTACTGTCTTCCGTTATTTCCCTTCTTTTGCATTTGATTTAGGGGAACACTTTTTATCATTTTCAGTTCGTTTTGATGTTTGAAAACAAAATGGTGTCCTATGACGGCAGCAGGCTCTGATCCTTTCCTCCAGTATGGAAATGCCTATCTGGAAGTGGTGACAGGGTACTTTAAGATATAAACAAGGACAACGTGTGTTGTTCTTTTTTTATGTGCATTATTATTGAAATCGTCAACATTTTACGGAGCTTCTCGCCTATAACGATCGAATCAAACTTATTTTCTTTCATTTGGAAGTCTGACTATTGTCAGTTTTTTTGAGTGAAAACATTTAAAAATAAATGGTTATCATAATTTTTTCGTGGATTTCCAGTTTACAATCTGACTATAGTCAGATAAAGTGAGTGTAACCAATTAAATCGATCAACAGAAAAGGAGAAGAAGCTCATGGAGTTACAGGCGGAAAAAATACATACTGCAAAAATGTGGTCCTTATCATTTATTTTTGTCACACTTTCAAATGCCTTTTTATTTATGGTGTTTGAAATGTTATTGCCGACATTGCCATTGTTTGTAACTGCTATCGGAGGAGGGGCAAAGCAAGTCGGATTGGTTACAGGTATTTTTATGATATCTGCCATTGCCATACGTCCTTTTGCAGGGGTTTTGGCAAAACGATTTAATAAAAAATATTTACTTATATTTGGAATTGTTATCAGTGCCTGCTCAACCGGTGCATATTATTTGGCGTCAGATGTGAGCGTCCTATTGCTCATTCGCTTAATACATGGTGCCGGTTTTGGATTAGCAACTACTTATTTTGCCACGATTGCCGCGGAAATTATTCCGAAGGAGCGCCGAGGTGAGGGGATTGGATATTTTGGGGTAGGCGAAACGATTGCAGTTTCGGTTGGGCCTATGATTGGTATCGCAGCACTGGAGCTTTATGATTTTGAGAGGCTTTTTCTTGGCGGGATGTCCATTCTTTTACTGGCTGTGCTTATGGCTTTACTTGTGCGGAGGCAGCCAGAAGCAAAAGACACGGCTGAAAAGGGAATGGTAAAGGTAAAGGTGTTAGAAAGACGTGTGCTGTTTCCTTCGTTTCTTATTTTATTAGTAGGCATTGCTGCATCTGGGATCATGTCCTTCTTTGCGCTCTATGCGATCGAAAAAGGTTTCCGAAGTGTCGGAATGTTTTTCTTTCTGATTGCAGCAGCCAGTTTTTTTATACGTCTTATCTCCGGGAAAATATTTGACCGATTCGGAGCGGCAGCCATCCTTATCCCCGCATCAATATTCTCAATAGCAGGCCTTTCAATATTATATATTGCCCAAACCAATGCAATGTTTTTTACTGCGGCGATATGTTACGGATTTGGGTTCGGCTCAATATTTCCGGCTATCCAGACATGGTGTATCAATCTTGTAGAAGAGCATGAACATGAGGATGCTATGGGGACATTCTTTAATTTTTTTGATATGGGAATTGGCGGAGGATCATTGTTATTAGGTGTGGTGGCAACGATTTATTCTTATCGGGAGCTTTATATCGCTTCTATTTTGGTGTACCTGTTGTTTCTTTTATTATATATTTTATTTATCTGTTCCAAGAGAAAACGGATGAAATAATTTGGGGAGGGCAGAACAGTGACCCGTGAGAATATAAAACGCACAGCCGTTCGCCAATTTAATGAACTTGGCTACGAGGGAGTCAAAATGGCACATATTGCAAAAGAATTAGGAATTCGGAAACAATCTCTGTCCTACCATTTCTCGTCAAAAAAGGATCTGCTGATGGAAGTATACCCCGAGATTGTTGAAGAAGAAGTAGCGTTTATCAATGATTTTTTTGAATCACGAAAGCATATGCCAGCCAAGAATCTTATATATGATTTTTTAAAAGAAACACAGGTGCGCTTTCATGCTATGCCCAATGTAGCCTTTTTGCAGGCGATGTCGTTTAAGGCTCCTGCTGAAGTAAGTGATTTTATTTCAGCCCAGTACTTGATGTTTCTGCATGCTTTGAAAAGCCGGGTTGCACTTGTTTTTAAAGAATCGGTCATCACCTGTCCGCCCGAGAAGTGTGCGATAGCCTTCATCACTCTTTTTGACGGGCTGAACATTCAGCTGGTTTATGAGAATAAACAATCATTTGAGCGGTCTTTAGAGATTTCCTTCGATATTTTTTGGCGAGGGCTGAAGGAAAAAGCTTGAAAAATACCAAGGGCGAACAGCCCTTGGTATCCCCTACACGCTATTGATCCAGCTCTTTCATTCGTTTCGTAAGCTCATTGAAAGCCTGATCAAGCTCCTTGTACCCTTTATCATTTGGCGTCATAAAACTGAGCTTGCCCAGCACTTCTTGTCTTTCTGTCTCAAGCTTTAATCGAAGCTCCTCCCGCTCATTTCTTTCTGAAGGAGCGTCGTTTAACTGCTTTTCGATGCCGTTGTTTGAGATGATGAGTTTACTGTTTGTTGTTTTTTCGAGAAAGTATCGGTCATGTGAAACCGCCAGCAATGTGCCGCTGTATTGTGACAGTGTTTCTTCCAGCTGTTCGCGTGAAGGCAGGTCGAGATGGTTTGTCGGCTCATCTAAAATCAGCACGTCTTTTTCCTCCAGCATATATGCCATCAGCTTGATCTTTACACGCTCACCCATACTCATATGCTTGATCGGTTCAGTCCATTGGGCAGCTGTAAAACCTAAGTGCCTCATCAGACTTTGAACGTGCCCTCTTGCTTTGTATGTTTCATGATCAAATAACTCTTCCGGTGTTTGTTCTAAAGGCAAATCAAACACCTCTTGCGTTAAATAGCCGATATTTGCGGACGGCGACACCCATACACTTCCCTCAGCTGTTTCCTGTCCCAGAATGATTTTCAATAATGTTGTTTTTCCGCTGCCATTGGGTCCTATGATCGCTACCTTTTCGCCGTGCTGAATTGTAAAGTTTGCGTTTTTAAAGAGGGTCCTTTCTCCAAACGCTTTTGTTACATTCTGAACTTCTAAAAAACGTTTTCCTGTTTTGTGGGTTGTATCGATTGAAAAGCGGACTGTATATTCTGGGGTAACGGGTTCCGCCTTTGCTTTTTCCAGCTCTTTTTCAAGCCGCTTCTGCTTGGATTTTATCTGGGCATCCGTACGCTTCGCTTTTACCCTGTAATATTCTTTAAACCCTTCCTTTTTCGTCGATTGGGCGTGGGCTTTTTCCGACCAAGAAGCGAGCTCATTCATTTGTGCTTCAATCCGTTCAACCATTTTTTGCTGCTTTTCATATTCACGCTGCTGGGCGAGTCTTTTCTTTTCCCGGAACTTCATATACCCGGAGTAATTCCCTTTGAATTCAATCAGCGTCTGATCCTCAAGCGACCATATTTTTGTTGCGGCTTCGTCTAAAAAATAACGATCGTGAGAAACAAGAATTACAGTGCCTCTATAACTTTTCAGCTGTTGAATGAGAAATTGCAAGCTTTTTTCATCAAGGTGGTTTGTCGGTTCATCTAACAGCAGCAGATCTGCATCCTCTGATAGTCCTTTCGCCAGCCGCGCTTTCAGTTTTTCACCGCCGCTTAACTGTTGGAAATCACGGACGGGCACACGCCATTTCTCCAATAATTTCTTTTCGGCAGGTGTCTGATCCGCAAAGGAATACGCCGCGGTTTCCTGTTCAACCATCGTCATTTTTATATCCTGCCGAAGGATTTGTCCCTGTGCAGGGGCTAAGTCATTGTGAATGAGGTGCAGCAGCGTAGATTTCCCAGCACCGTTTTTGCCGATAATCCCAATGATATCTCCTTGCTGAACACTGGCATTTATGTTTTTAAAAACAGTCAGATCCTTCACTTCATAGCTGACATTTGTTAATGTTACGATCTCTTTCATCCATATCCCTCGCTTTAAAGGGAGAATAAAAAAATCCTCCCAAAATGTGTTGGAAGGATTAGCCGCGCCGTTGCATGATCAAATAAGCTATTTATTTATAAATAGCAGTGTCGTATATATAGAAAATGGGCAGACTAATCCTATTTTTTCTGATTTGAAATATTGATTTCAAACGGTAAAAATAAGATTAGTTAATCATTGTCCACCCATCATCCCTTCTTGTTTGATTACAAATACTATAGCATACCTTCAAATTCAAAAGCAAAGGTCATTTTCATCAAAAAAACTCCTGCTCTCATTTTTGAGGCAGGAGTTTCGAGTCTTATTGATGCTTCGCTTTTCTCACTTTATAAATCACAATCAGCAAAATAAACCAAACCGGTGTGACAAATAAGGAAACACGAGTATCCTGTGCCAGTGCCAGCACAACCAGAACAAACGCCAGGAACGCAAGAATCAGGTAATTTGTAAACGGATAAAGCGGAAGCTTAAACTTGTTTGTTTTCGCTAATTCAGGTCTTGTTTTGCGGTATTTCATATGGCAGATGACCGTAATCCCCCAAATGTAGATAAAGCATACGGTTGAAATGCTTGTGATCAGGGTGAATACGCCTTCTGGCATGATGTAGTTTAACGTAACACCGATTAAAATCACGATAGCCGAAAAGAATAAAGCATTTCTAGGCACTTTACGCTGAGTCAGTTTCGCCATTGACTCAGGCGCATTGTGATCTTTCGCCAGGGAATAGACCATACGGCTTGTACTGAATACAGCGCTGTTGCATGCTGAAGCAGCGGATGTCAACACAACAAAGTTGATAATACTTGCAGCCCCGACGATGCCAACCGCGACAAATACTTGTACGAATGGGCTTTCGCTGGGATTGATGACATCCCAAGGATAGATGCTCATAATCACGAGAAGAGCCCCGATATAAAAAAGCAGCACACGGACAGGAATATTGTTGATCGCCTTAGGGATTACTTTTTCAGGGTTTTCTGTTTCACCGGCCGTAATCCCGACAAGTTCAATGCCGACAAAAGCAAACACAACCATCTGGAAGGAGAGGATAAACCCGTGCATGCCATTCGGGAACAGGCCTCCGTGGCTCCAGAGATTTGTGAAGCTGGACACTCCTGAGCTTGTGGAAAAGCCTTTGAAAATCATCACAAGGCCAATGACGATTAACGCCAAAATGGCAATGACTTTAATCAAAGCAAACCAAAATTCTAATTCTCCAAAAAGCTTGACTGTCGCCAGATTCATAATCAGTAAAATAATAAGAGCGATTAAGCCAGGCACCCATTGCGGCACACCCGGGAGCCAATATTGAGTGTAGAGCCCGACTGCTGTCAGATCAGCCATCGCAATGGAAATCCAGCAGAACCAATATGTCCAGCCGGTGATAAATGCTGCCATATCGCCTAGGTAGTCTTGTACAAAATCCACAAAAGAGTGATAGTTCAAGTTTGATAACAGCAGTTCACCCAGCGATCTCATAATTAAAAAGCAAATGATCCCTGTGATCATATAAGCAAATAAAATCGACGGTCCGGCAAAATGAATCGATTTGCCTGAGCCGAGAAATAAGCCTGTCCCAATGGCTCCGCCGATGGCGATGAGCTGGATATGCCTGTTTTTCAAGCCTCTCTGCAACGTTTGCTGATTTATATTGTCTTTCGTCATGTCGTCTGTCACTTTATGTGTTCCTCCATTGAAAATTGTTTATTGAGTCAGCAATCTATTTTTAATGATTATTATAACACTAAAATTTCTATCTTTTTTACTAAAAAAGGATTGATGAAAAGAATTTTAATGTGATTTGGACTATTTCCCGAAAAAAGCGGCTCCATTTAGGGAGCCGCTTTCTTATGCTTTTTCAGTTTTTTTCATAAACAGGTAGAGCCCGTAATCTGTCGGTGCGGATGCGTAGCCTGCCTGCCGCAGCATTGCTGTGATATTGCCGCGGTGGTATGTCCCGTGATTGACAACGTGGGGAATCAGTTCGGAAACAGTTGTTTTCATGATGCCGCTTGAGGGATTTTGAATCTGGAGTGGCTTATTGAGCTGTTCTTTTTGCTGTAAAAATAGTGTAAAGCGCTCGGATAACCTCAGAAAAAGGTCTTCCATTTCCTCTATTTCTTTTGCCTCTGTCTGTTCTTTAAGCTGTTCAGCTAAAGCCAACGCATCGCTCAAGGTTTTGCCGGAAAACACTTCAATCCAGCCGAGATCAGAAAGATAAACATGAGACAATACATGGGATATTGACGGAAACACACTTTGAATTTCTTGATGGTATACCTCTTTTGGAAGCTCTTTTAATCGGTTGAATATTTGTTGATTGGCCCAGACGTTATATTCATACAATTTGAATGCCAAATCTGACATGTTAAAATTCCCCCTTTCGTGTGTATATCTTCCATTATACACGAACGTGGGTTCTTATGTAGAGTGCTCGTGAATAAAATCTGTTGACATATATGGTTTAGGGGAATAAACTAATTGACATTGAACATAAAGTTTAGCGGGGTAAACTATAATGAGGAGGGGAAGATATTGAATGAACAAAAGCTATGCCAGGCGATAAACCTGTTTGTGGAAGTCCTGCTTGAAGGGACAGAATTTGTGCATCGTGAAATCAATCAGGATGTCTTCAAGCATATCTCAAGGGAACAGGCAGACCTGTTGAAAATTTTAAAAGTCAAGGGCCCAACCTCTCCCGGCAGCCTGGCCATGTACCAAAATGTACATAAGAGCGCGATCTCTAACAGACTGAAAAAGCTGCTCGAAAAGGGATTGGTTCAATGGGACGACTGTCCGGCAAAAAGTGATAGGCGCTCTAAGCTTATTAACATTACACCCAGCGGTGAACACATACTAGAAGAATTAGATTCTGCCATCTTTAATGCGCTCAAACCGCTGATCGATGATATAGATGAGGAACACTTACATTCCATCATCGAGATATTCACCATTTTAAAAAGCAAATTTAAAGGAGGAGATTCTGCCGAATGAGAGCAATCATCAAATTCAAGTGGGCAATTGCAGCCATAGTATTAGCACTTACCGTCGTTTTGAGTTTGTTTTCTCCGAACTTAACGGAGCTGGCCAATCAAAAGGGGCAGGCGCAGCTTCCCGCTGATGCGGTTTCAGAAAGGGCAAACGCCATTTTAAAACAAGCGGGAGAAGACAATAATTCGATCAGTGTTGTCTTTACATTAGACCACGCTTTAAAGAAAGAAACAGAGGACCAGCTCCGCGCCATGATCGATAAAATCAAAAAGATCGACGGTGTAGAAGAGGTAACATCTCCTCTGTCAGCGGAAAAAGAAGTCAAAGACCAGTTGATGTCGAAAGACAAGAAAACCGTTCTCATGCCTGTCACGATTACAGGTTCTGATAAAAAGGCGGAAAAAATTGCGGACGAGATTTATCAAATCGTTCCTGATGATTTGACGGCATATATTACGGGAGCTTCCCTTATCAACCAGGATTTCGCTCACAGCTCAGAGGAAGGGCTTAAGAAAACGGAAGTGATCACAGTCTGCCTGATCATCGGTTTACTGTTGATCGTGTTCCGATCTGTTGTGACGCCTTTTATTCCGATTGTGGTTGTCGGTTTTTCTTATCTGATCAGTCAATCCATACTGGGCATCCTTGTATACAATGTTGATTTTCCTATCTCGACGTTCACGCAAACCTTCTTAGTTGCGATCCTGTTCGGCATTGGAACAGATTACTGCATACTGCTTCTTACACGATTCCGTGAAGAATTGGCAAACGGGCATGATAAAAAAGAAGCGGCGCTTATCGCTTACCGCACAGGGGGAAATACCTTATTTATCAGCGGATTTGCGGTATTGATCGGATTTTCCGCCTTAGGATTTGCGAAGTTTGCGATTTTCCAATCCGCAGTAGGGGTAGCAGTCGGTGTGGGAATTTTAATGATCATCCTCTACACACTGCTGCCATTATTTATGGTGACGCTGGGTGAAAAATTATTCTGGCCTTCTAAGAAAGTGCTGTCGCACAGTGATAACAAATTATGGGCGTTTCTCGGCAGGCATTCCGTCGCTCGTCCGTTTCTGTTTATAGTCATCACGGTCATTATCACGCTTCCGTTCATCTTGACCTATGATGACCAGATTTCATTCGACTCAACTGCGGAAATCAGCAGCGATTATAAATCTATAAAAGCTCTCGAGGCCATTAAGGATGGATTCGGGGAAGGAAAAGCGTTCCCGATCAATGTTGTCGTAAAAGGAGACAAAGATCTTACAACAGCTGATACAATCCCTTATCTAGGAAATATCAGCAAAGCGATCGAGAAAGTTGATCATGTTGACTCTGTTATGACTATTACGCAGCCGACTGGTAAAAAAATCAAAGATTTATATATTGATAACCAGCTAGGATCGGTTTCAGACGGGCTGGATAAGACGGTAAAAGGGATTGCCGATGTCCAAAGCGGATTAACGGATATAGAAAACGGACTGAATCAAATGGCAGGGCAAACCGGCTCGGCCTCAAATGGAGAGTCTGGCGGTTCACTGGGCGATGCGGCAGATGGCTTGGGCAAAATCAATCAGCAGCTGCAGCTCATGAGCAAACAGATTTCCCAAACCGGCAATACCGCACAGACCGTGCAGCAGCTTACGGCAATCAGCGGACAGCTTGGCCAGATTCAAACCGGCCTTGAACAAGCGAACCAGCAGCTCTCAGGCCAGCAGGCACAAGCCGGAACGCTGACAGAAAGCCTGAAGAAGCTGTCCGAAGGCGTGAAAAGCGCAAATGATGGCCTGACGAAAGTCTCTGACGGTATTACAGCTTCCAGTGATATGTTAGAGGACATGAGCAAAAGTCCAACTGTAAGAGATACAGGCATATTCATTCCTGATCAAGTAATGAAGGACAAAGACTTTAAGAAGTCAATTGACCAGTATTCCTTTGCGGACGGAAAAGGTGTTCAATTAAGTGTCGTTCTGGATTCAAATCCTTACTCAGAACAAGCTATTACGACAATAAACCAAATTAAAAAAGCTGTCGCAAACGAAGTTGACGGCACTCCTTTGGAGGATGCACAGATCGTATACGGCGGGGTCACGAGTATGAATGCGGACTTAAAAGAGCTGTCCACAACGGACTTCTCCAGAACAATGGTGATCATGATTATAGGCCTGTTTATCGTGTTAACCATTTTGTTCCGCTCCATGATCATGCCGATTTATATGCTCGCGTCACTGCTGCTGACGTACTATACGTCGATATCCATAACAGAATTAATTTTTGTAAATGGCTTAGGAAACGCCGGCGTCAGCTGGGCAGTACCATTCTTCAGCTTTGTCATCTTGATCGCGTTAGGGGTAGATTATTCAATCTTCTTGCTTGATCGATTTAAGGAAGAGGTGCACCTTGGCATTCAGCAAGGTGTCGTCAGGTCAATGAGCAAAATGGGATCTGTCATTATTACAGCTGCCATTATATTGGCCGGTACGTTCGCGGCGATGATGCCTTCAGGCGTCAATACACTGATGCAGGTGGCAAGTGTTATCATCATCGGACTCTTGCTTTACGGCCTTGTCATACTTCCGCTCTTCATTCCGGCAATCATTGCGACCTTTGGAGAAGGAAACTGGTGGCCGTTCGGCAGGAAGAAAGGAAAAGAATAATTGAGAGAAGAGTGATGAATGGTCATCACTCTTTTTTCATGACTAAACGACTAACTTCAGACGTGTTACCCGAAAAAGGTCAGACGATCAAACGGCGGCTGTACTTAAAAACAAAGAGCCCGGAAAACATTCCTGGGCTCTTTGTTTTTATTTCCATTCTGCAATTGTATCAATCGGCAGACGGTAGGAAGCATAGCCTTCATCTGCAGCTTTTCCGATAGAAAGTAGCATAACCGGTACATAACGTTCTTTATCTAATCCGAAGGTTTCCGCGATGTTTTCTTTATCGTATCCGCCGATCGGGTTTGTATCGTAGCCATGCGCGCGTGCAGTCAGCATCAGCTGCATGGAAACAAGACCTCCGTCAATCAGGATCGTTTCACGGTTGACCTGTGCCGGAAGCTTTTCAAAATGTGCGGTCAGCGCGGCGATTTGTCTGTCTTTGACCTCCTGCGGCATGTAACCGAGTTCCACAGCTTTTGAATAGATTTCTTCTAAGTAGTCTGCATTATTCATGTCTGCAAATACAGCGATGACAGCAGATGATGTTGTGACCTGTGTTTGGTTAAAGCTTGCAAGCGGTGCGAGTTTTTCTTTTCCTTCCGGGCTGTCAATGACAAGAAAACGCCATGGCTGCGCGTTAACAGAAGATGGGGCAGTTGTTGCTTCCTCTAAGATCTCTGTCATTTCTTCTTTGCTGATTTTTACTGCCGGATCATAGTTGCGGATAGAACGGCGGCCTTTCATAATTTCCATAAAATCGTTTGTTTTGATCATGTTGATACACTCCTCTTAAGCTTCGATATTATCTATATTGTTTCGCATGCGCGCCAGCACATCAATGAGCAGGCGGCGTTCTTCTGCGCTTACATTTGCGAGCATTTCCTTCATGAAACGCTCCTTTTCCTTCTTAGAAGACTCAATTCGCTCTCTTCCTTGGTCTGTTAACCGAACAAGGGTGATGCGGTTGTCCTCAGGCTTGCGCCGCCTTGATACCATGCCTTTGGTTTCCAGCTGTTTCAGGTGTCTGGTAACGGCTGCGCTATCGATATTTACTTTCTTTTGAAGGTCGCTTTGACTGATCTCATCTGCATGATAAAGCAATGTCAGCAATTCCAAACGAGATTGGCTGATGCCCGTGCATGCCTCGAACTTCACGCCAATCACCTTGTTCACGCCTTGCAGCTGATATAAAATCTCGGCTTCCTCTGAACAAAATGACGCCAAAACCCATCCCTTCTTTCCTGTCAAAACTATTAATTGATATATCAATGATTGACACGTCAATTAATATACAACGATTGATTTCATCTTGCAAGCCATTTGCATCTTCGAAAAACCTCCCAGCGGAATATCACTTTGCCGAGCCCGTGCTCAAGCGGCTTTCACAGGCTGAAAGTTATGATACAATATACAAATGTTTCACAGCTTCAATCCATTGTTGGAGCTGACATCCATTATATAAGGGACTAGGTTGAAGGGAAGGTTTGATAACATGCTGCACAATCCAACTGGAAAAGAACGCTTGGCACTAGCGTTTCTGCTCGGCATGCTTGCTATATTGGGCCCGCTTAATATAGATATGTATTTGCCAAGTTTTCCTGAAATCGCGGAAGATTTATCAGCAAGTGCTTCACTTGTTCAGTTAAGTTTAACAGCCTGTCTGGTCGGGCTTACGATCGGCCAGCTGATTGTCGGGCCAGTCAGCGATGCGCAGGGAAGACGAAAACCGCTATTAATCTGTATTTTTTTATTTGCGTTATCTTCTCTGTTTTGTGCACTGTCGCCCAATATAACAACTTTAGTGTCTGCGCGTTTTTTACAGGGCTTCACTGCTTCTGCAGGGCTTGTGCTGTCTCGCGCAATCGTCCGCGATGTGTTTACCGGAAGAGAGCTTTCTAAATTTTTCTCGCTGTTAATGGTCATTACCGCGGTGGCGCCAATGGTTGCGCCTATGACAGGCGGTGCCATTTTGCTTTTGCCGTTCGCAACGTGGCATACAATTTTTCACGTCCTCATGATCATCGGATTTTTACTCGTTCTTCTGATTGCATTGAGGTTAAAAGAAACGCTTCCGCCGGAAAAACGGATTCCAAGCTCAATCGGAACATCCGTCAAAACGATGGGCAGCCTGCTGAAGGATCGATCCTTTATGGGGTACGCGTTAACTGTCGGATTTATTCACGGGGGAAGCTTTGCATATGTGTCTGGTACGCCTTTTGTATACCAGGACATCTACGGGGTGTCTCCGCAGGTATTTAGTATTCTTTTTGGCATTAACGGGCTGGCGATTATATCGGGCAGCTTTATCATCGGACGCTTTGGCGGAATCATTCATGAAAAAAGCCTTCTTCGTATAGCGGTCATTACGGCTGTGATTGCGACGGCTGTGCTATTAACCATGACCATGATTCACGGTCCTCTTGCTACATTAGTCATATCCATTTTCATTTACATGATTACGATCGGCATGGTTCTGACCAGCACGTTTACCTTGGCCATGGAAAAGCAGGGGCACCGCGCCGGAAGTGCAAGTGCGCTGCTTGGAATGCTCCCGCTGCTCCTCGGTTCAATCGTGTCACCGCTTGTAGGCATTAATGAGACAACAGCCGTTCCGATGGGAGCGATCATGTTTGTGACAGCTGTCATCGGCTCACTGGCGTTTTTTGGATTAACCAAAGAACGAGTAGGGCAGAATTCATAAAAAAAACCTGACATGACGTCAGGTTTTTTGTTTTATTTAGAATAATAACAGCAGGCCTGCAATCGCCGGAGTCAAAAAGATGGCTGATTTCAAAACCACCTTTGGCATAAGGTTGGTGAATTTTGCGCCTACATAGGCACCGCACATTGTCCCGACCAGAACTTTGATCAGCAATACATAATCAACAAAACCTTCTGTGATATATCCGATGCCTCCACCTACAGCCAGAGGGATGATCACAAGCATCGTCGTTCCGACAGAATGGCGAATGGACAGATTCAGCATAATCATTAAACCGATTTGAATAAAAGGTGCCGACCCGATGCCGAATGTGCCGGAAAGAACGCCGGCTACAATTCCTAAGATGACCGCTCTCGTATACGTTGAAAGAGTGCTTTGATTCACTTGAGCCTTCTCTTTTAAAATAAATAATCTGATTAAAATGAGAATTGCTGATAAAAATAACATTCCAGCCGTCAAATAATGAAGCAAATCAGCCGGAATAAAAGATGTCAGCTTGGCGCCGAAAAATGAGCCAACCGCAGCAAAGCCTCCGACTATTAAGCCGATTTTCATTTGAATGTTGCCCTCGCGATAGTGGCTGTATGCCCCTGATAAGCTTGTAAAAGCCATGCCGGCAAGCGAAGTGCCTAACGCCGTATGAATCGGGATATGGAAAAGAAGCGTTAAAAGGGCAATGACAAAGCCGGCTCCACCGGCGCCAATAAAGCCTAAAATAATTCCTAGAAGAAACATAACAAGAATAATGAGCATATTTTTTCCTCCATTGAAAAGATGTAAAAATGTAATCGTGCGCTATTCTGGCGGAGGTATGGTGTCCTATTGACGAAGAAAAACACGCCGTTTTTTCAGTTGCCAGTAGTCCGTCGACCGTCGTTCAGCAAACATATCGTACCTCAAATTCTGGGATCTGACAAGGCAGTTTGTTGCTTCCCATTACCATCTGTTATATGATTTTGATGAAGAAAAGCCCTTGAATATATTCAAAAGAGGTATTATATATGGACGATTTTAAATTAGATAAGCCGACTCCCTACTACCTGCAATTTTATAACCAGCTAAAAAAAATGATCTTCAACGGGACTTTTAAGCCTGGGGAACGGATAAACGAAACACAGCTGGCGAAAAGCTTTGGCGTCAGCCGCTCTCCGATAAGGGAAGCCATGCGATTGCTTGAGAAAGATGGTTTGTTAAAAGCGGATGACCGAAATGGATTTTCGATCACGTCATTAACGGCAAAAGATGTAGATGAGATTTATAAAATCAGAATTCCGCTGGAGCAGCTGGCAGTCGAATTAGTCATAGACGAAGCGGACGAAGAAGAGCTGACCATACTCGAAAAACAGCTTGAAGAAACAGAGAAAGCGATTCACAACGGCACGGAAGATACGGAAATCATTCGTTTAAACCAAAAATTTCATGAGCTGCTGGTTGATTTCAGCCATAACAGACATTTGAAAAATTTGCTTGAGCATGTAAATGATCTGATTCACTTTTGCAGAATCCTTAATTATACTGGTGACCACCGTGCAGAAACGATCCTGAGTGAACACCGCAAGATATTTGAAGAAGTGAAAAAGAAAAACAAAGAAGCAGCCAAACAGTATGTGCTGGCTCATTTCAATCATGACTGTGAGCATTTGAAGCGTGTACTTGAAGAAGGAAAAGAGAATTGATTTGTATGATCCGGTACCAAGGGGGAGCAGAACCCTTGGTATTTTTTTATGTATTCACCACATAACTAAGAGGCCCCGTTAATAAGATTTTATGATGGTTTGACTAACGAATAATGGGGGTTAAACATGTTTATCCATATCGTCGGGCCTGGTGATTCTTTGTTTTCGATAGGCAGAAGATACGGTGCTTCTGTTGATCAAATACGGGGTGTGAATGGTTTAGATGAAACGAATATCGTGCCGGGGCAGGCTCTGCTTATCCCTCTTTATGTATATACAGTCCAGCCGGGAGATACGCTTACCGCCATTGCAGCTAAAGCGTTTGTGCCATTAGAGCGTCTGCGAGCCGCCAATCCGGGCATCAGCCCAAATGCTTTACAAGCGGGAGCAAAAATAACGATTCCTTCGATCTCAAATTACATTGCGGGAACATTAAGTTTTTACGTGCTCCGAAATCCTGACCTCGATCGGGAGCTGATCAATGATTATGCGCCATACTCGTCTTCAATTTCGATTTTCGAATACCATATTGCACCGAACGGCGACATTGCAAACCAATTGAATGATGCGGCTGCTATCGAGACAACTTGGCAAAGACGGGTGACGCCGCTTGCGACCATAACAAACCTTACATCAACAGGATTCAGTACAGAACTCGTTCACCAAGTCCTGAACAACCCGACAGCGAGAAGCAATCTGGTCAACAATATTTATTACTTAGTTTCCACAAGGGGATATGGCGGTGTGACAATCGATTTTGAACAGGTGAGCGCCGAGGATCGTGACCTTTTCACTGGTTTTTTGCGTCAGCTGAGAGATCGCCTTCAGGCGGGAGGATATGTGCTGACGATAGCTGTTCCGGCAAAAACAAGCGATAATATCCCCTGGCTGAGAGGCTATGATTACGGAGGAATAGGAGCGGTTGTTAATTATATGTTTATCATGGCTTATGATTGGCATCATGCCGGAAGTGAGCCGGGTCCTGTAGCGCCGATTACTGAAATAAGGAGAACCATTGAGTTTACGATTGCGCAGGTACCGAGCAGAAAAATCATTATCGGAGTCCCGCTCTACGGGTACGACTGGATCATCCCGTATCAGCCGGGCACAGTTGCTTCAGCGATTTCAAATCAAAACGCAATCGAAAGAGCGATGAGGTACCAAGCCCCGATACAATATTCAGCCGAATATCAATCACCGTTTTTCCGGTACAGTGATCAGCAGGGGCGGACGCATGAGGTATGGTTTGAGGATGTCAGGAGCATGAGCCGGAAGATGCAGATCGTCCGCGAATACAGATTGCAGGCTATTGGCGCTTGGCAGTTAACGCTGGGCTTTACACCGGGCCCATGGCTTCTGCGGAAATTTTTTACGATCAGAAAAGTATAAAAAAAGACACCAGAGCTTGGGTGTCTTTTTTTTGATTAAGTCCAGAGCAGCAGAATAGTTCATTCATTTGTACCTTGCATGGGTTGTGTTCCCATTTTACGATTAGTAGTAGTCTGATCAAACAAAGAGTCAGAATACGATTTGAGAGGGAGTTGTCTACATGAAGACAGTATTGATTTTGAATTTTCCTGCGGAAGGCCATGTGAATCCTACCTTAGGCATTACAAAAGCGTTTTCCGATAAGGGATATGATGTCCATTATATATCCACTGAAAAATATAAAAAACGATTAGAAGCAGCGGGAGCAACGGTCCATCTTCACCGGGATCTGCTGCGAACGACACCTATTCATGTCGGTTCGCCCAATGGCATTCTTGATTTCGTGAAAATCCATATCAAAACGTCATTGGACATTTTACAGATTGTCAAAGACTTATCTAAGAGCATTCAATTTGATTTTGTTTATTATGATAAATTCGGCGCGGGGGAATTGGTAAGGGATTACTTAGATATTCCAGGAGTCTCTTCATCGGCGTCTTTCTTGTTTAGCGAGGAGCACCTGAAAATCCTGCCGCTGCATCCGGAGTCTGGAGCGCCGCTTGAATTGGATCAAGAGTGCGAAGACCTTTTGGCAAAAATGAAAGAAACGTACGGTGTTGCCCCGAAAAACCTGGTTCAATTCATGAACAATAAAGGGGAATTGAACGTAGTGTATACAAGCCGTTATTTTCAGCCAGAAAGTGATCGTTTCGGGGATGAATGTCTGTTTATCGGGCCGAGCTTTCCAAAGAGAGCGGAAAAAACAAATTTCCCGATTGAACAGCTAAAAGATGAGAAGGTCATTTATATTTCAATGGGGACTGTACTGGATCATACAGAGGATTTCTTCAACCTTTGTATTGATGCATTTTCAGGCTTTAACGGAAAAGTCGTCATCGCTGCCGGAGAAAAAGCGGACCTGACCAAATTAAAGCAGGCGCCGGAAAACTTTATCATTGCTCCGTATGTCCCTCAGCTGGAAGTGCTGGAGCAATCGGATGTTTTCATTACACACGGCGGAATGAACAGTGTAAACGAAGGCATTCATTTCAGCGTGCCACTGGTTGTCATGCCTCATGACAAGGATCAGCCGATGGTGGCGCAGCGTCTCTCTGAACTCCATGCAGGCTATGTCATCTCTAAAGATGAAGTCAATGCCCAAATATTAAAACAAGCCGTAGATGAGGTTTTGCGCAACGATCAGTATACGGCAGGCATTAAAAAAATCAATCAAAGCTTCAAAGAATGTATGGACATGGAAGAAGTGATGGAGCGGATTGATGAGTTGATTCGCCAAAAAAACAAATAAGAAAAAGAACTCCCGTACCTTGTACGGGAGTTCTTGATTTAAAACTTGATTTTGATTTTTTGAGCATCACTGATTTTCTTATGGTTATGGTCAAAGACGTCACTTGTCGTGATTTCGATCCACTTAATCTCTTTTGTTTTCTTCTCAGCATCCGCGGCCTTATCATGAGCATGGCCGCTTGATGCGTTCACAATAAAGCCGAGATTTCCGGACTTTTCGGCGCCGCCTTGCAATTCGCCGTTTAACTCTTCAAGATAAATATCTTTGTTCCAATCGAAGGTTTCGCCCGTATTTGTTTTCATCAATGCAATCGGTGCAACATTTACTTTTTTTGAAGAGGTGTTCTTGATATTAACGAAAACCTTAACGAAATCAAACTCTTCATCGTGTGTTAACTCATGAAAGTAATCAATCATGCTGTAGTCCGGGCGCAAGTGGATCAGCTTCATTTCTTTTACTGTTAACTCCACGTCGCCAATTTTATAGGTTTTGTTCACTTGTTTGATATCTTTTAAGACAGCTTTTCCTTTATCATCTGAAAACGTTTGGCCGACCTTAAGCAATGACCGGTCATCAGTTACCTGGGAATTAGGCTGATAATCATCTGTGCTGTCCTTCTGGAATGCAGTGCTTTGCGGCTCAGCTTTTACTGTTTTCTCCCCGCTTGCATGCTGTTTTTCAGTACTGGCGTTTGATGAGCAGCCCGCAAGCATGATAGCAAAAACGAAAATTGAAAGAATTCTTCTCATGATGATTCCTCCATTAAAAAGAGATCCCGTTACTTCATACAAGCAACGGGACACCTTGTATTCTTTTACTTATCGTTAATCTTAATATTGTATTGTAAAGCTTTGAAGACATTTTTGGCGATTTCTGTATTGTCGATTTGGCCGGCAAATGTCTCACTAGACGGACCGTATGCATAGACGGGAACATCTTCACCGGTATGTCCGCCTGTTGTCCATCCAGTGTGAGAGCGTTTATTAAAAATGTTCTCGATTGCGTTATCGATATCCAGCACTTCCTTCGATTTTGCCGCTTCTTCAACAGATTGAATTTCGGCTTTTGTTAAAGCCAATTTTTTTTGATCGATATATGTTTTCAACGTTTTTTCAACATCCGCGCCGTCAGCGATCTTTTCTGCCATAAAGTCAGGTGTGCGTTTTGCGGCTTTAATGGGTTCACTGAACCAATTGTAGATGCCGTCCGCACCGATGGAATATCCGCCGGTTGAGTGGTCAGCCGTTGCGACAACCAATGTGTGCTTGTCTTTTTTAGCGAAATCAATAGCCGCCTTATAAGCTTGTTCGAAGTCTTCCATCTCGCTCATGGCGCCGACGATATCATTGTCATGGCCCGCCCAGTCAATTTGGCTGCCTTCCACCATGAGGAAGAATCCGTCTTTATCCTTGTTTAATTTTTTAATGGCTGTGTTTGTCATATCTTTAAGTGATGGAATATCCTTCGTCCGGTCAATCTTTTTAGGCAGGCCGCCGTCAGCGAATAGGCCGAGAACTTGGCTGTCTTTGTTTTTCAGCATGTCCTTGCGGTTATCCACATAGCTGTACCCCGCTTTTTTGAATTCTTTAATCAAATTACGGTCCTTACGGTCAAAATTGCTCTTTCCCCCTCCTAAAAGGACATCAATTTTGTGCTTGCCGTTGACCATCTCATCAAAATAATCATCCGCAATTGAGTTCATATTTTTTCGGCTGTGGTCGTGTGAACCGAAAGAGGCCGGAGTGGCGTGTGTAATTTCTGAAGTGGCCACAAGTCCTGTTGCTTTTCCTTTTTCTTTCGCAGCTTCAAGCACCGTTTTGGCTTCTGACCCGTCGTTATCCACGGCTATGGCATTATTGTATGTTTTAATTCCCGCAGACATAGCCGTTGCCGCCGCTGCAGAATCCGTTACATTTTGTTCAGGATCATCGGGGTAAGTTGTTTGCTGGCCGACAAGATACTGATCAAAAGCCGTAGGCTCCACAACTTTTGTCTTTTTATTATCCTTTAAGTATCGATAAGCGGACGTATAAGACACACCCATACCATCACCAATCAGAACAATAACATTCTTAATTTCGTCGTGGTTCCCCTTTTTCTGTTCTTGGGCGCTGGCTACAGGCACACTGCCGCTGGCTAAGCTGCTGAACGCAATTGATGATAAAACCGCGATAGGCAGTAATTTCTTCGGGAATTTTTTCAACTGGATAACCTCCTAAATATAGATGAATCTCAATGACAACCCAATTATATTTTTAAACTGTTAAGCTAGTATTAATCGATTTTAAAGATTGGATTTACAAGAATAATGAACTGCTATCAAAAGAAGGAAAGAGTGATAGTACTAAAGAAATAAATGGGAGGAATAGATACTGGCCGTGGATAGGCGGACTGAAATCTGCTATAGTCGGCATAGAAGCAACCCGCTTACATCTTGAACAATTTTAAGTATTATGTTGGAAAGAGGTATTGTGTAAGTACATGTCTGAGCAGTTCATATGGAGTGGCATCATTTTATTTTAGGAGGGAACAACATGGACGTTTTTTCTGAGTATTTAGCGGGGATTGATGACCCGTTCCACCGAGAAAGAACGGAAGAGGTGTTGACTTGGATCAAAGATAAATATCCAAATTTACATACAGAAATAAAATGGAAACAGCCGATGTTTACGGATCACGGTACATTTATTATTGGCTTTAGTGTTTCTAAAAAGCATTTAGCTGTCGCTCCTGAAAAAGTAACGATAGCGCACGTAGAGGATGATATTGTGAAGGCCGGATATGATTACACCGAGCAGCTAATACGTATCCCTTGGAACGGTCCAGTTGATTACACGCTACTTGAAAAAATGATTGAGTTTAATATTCGGGATAAGGCAGACTGCTCCACTTTTTGGCGAAAATGAAGGAAAAGGCATAACATATGAGCTGTATAAAATATGTTACACCTTTTCATTTGTCTATTTTTCGTTTTGATCATCTATTGCTGCTTTTCTTCAAACAAGGTCTTTTCATTGAGCGTAAGCTGGCTCGCAGAATAATGATTACCTTGTTTCCATTTCACTTCAATCGTAATATCATGGCCTTCAAGCTCATGTTCATCTAACCGCTCTAAAAAAGAAACGGACTTTTCTTTTGCGCTTCCATCAGAAAAAGTGCCTCCAGAATAATCATGCATCGGGATTTCCGTGTCAGAACTCAGCAGAACTTCATCATCCTTTTTTACAATCAGTGATTCCAAATAAGTGTTGTCTGTTTCATGTGGTTCACCGATCCAATAAAGTTCGCCGCTGTATTCATTTGGTGCATCTTCATTTTTTTTGAAAACAGCTTCCCAATTCTGGTCTTTGCTTTCTCCCTGCCAATTCGGATACTCCAAACGAACATGATGAATCAGGTGATAGGAAAAAAAGATCAAGCAGAAAGCGATTAATAGGAATGCCGTGAAAATGAGAGGGTATTTATAATGACTGGACATAAAAGACTCCTATTCGTTTAATCAATTACCTTCGAAAATAGAATTTCATCCCGAATCAAAATGCCGTTTTCAGCCACCTCGGGAATCTCCGGCTTGAGTCGGCGCGCTTTTTCAACTGCGTTCGGAAACACTGCGGCGAATTGATAGCCTCTCTTTTGATAAAACGCCATCGCATGTACATTATCATTCGTTGTGATAAGCTTTATTCGTTGACAATGTGCATATTTAACCGTCTCTTCAACCTGCTGAAGTAAAGCTGTGCCGATTCCTTTATTTTCAATCATACTATCTAATGAAATAATTTCACAATCTTTCCCATCTATCAAGTATGTAATACAGCCAATGATTTCGCCGCTTTCATTTACTGCGGCAAATCCATCTAATTCATCACACCGAAAAATGCCGCTGGAAATCGCCATCTCGGGTGTACCCCATTGCTTGGCAAAAAAATCGGTCAACATATGTTTCGCTATCTCATTGTTTGGGATGATGATCATCATAACACTCCTCTATTGAAAGATTGCGTATGTACTATCAATATAAACAATATATAACAAAAAAATAGATGTTGAGGTGACGGCATGGAAATCAGCGATGTCATTTACGGGCAGCACCATATAGACGGAGTGCTGGAAGAGCTTATCAAAAGCGCTCCTGTGCAAAGATTAAAAGGAATCTATCAAGGCGGAGCAAGCTTTTTAGTCAATCGAAAGTGGAATGTGACCAGGTATGAGCACTCCATCGGCGTAATGCTCCTCATCAAAAAGCTCGGAGGAACGATAGAAGAACAGATTGCGGGTCTGCTCCACGACGTATCACACACAGCTTTTTCTCATGTGGTCGACGTTGTCTTTGAAAATCAAGCAGAAGACTATCATGAAAACATCTTTCAACAAGTCATTGTTCACTCTGAAATCCCGGACGTTCTAAAAAAATACGGCTATCATACTGAAGAACTTTTATCTGACGATTCAAGGTGGACATTGCTCGAACAGCCCGCACCGGAGCTGTGTGCTGATCGGACAGACTATACGCTGCGTGATATGTACCGATATGGACACATTAGCCTGCACGAAGCGCAAACCTTTTTGGATCATCTTATTGTGAGAAACGGAAGGATGTTTCCTGATAGTATTGAAGCCGCCGAATGGTTTGTCAGTGTGTACTACAAGGAAGTGATTGATTTCTTTTTGAATCCCGTGAATGTATATGGATATGAGTATTTAGCGCGAGCATTGAAGGCAGCGCTGCGGCATGATGTCATATCCGCAGAGGATCTCCTGAAAACGGACCAAGAGGTACTGAACATCCTGCGTGCATCAAAAAATGAAGAAGTCCTGAGCTTGCTTACATCCATTCATCCCGGCATACAAGTAATAGAGGATGACATCCAGTACGATTTCCATCAAAAGAAGAAAATGCGCCTAATCGATCCATCCATTTTTCTTGATGGCGAATGGATCAAATCCTCAGATGCTTCTGAAAAGGTGAGGAAAATGGGTGAGGCCGCTTATCAAAAAGCAAAAAAAGGTGTGTATATAAAAATCTTAAATCAGTAATTGCCGCCTGACAGCGGCTTTTTTTCATGTTTGGCTTTGCAAACAAAGGGGAATAGGACAAACTGCGGGAACGCTTTATGAGAATATCAGCGTATTTACATACCGTTCGGGGGTATAGTATTATCGAGAGGGCATGTTTTCATTATCTGCGGGCAAAAGTTACAGGAAAAAAATGAAGCAAAGGAGAATGAACATGAAAATCTCTAAAAATGCACTGGGAATTCTGATGTTATCTCTTGTTTTAGTTTTATCAGCATGCGGCAATAACAACAGTACGAAACAAAGCACACATGACAATCATTCAGACTCCTCAACACATGAAGAGATGGACCATTCTGGATCAGCTGACGTTCCAGAGGGATTACAGGAATCTAAAAATCCGAAATACAAAGTAGGCAGCCAGGTAACCATCAATACTTCCCATATGAAAGGCATGAAAGGTGCCGAAGCTACGGTAACAGGCGCCTATGATACAACGGCGTATGTTGTTTCTTATACTCCGACTAATGGGGGACAGCGTGTGGATCATCACAAATGGGTGATCCAAGAAGAAATCAAAGATGCTGGAGATAAAACGTTACAGCCCGGAGATCAGGTGATTTTAGAGGCTTCTCATATGAAAGGCATGAAAGGAGCAACAGCCGAGATCGACTCGGCAGAAAAAACAACTGTATACATGGTTGACTATACATCGACAACGAGCGGCGAAAAAGTGAAAAACCACAAATGGGTCACAGAAGATGAGCTTTCAGCTAAATCATAAAAAATCCTCCTTTTACAAGGAGGATTTTTTTGCTGTTTGAACAGGTCTTGTTAAAGAAATGAAAGCAAACAGGACAGCGATGATCACAATTGACCCGCCGCACCATGCTGTTGACACTACAGTACCCGTCTTTTCCAAAACAACACCGCCAATGGCTGAGCCAAGGGCAATTCCGACTTGGAGGGCCGACGTGTTAAAGCTTTGCTGAATGTCAGACGAATCAGGTGCAATTTCAATTAAATAGCTTTGCTGAGCCGGGGCGAGGCTCCAGCTCAGAAGACCCCAAATCACCATGACAGGCAAAAAGAAAATCATAGACGATGTAGACAGCGGCAGTAAGAACATAATGATGGCAAAGGAACCGGTCACCAGCAAAATGCTCTTAAAGGAACCAAGCCGGTCAGATAGCGCTCCTCCGAAAGGGCCTCCGCATACAGCAGATATCCCGAAAAGGAAATAACAAATGCTGACCCAGAAAGAGCTCAGGTGAAGAGTCTCTTCTAAAAACGGCGCAAAGTAAGCGTAAAGCGTGTAGTGGCCAGCTAATGTAAACATCGTGACGAGGTGTGAACTCGCGATTTTCAGATTACCGATCGTCTTGAGTTGTTCCCGGAAAGGAATCATTTTCTCCGCCGGTATTCTTTCAAAGAAGATTGAAATAATCAGCATGGAGATCAGCGCCAACAGGCCGATGCCAAGGAACAAAATCCGCCACCCGAAGGAATCGCTGATTAAGATTCCGAGCGGCACGCCTAATGCGATAGCAGAGCTGAAACCCATAAAAATAATTCCGATTGCGCGGGCTCTGTATTCAGGCGCTACAATTTTCGGGGCAATTGTTAAAGAAAGCACAACAATCAGCCCTGTACTCATTGCTGCCAATACCCTAGATACCATCAGTGTTGCGAAATTAGGGCTGAAATAGGCGACAAGATTGCTAAGGAAGAAAACAAATAAAGCAATTAGATATAAGCGCTTCCGCTCAATCTTCGCAGTCAATGCCAAAAGCAGCGGCCCAGACACTGCATATCCCAGCGCAAACACACTGATCAACTGTCCGGCTGAAACAATGGAAATGTCTAAATCATTTGCGATCTGAGGAAGAATTCCCCCCACAATTAACTCAACCAATCCGACTGCAATCGTAGAAGCTGCAAGCAGGAAAACTTTGAAATTCATAACAAACTCCTTTACTTAAATGTTTTGATAAATAAAAAAAATCCTGATTACAAAAAATGTCATAAACAAATTTTGTAATCAGGATTTTACGGTTCCTGGTAGACACCCTCAAACCATATTATTGAGGTTATACAAGTGATAATAGCTATTTAATTGATTCGTTTCCGTTGATGAGTGTACCACATTATGAATGAATCTTCCATAGAAAAATTTACAAAATGATGAACCGGACAAGTATATGATTATATTTATTTTATAAAAGTATAGACATTTAAAAATAAATGACTATAATAATCCATGTAAGCGTTTTAATCACAAGGGGGGATAGCAGTTGAAAAAAATATTACTCGCGTGCAGTTCAGGAATGTCTACCAGTTTATTGGTGACAAAAATGAAGGAATACGCACAGTCTATCGGTGAGGAAGCGGAGATTTGGGCTGTTGGCCAGGATAAAGCAAAAGAAGACATGAGAAAAGCGGATGCCGTTTTGATCGGTCCGCAAATGAGCTTTCTGAAAAGCGAACTCCAAAAAGAGGCGGATCAATACAACATTCGGGTTGAAGTCATTGACATGATGGCCTACGGGATGGCAGATGGGAAAAAAGCGTATGAGCAGGCATTGTCCTTAATGGAGAATCAATAATGGAACAGGTGAAAATCACGAATTTAACAGATGAACAAATCAGTTTTCAGCTTATCTTGCACAGCGGCAATGCCCGCAGCTGCATCATACAATCACTGCGCGCCTACAAAGAAGGGAACAAGGATGAGGCGGATGCCCTCATTACCAAGGCTGAGCAGGATTTATCCGCGGCCCATGACATTCACTTTCAAATGATACAGAAGGAATCCGGCGGAGAAGCACAAGCTTTCTCATTGCTGCTCATGCATGCGGAGGATCACCTGATGTCAACATTATCCATGAAAGAATTAGTGAAAGAGATGCTTGATATTTTTAAAACAAAGAATCTATAAATAATCGGGGTGGATAGGGTGTTCGAGAAAATCAGCCAATTCCTTGTTCCAATTGCAGGGAGGTTAAACAATAACCGTTATTTGCAAGTGCTGCGTGATGCATTTATGCTGGCTTTCCCGCTTACGATATTCGGGTCCATTTTTGTCGTGTTAACGAATTTGCCGTTTCTAAACAAAATCATGAACGCCTCAATGCTTACATCGTTTCAGTCTCATTTCGGCATTGCCTCCACGGCGACTATGGGCATTATGTCTGTCTTTGTTGTGTTCGGGATAGGCTATTACCTGTCAAAAAGCTATCAGGTTGAAGCTGTATTTGGCGGAGCGATTGCTTTGGTTTCCTTTTTGCTCTTAACGCCATTTATCGTTCAGCCGGAAACAGGAGATGCCATTACAGGGGTTATCCCGGTCGACCGTCTCGGTGCAAAAGGGATGTTTCTTGGGATGATTACGGCATTTCTTTCTGGTGAAATTTACAGAAGAATTGTTCAAAAAAACCTGACAATCAAAATGCCAGCCGGCGTTCCGCCTGCTGTAGCAAAATCATTCGCCGCACTTATTCCGGCTTTTATCACATTGACTGTATTTTTGCTGATTAACGTAATGGTGACTCTGTTTTTTAAAACAAATATGCACGACGTCATTTATCACGCAATACAGGCTCCGCTTGTCGGACTTGGAAGCGGTATCATCCCAACGCTGATTGCCGTGTTTTTCATTCAAATTCTTTGGTTTTTCGGACTGCATGGACAGATCATTATCAACTCCGTGATGGACCCGATTTGGAATACACTGCAGGTAGAAAACCTTTCTGCTTACACGGCGGGAAAAGAAATCCCTCATATTATTTCAAAACCGTTTATGGAGATTTATACAGTAGGGATGGGCGGAACCGGGATGACGCTTGCGATTGTGTTTACCATTCTCATATTCATGAAAAGCAGGCAGATGAAGCAAGTATCAAAACTTGGCCTCGCTCCCGGTATTTTTAACGTAAACGAACCGATTATCTTCGGGCTTCCGATTGTCATGAATCCGATCATTATTGTGCCTTGGGTGCTGGCACCGATGGTTGTTACGCTCGTCACCTATCTGGCTATGTCAGCCGGGCTCGTTCCGCCTCCGACTGGTGTGACGGTGCCGTGGACGGTTCCATTATTCATTAATGGCATCATGGCGACGAACTCAATCATGGGGGGCGTGATGCAGCTTATCAATCTGCTGATTGTCTTCGTGATCTGGTTTCCATTCCTAAAAGCAATGGATAAATTAAATCTGGCAAAAGAAAAAGAACAGGCTGTGCAGGATTCAGCTGCTCAGCAACATGATAACAGCATAAAAATGTGACATAAGGGGAGAGAGACTTGGCACAAACAGAACAATATCGTTTTCCAAAGGATTTTTGGTGGGGATCATCCGCTTCAGCAACACAAACGGAGGGTGCCGCCGACAGAGACGGAAAAGGCCAGAATATATGGGATTATTGGTTTGAAAAAGAACCGCATCGTTTTTTTGATCATGTCGGACCCGCAGACACATCTCAATTTTACGACAACTATAAAGAAGATATCAGGCTGATGAAGGAGCTTGGCCACAACTCGTTCCGGATGTCGATTTCCTGGTCACGTTTAATACCAAACGGAACGGGCGAGATCAACGATAAAGCCGCAGATTTCTATAACAATGTCATTGATGAGTTGATCGCTAACGGAATTGAACCTTTTGTCAATTTGTTTCATTTCGATATGCCGATGGCGCTTCAAAAAATCGGCGGCTGGGTAAACAGAGAGACAGTTGACGCGTATGAAAACTATGCAAGAACTTGCTTCCGTTTGTTTGGCGGGCGGGTGAAAAAATGGTTTACGCATAATGAACCAATCGTTCCCGTAGAAGGCGGATACCTATATGATTTTCATTATCCAAACAAGGTCGACTTTAAAGAGGCCGTCCAGGTTGGATTTCATACGATGCTATCAAGTGCCCGCGCTATTCAGGCTTACAGGGAGATGAAGCAGGACGGGAAAATCGGCATCATCTTAAATTTGACCCCTTCATACCCGAGAAGCAGCCATCCGGCGGATGTGAAAGCCGGGGAAATCGCAGACGCGTTTTTTAACAGATCTTTTTTAGACCCATCTGTTAAAGGCGAATATCCCAAAGAGCTGGTTGACATTTTGAAGCATGAAGGCTTTATGCCTGATTACAACGCTGAAGATCTTGACATCATCAAAAAGAACACGGTTGACCTGTTGGGAGTGAATTATTATCAGCCGAGACGTGTGAAAGCGAAAGAACATCTTCCGAATCCCGACGCTCCTTTTTTACCGGACAGATATTTTGATCCCTACGTCATGCCGGGCCGCAAAATGAATCCGCATCGCGGCTGGGAGATCTATGAAAAAGGCGTTTATGATATTTTGATTAATTTAAAAGAAAACTACGGCAACATCGAGTGTTTTATTTCTGAAAACGGTATGGGGGTTGAAGGTGAAGAGCGCTTCAGGGATGAACAAGGCATCATTCAAGATGATTACCGGATTGAATTTATAAAAGAGCACCTCAAATGGATTCACCGCGCCATACAGGAAGGCTCGAACGTAAAAGGCTATCACTTATGGACGTTCATGGACAACTGGTCTTGGACAAATGCCTATAAAAACCGATATGGGTTTGTATCAGTTAATCTTGAGAAAGACGGAGAAAGAACCGTCAAAAAGAGCGGAAAATGGTTCAAAAAGGTTGCTGAGCATAGCGGTTTCTAGATTTTCCTAAAGGTCAAGATCTTCCGGCAATCATCATAACGAATAGAGATGACGAAAATCCGCAACATTGATGAAATAGGGAAAAGAACTTATGATATCCGTAATAGCTTATGTGATATCAGATTCTAACAGCTGCCGGAGGATACCAATGAATAAATACGAAATTATTGCAAATGAAATGAGAAATAGAATTAAAAATAACGTATATCCGATCGATCAGCCCATTCCTGATGAAGTATCTCTTGCAAAAGAATTTAACTCAAGCCGCATGACGATGAAGAGAGCCTTGGATAATTTAGTTGCCGAGGGTCTGCTGTTTAGAAAACGAGGCCATGGCACGTTTATTATTCAATCTGCAATACAGGATGACCATGTCCATGTAGTCAGCAATGAGATTCTCGGATTGACCAACTTGCTGAAAGATAAAAAAATCCAAAGCAAGGTCATTCAGTTTGAAGTGCAATTTCCCACTGAGGAAGTGGCCGCCCATTTGTCTATTGATCAGAAAACACCGGTTTATTATGTCGTTCGGCTGCGAATTGTAGAAGGTGAACCCTATGTATTGGAAAAAACATATATGCCGACTCATTTAATACCGGGCATTAATGATGATGTCCTTCATGGTTCGGTCTATAACCACATCTCAAACGAGCTGCAGCTCAAAATTGCCGGCTCACATCGGAAAATCAGAGCCTGTAAGTCTGATCATATTGACCAGCAGCATCTAGGCTGTAAACAGGATGATCCAATTCTTGAAGTTGAACATGTGGGCTTCTTAGATAATGGCATTCCATTTGAATATTCCTTTTCACGTCATCGGCATGACAAGTTTGTTGTGACTTCTGTAAACATACGGCGCTGATTGCGGAGACAACAAGGAGGCCATCTGCATGCTTGGCGGTATTGAAGCAGGCGGCACAAAGATTGTTTGTGCTGTCGGTAGAGAAGATGGAACGATCATTGACAGGATAGAATTCCCCACAAAGATGCCGGATGAAACGATAGAGAAAGTGATTCAATATTTTCGGCAATTTTCATTACAGGCCATCGGCATCGGCTCCTTTGGTCCCGTTGATAACGATAAAACCAGTCAAACATACGGTACCATTATGGCCACGCCGAAAGCGGGCTGGAGACACTACCCCTTTTTGCAAACCGTTAAGAACGAAATGAAAATCCCAGTCGGATTTAGTACGGATGTCAACGCTGCAGCGCTGGGTGAATTCCTTTTCGGTGAAGCGAAGGGTCTTGACAGCTGCCTGTATATAACGATTGGCACTGGCATCGGAGCGGGGGCTATTGTAGAGGGGAGGCTCCTTCAGGGCCTGTCACACCCAGAGATGGGCCATATTTATATCCGGAGGCACCCGGATGACGTATACCAAGGGAAGTGCCCTTATCATGAAGATTGCTTTGAAGGCTTGGCTTCCGGTCCCGCCATTGAAGCGCGCTGGGGAAAAAAAGCCGCGGATTTATCAGATATAGCCCAAGTCTGGGAACTGGAAGGGTACTATATTGCCCAAGCGCTGGTTCAGTATATTTTGATCCTTGCACCTAAAAAAATCATTCTTGGCGGCGGCGTCATGCAACAGAAACAAGTGTTTTCTTATATCTATCAATATGTAGCGAAAATCATGAACAGCTACTTAGATTTTTCTGAATTGTCAGATGATATAAGTGATTATATTGTACCTCCACGTTTAGGCAGTAACGCCGGAATCATCGGCACGCTAGTTTTGGCGCATCAGGCCTTACAAGCAGAGGCAGCATCCGGGGAGGTGCGATCATGACACATCCTTTATTTTTAGAGCCTGTCTTTAAAGAAAGAATATGGGGAGGGACGAAGCTTCGTGACGCTTTTGGCTACGCAATACCCTCACAAAAAACAGGTGAGTGCTGGGCCGTTTCTGCACATGCCCATGGCCCGTCGGCTGTAAAAAATGGCCCGCTGGCAGGAAAGACACTAGATCAAGTATGGCAAGATCATCCAGAGATTTTCGGTTTTCCAGATAGGAAGGTGTTTCCGCTGCTGGTAAAGCTGCTGGACGCCAATATGGATCTCTCCGTGCAAGTCCATCCTGATGATGATTATGCAAAACTGCACGAAAATGGCGACCTTGGTAAAACGGAGTGCTGGTATATCATTGATTGCAAAGATGACGCCGAACTAATTTTGGGACATCATGCAAGCACAAAGGAAGAGTTCAAACAACGAATAGAAAGCGGTGATTGGAACGGTCTGCTGAGGCGAATCAAAATCAAGCCCGGAGATTTCTTTTATGTGCCAAGCGGTACACTCCATGCTTTATGTGAGGGAACCCTTGTCCTTGAAATCCAGCAAAACTCTGATACAACGTATCGCGTATACGATTATGACCGCTGTAATGACCAGGGCCAAAAAAGAACACTTCATATAGAAAAAGCCATGGAAGTTATAACGATACCGCATATCGATAAAGTGCATACACCGGAAGTAAAAGAAGTTGGTAACGCTGAGATCATTGTTTATGTGCAATCAGATTATTTCTCAGTGTACAAATGGAAGATTAGCGGCCGAGCTGCTTTTCCTTCACATCAAACCTATTTGCTGGGGAGTATTCTGAGCGGATCAGGACGAATCATAAATAATGGTATTCAGTATGAATGCAATGCAGGCTCACACTTTGTCTTGCCTGCGCATTTTGGCGAGTTTTCAATAGAAGGAACATGTGAATTCATGATATCTCATCCTTAATGAATGGGGGAGTTGCATTTGTTTAAGAAACATACGATCTCTTTGCTCATTTTATTTTTACTTGCGTCTGCTGTTTTAGCAAAACCAATTGAAGCGCATACTGTGTCGCCTGTGAATCCTAATGCACAGCAGACAACAAAAGCAGTGATGAACTGGCTTGCGCACCTGCCGAACCGAACGGAAAACAGAGTCCTTTCCGGAGCGTTCGGAGGTTACAGTCATGACACATTTTCTATGGCTGAGGCTGATAGAATCCAAAGCGCCACCGGGCAATCGCCTGCTATTTACGGCTGCGATTATGCCAGAGGATGGCTTGAAACAGCAAATATTGAAGATTCAATAGATGTAAGCTGCAACAGCGATTTAATATCGTATTGGAAAAATGGTGGAATCCCGCAAATCAGCATGCACCTGGCGAATCCTGCTTTTCAGTCAGGGCATTTTAAAACACCGATTACAAACGATCAGTATAAAAAAATACTAGATTCTTCAACAGCAGAAGGGAAGCGTCTGAATGCCATGCTCAGCAAAATTGCTGACGGACTTCAAGAGCTGGAGAACCAAGGTGTGCCTGTTCTGTTCAGGCCGCTGCATGAAATGAACGGTGAATGGTTTTGGTGGGGACTTACATCATATAACCAAAAGGATAATGAAAGAATCTCTCTATATAAACAGCTCTACAAGAAAATCTATCATTATATGACCGACACAAGAGGACTTGATCATTTGATTTGGGTTTACTCACCCGACGCCAACCGAGATTTTAAAACTGATTTTTACCCGGGCGCGTCTTACGTGGATATTGTCGGATTAGATGCGTATTTTCAAGATGCCTACTCGATCAATGGATATGATCAGCTAACAGCGCTTAATAAACCATTTGCTTTTACAGAAGTCGGCCCGCAAACAGCAAACGGCAGCTTCGATTACAGCCTGTTCATCAATGCTATAAAACAAAAATATCCTAAAACCATTTACTTTCTGGCATGGAATGATGAATGGAGCCCAGCTGTAAACAAGGGTGCTTCGGCTTTATATTATGACAGCTGGACACTCAATAAGGGAGAAATATGGAACGGCGATTCTTTAACGCCAATCGTTGAATGAATCCGTAATGTCACAATTAAGAAGGTGCTCAAGAAGTTTCTTGAGCACCTTCCCACTGGATTAAGCATTCATATCGCCTAACCCAGGACTGTGTTCATTCGGTATTTCAGGAAGCACTGGTACGGGAAACCCTGCCGGAGGATCTATTACTTGTAACTCTCCGCCATTTCGGCTTGGAGATTTCCCTTGATAGATTTCACTGATTCTCGTTTCATCCAACCTAAAGTTAAACTGTGCATTATGGTAGCCTAATTCGACATACTTTCTGCACTCAGGATATTTATTAATGTCATAATTCGGTACAGGGAGCAGCTTCGCCCACTCAACGCCCAATGTCTCGAGCGCTTTCGCGAATGCATTCTGGTGAGCATTGTCGCGTACAATCAGAAAAGCAAGTGTTTCGCGGAACGTCTGATTAGAGCTCATTTCATAAATTCTTGTTTTTTGCAGCACACCTGTCGACTCAAGAAGCAGGTTATCCAGCAGGTCAGTAATTAAGTTTCCGTGGTTATACACCCACGACCCGTTCCACGGATTGCCCCCTGCATCAACAGGAAGGGAACTTTGCGCTCCAATAATATAATGATGAGGATTAGCATGTTTAACGGCTTCATTAAGTGGCGCTTGATCTGTACCTTGACTGCCGACACCTTCACCGCCTGATTCATCTAATAAAGCATTGATTGTGTTTTGAACCAGTTCAACGTGGGCAATCTCCTCTAAAAAAATGCCACGAAGCAGATCGCGATACTGTTTCTGCTTTCCTCTGAAATTAGAGCTTTGGAAAAAAAACTGCATCATTGTACGCATTTCTCCGTAATGACCGCCTAATATCTCCTGCAGGACCTTAGCAGCTGCCGGGTCTGGCTTGTCCGGTTTAATGATATTAATCAGTTCCTCTTTGTAGTAATACATAACACGCCTCATTTCTTCTTAAGAGATTTTCTTATATTATTTGTAAGATGAGATAAAATATATACATGATAAGCATGGGAAGGCGTGATAGAAGAAAATAAAAAAATACAGGAAAAGTGTTGACCAAATAAAACAGGCATGGTATATTATTAAACGTCGCTGATGAACAGCGTGAAACAAAACAGAAAAACAAAAAAGTTTTTCTAAGGTGTTTACAAGATTTTAAAAATGTGTATAATAAGAAAAGTCGAATTGAAAAAGATTCGAAAACATTTTTAAAAAAACTTCTTGACTTCAACATCAAATGATAGTATGATAGTTAAGTCGCTTAATAAGCGCCCGTAGCTCAATTGGATAGAGCGTTTGACTACGGATCAAAAGGTTAGGGGTTCGACTCCTCTCGGGCGCGCCATATAAGATACCACGCGGGTGTAGTTTAGTGGTAAAACCTCAGCCTTCCAAGCTGATGTCGTGAGTTCGATTCTCATCACCCGCTCCATTATTGAATGATCTTTGAAAACTAAACAAGACAAAACGTACCTGTTAATTCAGTTTTTAAAAATCGCACAGCGATGTGCGTAGTCAGTCAAACTAGGGCCTGCACGACGCAGGTCACACAGGTGTCGCCGTAGGATGCGGTGAACTTAACCTGTGATCCATTTATCGGAGAGTTTGATCCTGGCTCAGGACGAACGCTGGCGGCGTGCCTAATACATGCAAGTCGAGCGGACATCAGGGAGCTTGCTCCCTGATGTTAGCGGCGGACGGGTGAGTAACACGTGGGTAACCTGCCTGTAAGACTGGGATAACTCCGGGAAACCGGGGCTAATACCGGATGGTTGTTTGAACCGCATGGTTCAAACATAAAAGGTGGCTTCGGCTACCACTTACAGATGGACCCGCGGCGCATTAGCTAGTTGGTGAGGTAACGGCTCACCAAGGCGACGATGCGTAGCCGACCTGAGAGGGTGATCGGCCACACTGGGACTGAGACACGGCCCAGACTCCTACGGGAGGCAGCAGTAGGGAATCTTCCGCAATGGACGAAAGTCTGACGGAGCAACGCCGCGTGAGTGATGAAGGTTTTCGGATCGTAAAGCTCTGTTGTTAGGGAAGAACAAGTACCGTTCGAATAGGGCGGTACCTTGACGGTACCTAACCAGAAAGCCACGGCTAACTACGTGCCAGCAGCCGCGGTAATACGTAGGTGGCAAGCGTTGTCCGGAATTATTGGGCGTAAAGGGCTCGCAGGCGGTTTCTTAAGTCTGATGTGAAAGCCCCCGGCTTAACCGGGGAGGGTCATTGGAAACTGGGGAACTTGAGTGCAGAAGAGGAGAGTGGAATTCCACGTGTAGCGGTGAAATGCGTAGAGATGTGGAGGAACACCAGTGGCGAAGGCGACTCTCTGGTCTGTAACTGACGCTGAGGAGCGAAAGCGTGGGGAGCGAACAGGATTAGATACCCTGGTAGTCCACGCCGTAAACGATGAGTGCTAAGTGTTAGGGGGTTTCCGCCCCTTAGTGCTGCAGCTAACGCATTAAGCACTCCGCCTGGGGAGTACGGTCGCAAGACTGAAACTCAAAGGAATTGACGGGGGCCCGCACAAGCGGTGGAGCATGTGGTTTAATTCGAAGCAACGCGAAGAACCTTACCAGGTCTTGACATCCTCTGACAATCCTAGAGATAGGACGTCCCCTTCGGGGGCAGAGTGACAGGTGGTGCATGGTTGTCGTCAGCTCGTGTCGTGAGATGTTGGGTTAAGTCCCGCAACGAGCGCAACCCTTGATCTTAGTTGCCAGCATTCAGTTGGGCACTCTAAGGTGACTGCCGGTGACAAACCGGAGGAAGGTGGGGATGACGTCAAATCATCATGCCCCTTATGACCTGGGCTACACACGTGCTACAATGGACAGAACAAAGGGCAGCGAAACCGCGAGGTTAAGCCAATCCCACAAATCTGTTCTCAGTTCGGATCGCAGTCTGCAACTCGACTGCGTGAAGCTGGAATCGCTAGTAATCGCGGATCAGCATGCCGCGGTGAATACGTTCCCGGGCCTTGTACACACCGCCCGTCACACCACGAGAGTTTGTAACACCCGAAGTCGGTGAGGTAACCTTTTAGGAGCCAGCCGCCGAAGGTGGGACAGATGATTGGGGTGAAGTCGTAACAAGGTAGCCGTATCGGAAGGTGCGGCTGGATCACCTCCTTTCTAAGGATATTATACGGAATATAAGACCTTGGGTCTTATAAACAGAACGTTCCCTGTCTTGTTTAGTTTTGAAGGATCATTCCTTCGAAACGTGTTCTTTGAAAACTAGATAACAGTAGACATCACATTCAATTAGTAACACAAGATATCACATAGTGATTCTTTTTAACGGTTAAGTTAGAAAGGGCGCACGGTGGATGCCTTGGCACTAGGAGCCGATGAAGGACGGGACGAACACCGATATGCTTCGGGGAGCTGTAAGCAAGCTTTGATCCGGAGATTTCCGAATGGGGAAACCCACCACTCGTAATGGAGTGGTATCCATATCTGAATTCATAGGATATGAGAAGGCAGACCCGGGGAACTGAAACATCTAAGTACCCGGAGGAAGAGAAAGCAAATGCGATTCCCTGAGTAGCGGCGAGCGAAACGGGATTAGCCCAAACCAAGAGGCTTGCCTCTTGGGGTTGTAG
>NZ_JBVYIB010000002.1:650000-945000 GCF_056033925.1 Bacillus sp. AMCV2
AAGATGAGATTTCCCATTCCGCAAGGAAGTAAGATCCCTGAAAGATGATCAGGTTGATAGGTCTGAGGTGGAAGTGTGGCGACACATGGAGCTGACAGATACTAATCGATCGAGGACTTAACCATATTTTTGAATGATGTCACATCTGTTATCTAGTTTTGAGAGAACACTCTCAATTTGTTTGGTGGCGATAGCGAAGAGGTCACACCCGTTCCCATGCCGAACACGGAAGTTAAGCTCTTCAGCGCCGATGGTAGTCGGGGGTTTCCCCCTGTGAGAGTAGGACGCCGCCAAGCATTACTTTTATCATCGCGGGGTGGAGCAGTTCGGTAGCTCGTCGGGCTCATAACCCGAAGGTCGCAGGTTCAAATCCTGCCCCCGCAACCAAATATATGATTAAATAAGGAGTGCCCTAAGGGTACAACCAAAATAATCTTATACAAATATGGTCCGGTAGTTCAGTTGGTTAGAATGCCTGCCTGTCACGCAGGAGGTCGCGGGTTCGAGTCCCGTCCGGACCGCCATTAATGTAAACGAAACGATCATGTTTTCGTTTTTTTTGTGTTTTCTTTTACTGTATCTTCTGCTTGGTGTCATAGCCAAGCTTTCTTTATATCGGGAACATCTTGGATAATTCAGCAAAATTCGATAAACTAGGAAGAGCACATATAGGCATAAGCAGGGTTGAAAGGAGATTTTGGTTCATGGATGAATTTGATTTGATACATAGCATTACTCCGCGGACCATTCACCATTCTTCCGTTGATGTAGGAATAGGTGATGATGCAGCGCTCTACACTGCGAAACACGGCGTTCAGGAAATTGTTTGTGTTGATACTATGGTAGAAGACGTGCACTTCAAATTACACTATTCCTCACCTGAAGATATCGGGTACAAGGCGTTAGCCGTTAATATAAGTGATATTGCCGCGATGGGAGGCATTCCGAAGTTTTATCTGGTATCACTTGCGGTACCTTCAAAATGGACTGAATCTGAAATCAAGGCGATGTATGAAGGAATGAATGAACTGGCGAAACTATATCATATGGATCTGATTGGCGGCGATACAGTTTCTACCGCTGACAAATTAGTCGTTACAGTCACTGTGATCGGTGAAATTGAAAAGGGACAGGCCTGTTTGCGCAGCTTGGCAAAACCGAATGATATTGTGTTTGTAACCGGTGAAATCGGTTCTTCTGCAGCAGGGCTTTCTTTATTGCTGGAAGAAACTAATCCTCAAAACTCATCTGTGGAAACGGATTACTTTATCCACAGGCATAAACGGCCTGAGCCAAGAGTAAGCGTCGGCAGATTATGCTCGAGTTTTAAACGGGCAGCTTTAAATGATGTTAGTGACGGATTGGCTAGTGAACTGAACGAGATTGCAGAAGCCAGCTGTGTTTCAATTGAAATTGTTGAAAGCATGCTTCCAATTCATTCTGATTTACCTAAGCTTCATCCTAACTGGAAAGAATGGGCTTTGTTTGGCGGTGAGGATTTTGAGCTGACAGGGACGGTTTCAAAAGAGGAGTGGGAAGTGTTGAAGCAGCAGTGCGTAGCACGTCAACTTCCCATTACAAAGATTGGCCATGTCAGGGAAAAAACAAAATCTAAAGTGATCCTAAAAACAGATCAAACATCAATGATCTTAGAGAAAAAGGGATATAATCATTTTAAATAAGACGGGTGACTCGTGTGAAGCAATTAAAATGGAGAACTGTAAATCCAGAAGAAACAAAAGCAATTGCCAAGCTGACGGCATCGTTTGCTAAACCGGGAGACGTCCTGACATTAGAGGGCGATTTAGGTGCTGGAAAAACGACTTTTACGAAAGGTTTTGCAGAAGGGCTGGGAATTACACGTGTTGTAAACAGTCCGACTTTTACAATTATAAAAGAATATAACGATGGCGTACTTCCTCTTTATCATATGGATGTGTATAGAATGGAAGATGAAAGTGAAGATTTGGGACTTGATGAATATTTTCACGGACAAGGTGTCTGTCTCGTTGAATGGGCTCATTTAATTGAAGAACAGCTGCCGCAGGAGCGACTGCAAATTGTCATCAAAAGAGCTGGTGATGATGAGCGGGAAATTACCTTTACTGCTGTCGGGAATCGGTATGAAATGCTTTGTGAGGAGTTAAGTAGACATGACAATATTAGCAATTGATACATCAAATTATACATTGGGCATTGCGCTGCTTCGAGAAGACACTGTTATAGCAGAATACATTACATATTTGAAAAAGAACCACTCTGTAAGAGCGATGCCTGCTGTTCATTCATTGCTGAATGATTGTGATATGGCACCGCAGGACCTTTCTAAAATTGTCGTTGCAAAAGGCCCAGGTTCATACACAGGAGTAAGAATAGGTGTGACGTTGGCCAAAACACTTGCCTGGTCTTTAGACATTCCAATAAGTGCTGTATCAAGTCTTGAGACGCTTGCGGCAAATGGCCGGCATTTTGACGGTCTGATCAGCCCAATCTTTGATGCTAGACGGGGACAGGTGTACACAGGTCTGTATCAATATAAAAATGGGCTTTTAGAGCAAGTTGCTCCAGATCAAAATGTGATGCTGGCAGATTGGCTGGAGATGCTAAAAGAAAAGGATTGTCCTGTTTTGTTTTTAGGTCACGACACTTCTATTCACAAGCAAATGATAAAGGATGTTCTTAGAACAAAAGGATTCATTGGAACTGCTGCTCAGCATAACCCGCGTCCTTCAGAATTGGCTTTTCTCGGGAAGGAAAAGGAAGCAGCTGATGTTCATGGGCTTGTCCCGGATTACTTGCGGCTGGCAGAAGCTGAAGCGAAATGGATTGAAAGTCAAAAGTAGGGTGATAGGATGAAAACAAAAGCAGCGGTCAGAAATATGCGGCTTGAAGATATAGATCACGTATACGAAATCGAAGCATCCTCCTTTACGTCTCCTTGGACGAAGGATTCGTTTTATCATGAGCTGCTGGAAAATCCATATGCTCATTATCTCGTGATTGAAAAGGACGGCCATGTTGCTGGGTATTGCGGGATTTGGATTGTGATGGATGATGCCCAAATTACAAATATAGCGATAAAACCAGAGTATCGCGGCCAGTCTTTAGGAGAAACGCTTTTTCGCTCAGCTGTTGAACTGTGCAAAGAAAAAGACGCAAGGCGGCTTTCGCTTGAAGTGAGGGTTTCGAATCATCCTGCTCAAGGCTTATATAAGAAATTCGGGATGCAGCCCGGCGGAATAAGAAAGAACTATTATACTGATAACGGGGAAGATGCGTTAATTATGTGGGTGACGATAAATGAGTGAGCAAAAAGACATGTACGTATTAGGAATTGAAACAAGCTGTGATGAGACTGCTGCAGCTATTGTGAAAAACGGGAGAGAGATCATTTCAAACGTAGTAGCCTCTCAAATTGAAAGCCATAAGCGCTTCGGAGGCGTTGTGCCGGAAATTGCTTCAAGACATCATGTTGAACAAATCACTTTGGTTATAGAAGAGGCGTTTCGCAAAGCTGGCATGACGTATAGTGATATTGATGCGATTGCAGTAACAGAAGGTCCGGGACTGGTGGGGGCGCTTCTTATTGGAGTGAATGCCGCTAAAGCATTGAGCTTTGCACATAACATTCCGTTAGTAGGCGTTCATCATATAGCCGGTCATATATACGCGAACCGTCTTGTAGAAGACATCGTGTTCCCGGCACTGGCATTGGTCGTTTCAGGAGGCCATACAGAACTGGTTTATATGAAGGAACATGGATCATTTGAAGTCATTGGGGAAACCCTTGATGATGCGGCAGGAGAAGCTTACGACAAAGTGGCGCGGACGATGGGATTGCCATATCCGGGTGGACCGCAAATTGACAAGCTAGCTGAAAAAGGGAATGACAATATTCCGCTTCCTCGCGCATGGCTTGAAGAAGGCTCTTACAACTTCAGCTTTAGCGGATTGAAGTCTGCGGTGATCAATACGCTTCATAATGCATCCCAAAAAGGGCAAGAGATTGCTCCGGAAGATTTGTCTGCCAGTTTCCAAAATAGTGTGATCGATGTCTTGGTAACCAAAACGGCGCGCGCGGCAAAGGAATATGATGTCAAACAGGTCCTTTTAGCCGGAGGAGTAGCTGCAAACAGAGGCCTCAGAGCTGCATTAGAAAAGGAATTTGCCCAGCATGAAGGGATTACGCTTGTCATTCCTCCATTAGCTTTATGCACGGATAATGCTGCGATGATTGCTGCTGCTGGTACAATTGCTTTTGAAAAGGGAATTCGCGGTGCATATGATATGAATGGCCAGCCCGGCCTCGAATTGACTTCTTATCAAAGTCTCACGAGATAATAGCGTGAGACTTTTTATCTGTTTGTTATTAACAGATAATTCACAATTTATCCACATGTCTGTGAGTAATTATAGAGATATAGATGGATAAAGGGCTGAAGTCGCTGTTAATAAAGTGGATAAATTCAGAATATTTTGTGGATATTGTGTATAAAGCGCTTACTTTGTTTTGCTTATTAGGGTATGTTCTGTGGATAAAAAGCACCTCTAAAAAGAGGTGCTTGACTTTTTTAATCTTCTTCTGTGGATAGTTCTTCCCATTCGGACAAAAGAGATTCCAGCTCCTGATTAAGCTTCTCATTGTCTGCATGGATAGCTTGTACTTTTTCATGGTCCTGATAGACTTCAGGGTCACATAGTAATTCATCATTGCGGCTGATGTTCTCTTCAATGGTTTGAACAGTGGTTTCAATTTCTTCAATCCGACGGAGTCGTTGGCGCTCTTTCTTTTTCCATTCTTTTTCTTCCTCGTAGGAACGTTTGGAGTCAGATTTCACTGTAGCTGGCGTTTTTTCAGTTTCCTCTTGCTGATTTATTTTCTCCAATTCAAGCTGCTCTGTTTTTTTCTCTGTATAATAATCGTAATCTCCCAGATACTCCTCTATATGGCTTGAAGAAAGCTCCAATACTCTTGTGGCGATTCTGTTAATAAAATATCTGTCATGTGAGACAAATAACAGTGTGCCTGGATAATCAATCAGCGCGTTTTCGAGAACTTCTTTGCTGTCTAAATCCAGATGGTTCGTCGGTTCATCAAGGATGAGAAAGTTGGCTTTTTGAAGCATCAGCTTAGCTAGAGCCAATCTTGCTTTTTCGCCTCCGCTCAGTGAATGAACTGGTTTCAGCACATCATCTCCGGAGAATAAGAAATTTCCGAGACACGTTCTGATTTCTTTTTCTGGAAGCCCGGGGTACTCGTCCCACAGCTCATCAAGGACACGTTTAGAGGAAGTCAACTCAGCCTGTTCCTGATCATAATAGCCGACACTGACATTTGAGCCGTATGAGATCGTTCCTTGATCTGGTTTTAGGGTGTCTATTAATGTTTTCAGCAATGTCGATTTACCAATGCCGTTAGGACCGACAAGCGCTGCGCTTTCTCCTCTTGTGAGCATGAATGACACTTCTGTTAAAAGCGGCGGCTGGTTTTCATAGCTGATTGTGAGATCCTGAACACGAAGGACTTCATTTCCGCTCTGTTTTGTAATATCAAAATGAAAGTTTGCGGATTTTTCATCGCCAAGCGGTTTTGACATGACTTCCATTCGCTCAAGCTGCTTTCTGCGGCTTTGCGCCCTTTTGGTGGTAGAGGCTCTCGCCAGATTTCGGTCTACGAAGTCCTGCAGCTTTGCAATCTCGTCCTGCTGCTTTTCATACATTTTAAGATCTTTTTCATACTGCGCGGCTTTTTGGTCGAGATAAGCGCTGTAGTTGCCGTGATACTTTTTGCTTTCTGCTCTTGATACCTCGTATACCTGGTTTACCACTTTGTCCAAAAAGTAGCGGTCATGCGAAACGATGAGGATGGCGCCTGAATAGCCTTGTAAATAATGCTCAAGCCAGGTAAGCGTATCAATATCCAGATGGTTTGTCGGCTCATCGAGAATGAGCAAATCAGGCTGTGTTAACAGAAGCTTACCTAAAGCCAGTCTTGTTTTCTGGCCTCCGCTGAGGCTTTGAACCTGTGTAGAATCGTCAAAATGGCTGAAGCCGAGACCATGCAGCACAGATCTTACATCCGCTTCATATTGATAGCCGCCTTTATCTTTGAATTCCTGCTGAAGGCGGTCGTAGGTTTTCATGATGCTTTCTAATTCACCCGGGTCAGCTGCCGCCATTTTTTCTTCCATAGCCCGCATTTCCTTTTCCATTGCTTTTAAGTGGTCAAAAACAGTCAGCAGCTCTTCTTTTATGGTAAGCTTAGAATCCAAGCCAGTATGCTGGGCGAGATATCCCATTGTAATATCTTTCGGTTTAATAATTTCGCCCTTTTCATACGAAAGCTGGCCTGCGATAATTTTAAGGAGCGTGGATTTTCCGGCGCCATTTCTTCCTACAATGGCGATGCGATCACGATTTCTGACTTCCAGCTTTATATTGTTTAAAATAGTATCAGCACCAAACGATTTGGACAGCTGATTAATTTGTAAGATCATCATATTATTTCACCTCTGCTATAATAAGTTAAGTGTAGCTTATGAACCAGAAGTCAGCAAACAATACATTGGCCATATAAGACATAGAGAAGAAAATAGTGTATGATCTGTTTAAGGAGCGTTTTAGTATGAATGGATTTTCTCATTTTAATGAACAGGGCAGAGCCCAGATGGTGGATATCAGCGAAAAATCTTCGACTGTCCGTACTGCGGCGGCTGTTTCAAGCGTACACATGAAGAATGAGGTGTACGAGAAAATACAGAGTCACGATATCGGCAAAGGAGATGTACTGGCTGTCGCACAGGTGGCAGGCATTATGGCCGCAAAGCAAACGTCGAATATCATTCCGATGTGCCATCCGCTTTCATTGAGCGGGGTAGATATATCGTTTGACTGGAAAATAAAAGAAGCAGAAGTTATACTTCATATAAAAGCACAGGTCAAAACGAAAGGGAGTACAGGTGTGGAAATGGAAGCGCTCACTTCTGCATCGGTGTGCGCTCTTACCGTTTACGATATGTGCAAGGCCCTTGATAAGGGGATGGTCATCGGCCCTACTTTCTTGCTGGAGAAGACAGGCGGGAAAAACGGTGACTTTAAAAGAGAACTATCCGAGTATAATTTGGAGGACCAAAAATGAATAAGGATCAATCAAAAATTCCGCAGGCGACGGCGAAACGGCTGCCGCTTTACTATCGCTTTTTAAAGAATCTGCATGCGTCTGGAAAACAGCGTGTATCATCCGCTGAACTCAGTGATGCCGTAAAGGTTGATTCTGCCACGATTCGGAGGGATTTTTCCTATTTTGGAGCTCTTGGCAAAAAAGGATACGGATATAATGTGGATTATTTGCTGTCTTTTTTCCGAAAAACGCTTGATCAGGACGAGATGACAGACGTCATCTTGATTGGTGTCGGGAACTTGGGAACGGCATTTCTTCACTATAATTTCACAAAAAATAATAACACAAAAATTTCTATGGCTTTTGATATAAATGAGAGTAAAATAGGAACTGAGGTAGGCGGCGTGCCCGTCTATAACCTTGATGACCTTGAACAACACGTAAAAGATGAATCAGTTGCCATTCTTACAGTGCCAGCAGTTGCCGCTCAATCCATTACAGACAGATTGGTCGCATTAGGAATCAAGGGAATCCTTAATTTTACGCCGGCCCGTTTGAATGTGCCGGAACACATTCGAATTCATCATATAGATTTAGCAGTTGAGCTTCAGTCACTGGTTTATTTTTTGAAGCATTACTCAGTTTTAGAGGAAATCGAATAGAGGGAAAGGAGGAGCCCAAATATGCCGATCGGTCCTGGAAGCCTTGCTGTTATCGCAATCGTTGCTCTGATTATCTTCGGTCCCAAAAAGCTGCCTGAATTGGGGAAAGCAGCGGGAGACACACTTCGTGAATTCAAAAACGCTACTAAAGGATTAACGAGTGATGAAGAGGAAAAAAAGAAAGAAGATCAGTAAGTTAGGATGACACGAATGAAAGTGAATCAAATGTCGCTGCTGGAGCATATTGCTGAGCTTCGAAAACGGTTGCTGATTGTAGCGCTGGCGTTTGTCGTTTTCTTTATTGCTGGATTTTTTTTAGCAAAGCCGATTATTGTGTATCTGCAAGAAACAGATGAAGCGAAGCAGCTTACGCTTAACGCGTTTAACCTGACAGACCCGCTTTATGTGTTTATGCAGTTTGCGTTTATCATCGGCATAGTCCTGACCTCGCCGGTTATTCTTTATCAGCTTTGGGCTTTTGTGAGCCCGGGTCTCTATGAGAAAGAGCGCAAAGTAACGCTCAGCTACATTCCGATCTCTATTTTGCTGTTTTTAGCGGGCTTATCTTTTTCATATTATATTTTATTTCCTTTTGTTGTTGATTTTATGAAGCGGATCTCTCAGGACTTGAATGTCAATCAGGTGATCGGAATTAATGAATATTTTCATTTTCTTCTGCAGCTGACGATTCCGTTTGGACTGCTGTTTCAAATGCCGGTCATCCTCATGTTTTTGACCAGGCTCGGAATTGTGACACCGATGTTCTTGGCGAAAATCAGAAAGTATGCGTATTTTACGCTGCTGGTGATCGCAGCCCTGATTACACCGCCTGAGCTTCTGTCCCATATGATGGTCACAGTCCCGCTTTTGATTTTATATGAAATCAGTATCCTTATATCGAAGGCCGCTTATCGGAAAGCACAGAAAAGCAGTGCAGCCGATCGGGACGTGTCTTCTGGGCAATAATAAAAAATCCATTTCTCATGCGAGAAATGGATTTTCTTTATTTTTGGTTCTTTTTGATTTTAAATGAAAAGGCGAACATCTTAAAAGAAATGCTGATGTTGTAAGCGGCGAACACCATCAGCAGGATGGAGTAAAATGACCACATGCTGCCTGGCGAGCTTGCGGCAAGATAAGTAAAGATGCACCCTACGGCAAAGTAGATCATTCCCCAAACTACCGGGTTTCTCATAAAAATAATCCTCCAATAATCAATTGCATTTGTGTGCTCAGCTGTTCAAGGTAATTCCGAACAGGCTCAAGCTGCATGATGACGACGAATGTATTCATCATTAAATGGGCGAAAATCGGCACCCATATCCGTTTTGTTCTCGCATATAAAAATGCAAATGTAAAGCCCATTGCTGTATATAGAAGGAGATGCTTCAAATCAGCGTGAACAATACCGAAGATAACCGAGCTGATCAGTCCTGCAAAAAAGAAATTCGTTTTTTCGTACAGCGCGCCGAAAATGATTTTTCTGAAGATGATTTCTTCTAATATAGGCCCGACGATGGAAGAAACGATAATCATGAGCGGGACTGCCTGAATGACATCCAGAATCGCTTGTGTATTTTCTGATTCTCTTCCGATGCCAAAAACATAATATTCAATAGAGCCTGCTATTCCTTGAGAGAAAAGGGCAATGAAAAAACCGGCTATCGCCCAAAGGATAGAAAGTCCGATTGAGTCCTTCTGTCCGTTTCGCAGCGTTTCTTTCGGAACGGTTCTCAGAATGAGCAGAACAATAAGGAGACAGGCGATAAAGCTGATGACGGACCATAATCCTTGTGCATGCAGCATATTTTCATTTGTAGGCTGTCCTCCGGCATAACCGAATTTAAATAACAAGGGAATCGCGATTAATGCGGAAAACTGCATGATGATATATGTCAAAATAATAAACCAATACTGTTTTCTCAAATGGTATGTACTCCTTTGTTAAGTGGGTTTCGTTCATCTACAGCTATTGTAACATAATCGGTACGGGGGTGAAAAAGCTAACGGAAAAGGGAGCGGAAAAGAATGATGTAAGCGTGAAAAATTTTTTATCTTATCACTTGAAATTGGAAGGGAGATTCTTTATTATAAGAATTGTGTTAGCACTCTTTAGTGCTGAGTGCTAAAATTACATATTCATACTATTGAGGAGGTTATTACATTGTTAAAGCCATTAGGTGATCGCGTTGTCATTGAACTCGTAGAATCTGAAGAAAAAACTGCCAGCGGAATTGTGTTGCCGGATTCTGCAAAAGAAAAACCGCAAGAAGGCAAAATCGTGGCAGCTGGTTCAGGTCGCGTGTTAGAAAGCGGAGAGCGCGTTGCTTTAGAAGTAAAAGAGGGCGACCGCATTATCTTCTCAAAATACGCAGGTACTGAAGTGAAATATGAAGGTACTGAATACTTAATCTTACGTGAAAGCGACATTTTAGCTGTTATCGGCTAATTCTTAAATAAACAATACTTAAAACATTTGAGGAGGTCTTGTAAACATGGCAAAAGAAATTAAGTTTAGTGAAGAAGCTCGCCGCGCAATGCTTCGCGGTGTCGATGCACTTGCTGATGCTGTTAAAGTAACTTTAGGACCAAAAGGACGCAACGTGGTTCTAGAGAAAAAATTTGGTTCTCCGTTAATCACAAATGACGGTGTAACAATCGCTAAAGAAATTGAACTCGAAGACGCGTTTGAAAACATGGGTGCGAAGCTTGTTGCTGAAGTAGCCAGCAAAACAAACGACGTTGCCGGTGACGGTACAACAACTGCGACAGTTCTTGCGCAAGCAATGATCCGTGAAGGCCTTAAAAACGTAACAGCAGGCGCTAACCCTGTAGGCGTGCGTAAAGGGATGGAACAAGCTGTAGCGGTTGCGATCGAAAACTTAAAAGAAATTTCTAAGCCAATCGAAGGCAAAGAGTCTATCGCTCAGGTTGCTGCGATCTCTGCTGCTGATGAGGAAGTCGGAAGCCTTATCGCTGAAGCAATGGAGCGCGTAGGAAACGACGGCGTTATCACAATCGAAGAGTCTAAAGGCTTCACAACTGAGCTTGAAGTTGTTGAAGGTATGCAATTCGACCGCGGATATGCGTCTCCTTACATGGTAACTGACTCTGATAAGATGGAAGCGGTTCTTGACAATCCTTACATCTTAATCACAGACAAAAAAATCACAAACATTCAAGAAATCCTTCCTGTGCTTGAGCAGGTTGTTCAGCAAGGCAAACCATTGCTTCTGATCGCTGAAGACGTTGAAGGCGAAGCACTTGCAACACTTGTTGTGAACAAACTTCGCGGCACATTCAACGCAGTTGCTGTTAAAGCTCCTGGCTTCGGTGACCGCCGTAAAGCAATGCTTGAAGACATCGCTGTCCTTACTGGCGGAGAAGTCATCACAGAAGATCTTGGCCTTGACCTGAAATCTACTCAAATCGCTCAATTGGGACGCGCTTCTAAAGTTGTCGTTACTAAAGAAAACACAACAATCGTTGAAGGCGCTGGCGAAACAGACAAAATTTCTGCCCGCGTGACTCAAATCCGCGCTCAAGTGGAAGAAACAACTTCTGAATTCGACAGAGAAAAATTACAAGAGCGTCTTGCAAAACTTGCTGGCGGCGTAGCTGTCATCAAAGTCGGCGCTGCGACTGAAACTGAGCTGAAAGAGCGTAAACTTCGCATCGAAGACGCCCTGAACTCAACTCGCGCAGCTGTTGAAGAAGGCATCGTATCCGGTGGTGGTACAGCGCTTGTCAACGTATATAACAAAGTCGCTGCAGTTGAAGCTGAAGGCGATGCTCAAACAGGTATCAACATCGTGCTTCGCGCGCTTGAAGAGCCAATCCGTCAAATCGCACACAATGCGGGTCTTGAAGGATCTGTCATCGTTGAACGCCTCAAAAACGAAGAAATCGGCGTAGGCTTCAACGCTGCAACTGGCGAATGGGTAAACATGATCGAAAAAGGTATCGTTGACCCAACAAAAGTTACACGCTCAGCTCTTCAAAACGCTGCGTCTGTAGCTGCAATGTTCTTAACAACTGAAGCCGTTGTCGCTGACAAGCCAGAAGAAAACGCTGGCGGCGGAATGCCTGACATGGGCGGCATGGGCGGTATGGGCGGTATGATGTAAAACCGACAAAAAAACCTTGATTTACAAAGGTTTGTCGGCAATGGACCTCATTTTTGATGCCCTATTGATCCATTTATAAATTTTCGAGGCTTCTCATGAGTTCACCGAGCTTGTGAGAGGCTTCTTTTTTTCTGTCTTTCGTAGTTTGATTTTTTCAGCACTGTTCTATATCGATTTTCAATAGTTTTGATAATCCCGATATGAATTATTCAATTGACCAAAATACAAAATTCTACCGGCTCAGATTCCTGTGTACGTCTTCTTTGACAAACGGCTTACTGTAACTTCAGTAAACTGCATTTCTGTTATGATTATAAAAAGGGTTTAAAAATTATTCGTCCAAACCTCTGTTACTTCTCTCCCTAATGCAGACAGGAGATGGTATCCTCTCATAAGACAAAAAAGCCCCAGTTATCTAAATAAATAGTGTCACCAACACTCTTAGACGTTTCTAAAAGCAAAACACTGTCAAAGAGAAATCCTTTTAAATTTTCTATTTGTGCTGCTTTTTAGCTACTAAGACGATGTATGTTAAATATATAGAACGGCAGAATAATCTGATTCTCAAAAATTCACTGGCGCTGTAGTTAGGTTCTTCCACCAACATCTTGATAATATTCATCCCTACTCTATGGAGACCGACATTCCAATTATTAAATCTAATATTAGTTTTTTATGATTACCAAGGAGGACTTAATAGTGCATTTTTCAGAAATGATAGATCGCTTGGCTTTATATGATTTACACAGAAAAAGAAGCAAAGATAAACATTTTTCTGCTGCTATTGCAGCCGATATCGATGATAGAGAGGAATTTTACAGTGCAAATATAGCTGATGTTTCAATGGACTTGAATGAATCTAAAAAAAATTATAGGGTTGGAACATTTCGTTATGAATCCTTAATTCAAACAGGGAATCCTGTTAATGATACTTTAAAAGGGGAGGTTTTTTTAAATAAAAATGATATAGATCAACCCAATGTCATCTTTGTACACGGCTGGCGCATGGATTCGTTCGATAGAATCAAAAAAATATTTCATAAACGTATAATGAACGATTTAGGCTGGAATATGTATTATTATTCTCTTCCATACCATTTTGAAAGAGAACCAGAAAATTCACTGTATAGTGGCGAGTTGATGATTAGTGCAAATATTGATCGTACAATTGAGTCGACAAGACAGGCCATTGTCGATTTACGGGCATTAATTCACTGGATAAAAGCAAATAAAAAAGGCCCTGTTATCATAGGGGGGGTAAGCTTAGGGGGATGGGTTACTAATCTAATTGCAACCCTAGAATCCCAAATTGATGTAGTGGTATCAATCTTTTATGCCAATCGCCTTTCTTATTCAATATGGAACACGATCCCAGGTAAATTCATAAGAGAAGAATTAGAACAAAATGGTGTGACCTATGAAGATTTAACAAAATATTGGAATATCACAGATCCTAGTCAAGCCTTGCCGAAAGTTAATAAAGATAACATTCTGCTGATTTCTGCTAAACATGATCAGTATATTGACTTAAAAGATGCAGATTATTTATGGGAAAGCTGGGGGAAACCCACAAGATATGTCTACAATTGTGGTCATTCCGGTATTGTTCTTTGTCGCAAAAAGCTGGCAAATGATACGCTTTCCTTTATAAGAGAAAGGATAAATACGAGAAAACCTGGTTCAGTACATTTGTAGACCTTAATTTGTAGACCTTAATAAGAAACGAAAGGCCAACTGCAACTTCAGTTGGCCTTTCCTATTTATAATAAAGAAACTGAGTGAGATTGCTGACAGAACTATTATGCGTACTAGTCGTTTTCTTTAATCACCATTGCCAGTTCTTCCACCTCTCCCCGAATCCCAATCGCAGGCTCCCACGAATCAATCAAACGAATCGCCTTTTGATTAGATTCTATCGCTTTCGTTTTCTCTCCTTTACGGTACAACAGCTGCGCCATCCCGTAAAAATAATAGATCAACTCAACCTGATTGGCGTTATGTTTGTCATAGAGCATTTGCTCAAAGGCTTCTTCCGCTTTCTCAAATTGACCACATTTCACGTAAGCGACACCTAGATTGAAATAGGCTTCTATCGTTTTTTCGCCGCCGTACGTGGAGCTGATTTCATTTGCCGCTTCGTATAATTGAATGGCTTCTTCATGATGACCTCTCGCAAAGCTTAAGTCACCGCGAACCAATAGAACTCTGTGTTGAATGGTAGGGGAAATCGGTTGATTTTCGATTTCGTTTAAAATGGTCTCTGCTTTTTCCTGTTGCCCGTCTTTTAAAAAAAGCCTTGCTTTGAGTGCGTGTCCCCAAACCTTTAGATCATAGGCATCGTGAGCGTCTGATTGTTCCAGAATCCTCAGCCCGGATTCAATTTGCTGTAAGGCCCTGTCTAAATCATTGACTTCCATCAGAGCCCAGCCTGCTGTGTCGATTCGGAAGTACGCTTCTCGTGTGTGTTGGCCTAATTGATGGGCGGCGTCGGCGGCTTTGCGTCCGTATTCGATTCGCAAGGGCAGGTTGATTCTGCTTAGAAAATGGCTAATGCGGGTGATGAGTTCGATTAGGATTTCTTTTTGTTCAGTTTCACTTGCCCATTGGATGACCTTTAAGATGTTTGGCCATTCTTGTTTCATTTGATCTAAGTTCCGTCCCAGCAGGTAGCTCCAATAGATAGAGTTGGGCTGTTCCCGCTTTAAATGGGTTTCGGCATAATCAACATAATAGTGCGCCCAGCGATTGCGGGCTTCTTTTTCATATTCGTGCTGTTCGGACAAGTGCTGTTCTCCGTAAGCGACAACGGTTTGGTGCGCTAAGTATTGTATCCTGCCTTGGCTTCGTTCCGGCTGAATCAGCGCATATGACCGCATTTGTTCCATAGCGTAATGAAAACGGCGGGCGTCTAATCCGGCTGCTGCCGCCAGGCTTTTTTCATCAGGCTGCTTGCTGAAAAAGCAAAGCGTCTGCCATAGCTTTCGCGTATCTTCATTGCATCTATCCCAGGTGCGGCCAAAGAGGAATTCAAACAATTCCAGCAGTGAGTAGCCTGCTTTTCCAAGCTCATGAATCAGCTGCTGAGCGGGGATGTCATCGTCTGACATATAGGCAATGCTGAGTGCCATGGCTTTCGGGTTTCCGGCAGTCGCTGAAATGAATTCGTTTTTCAGGTCAGATGATAGATGTAACAGCTGCTCCAGCTTTTCCCGTTTATTTTGAATGTTGCATGTTTGTAAGCATCGGTGCACTTCTTGCTGAAAAAAATCCAAGGCATCTGTTTGGTCAAGGCCGCTCAGCTGAATAGCTGTCATTTCTCCGAAGCTTTCCCGATAAGTTTGCTTTACGTTTTCCCGCGCTGTGAGGAGAACTTTCACGCCTTGCGGAAGGCTGGTGATAAATTCATGAATGTCACGTTCTGCAGTATCAATGCTGTCAACGATCAGCAGGATCGGTTTTTCTCTAGTGTAATTAGCTAACGCATTGCGGACGACGAATCGTTTTTCATTGATTGATTTATCGATTTGTTCTGTGCGTCCGAGCTGATAGGCGATCGTATTTAAAAAATCGCTAAAGCTCAATCCTTTCCAATCAGCGCTGACCCAAATGATGCTGTTGAACGCCGGCCAATCTGAAGTATCGTCGACACAGGAATAGGCGGCTTCAAGAGCGATTGTGGTTTTACCCATACCAGCCCAGCCGGTGATTAAACAGACTGGTGACGGAGAAAGCATCCATTGCCGTATCGCTTCCATATCAAAGCTGCGTCCGATAAAGCGTCCGGACCAGCGTGAGGGTAAATTATGAGTGATAGGCTGTTCTGTAAGCGCATTCGTTTCATGGCCGGGTCTGTCATGAAACAGCCGTTTTACTACATTTTCAATTTCGCCTTCACTCGGAGCCCCGAATAATCCGTCTTTTCGCAGTATTTTCGCTTTTTTCAAACAGGATGCTGCCCATACAGGCAATGCGGGTTTGATGACTGGGATAGTGGTGGCTTCCAGCAAGTCGGTCAACCACTCGATATCCAAGTCGGTCTTTTCGAGAATGATCCAGATCATTCCGAACAGTTTTCCGTCGTCGATTCTTCCGGGAATGTAGTTTGCCCCCATCTGTCCGATCCAGCTTTTGATCGTGTTTGGGGAGACTCCCAGCTGGAGTGCGATTTTATCTATGTAAGACTGTCCTGTTTTTTCATTCTTTTTCCTTCTGACTTTATAATCAGGATGAAGTTTTAGCGTTTTGACGCCAGGTGCCAGCAGTTGTGCAAATTGTTTTCGGTTTTCAAGTTCAGCCATAAGCCTGCACCTCCTATTAGTACTATTTTATCAATCCAGCGTTTTTTGTATATGAAAAAATAAAAGTACAGTGCCGCTGTCCTTTTATACAGCAGGAAAGGCTGTTGAACGTGTTGAAAAGCAGATAAAATGGGGGCAGTAACAGAGAAAACAAAAATGTATGCACTTACATTTTATTTTCTAAAGAAAGGAACTTGCCAAATGACTCACACAGTACCTCAAAACATGAAAGCGGCTGTTATGCACAACACAAGAGAGATCAAAATTGAAACATTGCCTCTGCCTGATATCAATCATGATGAAGTGTTGATTAAGGTGATGGCTGTCGGAATTTGCGGATCTGATCTGCATTACTATACAAATGGCCGAATAGGCAACTATGTTGTGGAAAAACCATTTATCCTTGGGCATGAATGTGCGGGTGAAATTGCCGCTGTCGGATCATCTGTCGATCAATTCAAGGTGGGAGACCGCGTCGCTGTAGAACCGGGTGTTACGTGCGGGCGCTGTGAAGCGTGCAAAGAAGGGCGCTATAATCTTTGCCCGGATGTACAGTTTTTGGCTACACCGCCGGTAGACGGCGCGTTTGTCCAATATATTAAAATGCGTCAGGACTTTGTTTTTTTAATCCCAGACTCACTTTCTTATGAAGATGCTGCTTTGATCGAGCCGTTTTCTGTCGGCATCCATGCGGCGGCCAGAACGAAGCTACAGCCCGGATCAACGATTGCGATTATGGGGATGGGCCCTGTTGGGTTAATGGCTGTTGCCGCAGCTAAAGCATTTGGGGCAGGCACAATCATTGTCACCGACTTAGAGCCGCTGCGGTTAGAAGCTGCGAAAAAAATGGGAGCGACTCACATTATTAATATACGTGAACAGGATGCACTTGAAGAGATTAAAACGATCACGAATGATAGAGGCGTTGATGTTGCTTGGGAAACAGCAGGGAATCCAGCGGCATTGCAATCCGCACTGGCTTCTGTGCGCCGGGGCGGAAAATTGGCGATTGTCGGTTTGCCTTCACAGAACGAGATTCCGCTCAACGTACCGTTTATTGCGGATAATGAGATTGATATTTACGGGATCTTCCGTTATGCCAATACGTATCCGAAGGGAATCGAATTTCTTGCTTCAGGCATTGTGGACACGAAGCATCTAGTAACGGACCAATATTCGCTGGAGCAGACGCAAGATGCGATGGAGCGGGCGCTTCAATTTAAGAATGAATGTTTAAAAGTGATGGTGTATCCAAATCGCTGAGTGAACAGGGAGGATCTTCGTATTCTCCCTCTTGTTTACTGGAAATGAAAACGGATTCTTGGGGTGGGAAATGATGATTGAAACAGAAAAAGTAACGGCAATGAAAGTGAAGCATCAGTCAAAATCCAGTACCGGACTGTCCTGGTTTGAACGAATCGGTTATGGATTCGGCGATATGTCGTATAATATTATCTTTCAGTTTGTAAACGCATACTTATTATTTTATTATACAGACGTCGGCGGCATTCAGCCTGCGGTGATCGCAACTTTGTTTCTTGTTGTGCGTGTGCTGGATGCTATTTTTGACCCGATCATGGGATTGATTTTAGATAAAACGAATACAAGGTGGGGAAAAGCAAGACCATATTTGCTGTGGGTGGCATTTCCTTTTGCGCTATTCACATTCTTATGTTTCACGACGCCTCATTTTGGTGAGACCGGAAATATGGTATATGCGTATGTCACTTATATTCTGCTTGGGATGTCCTTTAGTATGCAAACGATCCCGGTGAACAGCTTAACGGGGCGGATGACGAATTCGGTGGAGGAACGAACGGTTCTGACCACAACCCGGATGATTTTGGTGTATATCGGCATTCTTTTATCCATTTCCTGTGCGACACCGCTTGCAACTGCTATCGGAGGAGAGGATCAGGCGTTTGGATTTCAAATGACTGCGCTCATCTATGCGGCGGTTAGCATTGTTTTGAATCTATTCAGTTTCTTTACTGTACGGGAGCGGATTCAGCCTAAAAAGAGAAACAAACAAGGGATCAAAAAGACATTATCCGTTTTATTCCGAAACAAACCCTTGCTCATGTTAATTTCATCATTTTTGGCTTTTGCGATCGGGTTTAATATTAAGCTCAGCACGATGGTGTATTATTTTACGTATAACGTAAACCATAAAGAGTTCGTGTTTATGGGCATCGTTTTATTTTTCGGAGCAGCGCTGATCAGCAATTTGTTTATTCCTTTCTTTTCTGAGAAGTGGGGCAGAAAACAAGTCATGATCATCACGGCAGCTCTATCGCTTATTTCTTATGCCGGCCTGCATTTTACGCCGTATTCTTCAATTCCACTCATTTTCATTTGGCTTTTCGCTTCAGGATTTTTCACAACGCCTTTAAATACGCTTGCTTGGGGAATGGTTGCGGATTGTGTTGATTATGCGGAATGGAAAACCGGAATTCGCGCGGATGGTGTGGTGATTTCGAGCATGAGCTTTATTAATAAGCTGGGTGTTGCATTAGCCGGGTCATTTTCGGCCATTTATTTAGGGTTCGCCGGGTATGTGGCGAATACAGACCAGACAGTTGCGTCATTGAATGCCATTAAAAATATGAATGCTTTGATTCCGGGATTTTTCATTTTGCTTTCTATTATTCTTATCGCCTTCTATCCTTTAACGGAAAAAAGATATAAACACATCATCTCTGAGCTGGAGCAAAGGTCTGCGAGATAAACATATGTAAAATTTTTAATATTCAATGTTGTATTTATGGCAGAAAGTAATATACTGAGACTGTAATCTAGACTTTATAAATGAGTGTGATAATATGCGTAGTCATTCTGTAGTTTGTATTGGGGAATTGTTGATTGATTTCTTTTGTACCGATGTTGACGTTGATTTAATGGAAGGGCGCCATTTCCTGAAAAGTGCCGGCGGGGCACCGGCGAATGTGTCAGCAGCAATTGCTAAGCTGGGCGGAGACGCCGCTTTCAGCGGAAAAGTAGGAAAGGATCCATTTGGGTATTTTCTGAAGCAAACATTGGACGCTGTACATGTCGATACCTCTATGCTGGTGATGGATGAGAAAGCGCCTACAACGCTTGCTTTTGTTTCATTAAAACAAAATGGAGAGCGTGACTTTGTTTTTAATAGAGGCGCGGACGCTTTGTTTACGCTGGAGGATATTGACCAGGAAAAACTAAACGAAGCGAAAATTCTTCATTTCGGTTCTGCGACGGCACTGTTATCCGATCCGTTTTGCTCAGCCTATTTACGGCTGATGTCGATTGCGAAAGACAATGGACAGTTTATTTCGTTTGACCCTAACTACCGTGAAGATTTATGGAGGGGAAGAGTCTCAGAGTTTGTAAGTGTTGCGAAAAAAGCGATCGCTGTAAGTGATTTTGTGAAAGTCAGTGACGAGGAGCTTGAGATTATAAGCGGTGTGAAGGATCATGAAAAGGGTGTTGCGATCCTTCATGGGATCGGAGCCAACATTGTCGCTGTGACACTTGGGAAAAGCGGAACGCTTCTTTCCAATGGAAAAGATCATGAAATCATTCCAAGCATTCCGGTGACATCAATCGACTCAACAGGAGCCGGAGATGCTTTTGTCGGTGCGGCTTTATATCAATTGGCAAACACGGACCATATTCAATCTGTAGAAGCAGATTTTGTGAAACTGCGTGAGATTGTGGCGTTTGCCAATAAGGTCGGAGCTCTTGTGTGCACTAAAATTGGAGCGATTGATGCACTGCCGAGCTTGGATGAGATTGAAGTTTCTTTGTAAATCATTGAAGATGTTCCTTGAAAGTCTTTGGACTTTTGGGGGCATCTTTTTTTATTGCTTACATTTTTGTTCAGGTAAAAAGTTGTATATTTTTTGTTTGAAATGTCATTTTTTATTAAAAAAGTGAAACTTTTAACGATAATAAATAGTATATGTAACAAAGGTTAACGAATTAGCTTTAGGAGGAACGATATAATGAGTATCATTGGAAGATTTAAAGATATTATGTCTGCGAATATCAATGCTTTATTGGACAAGGCTGAAAATCCGGAGAAAATGGTAGATCAATATTTAAGAAATATGAATAGCGATTTGGCTAAGGTTAAGGCAGAAACAGCAGCTGTTATGGCCGAGGAGCAGAGAGCAAAAAGAGAATATCACGAATGCCAGGCGGATATGGAAAAGATGGAAAGCTATGCAATGAGGGCGCTGCAAGCCGGGAATGAGAGCGATGCGAGAAAATTTCTTGAAAGAAAAACATCTTTGGAGTCAAAGCTTTCTGAGCTGCAGGCGGCGAATCAAATTGCTGCAACCAATGCCGCACAGATGAGAAAGATGCATGACAAATTGGTATCTGACATTGGAGAGCTGGAAGCACGTAAAAATATGATCAAGGCGAAGTGGGCAGTAGCGAAAACGCAAGAAAGAATGAACAAACTGGGCGCTTCTGTTTCAAGTACAAGCCAATCAATGTCTGCATTCGGCCGAATGGAGGACAAAGTAAATAAGGCACTTGATCAGGCCAATGCAATGGCTGAACTGAACAGCGCTCCGCAGGATGATATGGCTGATCTGACTGCAAAGTATGACACTGGCAGTTCAAGCCAGGTTGATGATGAACTTGCGGCGTTAAAAGCGAAAATGATGCTCGATAAGTAATACATAGGAGGCCACAGCTTTCGGCTGCGGCGTCATTTTATCATAAGATGTGAGAGGGAACGGTAATGATAATATCTTATAAGTGTCCGAACTGCGGCAGTGATATGGCATTTGACAGTGAAACCGGCTCGTTATCCTGCGGCAGCTGCGGAAGACAGGACAATATTGAAAGCCTTCCGAAAGAAAACATTGTGGCACGGTTTTCTGATGATGAAGCAAAAGAATATCAATGTGAAAATTGCGGCGCCGTTTTGATCACGGAAGCTGAAACGACAGCAACGACGTGCAGCTTCTGCGGGGGTGCTGCAATACTTGCCGATCGTTTATCGGGTCATTTGGCACCGGCGAAAGTCATCCCATTTACAATCAGTAAACAAGAAGCGGAGCAGGCATTTCGAAAGTGGTGCAAAAAAGGCCTTCTGACACCAAGAGGTTTCATGTCTGCCGATCGCATTAAAAGCATCACCGGCATGTATATTCCGTTTTGGATGTTTGATTTAAATAGTGAAGTACAGGTGAGAGCAAACTGTACCCGGGTCCACCGGTATGAAGAAGGGGATTATATTTGCACGGAAACAGAGCACTTTGAAGCGTTTCGTGATATCAATCTCGATTATTTGAAAATCCCTGTCGATGCCTCTGAAAAAATGAAAGACGAATTAATGGACAAATTGGAGCCTTATTCATACGAAGAGCTGAAGGACTTTCAAACGGCATATTTGGCCGGTTATATTGCGGAAAAGTACAATTATACCGATGAGGAGCTTTTTCCGAGGGCAAAAGAGAAAATCAGCAGTTATATAGATTCATACATCCATTCTACTTTTTCCGGATATACGTCAGTCAATGTGAGGGACAAACATATTCACACGAAAAACGTGAACAGCTTTTACGTTTTGCTTCCTGTTTGGATGGTCAGTTACGATTATGAAAGAGCGGAGCATATCTTTGCGATGAACGGGCAAACAGGAAAGGTTGTTGGAAAGCCGCCGATCAGTCGAGGAAAAGTGGCGGCATGGTTTAGCGGAATAGCAGGCGGGACATTTCTTGCGTTGAAGCTCGTCTCATTGATGATGGGAGGCGGATTTTGATGCGTGGATTTTTTGGGAAAGCGATCTTTGTTGTGCTGGCTGTTTTCATCATGATGCCTTTACTGGGTATCGAAGCGGCAAGAGCCTCTGAATCGCAGCAGCATGTGTACGATCGTGCTCATCTATTGTCAAAAGCGGAGATCGGAAAACTTGAATCTCTCTCGGCAGAGCTGGGTGCAAAGAGGGACACTGATTTCATCATTATTACGACCAAAAGCACAAACGGTGAAGATATTGCCGACTATACCGGCGATTTTTATGATCGTTACGGAAAAGGCAGCACAGCCATTCTGACGATTGATATGACAAACAGAGAAGTGTTTATCGCAGGCTTCAAAAAAGCCGAACAGTATTTGGACAACAGCAGGCTCAATAGCATCAGAAATACGATTTCATCTGATTTATCCAATGAAAATTATTTTAAAGCTTTTGAGACATATATTCAGCTTTCCTATAAAGATATGGGCATAAAACCGGGAGTAAACCCTGACAACATATTCTTTACATGGTGGTTTCAGCTGATTGCTGCCATCGCAGTCGGGGGAATTGCGGTTTCAATCATGCTTTATCATGCAGGCGGCAAAGTAACGGTTAATGGAAATACATATATGGATCAGCGTACGTCTGATGTGATTGATCAATACGACACTTATATTAGAACGACTGTAACAAGAGAAAGAAAACCATCAGATAAAGACAGCGGCAGCGATGGCGGTGTTACGAAAGGCGGCACGTCATACAGTGGGAGCCGGGGCAGTTTCTAAATGTAAGAAATAGAGAAAGGGAGAGGCGTAATGTCGTTTTTCAGAAACCAATTAGCAAATGTAATAGAGTGGGAAGAATTTAGAGATGATATGATTTTTTATAAATGGAACAATCGTGAAATCAAAAAAGGGAGCCGTTTGATCATTCGTCCCGGACAGGATGCTGTCTTTTTGAACAATGGGCGGATTGAAGGAGTCTTTCAAGATGATGGCGATTATGATATTGAATCAGAAATTATTCCATTCCTTTCAACATTAAAGGGCTTTAAGTTTGGCTTTAACAGCGGCATGCGAGCTGAGGTGCTGTTTGTCAATACGAAGGAATTTACCGTAAGATGGGGAACAAAACAGGCGATAAATATTCCGGCAGCGGGAATGCCAGGCGGGATGCCTATTCGCGCAAACGGCACATTTAATTTCAAGGTGCAGGACTATATCAGCCTGATTGATAAAATCGCTGGCGTGAAAGATCAATATTTTGTAGAGGATATTAAAACCCGTATCATTTCTATTCTGGATCAGCTTCTCATGAAGTGGATCACAAGAGAAGGGAAAGATATGTTTAATCTTCAAGCAAACGCTTTTGATATTGCCAAGGGAATTCAAGAGGACTTAGATATGCAATTAATAAGCGACGGGATGACGGTCACTCGTTTTCAAATCATGAGCTTTAATTATCCTCAAGAGGTTCAAGATATGATTACAAAGAACGCTTCCTACGGTATGGTTGGGGATGTGAACAGATACCAGCAAATATCAATGACGGATGGAATGGCATCCGGAAAGATGAGCGGAGGCGGAGCGGCTTCGGATATGGCTGGAATGATGATGGGAATGAATATGGCCAATCAGATGATGAACCAAATGAATCAGGATCATCAGGCACAGTCATCAGGCCCACAGTCAACTGGCAGCGGAAGCAAACCGAATTTCTGTCCAAACTGCGGAACAAAAACCGGTGAAGCTAATTTTTGCCCGAATTGCGGCCAGAAGCTTGTATAAGACAGTGAAAAGTCTGGAGTGATCAGACACTCCGGACTTTTTTATTTAGGAGAATATGCGTTACCTATTGCTTGCTCCTGCACAGGCCATTTTCGAGCACCCGCTTGGATAATTCCCAGCAGCAATTGACGACGTTCCTTTATTGAATTGACGGCAATTTGAAATGATTGCTTTGATAAAGCCGGTATGCCTGATTGTTGAAGCTTTGAGATGTCTGGTTCCGGCGGCGCTTGTTCTGCAGGATGGATATAGGCAGTATGAACGGTATCCAGGTAGTTTTTGATACTTGAGCGCGCTTCTTTGATGTGAAGCTGATTCGGCTGATATTGTTCAGGAATTCCGTATTTGAAAATGGTTAGAGCCTCATCCAATACAGCAACAGCTATAATGGATGATTCCTGATGCTGCGTGCTGTGGTAAAAATGAAGGATGGGGAAGGCGTTATGCTGAGCGGTCAGCTTTCCCAGTTCTGATGAGGCAGCGACAAGAAGAAAATCAATGTCGTGAAAATCTTTGCCATTCCATGCATTATGGACGATTTCTGTTCCGTCATGCCCTAGACTTAATACACTTTGGGCAAAGGAGCGTTTTTGATTAACAGCACTCAAGACGGAAATCAAATACGTGACAGAAAACGTGATGGTAAGTAGTCCTTGAGCTGTTTCAATAATCGTGACAAGCTTCCATAGGCCTCCGTTCGGAGCGAGGTCGCCATTTCCTAATGTAAACATGACATAGCCGGAAAAATAAATTCGGTCTGACCAGGAAGCCGGTTCTTTTGATTGAGTTTCCATAAGTGAGTGAGGGTCACTCGAGTAAATCAAAACCCACCCGCTCCAAAATAGACTGATCCATATCACTAACGTCAGGCATAACAGCAGAGGACCAGCCATACTTAGAACCTTTGCGTGGTCACCGCTGATTTTGCGGCAGCCCTTCCACAGCCAGGCAGACAGGCATCTTGTGATCGGGCCTGCACCGCTCTCTAACCATAACGTGGTCCATAAAAAATCAATCATCCCCGCTGTCAATAATAAAAGGCCTGCAATGATATAACCCTCATTCATTTTGGTTGCCTCCCTTAAGTCAGCCTTCTTTTATTTTCTTCTCTATTTCCTTTTATCCTGAGTCTGAAACAATTGAACGAATGTTTGATTTTACAGAGAAAAACAGGAGAAGTTACCCAACACTTACTCATTTATCGATATGAACAGAAAATCACAGGGTTTTTGACTTGATTCACACATTTTCATGAAGAAAAACGTTCATTTTCCCCTTGAATTGGTGATTTTTCTTTTATAGAGTAAAAAATTTTCAGAAATTTATATTGACTGAAAGCGTTTTTATAATTATGATAATATCAGATATAACAAAAATGTCACTATAACATAACTACAATTGAACTATTAAGTGACTAATAAATACCAACAAGGATATGCACAAAGAAATGACCATTGTTCTTTTAGTGAGAAATGAAACCGCTTCCATTGGGACTGACATGCTAAGAAGAAGGGAAGGTTATGAGGTTATTGGATAAAAACATGAACAACTATTTTCTGAAGCCTGCTTACGAAATGTGGGGAAGGCATCAGCCCTGGAATAAGTTTTTGACATACGCATTTTGAAAAAGACTGGGGGAAACAGTATGAATAAACAAGGCAATCAAATGTCATTTTTACGCACAATTATTTTAGTCTCGACTTTCGGCGGGCTTCTTTTTGGCTATGATACCGGTGTGCTCAATGGAGCTTTGCCGTATATGGGAGAGCCGGATCAGCTTAATCTCAATGCCTTCACAGAGGGCCTTGTCACCAGTTCACTTCTTTTTGGAGCGGCGCTAGGTGCTGTGTTTGGCGGCAGGATGTCTGATTTTAACGGCCGCCGCAAAAATATTTTGTTCCTCGCTGTTATATTTTTTATTTCAACGATCGGGTGTACGTTTGCACCAAATGTTACGGTCATGATTATTTCCCGTTTTGTGCTTGGTATTGCGGTCGGGGGTGCATCAGTAACGGTGCCTGCCTATTTAGCAGAGATGTCTCCTGTGGAAAGCAGGGGACGGATGGTGACGCAGAACGAATTGATGATTGTATCAGGACAGCTTTTGGCCTTTGTTTTTAATGCGATCCTTGGAACAACAATGGGAGACAACTCCCATGTGTGGAGATTTATGCTGGTCATTGCGTCACTTCCAGCCTTGTTCCTGTTTTTCGGCATGATCAGAATGCCCGAGAGTCCCCGCTGGCTTGTTTCTAAAGGAAGAAAAGAAGATGCTTTACGTGTATTGAAAAAAATCAGGGATGAAAAACGGGCAGCAGCTGAGCTGCAAGAAATTGAATTCGCTTTCGAAAAAGAAGATCAGCTTGAAAAAGCGACGTTTAAAGATCTTTCGGTCCCATGGGTGCGCCGTATTGTGTTTATTGGATTAGGGATTGCGATTGTACAGCAAATTACAGGTGTGAATTCGATTATGTATTATGGGACTGAAATTCTAAGAAATTCCGGTTTCCAAACGGAAGCCGCTTTAATCGGAAATATTGCGAATGGCGTGATTTCGGTATTGGCAACATTCGTTGGAATCTGGCTGCTGGGAAGAGTGGGGCGCCGGCCGATGCTGATGACAGGCTTGATCGGTACGACAACAGCATTATTGCTAATCGGGATATTCTCACTTGTACTTGAAGGATCACCGGCACTTCCATATGTAGTCCTTTCATTAACGGTCACATTTCTTGCTTTTCAGCAGGGCGCCATTTCACCAGTGACTTGGCTGATGCTATCTGAAATTTTCCCGCTTCGCCTTCGCGGACTGGGAATGGGTGTTACGGTATTCTGTCTGTGGATGGTGAATTTTGCAGTCAGTTTCACGTTTCCAATATTGCTGGCAGCCATCGGGCTGTCCACAACGTTCTTTATCTTCGTTGGATTAGGAATTTGCTCTGTCCTGTTTGTGAAGAAGTTTTTGCCAGAAACGAAAGGACTTTCACTTGAGCAGCTGGAGGAAAACTTCCGAGCTTATGATCACGGCGGGGCAAAGAAGGATTCTGCGGCTGAAGTGATTGGATAATTAAAAAAAGAATCCGCACCCGAGTGCGGATTCTTTTTGGTTTCAAGTTAGTTAGGTCTGACAAGGATTTTGACTTGGCTTTTCTCTTTAATAAGAGCCCCGAAGCCCTCCTCGATCAAATCATCTAGTACGATTTTTTTCGTTACGAGTTTGTCGGCTGAGAAATAGCCTTCTTTCATTAATGACAATACAGCCGGGAAGATGTCGCGGTATCCGATAATTCCTTTTACTGTACGTTCTTTGATTACGATATCGTTCGGATGGATTTCAGCACCTTTTTCCCAAATGCTGACGATGACGGTTTCACCGGCAATTGTAGTGGACTGGATGGCTTGTCGTAACACCACTGGGACACCAGTGACTTCGAATGCTACGTCAACACCGCCTCCTGTACGTTCTGCAATCTCAGCGACTACATCGTCTGTTTTAGACGGATCAACGATGATCGCGCCAAGCTCCTCAGCTTTTTGCTGGCGTTCAGGAGAAAGCTCAACAGCGTAAATATCAGTTGCACCGGCAGCCTTCAGCGCTTCAATGACAAGAAGTCCGATCGGGCCGCAGCCGAATACAGCCGCTTTGTCGCCTGCTTTGAGTTTGCTTGAGCGGACAGCGTATAGAGCAACTGCAGAAGGTTCAACGAGCGCGCCTTGTTCATATGATAATTCATCAGGAAGTTTGAACAAAAGCTCTTCATCTACAGAGACGTATTCAGAGAAACCGCCTCCTCCGCCGGCTAAGCCGAGGAATCCCATTTGTTCATCAAGGTTGTAGGCGCCTTGGTGGCCGTGTGTAGCAAAAATCGGCTCGACTACGACGCGGTCTCCAACTTTATAATTTTCAACGCCTTCTCCGACTTCGACAACTTCACCGGAGAATTCATGCCCCATTGTGACAGGTGCCGTTTCATTTGTTAATGGGTGCGGTTTGTCAACCGGAATAAAGATCGGGCCGCCCAGATATTCGTGTAAATCACTTCCGCAGATGCCGCACCATTTGACTTTGATCTTTACTTTTCCCGGCTCCGTTTTTGGCTCTTCGATATGTTCAATACGGATATCCTTTTGGTTATGCCATCTTGCTGCCTTCATGGATTACCACTCCTATAACTTTTGATGTGAGTAATTCCGCACCGGTCAATATGAACTGTTCACAAAATCGCCATTTTTAAAACCAAAAAAGAAATGAAATTTTTATATAATATAATCTACGTTTTTTTGAAAAAAGAAACTTTGAAGAAAAAAGGGTCTCGCACACTCTTTTTTCTTTATATGAGAGTATCAATCGTTTACATAGCTATGAATTTGGTTTGAACAATACGGTAATGGTTCGTTCATATTGAATGCGACAACTACTCTATCAATAATTATAACGCTAATACCGCTATTATAATAGGATAATCTTCCATGGTTTAATTTAGCAGAGGTAACTTTTTTGACTTTGTAACATTACTGTAAGGATATTGAAATAAAAAATAGCTGGTTGATCGTGTATAATCTTCCTAGATGTTAACAAACAGGGGGACGAAATGTTGAAGAAAGTCATTTTAGCCGCTTTTATCTTAGTAGGAAGTACTTTGGGAGCTTTTAGTTTTTCATCAGATGCCAGTGCGAAACATGTGAACGGAAATATTACTTGGTATAATGGAGTCGGGAAAAAAGGCTCTTCAGGTAAGAAACTTGGACATTGGGATTGTGCGACCAAAATCGGATTTGATGTTCCTAGAAACGGGACAAAAATCAGAGCTTATGCAAAAGCGAAGCCTAAAAAGGTGATTACGGTTTATAAAAATGATGTTGGCAGAATGCCTAATGCAGTGCTGGATGTTAGCCCTAAAGCGTTTAAAGCGCTTGGATATCCATTAAGCAAAGGTAAAGTAGCGGGGCATTACAGCTATTAATGTACATATATAATCTGGAAAGCAAGAAGTCACATTCTTGCTTTTTCTATTGGTGGAGATAAAAGATGAAAAAAATAATCATATTATTGTTAGCAGTGATGATAGCGGCAGCTGCCGCGGGGGTTGCGTTTTATGTTACAAAGGATAAAGGCCATGAAAAGGCTGCTGATGTTTCAGTCAATACCGAAAGCGGTGATGAGCTGCTGGTTTCAATTACAGATACGAAACTGCTGACAAAGTATTATGAAAATGACAAGGTGATCCATGAGGAGAAGCTGACCAGCTATCCGGCATTTGCCTTGGATCAAAAACAGCAGGTGCTCTATTATACGGGCAATAATGAACAGAATGAAATGAGGCTTTTTAAACTGGATCTAAAGTCTAATAAAAAGACGATGCTTTATAAAGGCGCGGAGAGTGCGGACAGTTTGTTTTTATCAAAGGACCGTTCAACCATCTATTTCCGCTTAGGAAAAGCGGACGAAAGCAATTTTCGGATCACCGCTTTTGATCTAAAAACGAAAAAGTACAAAAATCTTTATCCTGCCGCTAATGATCAAGATGACACCGTCAGCAGCTTCTTTTATAACCAAAAAAACGATTCATTTGCATTGCTTCATTATTCTGTAGAAGAAGACTACAAGAAAACAGATGAAGCAAACGAAAAGGGCATCGACCCTGAACCGACAACGATTCATTTTGCGGAAGGCCGCCAAAATAAATTTAATGAGCTGAAAAGCCTGAACCAATTTATCAGCGATATTGCTGTTTCTGATGATGATAAACGTATTTTATTCACATCATATACGCAGAAAGGAACGGAGCAAACCGCTTCTATTCAAATGCTCAATGCGGATACGAAAAAATATGAAAGCATCATCTCAAATCAAAAATCATTTAAGCTGTTAATTGACGCACAGCCTCAGTTCTCTAAGGATGGGAAGAACATTTATTTTCTTGCCGAAGCCAAGGGGGCTAAAAAGCTGAAGGACGAAACAGGGCGTGAAGCTAAGGTGCGGACGATTTATTCCTATAGCCTTGAAGATAAGACCTTCAAAAAAGTATGGGAAAATCCGAACGGCATCATCAACAGCTTTTCGGTGATTAACTAATAAAAACCACTCGGCATGAGCTGAGTGGCTTTTTTAATGGATGAGGTGCAGGGCTAATGATCCGAGCCATTTAAAGATATGAATCAGAGGTACCGACAAAAACAGAAGTTCAACATATGAGTTCATTGCAACATTCAGCTTTTTGAACGCAGATCTTCTTTTTGCTGCTGGTTTGAGATCACGTTATCACTCCTCTTATATCCATATTAAAACAGACAAAAAAGCCCTAAACGTTTACAGTTTTGGGCTTCTTTCTTCGTATTTGGCCTCTTGCAATAAGAGGCTTTTATTCTGAAATATAGAATTTTGTCTCCGTTCGGGGTTTGTTTGCTTGAAGGAGACTGCATTTGTTATAGGGAAGAACTAGCTTGTTTTCGTTTGGCTGTTGTTTTGGAGATTCACTAATGAACGGATGCCGTCGACCATTTTACTTCCGCACAAAGGGCACAATGGCGTATCACTGCTGGCGAAGTTTTTTCGGGTCCAGCCATTACAGTCTTCTTTTGTGCATTCCCAAGTACTCACATCTTCTTTTGGCAGCGGTTCTTGATTTCGTTTGTTATAGTAAGACATAAAGTCACTTCTTCCCTCATGTATTTTACTGCACATTTCTTATTGTCTCATACTTTTCCCTAATCTCCTAATTCCTTTTTCTTTATGACTTTCCAATAACCCCATCTAAAAAGGAGAGGACTGTGCTGTTAAAAGCATCTGGCTCTTCTAAAAACGGGCAATGGCTGCTTTTAGAAAAGGTAACGAGTGTCGCGTTTGGAATATTGCTGCGCAAGTGTTCTCCAGCTGCTGTAGAGAAAAATTTCTTGTCTTCCCCGAAGCACAACAATGTCGGCACATTGATGTTTTGGAGGGTGCCCCGGTAATCAGCGGCCGTTTGGTTAAATAAAATCGTGCTAGAAATGGCAGCCGGCTGTTTGAGGATTTCTGCCAGCATCCATTCTGTTTCGGTCTCGGCAGGCGGTTCTGCGAACATATTCTGGATGAAGCTTCCGTAGAAAGGCAGCGGGTCAGTTTGAATGGCGTGCATCGCTGTTTTTAAGCCGTCAAAATCAAATGGACCGTGTTCCCAGCCCTCCCATTGATAGTCGGAAGCGGATTGATCGATGATCACAGCGGCTTGAATGTTATTATCATTCCCAAACTGATTGAGATAATCCCATACGACAAAAGCGCCCATTGACCAGCCGGCAAGAACGACATGGTCAAGCTCCATTGCATTTAGAAATTCCCTTATGTCACGGGCATATTGGGAAATGGTGTGCCCATGAAGCACTTTGTCAGATTCGCCGTGTCCTCTAAGATCAAGACGAATACATTGATAATTGGCAGAAAGCGCCGAAAATTGTTTGTGGAAAAATTGTCCGCTCATCAGCACCCCATGTATAAACAGGATCGGCGTCCCGTTCCCGTGTGTTTCATAGTAAAGGCGTGTCTGATCTTCTAATGTGATGTATGGCATGTTTCTCCTCCTTTAGTTTCCATCATGAGTATGGCTGGCTGCTGTTGAGCTGATGATGGCAGCTGTCGCGGCTGCCTGCTGCGCTTGAATGGCTGTTTCGATAGCGGTGTATAGTCCTGATTCCATCAGCAGATTTTTCTCCATATGCTCACTGAGATAGAGGCTGACAGCAATTTTAAAATTCATTTCCTTTTGCCATTTAAAAGCTTTTTCCTGGTTTAATTCGTCAGTGATGCACAAAACGGTTTTGATATCTGGCTCCTCCAGAAAGGTGAGGAGAGCAAGGTCTGGATAATGATAATCCTTTGGTTTTTTGACAGATTCAGTGATCGATTGATATATCTGTTTGCAAGCGGAAACAAGCATTTCGGGCTCTTTTTCACTTTGCAAGGCCAGAATATGACTGACCTGATGTAAGTACTGTCCTTTTTTAAAGCCGTTGGCTGCCAGCAGCTGATAGCATGTTTCCGCCTTCTGTAGCGCCTGCAAACCTTCTCCGTTTTCTCCAAGCAGTACGGCAAGCGGAACATTCTGAGTTGAAGTGAGGAAATAATGATTTTTTTTCATCTGCTGATAAACAGCTAGCCCCATGTTCATCTGTTCTTTTTGGTTTGTCGTTTCAGATTTTCCAGTGAGCAAGATCAGAGCGGAAAGGTATGTGAACATATCCCGCTTATATCCTAGCTTCACCATTTCATTGTATACATCGATAAAAGTATGAAATGTATGAAATGTTTGTTTTGCCTCATGCTGAAAATGAATGTCCAGAATAGATGCAACAGTAAAGCGGTGGTGTGAATTGAGTGTTGAGAAGCTGCCGATGTTTGATTTGATATAGCTGCTCAAATCATAAAAGCGCTGAAAATCAAACTCTCTTTTATTCACAATATATGCAGAAGAAATGAGCATTAATATCTGGTCTTGTGAAACTTTCCATTTTAATTTTGATTTTAATTCAGCATAAATGGAAATGTATTGCTTTATTTTTTCATGTAGGTCGTGTGTCAGCATAAAAAGCAGCTCCTTTTTGCTGTTTTTACGTAATACGATAAATAGGGCCGAAGGTTTCATAAAGAAAAAACTTGCCTGCTAGAGGCAAGTTTGTCGGATTATTTATGGGGATCTGTTATATCCATCGGTCTCATCATGTCATAGTCTTCATGCTCTAGAATATGGCAATGCCATACGTATCGTCCGCTGTACGGACCGAATGTCGCCGCGATTCTTAGGACTTCACCTGCATGCGCTTGAATGGTGTCTTTCCAGCCCTTTTCACTTGGCGGCGGCGGGACAGCCGGACCGGTATAGGACAATTCCCCGCTTTCTTGATAACGGGCGATATCAAACGGCCGCCGGTCTAATACACGGAAGGAGACGAGATGCAGGTGAATCGGATGTGTTCCGCGTGTCGGGTTGATAATCGACCATATTTCAGTTGTGCCGACTTTTGGTGCTTCTGTGACGGGATCGTGCCAGCGTTTGTTATTAAGCAGAAGGACGGGTCTGCCATATTCGTCCTGGGTGCCTGCCAGTTTTAACGTTCTGATGTTTTGTATTCTTTCATGCTGTACCGAAGGGTATGAGGCGAGGTACTTCGGCTTTCTGCTTTCGTCTTTTTGTGCCAATGGTTTTGTGACTCTGAATTGCATGATATTCGCATCTGTTTCAGGATTGACGTCACCGCCGCAGCCCGCGCTGTTTGCCAAAATGATCGATTCTCCTTCATATGCTGTGAAGTCAATGATGATATCATAACGTTCAGCAGGCGCAAGGCTGAAAGAATTCAGTTTAACAGATCGCGGCAGGAGCCCTCCATCTGAACCAATCTGAATAAACTCTCCGCCATTATCGAGTGACAGGTTATAGGTTCTTGTATTGGAGGCGTTGATGACACGGAATCGGTATTTCCTTGGCTCGACTTCCAAGTATGGCCATACCTTCCCGTTGACGAGTATGGTTTCTCCGCAAAAAGCCGGAACGATTGAAGGATTAGGCAGTGACGGAGAAGGGTTTTCCGGTGCGCTCGGATAAAACAAAGAACCATCCTCATTGATCGTGCGGTCTGTGATAAGAAGCGGCACATCGTATTCGTCTGAAGGCAGTTTTAAGCGTTTTTCCTTTGGATCATGAATGATATAAGCACCGACAAGTCCGGCATAGACATTTAGCCTGGTGAGCGCCATGGCGTGATCGTGATACCACAATATAGCCCCGCGCTGCTGGTTTGGATAATGATAAACCTCTCTTTTGAAATAAGGTCCTGTTTGTTCAAAGTCTTTGGAAAACCAAGCCTCCGGATACCCGTCACTATCATCTGGCGTGACGCCGCCGTGTAAATGAACAACAGTCTTTACCTCGGGCTCTTCATGCTGGCTGTCACTGTGATGAATGGTGTGATCAATCGGAAGGAAATGCGTGGAAGGAAGATTGTTCATCCATTTTACATATACGTTTTCATTTCTTTTAACCTCAATGGTCGGCCCCGGAAATAAGCCGTTGTAGCCCCACAGGCGGGTTGGAGGGAGATCGCGATGGAGCTGATGAGTGCATTCCTCCATGGTGACTTCGTAGTATGTTTTTTCTTTTGATTGCTGTACTGGCTTTAGTGTATCTGGGATTGGGAGAGCATCCACAAATTTTTCAAGTGTCATTTTCATCTGTCCTTATCTAAATTTTCCAAATTGGTACTATAGTTAATGACAATAAGGACGTGATGGTTACAAAAAATCTTCGTGCTGCAGCCCGCCCGAAGAAGAAAATAACAAAATCCTAAACGGCAGGCCGTTTAGGATTTGATCAGCATTAAGGCAGGATATCGGGCTGCTGCTGTGTAACTGGGTTGGCAGCCGCTTTCTCGCTCACCTTGCGTTTTCTGAACACAAGGTAAGAAATCAGAACGATTCCCGTGATGACGCCTGTCAGCAGCAGCTCGTCTCTCATGGAATCAATAAACGCCATGGATACTAAAATTCCGCAAATGGCGATGATGGTCAAGTAGGTTAGGAAAGGGAAGAGCCACATTTTGATCTTCAATGCTTCTGGGTTTGTTTTTTCGAGTTTTTTCCGCATTTTCAGCTGGGAAACAGCGATGACAAGATAGACGAGTAAAGCGATTGCGCCTGATGAGTTGACTAAGAATAAAAAGACGGTATCCGGTGAAAAATAGTTCATTACGACCGCGATATAAGAGAAAAATGTCCCGGCCACAATGGCTTGTACGGGAACGCCTTTTTTGCTCAATTTCATAAAACGGCGCGGCGCTTCGTTTCTTTCTGCAAGAGAATACAGCATTCTGGATGTGGTATACAAACCTGAATTCAGGCAAGAGAGTACGGCTGTGAGGACGATAAAGTTCATAATCTGTGCGGCTGCGGGCACTCCTATATGCTCAAGTACAGCGACGAAAGGGCTTTCTAAAATATTTGCTGAATTCCATGGCAACAGCGCCACGACAATGGCGATTGAGCCCACGTAAAAGACGATGATGCGCCATACAACGGATCTGGTGGCTTTTGTCACAGATTCGATCGGGTTGGATGTTTCCCCTGCTGCAATGGCAACGATTTCAGTTCCCATAAAAGAGAAGATGACAACGACAATGCCGAGCAATACGGAGCTGATGCCTTCCGGGAAAAATCCGCCTTTGCCTGTAAGATTCGATAAACCGACTGGCTCACTGCCCGGTGCAAAGCCAAAAATAAAGGCAAAACCAATGATTAGAAAAGCAATGATAGTCACAACTTTAATGAGGGAGAACCAATATTCAAACTCACCGAAAGACTTAACGGAGTAGACGTTTGTCAGGGTGAGCACAATGGTCAAGATCAAACTTGTCAGCCACAGCGGAATATCATGGAACCAGTATTGAATAATGCCAGCACCGGCAATGGCTTCGATCGCGATGACGATCACCCAGAAAAACCAGTACAGCCAGCCGATTGTAAATCCTGCCCACGGTCCGATGGCGTCGTGAGCGTATTGAGAAAACGATCCGCTCGTCGGGTTTACGGCAGACATCTCACCGAGCATTCTCATAATAAAAATCACCAATAATCCGGCTAACGCGTAAGAAACAACGGCACCCGGACCGGTCGAGTGAATCACTGAACCGCTGCCTACAAATAGGCCGGCTCCGATTACACCGGCAATCGAAATCATTGTCATATGGCGGGTCTTTAATTCCTTTTTTAATCCTGATTGAGACTGGTTCATAAGTTACCTCCTTTTAAAATGCAATCATTACTGAATATTATGATAATTGAAACTCTATCATAAATATACAGTTTGTCGAAAATTCGTGTAAGAAAATATACCAGCTTATTTCAAATTTGTAGTGTTTTGTTTGCGCTTTCAGCGAATGTGTGGAAAAAATGTTTCGTTTTTTATTCGCTGTGTGATTTTGTGTACTATTTACAATTCGATAGAATGCGAGAAGCGCTGGTGTCATTGGATCTGATGGGCTTTTTGGCGGAGCAAATAAATTGGATGAGTGAAAAAGAGTTCCATCGTCACTATTTTTCTGTGGCGGGTGAATCATGTTTCTGTAGACCCACTGCGGTTCAGCTTTGTAAGATAATAATAGCCAAATGTGAGCGGGGAGGAGGTTTTGTATGGAGAGATATGATGAACTGAAAAAGGGAGAATCCGGAGCGCTGGTCAGCATTGCCGCGTATCTTGTTCTTTCCGCAATTAAACTGATCATCGGTTATCTTTTTCACTCGGAAGCACTTACGGCAGACGGGTTAAATAACACAACTGACATTATTGCTTCTGTTGCTGTGCTGATTGGCCTGCGCATCTCTCAAAAGCCTCCTGACGAAGATCATCCATACGGCCACTTTCGAGCGGAAACGATTGCATCGCTTATCGCATCGTTTATTATGATGGTTGTCGGACTGCAAGTGCTGTTCAGCGCCGGAGAATCTATTTTTTCTGCTAAACAAGAGACGCCTGATATGATTGCGGCTTGGACGGCAGCGGGCGGGGCAGTCCTGATGCTGATTGTTTATCGGTACAATAAAAGGCTGGCCAAAAAGGTGAAGAGCCAGGCGCTCCTTGCTGCGGCTGCTGATAATAAATCAGACGCATTCGTCAGTATCGGCACATTTATCGGCATTGTGGCTGCTCAATTCCATCTTGCTTGGATTGATACGGTCACTGCGTTTGTGATCGGTCTGCTTATTTGCAAGACCGCATGGGATATTTTTAAAGAGTCATCTCACTCTTTGACAGATGGATTCGACATAAAGGACATTTCTGCTTATAAACAGACAATCGAAAAAATCTCCGGTGTGAGCCGTTTAAAAGACATAAAAGCAAGATACTTGGGCAGTACGGTTCATGTTGATGTGGTGGTTGAGGTATCGGCAGATTTAAATATTACGGAAAGCCACGATATAGCCAATGAAATCGAGCGGAGAATGAAGGAGGAGCATGCGATTGATTATTCGCATGTTCATATGGAGCCTTTAGAACACAAATAATGGAGCTTCCTGTCACAGGAAGCTTCAGCGTGTCGACAAACCCTCGCATTCGTTGTCAGGACTACGCTTCGGTGCTCACGAATTAGAACATTCGCTCCGCTCCTATGCTCGTCCTTCCTAGACTTCAAGGGTTTTCAATCACGCTGAAAAGATGACAAAACCCTAAAATGAAAAGCATTTTAGGATTTTGTCAACAATCTGGAGCTTCCTGCCACAGGAAGCTTTTTTGTGTGTTTTGGCCAGCTTTATTGGAAACAATTTGCTAGAATCGTTTTTTTATACAGATTGCTTTTTGTGGTAAAGTTAGGTTACATTATGATGAATTTTGTAGATGACTAGGAGGACAATAATGGCATATCAAGAAGACCTGCATCCTTTGCTGGGGAAAGCAGTTGAACATATTAATAGAGTAATGGTTGGAAAACGAGACATCGCCATACTCAGCTTAGCAGCCCTTCTTGCCAAAGGGCATGTGCTGCTTGAGGATGTACCCGGAGTCGGAAAAACGATGATGGTCCGCGCGCTGGCAAAGTCTATCGGCGCCGATTTCAAAAGAATCCAATTCACTCCGGATTTGCTGCCATCTGATGTAACAGGGGTATCTATCTATAATGCGAAAACGATGGAATTTGAATATCGTCCCGGCCCGATTATGGGAAATATCGTGCTGGCCGATGAAATCAACCGTACCTCTCCGAAGACACAGTCGGCTTTGCTCGAAGCGATGGAAGAGGGAAGCGTCACGGTAGATGGCCATACGATGCAGCTTGCCGCTCCGTTTTTTGTGATGGCAACGCAAAACCCGGTCGAATATGAAGGAACCTATCCTTTGCCTGAAGCTCAGCTTGACCGTTTTTTATTCAAACTTCGGATGGGTTATCCGTCCTTTAATGAAGAGCTTGACGTCTTATCTCTTCAGGAAAAAAGCCATCCGATTGAGACGCTTGAGCCGGTCATTGCAAAAGAAGACTTCATCCGTTTACAGCGGGAAGTGCAAAATGTCCGTGCTGATGACAGCATTAAGGAATATATCGTTGAAATCGTGCAGAAAACGAGACAGCATCCTTCTGTTCAATTAGGCGTCAGTCCGCGCGGCTCAATCGCCCTCATGAAAGCGGCACAGGCATACGCGCTGCTGCATCATCGCGACTATGTCATCCCGGATGATATTCAATATTTAGCTCCTTTCACGCTGCCGCACCGGATGATGCTTCATCCTGAGGCAAAATTTGAAGGGATTCAGGCAGAAGCGATCGTAAGGGAGATCATGTCAGCTGTGAAGGTGCCGGTTCAAAGGTCGTCGGTCCGCTGATGAATAAGAAATGGCAATGGCTCGTATATGGTTGGAAGCTGATTATATTAACTTTATTGACGGCTGCTGTTTTTTCTTATGCGATGTTTCAGGGCGGCTTTGTCAGCTGGTTTTTGTTTTACGCGTTTCTCCCTTTTGTCTTGTATGCCGGGCTGCTGGCCTTGTATCCGCTCCGTTCTTTTCAGGCTTCAAGGCAAATGGATAGAACACAATTGCATGCGGGGGACAGGCTGGGCGTAACTGTTACGCTGAGAAGAAAGCTGCCGTTTCCGCTGATGTATATGGTAATTGAAGATTGCCTGCCAGAAGGAATTGAGTCCTTCAACCGAGACGGAGCCGCGGCCAAACGGCTCGTTTTTCCTTGGTTTAAACGGAGCATGACGATGTCGTATGAATTAGCTCGGGTACCGCGCGGAGAGCATCACTTTCATTCTGTCAGGGTGCGAACCGGGGATGTTCTTGGCTTGATTGAAAAAACAGCATTTTTTGAGCTGGATGATACCCTGTTTGTTTATCCATTCTTTCAGCGTTTTTCCTATCAGGTGAATGAGAGGCATCAGGAAGACGGTGTAAGCGGTTCTTCTCCTATTCATCAGCACCATTCCTCAGTCGCAGCAAGTGTGCGGAATTATCAGCCCGGAGACCGGTTTGCTGCGTTAGATTGGAAGACCTCTGCACGGCGGAGCCAGCTGATGACGAAGGAATTTGAGCCTTCTCGCAGCAAAAATCTGTTTCTGCTGATGGACCGTTTTTCCTCAGAAGCATTCGAAGAGGTCGTTTCAGTGACAGCTTCGATTCTTCATTCTGTTTTAAAAAACGGCGCTGGCGCTGGCTTGGCTTCCATCGGAAAGGAAAAAAACATTTTCCCTATTCAGGAAGGGGATCAGCATTTTAAGCACATGCTTCGGCATTTAGCCATCGCTCATTGTGATGCGGCAGACCCGATAAGCCGACATGCACGGGAAGAGCTGGGAAAGCCATCTGTTCGCCAAGCTGATCAAGTTGTTGTCACGGGACATTTAACGGAAGATATGCTGCACCTCGCAGAAATAGGAGGCGGCCGGGTTACGGTGATACTGGCAAAAGAGAAAGATGCTGAGCTCTCTCAAGCTGAAAATGTCATGATTGAACGCATGATGAAACGCCAAATCAGAGTTCGGGTCATGAGGGGCGGGCGAGTTTCGCGTGTTGTTTAGAAAGAGAGGTGACTGGTTCACATGCCGCACGATGATCACAAGGGAAGCCGTTTGAGCTTGCTGTTATTTTATTTTCTGGCTTTTTTATTGCTGTGGGAGTGGCTCAGGCCGCTGGACAGTTTTACTGAAACGAAACATACAGGCTTTTTTAGTGTCTTTATCGGCTTGACGTTTCTGCTGACTTTTTTCAGGATGAGGTGGTTTGTCACCGTTCCTTTTTGTGTCATATTTACATTGATCTCGATACACATCCTGTTCTATCAAGGATCTATATTCGACTTGAGCTGGGTCAGCTCTTTTTTGCAGGATGTCTATCTGAATATCACGCTGATTCAATCTGGGCAATGGAATGACATGATTCCTTCATTTCGGACCCTGCTGTTTTTTGTGCTGCTGTGGCTGCTGGTCTATCTCCTGCATTATTGGGTGATTTACCAGAGAAGAATTTTGTTTTTCTTTTTGATGACAGTAGCGTATATTACGATTCTTGATACCTTTACGCCATATGATGCCACTTTTGCCGTCATCCGTATCGTGCTGATCGGCTTCTTTATGCTGGGCCTTTTATACTTGGAACGCATTAAGCTGATGGAAAGAATCACACTGCCAAAAACATCTGTCCTGAAATGGTTTCTTCCTTTATCTGTATTGGTTTTGGCTGCAACGGGATTCGGACTCGCCGCTCCAAAATCAGAGCCGGCCTGGCCTGATCCGGTGCCTTTTCTTAAAAAAATCACTCATCAAGACCGCGTGTCTGCAGGGGAAAGCAAAATCGGATACGGGAATCATGATGAATCACTCGGCGGCCCGTTCCAGCAGGATGCTACACCTGTTTTTACATGGCAGGGAAAAGAGCGTACGTATTTCCGTGTGGAAACGAAGGACACGTATACCGGAAAAGGCTGGATTGAAACAGACACAGGCATGTCGTATCAGCTTAGCAATGGAAAAGTTGAAAATCTGTGGTTTGACCATAAGGTTGCGACAGAGCGCCGCACCGTCCGTGTAAAAATCGATAAGCACTACGGGTATAACCATCTGATGTATCCGATTGGTGCGGAAACCATTCAGCCAAAGCAGGCTGTCTCACTTGAAATGAACGGCAACACGGAGCAAATTTCTCCGATCAGTGAACAAGCCGGTGAAATCAGAAATATGGGGAATTATACTGTAACGTACAATTCCCCGGTCTATAAGCTGGATGAACTGAGAAAGGTAAAAGTGAGAAAAAACAGTGAGGAGTACACATTCAGCGATCGCTACATGCAGCTTCCAGATTCACTGCCAGAGCGGGTGAGAACCCTTGCGGTCAAACTGACTCAGGATCACGACAATATGTTTGATAAGGTGAAAGCGGTTGAGGACTATTTAGGGTCAAATGCGTTCACATATGAAACAGAAAACGTGACCATTCCTAAGAATGATGAAGATTATGTCGATCAATTTCTCTTTGAAACGAAAATGGGTTATTGTGATAACTTTTCTTCCGCCATGGTGGTGCTCTTGCGCTCGGCCGGGATTCCGGCCCGCTGGGTAAAGGGTTATACGTCCGGCGAATACAAAGAAGCAGGAAACAAAAATGGCAGCATCTACGAAGTGACAAATAACAATGCCCATTCCTGGGTAGAGGTGTATTTCCCGGAACAGGGCTGGGTTACATTTGAGCCGACTAAAGGGTTTACAAATCCGGCTGAATTTACTTCTTCTGACGCAAAGGACTCCGGCAGCGATAACAGCAGCTCGCCGAAGAAAGCAAAAGAGAAACAGAAAGAAGAGAAAAAACAGCCGCAAAAAGAGGAAAAACAAAAGGAAAAGCGGGAGCCAGCTGTTTCTAAAAAGCCGTCCGCTTCGCATACCAATGCCGGTGCGGGCTTGTATGCAGCGCTTGCGGTTCTTGCAGTCCTCCTGGTGGCAGCTGTATTGCTGTATGTTTTCCGCTCGTTATGGATTCCTGTTTTCGCCGTGAGGAAATTGAAGCGGCGCAGCGATCAGCACGCGTTTTTTGAGGCATATGACGCGCTGCTGAAACAACTGAAGAGAAAAGGGCTGCCGAAACGAGGCAGTGAAACGCTGCGTGATTATGCAAAACGAATCGATGAAAAATACGACATAGAAGACATGTCAAAGCTGACATTAAGCTATGAAAGGGCGCTTTACAGAAATGAAGATTCTTCGGCGCTATGGAATGATTCGAGAGAGTTATGGGAAAATTTAATTAAAAGAAGATGGTCTTGACCACTTATCGACGTGTTGTTAGAATTAGTGAATATTATCGGAGTCTGGGAGCGAGTTGGCCTGACTCCGGCAAACGGCCTTGCCAAAGAGGGCGGAGCGAGCTTCATATCTGTCCTCGTTTTTTTCTGTGTCAAAAAACTTAGAGGAGATTAGGTGACAACCATGACAAAGTTAGTGAATGAAATGATTCTTGTCCTTGATTTCGGCAGTCAGTATAACCAGCTGATTACACGCCGTATCCGTGAATTCGGTGTTTACAGCGAGCTGCATCCACATACATTGACGGCTGAAGAAATTAAAAAAATGAATCCAAAAGGAATTATTTTATCCGGCGGTCCAAACAGTGTGTATGATGAAAACTCTTTCCGCTGTGACGAGAAAATCTTCGAGCTTGATATTCCTGTTTTGGGAATTTGCTACGGCATGCAGCTGATGACTCATTACCTTGGCGGTAAAGTTGAAGCGGCAAGCCAGCGTGAATACGGAAAAGCAAACATCCGCATCGAAGGCACACCTGATTTGTTCAAAGATCTTCCAAACGAACAAGTGGTTTGGATGAGCCACGGCGATTTGGTTGTAGAAGTTCCTGAAGGCTTCACTGTTGACGCGACAAGCCATCACTGCCCGAACTCAGCAATGAGCAAAGCGGACAAAAAATGGTATGGCGTTCAGTTCCACCCGGAAGTGCGCCACTCTGAATACGGCAATGATCTTCTGAAAAACTTTGTATTCGGTGTTTGCGAATGCGAAGGCGAATGGTCAATGGAGAACTTTATCGAAATCGAAATGCAAAAAATCCGTGAAACGGTCGGAGACAAACAGGTTCTTTGCGCGCTAAGCGGCGGCGTTGATTCCTCTGTTGTTGCTGTTTTGATTCATAAAGCGATCGGCGACCAGCTGACTTGTATCTTTGTAGACCATGGTCTTCTCCGTAAAGGCGAAGCTGAGGGTGTTATGAAAACATTCAGCGAAGGCTTTAACATGAATGTGATTAAAGTAGACGCAAAAGATCGATTCTTAAACAAACTAAAAGGCGTTTCTGATCCTGAACAAAAACGCAAAATCATCGGTAATGAATTCATTTACGTGTTTGATGATGAAGCGGACAAGCTCAAAGGCATCGACTACCTTGCACAAGGTACGCTTTACACAGATATCATCGAGAGCGGTACAGCAACGGCGCAAACGATCAAATCTCACCACAATGTCGGCGGACTTCCTGAAGACATGCAGTTTGAGCTGATCGAGCCGTTAAACACGCTCTTCAAAGACGAAGTGCGCGCGCTTGGCACAGAGCTCGGCATTCCGGATGAAATCGTATGGCGTCAGCCGTTCCCAGGACCGGGCCTCGGAATCCGTGTTCTTGGCGAAGTAACAGAAGAAAAACTGGAAATCGTTCGTGAATCAGATGCAATCTTGCGTGAAGAAGTTGCAAATCACGGGTTAGAGCGTGATATCTGGCAATACTTCACTGTTCTACCTGACATCCGCAGCGTTGGTGTTATGGGTGACGCAAGAACATATGATTACACAATCGGAATCCGCGCCGTTACATCAATCGACGGCATGACATCTGACTGGGCGCGTATCCCGTGGGATGTGCTTGAAGTCATTTCGACACGTATCGTAAACGAAGTGAAGCACATTAACCGCGTGGTGTACGATATTACAAGTAAGCCGCCTGCGACGATTGAGTGGGAATAAGTAAATAACAAAGGAAAAACGTCCCTTTCAAAAGGGGCGTTTTTTTTGTTAACTTTTTGAAACCGTTTCGACAGTTTTCGTATCTAACAACATAGGAGGTGGATAAGGTGAAGGAAGAAAGATTGATTACAAAGGCGAGAAAAGGAAATGCTCGGGCCTTTGAAAAGCTTATGCTGGCACATCAGGAGACTTTATATAAAACAGCTTATCTCTATTTAAGAAATAAAGAAGATGCACTTGATGCTGTACAGGAAACAGCTTATAAAGCTTTTATCAGTATAGAAAAACTAAAAGAGCCAAAGTATTTTTTAACGTGGCTTACTCGAATATTGATCAATTCCATTTTTGCCATGAATAAAAAGAAAGGAGAATTGGTTCCGTTCGAGAAACATCACGATACTGGAATCGATCAAGGTAATATTGAGGAATATATAGACCTGCGAAATGCACTTGATACACTTGATGAACATGTTCAGCTCACGATTCAGCTCTATTATTTTCAAGATTATTCGATTTCAATGATAGCTGAACAAACAGGAATGGCAGAAGGCACAATTAAAACCCATTTACATAGAGCGAGAAAAGCATTGAAACAGGAGCTGGAAAAGGAGGATCAAAACAAATGGACAAACACCAAATGAAGCAGATGTATGATGACATAGCAGTGCCAAAGAAAGCACTCAAAAAGGCAATACATCAAGCTGTCGTTCGTGCTGAAAATGAAAGTAACACAAGGCGCCGTTTTAAATGGGCACGAACTATTACAAATGGAATGGCTATTGCTGCTGTGGTATGTATATTGTATTTATCATCTGGTCTTTTTCTTCCCTCTGTAAACAAAGCGATGGGGAGCATACCCATTGTCGGACAAATTTATAAGGATTTTCAAGATAAAGTTGGTCTATCATTGTTTAAAAGCAATTTGGTCACAGCTTTAAATGAAAAAGCAGACTCCAGGGGAATCACTGTTTCTGTAAACAGCTCCTATTACGATGCCGGACAGCTTGTTTATAACTTCACTGTTGATAACTTCCACTCTGATGAAAAAGAGATCATGTATGATGTCGACGAAACGAGTTATAGCGACAACTTTTCAATCAACTACGATTCCTTAATGCTTAAAAAATTAAATAACAAGCAATACGCAGGACAATTAAGGATTTATACAAATGGTACTGAAATAAAAAATGGGGAAACCGTGCCCTTTGTAATTACTCATATCAATGAAATACAGGGAAATTGGAGATTCAAACTGCCTATTACCAAAAAGAATGCGGGTTATTTAGAAAGCTCAAAAGTTATATCGGCTTATCATAATCGTTATCAATTTTCCAATATTCAAGTGGAAAACGGGAAACTTGGATCTGTCCTTCAATTTACAATCGATTATCAAGGCATAGCAAAGCATGATACGGTTGAAATTAACGAAGTCAAAGATGATTTAGGAAACACATATGAGATGACATCGTCAAACATCGAACTTGGAGACCGCAAAAAAGTAAACGAGAGAACGGTTAGAGCAAAAGGACAAACACAGTTAGAATCACCAATTAATCCAAAAGCGAAAAAGCTAACATTAATAGCTGATATTAAATCTGAGGCAGAGGGCAGTGAAATTATCCCGTTAAATGCAGAGATGCCATTTCATGTTTCAGAAACAAACCATCAAAACATAGGGATTGAAATCAACAACATTAACCAAAAAGGAAAGAAAGTATTGGTTCATTACCATTTCACTGGAATTGATACCTCAAGCGTGGACGAAAATAAATTAGTGAATATCGGTGAAACGATTGGCCTTGGTGATATAAAAAAAATGCAATCTTGGCCTGATCCAGTAGGTGATTATGAAGAAGGTTATTATTTGAAAGGAAATATTGCTAAAGTGAAAAATATGAAAACAGCCGAAATGGTATCTACTTTTGAACTGGATGATGATTATAATGATAAGCTGTCTTTAAAGCATTTTGAGTTTAATGAATACGGTCTGTATATTGATAACGGCGTTTTAAATGACCTGATTCAACTAAAGCCATTCTCGTTTACTGTACCAGTGCATCAGGTGAGTCAGCCGACCGAAAAAAAATAATCATAAGTTGAAAAGCCGTATGTTGCCATACATACGGTTTTTATCATTGTTACCAATTTAGTCAATAGACGAATAAACCAATTTTTTTAATAAGTAATGTTCGTTGTTTATATTGTCAATTCAAAATGAACTTGGTACAATAGACACAGAAATCAAATAAGATGAATTCGTATAATCGCGGGAATATGGCTCGCAAGTCTCTACCAAGCTACCGTAAATGGCTTGACTACGTAAACATTTCTTTCGTTTGATATAAATAAAACACGTTTATTTATTCGAACTGAAATCCGTCTGTAGTCAAGCGTCCCAAAATTATTGGGGCGTTTTTTATTTGGCGATTTCAGGACAGAATAAATAGCAAAGAGTGAAGGGAGTCAAATAGCTTGAAAAAGTATTTTCAGTTTGATGAGCTGGGCACCAGCTATCGCAATGAAATCATTGGCGGATTAACGACTTTTTTATCTATGGCATATATTCTGTTCGTCAATCCGATTACGCTTGCTTTGGAGAGCGTGAAAGATTTTCCGGAGGCGCTGAGAATTGACCAGGGTGCGGTCTTTACGGCGACAGCGCTGGCGTCTGCAGCAGGCTGTATCTTAATGGGAGTAATAGCGAGATATCCGATTGCCATCGCGCCGGGTATGGGGCTGAACGCGTTTTTTGCGTTTTCTGTTGTCCTTGGTATGGGCATTTCATGGCAGGCAGCTTTGTCTGGTGTTTTTATTTCAGGTCTTATTTTCGTTGCTCTTTCTTTAACAGGTTTTCGTGAAAAAATCATCAACGCCATTCCGCCTGAGCTGAAATTGGCAGTCGGTGCGGGGATCGGCCTGTTTATTACATTCGTTGGTTTGCAAGGCTCAGGAATCATTACTGCAAATCCTTCTACGCTCGTCACGATCGGAAACATTCACAGCGGTCCTGTGCTATTAACGATTTTCGGTGTGATTGTCACGGTTATTTTAATGGTGCTTCGGGTGAACGCAGGCGTGTTTATCGGGATGCTATTAACAGCGGTAGCCGGCATGATTTTCGGTTTGGTTCCGGTTCCGACTCAAATTATCGGCAGTGTGCCAAGCCTTGCGCCGACTTTCGGACAAGCGTGGATTCACCTCCCGGATATTTTCTCTGTACAAATGCTGATCGTTATTTTAACATTCTTGTTTGTCGGATTTTTTGATACAGCTGGTACACTTGTTGCTGTGGCAACACAAGCTGGTTTAATGAAGGAAAACAAATTGCCGCGTGCGGGCCGTGCGCTTTTAGCTGATTCATCTTCTATTGTGATCGGTGCCGTGCTTGGTACGTCTACAACAACTTCTTACGTGGAATCAAGCTCAGGTGTCGCTGCGGGTGCCCGGTCAGGATTTGCCGCAATTGTAACAGGGATTCTCTTTTTACTGGCTACGTTTTTCTCTCCGCTCCTATCAGTCGTTACGTCAAATGTAACAGCGCCGGCGCTTATTATCGTTGGTGCATTGATGGTGGCGCCGCTTGGCAAAATCGCTTGGGATAAGTTCGAAGTGGCCGTTCCTGCTTTCCTTACCATGATCATGATGCCGTTAACGTACAGCATCGCGACTGGTATTGCCATCGGATTTATTTTCTATCCGATTACGATGGTGTGTAAAGGAAAAGCCAAAGAGGTACACCCAATCATGTACGGGCTATTTATCGTATTTATCCTGTACTTTATCTTCTTAAAATAAGAATTGAAAAACCAGCTGCACCGGCAGCTGGTTTTTTTGTTGCAAAAGATAAAACCATTTCATACGATATACCGTCATGTAGATGTGCCGCCATGCTTTACTTAAATGGAAATGACTTGACTGTTCAGGAAGGCTTCGGTACCTTATATAAGTGTTTTATTTTCTTGCTGAATGGTATTCCGCCGTATTTTTTTGATAGGAGTTGCTGACATGACGGAAGAAAGAAAAGAAACGTTTGAAGAAGAAATTAACCAGAGTGAAAGAATAGATGCAGATGAAGAACCGCTATCGAGAATGTCCAGAAAGGCGAGCCGGCAAAGCAAGCAGAAGCAAAAACAAAAGCAGAAACCGCGCCAAGAACGCGGTGAATCAACTGTTAAAGACAAGCTTGCGTCTGTTTGGGCAGCCATCAACAGATATTGCGGTTTTGCGTTCTCGATTTTAAAATCACCGGCGAAAACTGTCGTAACGGATGGTTTTTCTCATTATAAGTACGGTCTCATTTCAATGCTTATATTCAGTATCATTTTTTCAATTGGGAATTGGTTTCAGTTAAAGGCAAGCTGGAATCGGCCGCTCGGTTTCGGAGAACGCCATCATGCTTTCTATGACGGGTTTTTAGTTGTTCTTGTGTATCTGCTGATCTTTTTCGCGGTAATGGTCTTTGCTATATGGGCTGTCTCCCGCTATATGATGAAGCAGAAGGTGACGTTCAGAGAAGCGGCTGCCGTATTGGGTTCATTGCTTGTACCGGTAATTGCTGTTTCAATCCTTTGGCTGATCTTTGCGATCGTAAATATCCCAATGCTGACAGTACTGTTTACGGTGCTGATCTTGTTTTCCATCTTTTTTATCATCGCGCTGTATGTACAGCGTGTGTACCAGGCGGCACAAGATGCACCAATTGATTATATCTATTGTGTATTTGCAGTGGTTGCGATAGCGCTGCTGTTTACGGCAGTGACTTGGCCGTTTATTTCTGAATATTTTACGGCGTCGCTGATTCCGCTTTAATGAAAAAACCGGCTAATCCTAGCCGGTTTTTTTATGTCACACTTTTTACAAATATATCTAAAAAACATAGTTGATTTGTAGGATTAACCCGTGTATGATGGGGAAAATGCTGAAAACGTCCAGCGCAAAAACCTTTATGTTTAAGGAGGATGATGGACATGGCTGATGTGCTTCGCCGAGCAATTAAACAAAAGAAGCAATTTTTAAAAACCAAATTACTGCTCTCGGAATTTTATCAAGGAAGAGGGGAACAGCTTGCTGACTACACGCTGAGTGAGCTTGAGAAAGAATACAAGTCCCTTCAGAAAATGAAAAAAGAGATCTGACAATAGATATAAAGAGGTGAGTCTGCTGAAAAGCGGGCTTTTTTGTTTTGATTTTGAAAAGGCGAGAAAGAGGGTAAACTACTACTGTTCAACGCATAAAAGCATGTCGAAATATTTTGCTTAAGCTTACGGGCGAAGCTGATTGTAAACGGCTCATTTCTCTAGTAGAATATGAATGCTTTGTGCAAGCTGAAGAGTAGGGGGATGAATAAAATGATGCAAACCATCTTATCAAATGGGATAGCCATGGTTCTCATAATTCTCATTATTAATATTGTCTATGTGTCATTTTTTACGATAAGAATGATTTTAACGCTGAAAGGACAGCGTTATTTAGCGGCCGGCATCAGTACGATTGAAATACTGGTTTATGTGACAGGGCTGAGTCTGGTGCTAGATAACTTAGACCAGATTCAAAATGTGATCGCGTACGCGCTCGGTTACGGTCTTGGCGTAATTGTCGGCATGAAAATAGAAGAAAAGTTAGCGCTTGGCTATATTATGGTCAATGTGATTACGAAGGAGCTCGATCTTGATCTTCCGAAGCAGCTCCGTGAAAAAGGCTACGGCGTGACAAATTGGGTGGCAGGCGGGCTTGAAGGCGACCGCACAGCCCTTCAGATCCTGACGCCGAGAAAATATGAACTCCAGCTATATGATACGATTAAAACACTTGATTCAAAAGCCTTTATTATTGCGTACGAACCAAAAACAATCCACGGCGGCTTCTGGGTCAAAGCGGTGAAGAAGAGGAGAATTAAAGAATAATGGCAAAGCCGAAGAAGAAAAAGTTTGAAGTGACAGAGCAGCAAACGATTGATGCGGTGCTTCAGCAAATGAAAGAAGAAGGATATCTGCCTGTAAGGCGAATGGAAGAGCCTATTTTTATGGAAAAAAAAGGAAAATGGGTCAATTCAGATCGTTCCGTGCGGGAAAAAAATCGTATTTGAAGGGAAATTGATCTAAAACACGAACATTAGTAGAATGAATTTTTGTATCGTTCGATAATATCGTTGACATTATCCATGTCCGTTGTTAAGATAAACATGAAATCAAAACACGACCTCATATAATCTTGGGAATATGGCCCATAAGTTTCTACCCGGCAACCGTAAATTGCCGGACTATGCAGGAAAGTGATCGATAAAACTGACATGGATATATCGCAGAAGCGAACGACTGACGATACATGTACCATGCCCGGTTTGTATTGCTTCCTCATAAGTGCAATGCAGAGCGGGTATTTTTTATTTTCTGAAAACAAAAGCATTAGAAGGTGGGGAACAGAATGCAGCCGCTAGTAGGAATCATCATGGGAAGCACTTCCGATTGGGAGACAATGAAACACGCATGCGACATACTTGACGAACTCAATGTTCCGTACGAAAAAAAGGTCGTTTCCGCTCACCGGACGCCTGATTTCATGTTTGAATATGCTGAAACTGCTAGAGAAAGAGGCATCAAGGTGATCATTGCCGGTGCCGGAGGAGCGGCGCATCTGCCAGGGATGACGGCTGCGAAAACAACACTGCCAGTCATTGGAGTTCCGGTTCAGTCCAAGGCGCTGAACGGAATGGATTCACTTCTTTCCATCGTCCAAATGCCTGGAGGCGTGCCTGTTGCGACAACATCCATCGGCAAAGCGGGTGCTGTGAACGCAGGCCTGTTAGCGGCGCAAATTTTGTCAGCTTTTGACGAAGACCTTGCCCGTAAGCTGGATGAGAGAAGAGAAAATACAAAACAGACAGTGTTAGAAAGCAGTGATCAGCTTGTCTAAACAAATCATCTATCCGGGAGCTGTAATCGGCATTATCGGCGGCGGCCAGCTTGGGAAAATGATGGCTGTGTCCGCCAAACAAATGGGGTATAAAGTCGCGGTCGTTGATCCGGTGAAAGATTCGCCGTGCGGGCAGGTTGCGGATGTCGAAATTACCGCTCATTATAATGACCGTGAAGCGATTCGAAAATTGGCTGAAATCAGCGATATCATCACATATGAGTTTGAAAACATCGACTATGATGCGCTACATTGGCTAAAAGATCATGCGTATCTCCCGCAAGGAAGTGAGCTGCTGCTCATTACCCAAAACCGTGAAACAGAGAAAAAAGCAATTCAAGCCGCGGGATGTGAAGTCGCACCGTACAGCATCGTCAAAACAAAGGATGAACTGAAACAGGCGGTACAGGAGCTTGGGCTTCCGGCAGTGCTGAAAACATGCCGCGGCGGGTACGACGGCAAAGGCCAATTTGTGATAAAAGAAGCGGCGCAAATGGAGCAGGCAGCCGCTCTGTTAGAACACGGAACCTGCATTCTTGAAAGCTGGGTTTCTTTTAAAATGGAACTGTCGGTGATCGTCGTCAGATCGGTAAACGGTGAAATTTCAACATTTCCGACAGCTGAAAACATTCACCACAACAATATTCTTTTCCAAAGCATCGTGCCCGCACGGGTAGAGAAAGGGATTCAGCAGAAGGCTGCTGATCTCGCAGGTAAGCTTGCAGATGAGCTTAACCTTGTCGGACCGCTTGCAGTTGAGATGTTCCTGACAGAGGACGGAGAGCTTTTGGTCAATGAACTGGCGCCAAGACCGCACAATTCTGGGCATTATACGCTGGACCTTTGCGAGACGAGCCAGTTTGAACAGCATATCAGAGCGGTATGCGGGCTTCCGCTTGGGAAGACAGATTTGCTGAAGCCGGGCATGATGGTGAATCTTCTCGGCGATGAAGTGAAGCTTGTTGAGGAAGACCCGGAGCTTTTAAAAGAGGCAAAGCTATATATATACGGAAAACATGAAATCAAAAAAGGCCGCAAAATGGGGCATATTACATTTATGAAGCAGCCTGAAGACGAATGGATTCAGGAGATCACAAATAAATGGATGAATAGAGACGGAGGACAAGCAGAATGATCGAACGTTATTCAAGACCTGAAATGTCCGCGATTTGGACGGATGAAAACAGATTTCAAGCATGGCTGGAGGTAGAGATTCTTGCCTGTGAAGCGTGGGCGGAGCTTGGCGTCATTCCAAAAGAAGACGTAAAGCTGATGCGCGAGAACGCGTCATTTGACATCAACCGCATTTTAGAAATCGAACAGGACACGCGCCATGACGTTGTCGCTTTTACACGCGCCGTTTCCGAATCACTGGGCGAAGAAAGAAAATGGGTGCACTACGGATTAACGTCAACTGACGTTGTTGATACGGCCCTTTCCTACTTATTAAAACAGGCAAACGATATTCTGCTCAAGGATCTTGAGAGATTTGTTGACATTATAAAAGAAAAAGCGAAAGAACATAAATACACAGTCATGATGGGGCGCACGCACGGCGTACACGCTGAGCCTACAACTTTCGGCTTAAAACTTGCGCTTTGGCATGAAGAAATGAAACGTAATCTTGAGCGCTTCAAACAAGCGAAAGCAGGCATCGAGGTTGGAAAGATTTCCGGCGCTGTCGGCACATATGCGAACATTGATCCATTTGTTGAACAATATGTCTGTGAGAAGCTCGGATTGAAAGCAGCACCGATTTCCACTCAAACCCTTCAGCGTGACCGCCATGCTGACTATATGGCAACACTTGCTTTGATCGCGACAAGCATCGAGAAATTTGCTGTGGAAATCCGCGGACTGCAAAAGAGTGAAACACGTGAAGTTGAGGAATTTTTCGCGAAAGGGCAAAAGGGTTCATCTGCAATGCCGCATAAACGAAATCCGATTGGCTCTGAAAACATGACAGGCATGGCGCGCGTGATCCGCGGCTACATGATGACAGCTTACGAAAATGTTCCATTATGGCATGAGCGCGATATTTCTCACTCTTCAGCAGAACGGATTATTCTTCCGGATGCGACAATTGCGCTGAACTACATGCTGAACCGCTTCTCCAACATCGTGAAGAACTTAACGATCTTCCCGGAAAACATGAAGCGCAACATGGACCGCACTCTCGGCCTTATCTATTCTCAGCGTGTGCTGCTTGCTTTGATTGACACAGGCCTTACACGTGAAGAAGCCTATGATACAGTGCAGCCGAAAGCAATGGAAGCGTGGGAAAAACAAGTGCCGTTCCGCGAGCTTGTGGAAGCGGAAGAGAAAATCACGTCACGTCTTTCTCCGGAAAAAATTGCTGACTGCTTTGATTACAATTACCATCTGAAAAATGTTGATCTGATCTTTGAACGTTTAGGTTTAGCATAGAAGAAGCTTTTAGCGGCTTCTTCTAAGCCGCCGCAGTTTGAAAATTCCCAACATTCGGGTTAGGAGGCCTTCCGTGAATATTGTGAAGAATGAACTTTTATACGAAGGAAAAGCAAAAAAGATCTACAAAACCGATGACGATAACACGCTGTATGTCGTGTATAAAGACTCCGCTACTGCCTTTAACGGCGAGAAAAAAGCAGAAATCAGCGGAAAAGGGCGCTTAAATAACGAGATTTCAAGCTTGATTTTCAAACATCTTCATGCAAAGGGCATTAACAATCATTTTATCGAGCGCATTTCTGAAACAGAACAGCTCATTAAAAAGGTAACGATCGTGCCGCTTGAAGTCGTCGTCAGAAATGTTGTGGCAGGAAGCATGTCCAAACGTCTCGGCATTCCAGAAGGCACGGAACTTGAACAGCCGATTATCGAGTTTTACTACAAGGATGACGCGCTGGGTGATCCGCTCATCACAGAAGATCATATTTGGCTTTTGAAGGCGGCGACTCCTGAGCAGGTAGAAACCATTAAGTCCATTACAAAAACAGTAAATGAAGAGCTTCAAAGCATCTTCGACGATTGTCATGTCAGATTAATAGATTTCAAGCTTGAATTCGGTTTAGATGCAGAAGGGCAAGTGCTTTTGGCGGATGAAATTTCTCCTGACACATGCCGCTTGTGGGATAAAGATACGAACGAAAAGCTGGATAAAGATTTATTCAGACGCAATCTGGGAAGCTTAACCGACGCATACGAAGAGATTTTCAAAAGACTGGGAGGCATTCATCATGTATAAAGTAAAAGTTTATGTCAGCTTAAAAGAAAGTGTACTAGATCCACAAGGGAGCGCTGTCCAGCATGCCTTGCACAGTATGACTTATAACGAAGTTCAAGATGTGCGCATCGGGAAATACATGGAGCTTACCATTGAAAAATCTGACCGTGATCTTGACGTGCTAGTGAAAGAAATGTGCGAAAAACTTCTTGCGAACACAGTGATTGAAGATTACAGATACGAGGTTGAGGAGGTAGTCGCACAGTGAAATTTGCGGTGATTGTGTTACCCGGCTCCAACTGTGATATCGATATGTATCATGCTGTAAAGGATGAGCTCGGCCATGAAGTGGAATACGTCTGGCATGAGGAAACAAGCCTTGACGGCTTCGACGGCGTGTTAATTCCGGGAGGATTTTCTTACGGCGACTACTTAAGATGCGGCGCTATCGCCCGATTTGCGAATATTATGCCAGCTGTCAAACAAGCAGCGGCTGAAGGAAAACCTGTTCTTGGCGTCTGCAACGGATTCCAGATTTTACAGGAGCTTGGCCTTTTGCCAGGCGCAATGAGACGCAACAAAGATTTGAAGTTCATTTGCCGTCCGGTTGAATTAATTGTTCAGAACGACGAAACATTATTCACAGCTTCCTACGAAAAGGGACAATCGATTACAATCCCGGTTGCCCACGGTGAAGGGAATTTCTACTGTGATGACGAGACGCTTGCTTCATTAAAGGAAAACAATCAAATTGCTTTCACATACGGCTCTAATATTAATGGAAGTGTCAGCGACATTGCCGGTGTCGTGAATGAGAAAGGCAATGTATTAGGCATGATGCCTCACCCTGAGCGCGCGGTCGATGAACTGCTTGGAAGCGCCGACGGTCTTAAATTGTTCCAGTCTATCGTGAAAAATTGGAGGGAAACTCATGTCACTACTGCTTGAACCAAGTAAAGAACAAATAAAAGAAGAGAAACTGTATCAGCAAATGGGTGTCAGTGATGATGAGTTTGCATTGATAGAATCCATTCTTGGAAGATTGCCGAACTACACAGAAATCGGAATTTTTTCTGTCATGTGGTCTGAGCATTGCAGCTACAAAAACTCAAAGCCGATTCTGCGTAAATTCCCGACAAGCGGCGAGCGTGTGCTGCAGGGGCCGGGAGAAGGCGCCGGAATCGTTGATATCGGTGATAACCAAGCGGTTGTGTTCAAAATTGAATCACATAACCACCCATCAGCTCTCGAGCCTTACCAAGGCGCTGCGACTGGCGTAGGCGGAATTATCCGTGATGTATTCTCAATGGGTGCACGTCCAATCGCTGTATTGAACTCTCTTCGATTTGGTGAACTGACTTCACCCCGCGTGAAGTACTTGTTTGAAGAAGTAGTAGCGGGTATCGCCGGATACGGCAACTGTATCGGCATCCCGACAGTCGGCGGAGAAGTGCAGTTTGACAGCAGCTATGAAGGAAATCCGCTCGTCAACGCCATGTGCGTCGGTTTAATCAACCATGAAGACATCAAAAAAGGCCAGGCGAAGGGTGTCGGCAACACAGTAATGTACGTAGGAGCGAAAACAGGGCGTGACGGCATCCACGGCGCTACGTTTGCTTCTGAAGAAATGTCAGACTCGTCTGAAGAAAAGCGTTCTGCTGTCCAAGTCGGCGATCCGTTTATGGAGAAGCTTTTGCTTGAAGCATGTCTGGAAGTCATCCAATGCGACGCCTTAGTCGGCATTCAGGATATGGGAGCTGCCGGTTTAACAAGCTCAAGTGCAGAAATGGCAAGTAAAGCCGGTTCTGGCATTGAAATGAACCTTGACCTGATTCCTCAGCGAGAAACAGGCATGACCGCGTATGAAATGATGCTTTCTGAATCACAAGAACGGATGCTTTTGGTTATTGAGCGCGGACGTGAGCAGGAAATCATCGATATTTTTGACAAGTATGATCTTGAAGCGGTTTCTGTCGGACATGTGACAGATGATAAAATGCTTCGCCTGACACACAAAGGAGAGGTTGTGTGCGAGCTGCCTGTTGATGCCTTGGCAGAAGAAGCACCGGTTTACCATAAGCCTTCTCAAGAGCCTGCTTATTATCGCGAGTTTTTGGAAACGGACGTTCCGGCTCCGCAAATTGAAGATGCGAATGAAACGCTGAAGGCCCTTCTTCAGCAGCCGACGATTGCGAGTAAAGAGTGGGTTTACGATCAGTATGACTACATGGTGCGCACGAATACAGTTGTCGCTCCTGGGTCTGATGCTGGTGTTCTCAGAATCCGCGGAACGAAAAAGGCGCTGGCGATGACGACAGACTGTAACGCGCGTTATCTCTATCTTGATCCTGAAGTCGGCGGGAAAATTGCTGTCGCTGAAGCAGCGCGCAACATCATTTGCTCAGGCGCAGAACCGCTTGCGGTCACAGATAACCTTAACTTCGGAAACCCGGAGAAGCCGGAAATCTTCTGGCAGATCGAAAAAGCGGCAGACGGCATAAGCGAAGCGTGCAATGTTCTCAGCACACCGGTTATCGGCGGTAACGTATCGCTTTATAACGAATCAAACGGCACGGCGATCTATCCGACACCAGTTATCGGCATGGTTGGCTTAATTGAAGATACAGCACACATTACAACACAGCATTTCAAACAAGCGGGAGATCTCGTATATGTGATCGGTGAAACAAAACCAGAGTTTGCCGGAAGCGAGCTGCAAAAAATGACAGAAGGCCGTATTTACGGCAAAGCGCCGCAAATCGATCTTGATGTAGAGCTGTCTCGTCAAAAAGCACTGCTTGACGCGATTAAAAAAGGCTTCGTTCAATCTGCGCATGATGTGTCTGAAGGCGGCTTAGGCGTAGCGATTGCGGAAAGTGTCATGACGACGGAAAACCTTGGCGCTAATGTGACTGTAGAAGGGGAAGCGGCATTATTATTCTCTGAATCTCAATCCCGCTTCGTTGTTTCAGTGAAAAAAGAACATCAAGAAGCGTTTGAAGCAACTGTCAAAGATGCGGTTCATATTGGTGAGGTAACGGCTGACGGAATTCTGGCGATTCAAAACCAAGATGGACAACAAATGATTCATGCGCAAACGAAAGAGCTTGAACGCGTATGGAAAGGAGCTATCCCATGCTTGCTGAAATCAAAGGCTTAAATGAAGAATGCGGCGTTTTTGGGATTTGGGGACATGAAGAAGCCCCGCAGATCACGTATTACGGTCTCCACAGCCTTCAGCACAGAGGACAGGAGGGTGCGGGCATCGTAGCGACTGATGGTGAAAAGCTGACGGCTCACAAAGGCCAAGGGCTGATCACTGAAGTATTTCAAAATGGCGAACTCAGCAAAGTAAAGGGAAAAGGCGCTATCGGGCACGTTCGGTACGCAACGGCTGGAGGCGGCGGATACGAAAATGTTCAGCCGCTCCTCTTCCGTTCCCAAAACAACGGCAGCCTGGCGCTTGCTCATAACGGAAACCTTGTCAACGCCACTCAGCTGAAGCAGCAGCTCGAAAATCAAGGGAGCATTTTTCAAACCTCTTCGGATACAGAGGTTTTGGCTCACCTGATCAAAAGAAGCGGACATTTCACGCTGAAGGACCAAATTAAAAACTCGCTTTCTATGCTGAAAGGCGCCTACGCGTTCCTGATCATGACCGAAACAGAAATGATTGTCGCGCTTGATCCAAACGGGCTGAGACCGCTATCCATCGGCATGATGGGCGACGCTTATGTGGTCGCATCAGAAACATGCGCATTTGACGTCGTCGGCGCAACATACCTTCGCGAGGTAGAGCCGGGGGAAATGCTGATCATTAATGATGAAGGCATGAAATCAGAGCGTTTTTCCATGAATATCAACCGTTCCATTTGCAGCATGGAGTACATTTATTTCTCCAGACCAGACAGCAATATTGACGGTATTAATGTGCACAGTGCCCGTAAAAACCTTGGAAAAATGCTGGCTCAGGAATCCGCAGTTGAAGCTGACGTCGTAACCGGGGTTCCGGATTCCAGTATTTCTGCGGCGATCGGCTATGCAGAGGCAACAGGCATTCCGTATGAGCTGGGCTTAATCAAAAACCGCTATGTCGGCAGAACATTTATTCAGCCGTCCCAGGCTCTGCGTGAGCAAGGCGTCAGAATGAAGCTGTCTGCAGTGCGCGGGGTTGTAGAAGGCAAACGCGTCGTGATGGTGGATGACTCTATCGTACGCGGAACAACTAGCCGCCGGATTGTGACGATGCTTAGAGAAGCAGGTGCGACAGAGGTGCATGTGAAAATCAGTTCACCGCCGATCGCTCATCCGTGCTTTTACGGCATTGATACTTCCACACATGAAGAATTAATCGCGTCTTCGCATTCTGTTGAAGAAATCCGTCAGGAAATCGGAGCCGATACCCTCTCATTTTTGAGTGTGGAAGGGCTGCTGAAAGGCATCGGCAGAAAATACGATGACTCGAATTGCGGACAGTGTCTCGCTTGCTTTACAGGAAAATATCCGACTGAAATTTACCAGGATACAGTGCTTCCTCATGTGAAAGAAGCAGTATTAACCAAATAAAACTTGAAAAATGACATAAAGGCAGCGCAGTTCGGCTGCCTTTCTCTTTCTGCCCTCGTTCGGGGAAATATTTTGAAAAGCGCCTTAAAGGAGTGAATAGGATGTCTGAAGCATATAAAAACGCAGGAGTTGACATCGAAGCCGGATATGAAGCTGTAAAACGAATGAAAAAACACGTGGAGCGCACGAAACGGCTTGGCGTTATGGGCAGCCTTGGCGGTTTTGGCGGCATGTTTGACCTGTCTGAGCTTTCTTATCAAAAACCAGTTCTCATTTCGGGAACGGACGGTGTCGGCACAAAATTAAAGCTCGCTTTTTCCATGGATAAGCATGACACGATTGGCGTGGATGCTGTTGCAATGTGTGTCAACGACGTGCTGGCACAAGGTGCAGAGCCGCTGTTTTTCCTCGATTATTTAGCGGTCGGCAAAGCGGACCCAGTGAAAATTGAACAGATTGTACAAGGTGTTGCGGAAGGCTGTGAGCAGTCAGGGTCAGCCTTAGTCGGCGGTGAAACGGCTGAAATGCCGGGGCTCTATACAGCTGATGAATACGATATAGCCGGTTTCTCAGTCGGAGTGGCAGAAAAGGATGAAATCGTGACTGGAGAAAACATCGAAGAGGGCCATCTGTTGATCGGCCTCAGCTCCAGCGGCCTTCACAGCAACGGCTTTTCCCTTGTCAGAAAAGTGCTTCTGGATGATGCGGAGCTGGACCTTGATACAACATATGAGCCGTTTGAACGCCCGCTTGGCGAGGAATTGCTTGAACCGACGAGGATTTACGTGAAGCCTGTGCTTGCCGCGGTCAAAAGCGGAAAAATCGACGGCATGGCGCACGTGACAGGCGGAGGATTTATTGAAAATATTCCGCGTATGCTTCCGGAAGGCTTAAGTGCGGAAATTGATCATGGCTCATGGCCGATCCCGCCAATTTTTTCTTTCTTGCAAGAGTATGGCAAGCTGAAGGAAGAAGACATGTTCAACGTCTTTAATATGGGTATCGGTTTTGTTTTGGCTGTCAAAGAAGAGCATCTGACAGATGTGATCGGAACGCTTGAAAGCCATGGCGAAAAAGCCTATTTAATCGGGCGCGTGAAAAAAGGTGAAGGCGTCACATTCGGCGGTGCGGCACTTTCATGAAAAAGTTTGCGGTATTTGCATCAGGAAACGGTTCAAACTTCGAAGCCATCGTTACGCGTTTGAAGGAGGAGAACTGGGATGCGTCAGCAGCGCTACTCGTTTGCGACAAACCGCAAGCGAAAGTCATCGAACGGGCGGAAGCATTCCGCATTCCATCCTTTGCATTTGAGCCCAAGTCTTATGAAAACAAGGCCGCATTTGAACAAGCCATTATTGAACAGCTTCGTCTTCACGAGGTTGAATTGATTGTTCTTGCCGGCTATATGAGGCTGATCGGTGATACGCTCCTTCAAGCATATGGAGGGAAAATCATTAACATTCACCCGTCGCTTCTTCCGGCGTTTCCTGGAATCGACGCAGTCGGACAGGCATACCGGGCGGGTGTGAAGGTGGCCGGAATCACCGTACATTATGTCGATGAAGGAATGGATACAGGTCCGATCATCGCTCAAAAGGCAATCGAAATTGATGAACATGATACATTGGAAACAATCGAACAGCGGATTCACAAGCTTGAGCATAAATGGTATCCGAGTGTGATTAAACAGCTATTAGGATTAAATAACAGAGGTGAAAAGGCATGACCATTAAACGTGCGTTAATCAGTGTTTCAGATAAAACAAATCTCGTTCCTTTCGTAAAAGAACTGACAGAGCTTGGCGTTGAAGTCATCTCCACAGGCGGAACGAAAAAGCTTCTTCAAGAAAACGGTGTGGATGTGATCGGAATTTCGGAAGTGACAGGCTTCCCTGAAATTATGGACGGCCGGTTAAAAACCCTTCACCCGAATATTCACGGCGGCCTTCTGGCGGTTCGCGGCAATGAAGAGCATATGGCGCAGATCAATGAACACGGGATTCAGCCGATTGACCTCGTTGTCGTCAACCTCTATCCATTTAAAGAAACGATTTCTAAAGAAGACGTCACGTATGAAGAGGCGATCGAAAATATCGACATCGGCGGACCGGGCATGCTGCGTGCGGCATCAAAGAACCATCAGGATGTCACAGTTATTGTCGATCCGGCCGATTACAGCCCAGTGCTGAATCAAATCAAAGAAGAAGGCAGCGTATCTCTTCAGAAAAAACGCGAGCTCGCGGCAAAAGTATTCCGTCATACTGCGGCATATGATACACTGATCGCTGACTATCTGACAAATGTTGTCGGTGAAAAAGAACCAGAGCAATTCACTGTGACATTTGAGAAAAAACAATCGCTTCGCTATGGAGAAAACCCGCATCAGGAAGCAACTTTCTATCAAACAGCTCTTCCTGTCAAAGGCTCCATTGCGCAAGCAGAACAGCTTCACGGAAAAGAGCTTTCTTACAACAACATTAAAGACGCGGATGCGGCAGTTCAAATCGTTCGTGAATTCACTGAGCCGGCTGCGGTTGCTGTGAAGCATATGAATCCGTGCGGCGTAGGAACAGGAAAAACGATCGCAGAAGCGTTTGACAGAGCGTTTGAAGCGGATAAAACATCTATCTTCGGCGGCATTATCGCGCTGAACCGTGAAGTGGACAAGGCAACTGCCGAAGCGCTTCATAACATTTTCTTAGAAATCATCATTGCGCCTTCATTCAGCCAAGAAGCGCTCGACGTCCTGACTGCGAAGAAAAATCTCCGTCTGCTGACGCTTGACGTATCCGTCGCTGTTCAAAAGGAAAAACAGCTGACATCTGTTCAAGGCGGGCTGCTGATTCAAGATTTAGATATGCACGGCTTCGATGATGCTGAGATTAGCATTCCGACAAAAAGAGAGCCGAACGAGCAAGAGTGGGAAGACTTGAAGCTTGCTTGGAAAGTCGTGAAGCATGTGAAATCAAATGCGATTGTTCTCGCGAAGGACAACATGACAGTCGGTGTGGGAGCAGGCCAAATGAACCGTGTCGGATCGGCAAAAATCGCCATCGAGCAAGCAGGGGAAAAAGCGAAGGGCAGCGCGCTCGGTTCGGATGCATATTTCCCAATGCCAGATACTGTCGAAGAAGCGGCAAAAGCGGGCGTTACAGCCATCATTCAGCCAGGCGGATCGATCCGTGATGAGGATTCCATCAAAAAAGCGGATGAATACGGCATTGCCATGGTATTCACCGGCATCAGACACTTCAAACATTAAGGGGATGAAAACGACGTGAATGTATTAATTATCGGTAAAGGCGGAAGAGAACATACGCTGGCGTGGAAGGCAGCGCAAAGCAGCCTCGTCGAGAATGTATTTGCCGCTCCCGGAAATGACGGCATGGAAGCTTCCGCACAGCTTGTAAACATTGAGGAAAGCGACCACGCAGGGCTTGTCTCGTTTGCAAAAGAAAACCAGGTCGGCCTGACCATTGTCGGCCCTGAGGTTCCTTTAATTGAAGGTCTGGTGGATCAATTTGAAAAAGCGGGTCTGCGCGTGTTCGGCCCTTCAAAAGCCGCGGCGATCATCGAAGGAAGCAAACAGTTCGCTAAGGATTTAATGAAGAAATACGACATTCCGACCGCAGAATACGACACGTTTACATCCTTTGAAGAGGCGAAGGCATATGTGCAGGAAAAAGGTGCTCCGATTGTGATAAAAGCAGATGGACTTGCAGCTGGAAAAGGCGTTACTGTGGCTATGACAGAGGAAGAAGCAATTGCATGTCTGCATGACTTTCTTGAAGATGAAAAGTTCGGTGATGCGAGCGCGTCCGTTGTCATTGAAGAATATCTTTCTGGTGAAGAATTTTCTCTGATGGCCTTTGTCAAAGGGGAAAAGGTGTATCCGATGGTGATTGCCCAGGATCACAAGCGTGCGTTTGACGGAGACAAAGGCCCGAATACGGGCGGAATGGGCGCTTACTCTCCAGTTCCGCAAATTTCGGAAGAAACGGTCCGCCATGCTGTAGAAACCATCGTGAAGCCGGCCGCAAAAGCAATGGTACAAGAAGGCCGTTCCTTCACTGGCGTTTTGTACGCTGGATTGATGCTTACTGAAAATGGCTCGAAGGTCATCGAATTTAATGCCCGTTTCGGCGATCCGGAAACACAGGTCGTGCTTCCGCGCATGGAATCTGATCTGGTACAGGTGCTTCTTGATCTTTTAGATGATAAGGAAGTTGACTTAAGATGGAAGGATACCGCGGCAGTGAGTGTTGTGCTTGCATCAGAAGGGTATCCGGAAAGCTACGCAAAAGGCACGCCGATCGGCAGCCTTGCAGCAGAAACAGAGCAGGTCGTGGTTTTCCATGCCGGAACGAAAGCTGAAGGCGGAGAGTTCGTTACAAACGGGGGCCGCGTTGCCAATGTAACGGCTTTTGATGAAACGTTTGAAGCGGCTAGAGACCGAGTGTACAAAGCGGTTGATGAAATTTTCAAACCGGGACTCTTTTTCAGAAAAGACATTGGGGCACGCGCTTTAAAGGCTGCTCAAAAATAAGTGAGGAAAACCCGCAGATTAGCTGCGGGTTTTTTTGTTATCAAAAAGCGGGATGGCAGCTGGAAGAAGAAAGCACAACGAGCGTGGTTGGTTTTCCATGGGCCATCGAGGCGTCAATAAAATCCTCAAGCGTATGTACCGATTCAGTCACGACCTTTGTCACATAGCTGTACATACCCGTGATGCGGTGGTTTTCTGCTACATCAGGGTGCGATGTTGCAAAGGCGGCGTAGTGCTTGCAGCTTTTTGGCTCCATGAGAATAAAAGCGGTGACATGCTTGTTTAGTTTTTCGTAACAGATATTCGCACTGTAGCCGGTAATCACTCCTTTGTCTTCAAGCTTCCTGACACGCTCCGCCGCGCTTGGCGAACTGAGTCCGACAAGCTTTCCCAGCTCAACCATCGTTAATCTGCCGTTTCGCTGCAAATGCGAGAGAATCTGAAGGTCTGTATCGTCCATTTGTCCGGCTCCTTTACATATTTAGGCGAATGAATGAAAATTCCTTTGATCGTAAGGTAATGCTGTTGATTTACCTTCATTGTAGCATATGGATGCCGTCTTATTTTTTCTATAATAAAGCCATCAACGGGAGAGGAGGCATCATGTTGCCAGAATTACAGCGCTCTATTACTTGGATGCAAGGAACGGCGTTAACGATTGGGGCGGTTTTAGGCTGCGGGATATTAATCCTGCCGTCTGTTACCGCGGATACGGCCGGTCCGGCTTCTTTATTTATCTGGGTATTCATGTCTTTTTTATCTTTTCTTCTCGTCGGCACGCTGGCACGGCTTGTGAAAATCGCGCCCAGCGCGGGAGGAATCACGGCTTATGTGCAGCTGGCTTTTCAGCAAAAAGCCGGAGCGATTTTGGGCTGGATCATGTTAGGGTCTGTGCCGATAGGCGTTCCCGTCATTGCTTTGACTGGCGCGCATTACGTCAGTTACGTCACAGAGGCGGCGGATTGGCAGATTACATTGATTGCTGGTTGTATGCTGGCTATATCTATTTTGCTTCATATGAGAGGAATTCAACTATCTGCAAACATCAGTACACTCGTTATTTGTGTCATCGTATTTCTGCTTGTCACTTCTATTGCTGTGTCATTGCCACACGTCACGATAGCAGAATTCAAGCCGTTTCTTCCGCATGGCTGGTCTGCCGCGGGATCTGTTTCAGTTATGATTTTTTTCTCTTTTGTAGGCTGGGAAATGATTACCCCGTTGGCTGAGGAATTTCATCGCCCTGAAAAAGATGTCCCGCTCAGCTTGTTTTTGGCAGCGTCTTGTGTGGCAGGGCTGTATATCATGCTGTCATTTGTGACGGTGGGAACTCATTCATACGGTGAGAATGGAGAAATTGCATCGCTTGCCATGCTCATCTCAAAAGGAGCAGGGGAAAGCGATGTATATGTCACGGTATGTTTAGCGCTGTTTATTACATTCGCCACCATTCATGCCAATATTGCTGGTTTTTCCAGAATGGTGTACGCATTGGCGAGGGAGGGGCACATTCCCGTATATTTTGGAAAACTGAATGCGACAAAACGTACGCCTATTCGCGTTTTGACAGCGATGACTGCAGTGTTTGGTTTAGTGCTTGCAGCGCATGGCGTGTTTCAAATCGATTTGACAACTCTGTTGAAAGGGCCGAGCGCAGCTTTCATCGCATCTTACATATGTACAATGGCGGCAGCACTGAAACTCCTGAGCTGGAGAGATTTAGGCTGGTGGATGGCGCTCGGAGCGTTTGTGGCGTGCACAGTGATTTACTCATTCAGCGGCTGGGCACTTCTTTATCCGGCAGTGCTGGCAGCTGCAGGATATTTCTATATGAAAACAAAGAGTGGGCATAAAAAAAAGCTCGATCACGTTTCGTGATCAAGCTTTTTCATTTATCCGTTATGCTGGCCGTTATTTCCAGAATCGCTGTGTTGAAACATGTAGGTCACAGGGCAGAATCGAAGGATTCCCGAACCCGCTTTCATGGCCCCCATAAAGATGTAAAAGAGATGCATTCTGCACCAAGGTTTTTTCGTAAACTTTGCGCTGGCGGCTGACATAATCGTCAATCCGCAGGCGATTCTGAACACGGCATTGATGAGACTGATGTTTGGCTTCAAGGAAATCCGCTCCTTTTACTTAAAAAAGTTTTTTAATCGAACCTTCAAAAATTTGTAACGTTTTTATCGTGCGTGATGAGGAAGGATGTGATACCATGAGTCTAATACATGTAAAGGAGAGTATGTGAATGTCCGAACGCACCTTTAACTGGAAAAACAAAGACATCAGGGCACAGGTTGATGTTGTAGACTCAAAGCTGCTTCCAACGCTCCTTTTACGGAATGCTCTCGTCTTAAATCCATATGTAAAACAATGGCTGAAAAAAAACATTTGGATTTATCAGGACCGCATTGTTTATGTGGGTCATGAACTTCCGAATAGAGCCGAAGAAATTCATACGATTGATTGTGAAGGAAAATACATTGTGCCAGGTTATATTGAACCGCACGCACATCCTTTTCAAATATATAATCCCCAAACACTGGCGGAATATGTGTCTCAATACGGAACAACGACATTCGTGAATGATAACTTATTTTTGCTTTTGCAAAGCGGAAAAAAGAAAGCGCTTACGATTTTGAATGAACTCAAAAAGCAGCCTGTCCAGTATTTTTGGTGGTCACGCTATGACCTCCAGACCGAGGTTCTGAACGAGGACCACGTCCTTCCATTTGACGTCAGAAAACAGTGGATTGAACATCCGGATGTGATTCAAGGCGGAGAAATGACCGGATGGCCTCGCTTGGTAGATGGTGATGATTTAATGCTCCACTGCATGCAAGCTACAAAGAAACAGCGAAAACGCATTGAAGGGCATTTTCCCGGCGCTTCTGATAAAACGCTTACAAAAATGAAGCTGTTCGGTGCGGATTGTGATCATGAAGCGATGACAGGTGATGAAGTGATGAGAAGGCTGGAACTGGGCTATTATGTTTCCCTTCGGAACTCTTCTATTCGCCCCGATGTAAGAAAAATCTTGCAAGAGCTGCATGAGAAGGGCTTCCGCTATTATGACCACTTCTTTTACACGACAGATGGCGCAACCCCGAATTTCTATAAAGGCGGCATGACAAACGAGCTGATTCGCATCGCTTTAGAAGAAGGTGTACCTGCAATCGATGCCTACAATATGGCATCATTTAATATCGCAAAGTATTACCAAATGGATGATTATTTAGGAGTTGTCGGACCGGGTAGACTGGCATCGCTCAACATACTGGAAGATCCGTTAAATCCGAATCCCGTGACTGTTCTGTCAAAAGGGACCAATCTGCGTGAAGACGGCTGTGATTTGAAGGCGTTTACAAAGACGGACTGGCACAAAGGCGGTCTTGTCCCGCTTGAGCTTTCATATGATATGACGATGGATGACTTGCAGTTTTCTATGCCGATGGGCGTGAAAATGCGGAATGCGGTTATTATGGAGCCGTATATGATTGAGATCGACAATTCGATGGAACAGCTCTCGTTTGACCATGATGAAAGTTATTTGACGATGCTCGACAGACACGGGAAATGGCGCGTCAATACGATGATAAAAGGGTTTGCCTCAAGCGTGCAGGGATTTGTAAGCTCTTTTACGACGACGGGCGACATTGTCGCGATTGGAAAAAATAAAGCGGATATGCTGCTCGCTTTTGCCCGCATGAAAGAAATCGGAGGAGGAATTGTTTTAGCGGAGAATGGAAACATTCTGCATGAAATCCCGCTTGCGCTGTGCGGCTGCGCCTCTTCGGAAGCGTATGAAGACGTGCTTGAGAAGGAACAAAAGCTGAGAGATCTTTTGACTGAAAGAGGCTATGAGTTTTGCGATCCTATCTATACGCTGCTCTTTTTGCAAAGTACGCACCTTCCGTATATACGCATTACGCCAAGAGGAATCTTCGACGTCATGAAAAAAACTGTACTCTTTCCATCGATAATGCGTTAAAATATAAAAGAGCAGGAAGCCGACATATGAAAAAATGGATGACAGTTTGCGCGCTGTGTTTCGTGTTTTTTCTGCTGGTATCCTGCCAGCAGAAGGATGCTGTCCCGGATACTGCAAAGAAGCAGAAAGCTCCTTTAACGGGGCTAAAGACTGAACAGAAGGTGACTGAACGCCGGCCTGTTGCTGTTGTGGTGAACAATCACCCGAAGGCGAGGCCGCAGTCGGGTCTGTCTAAAGCCGACATTGTCATAGAAGCGCTAGCCGAAGGGCAAATCACAAGATTTCTGGCCATTTTCCAAAGCCAGATGCCTGAAACTGTCGGACCTGTGCGGAGCGCGCGGGAATATTTCGTCACTCTCAGCAATGGCTTTGACAGCATATTTGTCCATCACGGCTGGAGCCCCGGCGCCAAAGAGCAGCTGGAATCCGGAGCTGCCGATTATATGAACGGATTGGATTTTGACGGAAGCTTATTTTGGAGAGCTGATTTCAGCAAACCGCCCCACAATTCCTATACGTCTTATGATTACATAAAAAAGGCGGCAGATCAAAAGGGGTATAAGCTGAAGCAGGAAACAAATCCGCTGCTGTTTCAAACATCAGATGCAAAACCTGCAAATGAATCTTACAATGTTCGGGTAGATTATGGAACAAATAACGTTACAAATCTTGTCGAATACAACTATGATAAAAAAGCTGAATCTTATACAAGAAGCTCTGATGGTGTCATAACGACAGACCGGGAAACCGGAAAGCCGGTTGCAATGCAAAATATTTTCATTGTTGAAGCCAGCCATCATATTATTGATCAAGATGGAAGGCGGGACATCGACTTGGAATCAGGAGGAAAAGGTCTGTTGTTTCAGCACGGAAACGTCATTGAAACAGACTGGAAACAAGTGAATGGCAGAATTGTGCCGGTAAAAGACGGCAAGTGGCTTCCGTTTGTGCCAGGAAAGACTTGGATCAATATCGTACCTGATCTTGATGCGGCTTCCATTAGTAAAGGAGAAGGTGTGTAACGATGCAAATCGATAAATTACGCGGCAAAGAGCTGGACCAGTTATTTAACTCGATCTTATCGCTGAAAGACCTGGAGGAATGTTACCGATTCTTCGATGATCTATGCACAATTAACGAAATTCAATCGCTGGCTCAGCGCCTTGAAGTGGCGCGCATGCTTCGCGAAGGAAACACGTATCATAAGATTGAAACAGAAACAGGCGCTTCCACGGCTACGATTTCCCGTGTGAAACGCTGCTTAAATTACGGGAATGACGCTTATGAAATGGCGCTTGACCGTGTGAAGGAAACGGAAACTGAGTCTTCTTCAAAATAAAAAACCGCCCTGCCGTCTGGGACTGACCCCCGTTTTTGAGACAGGGATCAAAACACCTTTTAAACAGCCAATTGCCGATAGTTTATCGGTGATTGGTTGTTTAGTTTCGTTTGAATACGAATATTGTTATAATAATGAATGTATTCTGTGACAGTGCGTTCTACGATGGCGGTCGTAGTACGATCAATGCTGTTCAGATAGAACGTTTCAGACTTTAATGAGGAATGAAACGATTCGATGGTGGCATTATCAGCGGGCGTCCCTTTGCGGGACATGCTCATGGTAATGCCTATTGTTTTAACAGCTTTCTGATACTCGTAAGATGTATACACAGATCCTTGGTCACTATGTAACACGCAGTTCTCGGGAAGTGTTGGCAGCTGATCAAGTGTATTTAGAACAAAATCTGTGTCCTGTTTATCTCCAATCGTAAAAGCAATCACTTCTCCATTGTATAAATCCAATATACTGGAAAGGTACAATTGTTTCTGTCCATAAGGCAAATAAGTGATGTCCGTTACTAGTTTTTCAAGAGGGCGATCAGACTGAAAGTTCCGATCCAATATATTATCGACTACGGCATATGGCTGCCCATTCTTCTTACGCTTTTTCACCTTAACTCGGCACTGCCACTGATTTTCCTGCATAATACGTTGAACCGTTTTATGGTTGATACACATTCCCTTTTTTAATATGGCTGTGATTTTCCGATATCCATATCGATACTTGTGCTCTCGGCACAACGTGCCGATTTGTTTTTCCAAATGGCGCTTGGGATGATCTTTCGTCAGATTCTTCTTCCAACGATAATAAGACGCACGTGAGATACCTAAATGAACACAGATATCCTGCACGGTCATTGTGCTGTGCAATACTTCTACAAGTTCGACTGACGTTTCGCTATCAACTTCCTTTCCAATTCGTTGTACTTTTTTAAAACTTCATTCTGTTGTCTCAGATAACGATTCTCTGCCTGCAGTTTCTCTAATTCGGAAGAATACTCCGGACCTTTTCCGTAAGTGTATTGCTTTCCAACAGGCTGTTCGAATCGATGTGTATCCCCAGCCTTATGCCATCTAACCCATGTCTGAACCTGTGTCTTATTCTTAATATTCAATTTCTGCATGATCTCTTTCATAGGCACGCCTGCCAATCTCATTTCTACAGCCTTCTGTTTAACTTCAACCGGATAACTCACTCTTGTCCCCATAGAAAAAACACCTCCAAGTCTAATTTCGGATAACAATCATCCGTTTTCAAACTTGAAGGTGTTTTTATTTGTCTCATCTTATGGGGTCAGTCCCGTCTGGCAAGGGGCGGTTTTTTTATGAAACAATTTTCTCAATCAGATTGTCAATGTCAACTGTGCTGCCATCCTCTTTCCGATAGACAACATGCTCCTTGGAAAAGTGAATCGGCGAATTGATCCCTGCTGCGGCTGCAAGGTTAAACAGCCCCTCGCGCAGGGAAATGACGTAGTTGCAGACACGATGCTGTTTTTCCTCAACGCTCAACGCTTTTTGCAATTTCGGATCTGTCGTCGCCACACCTGCCGGGCAGGTGTTGGTGTGGCAGACGAGAGCGCGGATGCAGCCAACGGAAAACATCATGCCGCGTGCGATGTTGACAAAGTCAGCGCCGAGGGCTAAGGCAACCGCGATTTTATCAGGGGTCAGGAGCTTTCCGGAAGCAAAGATTTTCAGCTGGCTGCGCAAGCCGTACTGTTTAAGAAGCGTGTCAACAATAGGCAGCGCTGTCATAATTGGAAGGCCGACTGTATCCGCGAGCTCGTAAAAGGAAGCTCCGGTACCGCCTTCACTTCCGTCGATCGTGATAAAATCCGGATGCTTTCCGCTTTTCTGCATATAAGAGAAAAGCTCATGCAATTCTTCGGGATGCCCTGCGACCAGTTTGATGCCGACTGGCTTTTGTCCGACATCTCTAAGTTTTTCAATAAAGTCGAGCATTTCAGGAGGGTTTGAGAATTCATAAAAGCGGTTCGGGCTGTCAATCGACTTTCCAGGTTCGACATTCCGAATATCTGCCACTTCCTCTGATACTTTGGCGCCGTCCACATGGCCGCCGCGGGTTTTCGCTCCTTGTGCCAGCTTTAGCTCAAACGCTTTAATCTGGTCAATCCTGCTTTTTCTTTTAAATTCCTCCCATGAAAATTCCCCGTTTCTTTTGCGCACGCCGAATAGGCCCGGCCCGATTTGGCAAATGATATCGGCGCCGCCCTTTAAGTGATACTCAGACAATCCTCCCTCACCTGTATTCATCCAGGTGCCGCCTGCCTGATGGAGCCCTTTTGAGAGCGCCGTAATTGCCCGTTCTCCAAGGGAACCGTAGCTCATGGCAGACTGGCCGACTAATCCCTTCACATAAAATGGCTTCTCGCATGTATGCTCGCCAATCACCTGTACATCATCAGGATGGAGAAAATACGGGTCTGCCTTGATATGTTCGGCATGCTCCTTGCGTTTGAACAGATTGTCAGCATCCATTTTATAGATTTGGGTTTCAATTTTTGGCGTTTGATTTACGTGCATTTCTTCCCTTTGTTTTGGAAACATAGCGTTACGGATATAATAGCCAGGTTTATCAAAATCTCTTACAGATCCAAAGCCCATCATTCTGCTTTTGTATTTGCCGGAGATGACGGTTTGCTCATATTCCTTTCGTGAAAAAGGCTGCTCCTCATTGTCATTGCTGTATAAATACTGTCTGAGCTCCGGCCCGATTTTTTCAAGGATATACCGAAACCTTCCGATGACGGGATAGTTGCGCAGAATTGAGTGCTCCTGCTGTTTTTCATCCTTTATGTAGATCCAGGCAAACAAGACGATCGGGATAGCGATGATCCCTATGATAAATGCGATGAGTGCTATTATGATGGTTTCCATCTCTCAGCCTCCCTTTTTATGTAACCATTTCCACAGTTGAACACTTTCCAAACAATAGCAGAAGGAATCTGGTGAAAAATGTGTGCTTCTGCCGATACAGGACTCAGCGAGCAGGTACTGCCATATGCTCTTTTTTTATGAAAATAGAATCAAAACACCTTTTTCAGTGAATAACGAGATTAACGGCTTTTTCCGTTTTTCCGCGCTATGTGAATTTGTTATAATGTTTAAATGGTAACAAACGAATGGAGGAACGTATGACGTGTACGATGTAACGGAGTGGAAGCATGTCTTTAAACTCGATCCAAATAAAGATTTGCCTGACGAACAGCTGGAGATTCTTTGCGAATCAGGAACGGATGCGGTCATCATCGGAGGAAGCGATGGTGTGACAGAGGATAATGTCCTGCGGATGATGTCTAAGGTAAGACGGTTTTTGGTGCCGTGTGTCCTTGAGGTATCAGCGATTGAAGCGATCGTTCCAGGCTTTGACTTATATTTTATTCCGAGTGTATTAAACAGCAAAAACGCGGATTGGATTGTCGGAATGCACCAGAAAGCCATGAAGGAATACGGAGAACTGATGTCTATGGAAGAAATCGTAGCGGAGGGCTACTGCATCGCAAATCCAGATTGCAAAGCCGCGGCACTGACTGAAGCGGACGCCGATCTGAATATGGATGATATTGTCGCCTATGCGCGTGTGTCGGAGCTGCTGCAACTGCCGATTTTTTATTTAGAATACAGCGGCATGCTTGGAGACATAGAAGCTGTCAAGAAAACGAAGGCTGTATTGGAAACGTCCACCTTGTTTTATGGCGGCGGCATCAAAGATGCGGAAACGGCCAGACAGTACGCAGAGCATGCGGACGTGATCGTTGTAGGCAATGCTGTGTATGAAGATTTCGACATGGCTTTGAAAACAGTAGCGGCTGTGAAAGGCGAGTAGTAAATTGTACGGATTTGGTTTATGATAGAACATATGTTTTGTATAGGCGGGTGAACAAATTTTGAATTATATTAGCAATCAATTACTAAGCGGTTTAAACCCCGTTCAGCAGGAAGCTGTCAAAACAACGGACGGGCCTCTTTTGCTGATGGCGGGAGCGGGAAGCGGAAAGACGCGTGTCCTGACACATAGAATTGCTTATTTAATGGCGGAAAAGCATGTGGCGCCGTGGAACATTCTGGCGATCACATTTACAAATAAAGCGGCACGCGAAATGAAAGAACGTGTGGAAAGCATCCTCGGACCCGGCGCGGACGATATCTGGATCTCCACATTCCACAGCATGTGCGTGCGGATCTTGCGCAGAGATATCGACCGGATCGGGATCAACCGAAATTTCTCCATCCTTGATACGGCTGACCAGCTTTCAGTGATCAAGGGGATTTTGAAGGAGCGCAATCTTGATCCGAAGAAGTTTGACCCGAGAAGCATCCTCGGTACGATCAGCAGTGCGAAAAACGAATTGACCGAACCGGAGGAATTCTCTAAGGTTGCCGGCGGCTACTACGATCAGGTGGTCAGCGATGTATATGCTGATTATCAGAAGAAGCTTTTGAAAAACCAGTCGCTCGATTTCGACGATTTAATTATGACGACGATTAAACTGTTTGACCGAGTGCCTGAAGTGCTTGAATTTTATCAGCGCAAATTCCAGTACATCCATGTTGATGAGTATCAGGATACGAACAGGGCGCAATACATGCTCGTTAAGCAGCTTGCCGAGCGTTTCCAGAACCTTTGCGTTGTGGGGGATTCTGATCAGTCAATCTACAGATGGCGCGGCGCGGATATCACCAACATTCTTTCATTTGAAAAAGATTATCCGAATGCAAGCGTGATTTTGCTAGAACAAAACTATCGTTCAACGAAACGGATTTTGCGCGCGGCTAACGAGGTCATTAAAAACAACTCTAACCGCAAACCGAAAAATTTGTGGACGGAAAACGATGAAGGCATCAAGATTTCCTATTATCGCGGTGATAATGAGTTCGGTGAAGGACAGTTTGTGGCCGGCAAAATTCATCAGCTTCACAGCACAGGCAAGCGGAAGCTGTCGGATATCGCCATTTTATACCGGACAAACGCGCAGTCCCGTGTGATTGAGGAAACGCTTCTCAAAGCGGGTTTGAACTATAACATTGTCGGCGGCACAAAATTCTATGACAGAAAAGAAATTAAAGACATTCTTGCGTACCTGCGCCTCGTATCCAATCCGGATGACGATATCAGTTTCACGCGCATTGTCAATGTGCCGAAGCGCGGAGTCGGCGCGACATCACTTGAAAAAATCGCTTCGTATGCGGCCATAAACGGCTTGTCATTTTTCCAAGCGATTCAGCAGGTTGATTTTATCGGCGTCAGTGCCAAAGCGGCAAACGCGCTTGACAGCTTTAGACAGATGATTGAAAACCTGACCAATATGCAGGATTACTTATCCATTACAGAGCTGACAGAAGAAATTCTTGATAAGACGGAATACAGAGAAATGCTGAAGGCTGAGAAATCGATCGAAGCCCAAAGCCGTTTAGAAAATATCGACGAGTTCCTGTCTGTTACGAAAAACTTTGAACAGAAAAGTGAAGACAAGACACTCGTTGCGTTCCTGACAGACTTGGCGTTGATCGCAGATATTGATCAGCTCGACCAGAAGGAGGAAGAGTCAGGCGGCAAGGATGCGATCACCCTGATGACACTGCACGCCGCGAAAGGACTGGAGTTCCCGGTTGTTTTCTTGATGGGGCTTGAAGAAGGCGTCTTCCCGCACAGCCGTTCACTCATGGAGGAAGCGGAAATGGAAGAAGAACGCCGCCTTGCGTACGTTGGGATTACAAGGGCGGAACAGGAGCTTTATCTGACCAATGCTAAAATGCGCACCTTGTTTGGCCGGACAAATATGAACCCGGAATCTCGCTTCATTGCTGAAATACCGGATGATTTATTGGAAAACCTAAATGAGAAAAAAGAAACAAGAGCGACGTCTGCGAGAAAAATGCAGCCGAGACGCGGCCCTGTTTCACGCCCGGTATCCTACGCCAGCAAAACAGGCGGCGACACCTTGAACTGGGCAGTCGGAGATAAGGCGGGCCATAAAAAATGGGGAACAGGAACTGTTGTCAGCGTGAAAGGCGAAGGAGAAGGGACGGAGCTCGATATTGCCTTCCCGAGCCCTGTCGGCGTGAAACGCCTGTTAGCAGCATTTGCTCCTATTGAAAAGCAGTAATTGAAGAGGAAAGGAAGAAGCAGATGGACAAAGAAACAGCGAAGCAGCGGGCAGAAGAACTGCGCCGCACCATCAACAAGTATAGCTATGAATATTACACCTTAGATGAACCGAGCGTCCCAGATGCCGAATACGACAGATTGATGCAGGAGCTGATTGCGATTGAGGAGGAGCACCCAGACCTTAGAACGCCTGACTCTCCTACGCAGCGCGTCGGCGAAGCCGTGCTTGAAGCGTTTCAGAAAGTCACCCACGGCACACCGATGCTCAGTCTGGGCAACGCCTTTAATGCTGATGATCTTCGTGATTTCGACCGCCGTGTGCGCCAAGCCGTCGGCGACGATGTGGCGTATAATGTGGAGCTGAAAATAGACGGTCTTGCTGTTTCTCTCCGTTATGAAGACGGCTATTTTGTCAGAGGGGCCACAAGAGGTGACGGAACGACGGGAGAGGATATTACGGAGAATCTGAAGACGATCCGCAATATCCCGCTCAAAATGAACCGTGAGCTGTCAATCGAAGTGCGCGGCGAGGCGTATATGCCGAAGCGTTCGTTTGAAGCTCTTAATGAGGAACGAATTAAAAATGAGGAAGAACCGTTCGCCAATCCGCGAAATGCCGCGGCGGGATCACTCAGGCAGCTCGATCCGAAAATTGCAGCGAAACGAAACCTCGATATCTTCGTCTACAGTATAGCGGAGCTTGACGAGATGGGTGTGGAGACGCAAAGCCAAGGGCTTGATTTTCTCGACGAACTCGGATTTAAAACGAATCAGGAACGAAAAAAATGCGGCAGCATAGAAGAAGTCATTACGCTGATCGATGAGTTTCAGTCCAAACGCGCTGACCTGCCGTATGAAATAGACGGCATTGTCATTAAAGTCGATTCCCTCGATCAGCAGGAGGAGCTCGGTTTTACGGCGAAAAGCCCGCGCTGGGCCATCGCGTATAAGTTTCCTGCTGAAGAGGTCGTGACGAAGCTTCTCGATATCGAATTAAATGTCGGCAGAACGGGTGTGATCACGCCGACCGCGATTCTTGAGCCGGTAAAAGTTGCCGGTACAACGGTCTCAAGAGCATCCCTTCATAACGAAGATTTAATTAAAGAGAAGGACATTCGGATTTTGGATAAGGTTGTCGTCAAAAAAGCAGGCGATATCATCCCGGAAGTTGTGAATGTCCTCGTTGAACAGCGCACAGGAGAAGAAAAGGAATTCAGCATGCCGACGGAATGTCCTGAATGCGGCAGTGAGCTCGTCCGGATCGAAGGAGAAGTGGCGCTTCGCTGCATAAATCCTGAATGTCCGGCGCAAATCCGAGAAGGGTTGATCCATTTCGTTTCTCGCAATGCCATGAACATTGACGGGCTCGGCGAACGAGTGATCACACAGCTGTTTGAGGAAAACCTTGTCCGCAATGTGGCAGATTTATATAAGCTGACGAAGGAACGAGTCATCCAGCTCGAGCGCATGGGTGAAAAGTCCACTGAAAACCTGATCAGCTCTATCCAAAAATCAAAAGAAAATTCGTTAGAGCGTTTGCTGTTTGGGCTTGGCATCCGTTTTATCGGATCAAAGGCTGCAAAGACGCTTGCCATGCATTTTGAAAGCTTGGAGAACCTGAAAAAAGCCTCAAAAGAGGAACTTCTCGCGGTAGATGAAATCGGTGAAAAAATGGCTGATGCTGTGATCACCTATTTTCATAAAGAAGAAATGCTTGAACTCTTGAATGAACTTCAGGAGCTGGGCGTAAACACACTCTACAAAGGCCCGAAAAAAGTAAAAGCAGAGGACAGCGATTCTTACTTTGCCGGTAAAACAATTGTTCTGACAGGAAAGCTGGAAGAGCTGTCAAGAAACGAAGCCAAAGCGCAAATTGAAGCGCTGGGCGGAAAGCTGACTGGAAGCGTCAGCAAAAACACAGACTTGGTCATCGCCGGAGAAGCGGCGGGAAGCAAGCTGACAAAAGCACAAGAGCTGAACATTGAAGTGTGGAATGAAGAACAGTTAATGGGAGAGCTAAAGAAATAAGAGGAGTGTTTTCTATTGAAAAAGACGTTGGCATTGGCGGCAACGGCGGCAGTATTAATGCTGTCTGCCTGCTCGTCAGGTTTCGGGGGGGAGAAGGAGGAAGAGATTACGCAAAAGACGGCGAAATCGTCAGAAAAAGCGATTGTCCCGAAATATAATATCTCTGACTCCTATTACAAAATGGTGCTGCCGTTTAAGGCAGGCAAAGCGCGCGGCTTAACAACGGAACAGCTGAACACAAGGCTGGACATTGACGAATTTGAAACAGGGCTGATGCGTCTTGCCCAAGATTCTTTCTCGACTGACGATTATCTGTTTCAAGAAGGACAATATTTAGATGAGGATACAGTATTAAGCTGGCTGGCACGGAAAAAAACGGGCTCTGATTTGAAAAAAGCCGAAAAAGAAGATAAAAACTTCAAAAATGAAGGCTTGAACCCAGCGCTCCCGAGCTCTGGTTCAACAGAAGAAAAGAACGAAAGCAGCCCGATTTTTTTAGCCTCCATGCTTGAGCACGATTATTTAGTCAGAAAGGACAAGAATTCTATCCAGCTTGGCGGCGTCATGATCGGACTGGCGTTAAACTCCGTGTATTACTATCGTGAAAAAACTGGCGACCCGCAAAAAGAAGTGGAGATTAAAGACAGCACGCTTCGCCAGCAGGGAGAAAAAATTGCACAGGAGGTTATTAACCGCCTCCGTAAAAAGGATAATTTGAAGAATGTGCCGATTACCGTCGCGCTCTACAAGCAGGCGTCAAAAACATCGATTGTGCCGGGGAACTTCATCGCCAAAACAGAGGTCAAAGCAGGCTCTACTGATATCTCAAATTGGGATGACATCAATGAAAAATATGTATTCTATCCGGCGGATACAACCACAGCAGAAAAGTACCCGGATGACACCGAGGTCTTTAAGCGGTTCAAAAATTCAATTGAAGAATATTTCCCGAACTATACAGGCGTTGTCGGTACAGCGCTGTATGATAATGATGAAATGAAGAAAATGAAGATTGACATACCAATGCAATTCTACGGAAAAAGTGAAGTTGTCGCGTTTACTCAGTTCTTAACGGGTGAAGTGATGGACTACTACTCTAAGAGCTCAGTTGATGTCGAAGTCAATATCACGTCCTCAGACGGACAGGAAGCGGTCATTATCCGCAATGCTGGAGATAAAGAGCCGACTGTTCACATTTATGACTGATAGAAAACCCTTGTGCCATATTGGCACAAGGGTTTTTATGTTACAATTAACAGGAAAAGGGAAAATATTTCCGCTTCTGCCGAAACACAAATCAAGGGGAGGTATGTTGATGCTGGAAATCGTGTGAAAACAATCATTATCAAATCTATAGCAATGAAAGGATGTTAGACGTGCATAAAGATATCAAAAAAATATTTCATGAAGAGCAGGTTTTGGCAGAAGCTGCAGCGAGATACGGTTTCTCAAAAGATCAGGTGCGTTTTCTGGCTGATGCGGAAAACTATGTATATGAATGTATGAAAGACAATCAACCTTATATTTTAAAGATTACCCATACGATTCGGAGATCTTCTGATTATATAATGGGAGAGATGGAATGGCTTCGTCACCTTGCAATAGGGGGAATTTCAGTAGCCAAACCGCTCCCGTCGCTGAACGGAAAAGACGTAGAAGCAGTGCCGGACGGAAACGGCGGGTCATTTTTATTGAGAGTGTATGAGAAAGCGCCAGGGCAAAAAGTGGATGAATCGGACTGGAATGAAACGCTATTTTATGAGCTTGGCAGATACACAGGCAGCATGCACAGCCTGACAAAAAGCTACAAATTGAGCAATCCCGCTTTCAAAAGACAGGAATGGGATGAAGAGGAGCAATTAAAGCTGAGAAAATATGTGCCTGAAGATCAGATAAAGGTGTTTCAGCAAGCCGATTCTTTGATGAATGAACTGCGGAGGCTCCCGAAAAGCCAGGACAGCTACGGCTTGGTGCATGCGGATCTGCACCACGGCAATTTTAACTGGGATCATGGCAAAATCACGGCATTTGATTTTGATGATATCGGCTACAACTGGTTTGTTAACGATATTAGCATTCTTCTCTACAATGTCCTGTGGTATCCTGTTGTGCCATATGATGATAAAGCTGCGTTTACAGAAAAATTTATGACGCATTTTATGAAAGGGTACTGGGAGGAAAATGAGCTTGATCCTGCATGGCTGATGATAATACCTGATTTCCTCCGCCTTCGCCATATGCTGATTTACGGATTGCTGCATCAGATGTTTGACCTTAACACAATAGGAGAAGAGGAAAAAGAAATGCTGGCCGGTTTTAGAAGAGATATAGAGAATGGCACGCCGATTACAGCATTTGATTTTTCAGCACTGGTGTAGATAGAAAAAGCCAATGGGATTCCAGTCCCATTGGCTTTTATAATGTATCACACTTCACGCCGACTACGCCTTCAATGGCTTTAATGTCATAGTAGACATCGGTCGTGTATCTGTTTTTATGGACGCGGACCTTCACTTCCATAATTGGAAAATCCTTTTCGCCCAGGTCGTCGATCCGAACGGAGTGTGCTTTGATATCTCTTCTTTTCATTTCTTTTAAAATCTCTGTCATTTTGTCTTTATCAGAAAGTGACATTCTGATGCGGATGTCTTTTTCCTGCAGGCGGTCGGGGCCGATTTTTCTGACCACCCATGGGAGAAATTCCACACTGATCAGGATGAACAGAAGACTGGCAAACGCTTCTTTATAAAAACCGGCTCCCGTAGCCAGCCCGAGCCCCGCTGCCCCCCAGATCATGGCCGATGTCGTCAGGCCGGAAATGACATCATTGCTTTTTCGCAGGATGACACCTGCGCCGATAAACCCGACGCCGGAGATGATTTGTGCCGGCAGACGAAGCGGATCCATCATGATGCGGTAGTATTTAGGGAAATGATATGCCGCATTAATACTGACGATCGTCAGCATGCATGAGCTGACTGCGATGACGATACAGGTTTTTAATCCGAGCGGCTTATTTTTTAATTCGCGTTCAAGCCCGATGACCATGCCAATCAATGTGGCAATGCCCAATTTCAATAAAATATCAGGATCAATATACCAGCTCAACAGCAACTTCCCCCTTCTCTAAGGTGTTTTTAAATAAATATGATTTTCTCACAGTATTTATAGCAAAACAAGGGCACAAAAGCCACCAAGCTGCGCTTGATGGCTTATTGCTTACTTTTTGCGTTTTAACAGCTTTTCCATGACACCGAATAATCGGTAAGAGGCTTTTGCAGGACGTTTTGTGATCATGCTGACAATGATGCCGGCAATCATACTGAGAATAAACCCAGGGATGATTTCGTACACACCGGTTGATTTTGCCAGGCCGGTTGTAATCCAGATCAACACGGTCGCAGCCCCGACAATCATGGCAGCAAGCGCGCCCCATTCGTTCATTCGCTTCCAATACAGACTGAGCAGAATCGCTGGCCCGAAAGCTGAACCGAAGCCGGCCCAAGCGTATCCGACCAAATCAAGAATGGTGCTGTTCGGGTTCAATGATAAGAGTACCGCGATAACGGCAATGACTAAGACGGACAAACGCCCGATCATGACCAATTCTTTATCAGAAGCTTTTCGTCTGAAAAATGACCGGTATAAATCCTCTGTTACAGCACTTGCTGTGACTAAGAGCTGTGAGGAAATCGAACTCATGATGGCAGCCAAAATAGCTGACAATAAGAACCCTGTAATTAATGGGTGGAACAAGATTTTAGAGAAGATAATGAAAATCATCTCCGGATCCTTTACAGCAACTCCGAATTTATGGGCGTATGCAACACCGATTAAACCCGTCAGCACGGAACCTAGAACTGTAATGATCATCCAGCTCATACCGATTCGGCGTGCAGGTTTTAAATCTTTAATGTCTTTAATGGCCATAAATCGGACGATGATATGAGGCTGGCCGTAGTAGCCCAACCCCCAGGCTAAATAGGAAATAATGCTAATGACGCTCGCGCCTTTAAAAATATCCAATAAATGTGGATTAACAGCGTCGATTTCATGGAAAGTCGGAGCAACGCCGCCCACATGGGTAAAAGCAACGATCGGCACAAGCACTAGTGCTGCAAACATGATCGCACCCTGCACGAAGTCAGTCAGACTGACAGCAAGGAAACCGCCAAACAGTGTGTATAACACGACAACTGCAGTGGTCAGAAACAAGCCTAATTTGTAATCCGCACCAAAAGCAGATTCAAACAGCCGTCCGCCAGATACCATACCGGAAGAGGTATACAATGTGAAAAAGATCATGATGATCAATGCAGATACGATTTTCAGCAGTGATGAAGAATGCTGGAATCGTTTATCAAAGAAATCAGGAATCGTAATCGCATCATCCGCCGCTTCCGTATAAGCACGCAGCCTTGGAGCCAGCAGCAAGTAATTTGAGTACGCTCCGATTGTAAGACCTAAAGCAAGCCATAAGGTGGACAGCCCTGTCGCAAACATCGCGCCGGGAACACCCATCAGCATCCATCCGCTCATATCGGCCGCACCGGCAGACAAAGCAGTAACGAATGGTCCGAGGCCTCTTCCTCCAAGCATGTAATCATTGATGTCAGTGGTTTTCTTGAATGCATACCAGCCGATTAACAGCATGGCAATAAAGTAAATTCCTAAAGATATAATAATTTCAATACTCACGTTTTACCCTCTCTTCATTTCTAATAATGTTGCATCACCTCTCAAATTGATGGTGCCAGTTAAGCAGCCTGGCGTAAGTGCAAATCAAAAGAAATTCTTTTGCGGGTGCACTTGGTAACTTAACCTAACAAAGTATTCCCGGCCATTCAAGCGATGAAACCTTGATCATGAGCGAGAAATAGCGTTACAAACCTAGAAGGGAATAAAGAATAAAACGCTTTCAAAAAATAATTAAAGTAAAAATATTCAGAAAAATATTTCGTTTCTCCTTCTCCTCATTTTAGTATAAAATATATAGGGTATTGTTTCGAAAACACAGGCCTGTCTTAAGGCGTTTTGTTGCTTTAAAGGGCTTGTTTTTGATATGATCAGTATTATATGACTTAACGGAGAAATATGTGGAGGTGGATCATATGTCACGAATTTCAATAGAAGAAGTAAAGCACGTTGCGCACCTTGCAAGACTTGCGATTACTGAAGAAGAAGCAAAAATGTTCACTGAACAGCTCGACAGTATCATTTCATTTGCCGAGGAGCTTAATGAGGTTAACACAGACAATGTGGAGCCTACAACTCACGTGCTGAAAATGAAAAATGTCATGAGAGAAGATGAAGCGGGTAAAGGTCTTCCGGTTGAGGATGTCATGAAAAATGCGCCTGACCATAAAGACGGCTATATTCGTGTGCCATCAATTCTGGACTAAAGGAGGGACACAAGAATGTCATTATTTGATCATAAAATCACAGAATTAAAACAGCTCATACATAAAAAAGAGATTAAGATTTCTGATCTGGTTGACGAATCTTATAAACGCATCCAAGCGGTTGATGATAAGGTACAAGCCTTTTTGGCATTAGATGAAGAAAGAGCGCGCGCATACGCGAAGGAGCTTGATGAGGCGGTTGACGGCCGTTCTGAGCACGGTCTTCTTTTCGGTATGCCGATCGGCGTAAAAGATAATATTGTAACAAAAGGGCTGCGCACAACATGCTCCAGCAAAATTCTCGAAAACTTTGATCCGATCTATGACGCTACTGTCGTTCAGCGCCTTCAAGACGCTGAAGCGGTCACAATCGGAAAACTGAACATGGACGAATTCGCCATGGGGTCATCTACCGAAAACTCTGCTTACAAGCTGACGAAAAACCCTTGGAACCTGGATACAGTTCCCGGCGGTTCAAGCGGCGGATCTGCGGCTGCGGTTGCTGCGGGAGAAGTTCCGTTTTCTCTTGGATCTGACACAGGCGGCTCCATCCGTCAGCCGGCATCTTTCTGCGGCGTTGTCGGATTAAAACCTACATACGGGCGTGTATCTCGTTACGGCCTGGTCGCATTTGCGTCTTCATTAGACCAAATCGGGCCGATTACACGTACGGTTGAGGATAACGCGTTTTTACTTCAAGCGATTTCCGGCGTAGACAAAATGGACTCCACGAGTGCAAATGTGGACGTGCCTGATTTTCTTTCTTCATTAACTGGCGACATCAAGGGACTGAAAATCGCCGTTCCGAAAGAATACCTTGGTGAAGGTGTCGGCAAAGAAGCGAGAGAATCTGTCCTGGCAGCGCTAAAAGTTCTTGAAGGCCTCGGCGCTACATGGGAAGAAGTGTCTCTTCCGCACAGTAAATACGCGCTTGCGACATATTATCTGCTGTCATCTTCTGAAGCGTCAGCGAACCTTGCACGCTTTGACGGCATCCGCTACGGCTACCGCACAGACAATGCGGATAACCTGATCGACCTTTACAAGCAAACGCGCGCTGAAGGTTTTGGAAATGAAGTCAAACGCCGCATCATGCTTGGAACGTTTGCTTTAAGCTCAGGCTACTACGATGCGTACTACAAAAAAGCGCAAAAAGTGCGTACGTTGATTAAGAAGGATTTCGAAGACGTATTTGAAAAATATGATGTTATTGTTGGACCGACTACACCGACACCTGCGTTTAAAATCGGTGAAAACACGAAGGATCCGCTCACAATGTACGCAAACGATATCTTAACGATTCCGGTCAACCTTGCCGGCGTACCGGGAATCAGCGTGCCATGCGGATTAGCAGACGGTCTTCCGCTCGGCCTGCAAATCATCGGAAAACACTTTGATGAAAGCACTGTATACCGCGTTGCTCATGCATTTGAACAAGCGACAGACCATCATAAAGCAAAACCTGAACTGTAAGGGGTGAAAAGAATTGAACTTTGAAACGGTAATCGGACTTGAAGTCCACGTTGAGTTAAAAACAAAATCAAAAATTTTCTCAAGCTCTCCAACGCCATTCGGCGCGGAGGCGAATACGCAGACAAGCGTTATTGACCTCGGATATCCGGGCGTCCTGCCTGTCCTGAACAAAGAAGCCGTTGAATTCGCAATGAAAGCCGCTATGGCGCTCAACTGTGAGATCGCAACGGATACGAAGTTTGACCGCAAAAACTATTTCTATCCTGACAACCCGAAAGCGTATCAGATTTCTCAATTTGATAAGCCAATCGGCGAAAACGGCTGGATCGAAATTGAAGTCGGCGGCAAAACAAAACGCATCGGCATCACGCGCCTTCATCTTGAAGAGGATGCCGGAAAACTGACGCATACGGGCGACGGCTATTCCCTTGTTGACTTCAACCGCCAAGGAACGCCGCTTGTTGAGATCGTATCAGAGCCGGACATCCGCACGCCGGAAGAAGCGTACGCGTATCTTGAAAAGCTGAAATCCATCATCCAATATACAGGCGTTTCTGACTGTAAAATGGAAGAAGGCTCACTTCGCTGTGACGCCAATATCTCTCTTCGTCCGATCGGCCAAGAGGAATTCGGCACAAAAACGGAATTGAAAAACTTGAACTCCTTTGCGTTTGTTCAAAAAGGCCTTGAGCATGAAGAAAAACGCCAGGAGCAGGTTCTTCTTTCCGGCGGCGTCATCCAGCAAGAAACTCGCCGTTATGATGAAGCAACGAAGAAAACCATTCTTATGCGTGTCAAAGAGGGATCTGACGACTACCGTTACTTCCCAGAGCCGGATCTAGTCGAGCTCTACATTGATGATGAATGGAAGGAACGCGTAAAAGCAAGCATTCCTGAGCTTCCGGATGAGCGCCGCAAGCGTTATATCGAAGAGCTTGGCTTGCCTGCATATGACGCGATGGTTCTGACGCTGACAAAAGAAATGGCTGATTTCTTCGAAGAAACCGTTCAAAAAGGCGCTGAAGCCAAACAAGCGTCTAACTGGCTGATGGGTGAAGTGTCAGCTTACCTAAACGCTGAGCAAAAAGAGCTTGCCGACGTTGCCCTGACACCTGAAGGCCTTGCCGGCATGATCAAATTGATTGAAAAAGGAACCATTTCTTCTAAGATCGCGAAGAAAGTGTTTAAAGAATTGATTGAAAAAGGCGGCGACGCTGAGAAGATTGTGAAAGAGAAAGGCCTTGTTCAGATTTCTGACGAAGGCGTGCTTCTGAAGCTTGTCACTGAGGCGCTTGACAACAATCCTCAATCAATCGAAGACTTTAAAAACGGAAAAGACCGCGCGATCGGCTTCCTAGTCGGACAGATTATGAAAGCGTCCAAAGGACAAGCCAACCCGCCGATGGTCAACAAAATTCTGCTTGAAGAAATTAAAAAACGCTAATAAAAAAGCAGCCCGCAGAGGCTGCTTTTTTTATGGTCAAATTGAGATAAAGACTGAGATGAGGGCCCGGAGCCTTTCAACTTCTTTGTCGTTGGTTCCGGTCAAATTGGACAGCATGCCTTTAATAATCGGCTTGCGCGGTTTATCCTGAGTCAATTCTTCCTCGATAACATCAAGTGACACTGTGATATCCTCGGGCAGCGTGCTGTTTTCTTTCACTTTCTGAATGTCCTCAAGCAGCTGGTCCTTCCCCGCAGGCATCGGGTTGAAAATGTCTTTTGACACAATCGGATTGAGTGCAGAACGGCTCAGCCCCTGTACAAGATCATCCAGTCTCTCAATAATAAAGGCTGAGATTTCTTCTGCATCGATATTAAGCTCACCGTTAAATACCATCACGTTCATATAAGAATGCACAATGCCTCTTGCCATGATGGACAGATCTGCGACATACCGCTCGATTCCTTCGCCATAGGATACCAGCAAGGCGTTCCGGTACAGCTTATCCGTCTCCATGGTTACTTTGTAAAAGTATTGCTTGATTTCTTGATTTTCCGGAATGATATTTTCGGTAAGCAAAAGAACGATAAAATCTTTATGATCACGAAAATCCTCAAATTGTGCGCCAATTTGTTTTTTCAAAACTTCTTTAGGCGGCTTTCCTGCGAGATCTTCTTCTATATTTTTCATTTTGTTCATAGACATACCGATATAATATTCACAGGCAGATAACAGCAGCGCTTCTTTCGATTTGAAGTGCAAATAAAAAGCGCCCTTCGAAATGCCGCATTCACTGGCGATTTCTTGGATCGTCGTAGCTGCGAATCCTTTTTTCGCAAATAAACGAATGCTGGTTTTTATGATTCTCTCTTTTTTTTCATTCATGACGTGCTTCCCCTTAATCCTTGAAAAATTTAGTAAAATTTTCTGGTATATGAGTTGACGTTGTTGCATTATAACGTTTAGTATTATATAGAATGACCAGTCAGTCAATAAAAAATGTAATGGAGGATATGATGAATCACGTTATTAATTTCGTTCTGAAAAACAAATTCGCCGTATGGCTGATGACGATTATTGTAACGGCAGCCGGCTTGTATGCGGGTATGAATATGAAGCAAGAGTCTATTCCTGACGTGAACATGCCTTACTTGACGATCAGCACGACATATCCGGGTGCGACACCAAGCCAAGTGGCTGATGAAGTGACCAAACCGGTTGAACAAGCCGTGCAGAACTTGGACGGTGTCAGTGTTGTGACTTCGACGTCCTATGAAAACGCATCGTCGGTCATGATTGAATATGATTATGAGAAAGATATGGACAAAGCGAAAACAGAAGCAGCTGAAGCGTTAGAAAACGTCAGCCTGCCTGATGACGCGAAGGATCCGGAGATTTCACGCTACAGCTTGAATTCATTCCCGATTCTGACGCTGAGCGTGTCCAGTGATAAAGATAATCTGCAAGAGCTGACGAAACAAGTGGAGGACAGCCTCGTTTCTAAGCTTGAAGGCATAGAAGGCGTTGCGTCCGTCCAAGTATCAGGCCAGCAGGTGGAAGAGGTTGAATTCTCTTTCAAAGAAGACAAACTGAAGGAATACGGCCTTGATGAAGATACAGTCAAGCAAGTGATTCAAGGTTCAGATGTGACAACTCCGCTTGGATTGTACACATTCGGAAATGAAGAAAAATCTGTCGTCGTCAGCGGCGATATTGAAACAATTAAAGATTTGAAGAATATGAGAATCCCGACGGCATCAGCTTCAAGTGCAGGCAGCAGCGCAGCATCTCAAGCGGCGGCGCAGAGTGCACAGGCAGCCCAAAGCGCACAAGCGGCAGCACAGGCGCAGCAAAGCGCAAGCACAGCAGTGCCGACGGTCAAGCTTTCTGACATTGCTACAATTAAAGATGTGAAAAAAGCTGAATCCGTTTCACGCACAAATGGCAAAGACAGCATCGGCATCAACATCGTCAAAGCAAACGATGCGAATACGGTAGAGGTTGCCGACGATGTCAAAGCTGAGCTGAAGAAGTTCAAAGAAGACCATAAAGGCTTCAATTACAGCGCAACTCTCGACATGGCGGAGCCGATCACACAGTCAGTTGACACGATGTTAAGCAAAGCCATTTTCGGTGCTATTTTTGCGATTGTGATTATTCTCTTATTCTTAAGAGATATCAAATCAACATTAATTTCGGTCGTTTCAATTCCATTATCATTGCTGATCGCACTCCTTGTGCTGCAGCAGCTTGATATCACATTAAATATTATGACGCTCGGCGCAATGACCGTTGCCATCGGACGTGTAGTCGATGACTCCATCGTTGTGATCGAGAACATTTATCGCCGAATGAGACTCAAAGACGAGCCGCTCCGCGGAAAAGCCTTAGTTCGTGAAGCGACGAAGGAAATGTTTAAGCCGATCATGTCATCGACGATCGTGACAATCGCGGTATTCCTGCCGCTCGCACTTGTAGGCGGACAAATCGGTGAATTGTTTATTCCATTTGCCTTAACGATTGTTTTTGCGCTTGCCGCATCCCTGGTGATTTCGATCACGCTTGTGCCGATGCTTGCACACAGCCTGTTCAAAAAATCATTAACGGGCGCGCCGATTAAAGCAAAAGAACACAAACCTGGCAGACTTGCAAACATCTATAAAAAAGTATTGAACTGGGCGCTGAGCCACAAATGGATCACGTCTATCATTGCTGTTCTGATGCTCCTCGGAAGCTTGTTCCTCGTACCGTTAATCGGTGCCAGCTATCTGCCGTCCGAGGAAGAAAAAACGATGCAGCTCACATACAGCCCAGAACCGGGTGAAACGAAAAAAGAAGCCGAAAATGAAGCTGAAAAAGCAGAAAAAATCCTGCTTGACCGCAAGCATGTCGATACGGTTCAGTATTCATTAGGCTCTGGCAGCCCGCTTGCCGGAGGAGATTCTAACGGTGCGTTATTCTATATCAAATATGAAAGCGACACACCTGACTTTGATAAAGAAAAAGATAACGTTCTGAAGGAAATCCAAAAGCAATCTGACCGCGGAGAATGGAAGTCACAGGACTTCAGCTCTTCAGGCAATAACAACCAATTAACATACTATGTGTATGGCGATTCTGAAAACGATATTAAAGACACGGTCAAAGACATTGAAAAAATCATGAAAGATGAAAAGGATCTGAAAAACGTAAATTCAGGCCTTTCCAGCACATATGATGAGTACACATTTGTCGCTGACCAAGAAAAACTAAGCAAACTCGGTTTAACCGCGTCTCAAATTTCTCAGGCCTTAATGTCACAAACATCGCAAGAACCGCTCACCACCGTGAAAAAAGACGGCAAAGAGCTTGATGTGAACATTAAGACAGAAAAAGACGAGTATAAGAGTGTGAAAGATTTAGAGAATAAAAAGATCACTTCCGCGACTGGCCAGGAAGTCAAAATCGGCGATGTGGCAAAAGTGAAAGAAGGATCAACATCAGATACCGTGTCAAAACGTGACGGAAAAGTCTATGCGGATGTCACAGGTGAGGTTACATCTGACAATGTCACAGCCGTATCAGCTGCTATCCAGAAGAAAATCGATAAGCTAGATCATCCTGATAACGTATCGATTGACACAGGCGGCGTATCAGCGGATATCGCTGATTCCTTCACGAAGCTCGGTTTAGCGATGCTGGCAGCAATAGCGATCGTTTACCTTGTGCTCGTGATTACCTTCGGCGGAGCACTAGCGCCATTTGCGATTCTGTTCTCATTGCCGTTCACAGTCATCGGTGCCCTGGTCGGACTTTACGTATCAGGTGAAACGATCAGTCTGAACGCAATGATCGGTATGCTCATGCTAATCGGTATCGTTGTCACGAATGCCATTGTCTTAATTGACCGCGTGATTCATAAGGAAGCGGAAGGCCTGTCTACGAGAGAAGCTCTCTTGGAAGCCGGATCTACACGACTCCGTCCGATCCTGATGACAGCCATTGCGACAATCGGCGCCTTGATTCCATTAGCCCTCGGCTTTGAAGGTGGAAGCCAGGTCATTTCAAAAGGACTCGGCGTAACCGTTATCGGCGGTTTAATCAGTTCGACGCTTCTGACGCTCTTGATCGTGCCAATCGTATATGAAGTATTGGCGAAGTTCCGTAAGAAAAAACCGGGAACGGAAGAAGAGTAAAAAAACAAAAAGCCTCAGCTCTGCTGGGGCTTTTGTGCGTTTTCATCTGTAAGATTATGTACATTTTGTTGCGATTTTTTTAACTCATAGTATAATTAAAGGTTGTTAGTGTAAAAATGGATCGGATACTCTTAAGTAGGATGATGAGATAATGAAACGTGCACGCATAATATACAATCCGACTTCAGGACGGGAGATCTTTAAAAAGCATCTTGCCCAGGTCCTGCAAAAATTTGAACAAGCCGGCTATGAAACCTCCACCCATGCAACGACATGCGCAGGAGACGCTACACACGCTGCCAAGGAAGCGGCATTGCGTGAGTTTGACCTGATCATTGCGGCAGGCGGAGACGGAACGATCAACGAGGTCGTCAACGGGCTTGCGCCTTTAGACAACCGTCCGACACTCGGCGTGATTCCTGTCGGCACAACGAACGACTTCGCCAGAGCGCTCGGCATTCCGCGCGAGGATATTTTAAAAGCGGCAGATACTGTCATTAACGGCGTTGCCCGCCCGATTGATATCGGACAGGTCAACGGCCAGTATTTTATCAATATCGCCGGAGGAGGCCGTCTGACGGAGCTGACGTACGACGTGCCAAGCAAACTCAAAACAATGCTAGGCCAGCTTGCTTATTATTTAAAAGGAATGGAAATGCTGCCTTCACTTCGTCCGACAGAAGTCGAGATTGAATATGACGGCAAGCTGTTTCAAGGTGAAATCATGCTGTTTTTGGTCACGCTGACAAATTCCGTCGGCGGGTTCGAAAAGCTCGCGCCGGATTCCAGCCTGAATGACGGCATGTTTGATTTGATGATATTAAAGAAAGCAAACCTTGCTGAATTTATCAGGGTCGCCACGATGGCGCTTCGCGGCGAACATATCAACGACCAGCACATTATTTATACAAAAGCGAACCGCGTGAAAGTCAATGTATCAGAAAAGATGCAGCTGAACCTGGACGGCGAGTACGGCGGCATGCTGCCGGGCGAATTCGTGAATCTGTATCGACACATTCACGTCGTCATGCCGAAGGAGAAAGCGGAACAGCTGGATGACTAAAACTTGGCTTTGTAAGCCAAGCTCAGAATGTTGACAAAATCCTAAAACAGTTTTCGTTTTAGGATTTTGTCATCTTTTCAGCGTGATTGAAAACCTTTGAAGTCTAGGAAGGACGAGCATTGGAGCGTACTTCCGCAGGATGCGGTGACAGCGGCGTTTGAGCAGGATGCTCTAGTTTTTAGCCGCTGGTCTTTTTACGTGAGCACCGAAGCACAGGACTGACAACGAATGCGAAGGTTTGCCTACACGCTGAAACTTGGCTTGAATAGGCCAAGTTTTTCTTTCGCTTAAAACTAGAGGTGATTATAGATGAAAATGAAACCCCCAGTAGAAAAAAACGAATACTATGACGTGACATTTGAGGATTTGACGCACGAAGGAGCGGGCGTCGCAAAGGTACAGGGATTCCCGATATTCGTGCCGAACGCCCTGCCGGAGGAAAAAGCCCAAATCAAAGTGACACGTGTAAAAAAAGGGTTCGCCTTCGGCCGCCTGATCGAGCTGAAGGAAGAAAGCCCGCATAGAACCGACGCTCCATGCCCGATTTACAAGCAATGCGGCGGCTGCCAGCTTCAGCACATGACCTACGAAGGCCAGCTCCTGTTTAAACAGAAGCAAGTCAAAGACGTCTTAGAACGCATCGGCAAGCTGGACCTTTCAAACGTCACCGTGCATCCGACACTCGGCATGGAAGACCCGTGGAACTACAGAAACAAAGCACAGGTGCCGGTAGGAGAACGGGAAGGCGGACTCGTCGCGGGATTCTATCAGCAAAGAAGCCATGACATCATCGACATGAGCGCCTGCCTGATCCAGCAATCCAAAAACGACGAAGCCGTCCAAGCTGTCAAAGACATTTGCGCAAACTATGGCATCAAAGCCTACAACGAAGAACGCCACAAAGGCTGGCTTCGCCACATCATGGTCAGATACGGTGTGGTAACGGGAGAAATGATGATCGTCTTCATCACAAGAACAAACGATTTCCCGCACAAAGCGAAGATCATCGAAGACATCACAGGGCAATTCCCGCACGTTAAATCAATCGTGCAAAACATCAACCCAAACAAAACAAACGTCATTTTTGGCAACGAAACAAACGTCATCTGGGGCGAAGAATACATCTACGACCTCATCGGAGACGTCAAATTCGCCATTTCCGCCAGATCGTTCTACCAGATCAACCCGGAGCAGACAAAAGTGCTCTACGACAAAGCGCTTGAGTACGCGGAGCTTCAAGGTGAAGAAACCGTCATCGACGCCTACTGCGGCATCGGAACGATTTCTCTATTTCTGGCGAAGCAGGCGAAAAAAGTGTACGGTGTAGAGATTGTGCCGGAGGCAATTGAGGACGCAAAGCGAAACGCAGAATTAAACGGCATCACAAACGCAGAATTTGCAGTCGGGGAAGCGGAAACCGTGATTCCAAAGTGGTATGAAGAAGGCATTACAGCTGATACGCTAGTCGTCGACCCACCAAGAAAAGGCTGCGACGAAGCCCTCCTACGCACGATTGTAGAGATGAAACCGAAGCGGGTTGTGTACGTGTCCTGTAATCCTGGCACGCTTGCGAGAGATTTGCGGGTGCTTGAGGATGGCGGGTATCAGACGCTCGAAGTGCAGCCTGTGGATATGTTTCCGCATACGAATCATGTGGAGTGTGTGGCGAACTTACTTCTAAAAATAATTTAGTGAGTTTTATACCTAAATAAATCAGGAAACTTTGCTTTATTCGTATATTAAATAAGTGTATATGAATAAAGCTCTTTCTATTAATTTTTCTAGCAGAGATATTAATTCTTAATTGTCGGATTGATATCTCTAATATTACAATTATACTTCTTGTATTGAATTAACTTCTGGTGAGTTCCTCCTTTATAGGATGACTTATCAAATTATTAAAAAAGGATTTCACAATTGAAATCCTAAAAGTGTAAAAATATATAGCTGATTTAATCAACTAGATCCGGTTTTGGAGCATTAAAATATATATCAGGAACATGTTTTATGATGATGGCTTCTAGCATATCAAGAGTATTTATATTTAAAACGTAGTCAGAACAATGAACCAATTTCTTCATATCACTTTGGCGCCCTAACCAACCACCACCTTCAATAAAGTTAACAAAGGCAATATCTTTTCCATGCTGTATATTATGGCGTCTAATCTCTTCCGAAGTTTTTACCTCAACCTCTCTTTTTGTAGTTTGTGCACTAGCGGTTGTAATTTGATAAGATACCTCAATAATTACATGAGGGTCTTCTTTGCTGGGTACACAGAAGTCCATATTTCTGGCAATCCAACTAACAAACTTCTCTCTTTCGTATGTTACCCCATACTTGGCTTTTATCATGTTTAATCGATTTTCAATTAAGTTCTCTACGTGATCCCCAACGTCATTGTTATACTTGCCGTCACGTTTTTGTTTAACTAATCTTTTAAGTCTTGTTTTATCGGATAATTGTCCTAAAGCGGTATCATCTAAAACTAAATTATCTAAATAGAATTTTGGAATAGATTCAGTAAACTCTTCATCAGTAGCACCGTTTAATAACAACCTGCTAATTTTGTTAGCATAGGACTTATTTGATAATATTTTTGTTCTTATTTGTTTTAAATTCCATTCACTATTAAAATTATCACCTTCATTCATACGAAACATAGAGATAATCCTCATGAATTTTTGGGCAGAAAAACCTAATAAACTTAAAATATTTTCTAATGAGTCCTCATCGCTCTTTATGTATTCAAGCAGGCCTTCTTCAGTGCCTATTTGCTGCATTTTTTCATGTAACGTTTCTACAATAGTGTTGATTTCATCATCAACTTGGTTTTCATATGTATTGTTAACAAAAAATGGTGTATAAGTTCTTTTGAATTCATCAAAGTTTATTTTTATAGGTTTTTTTATCTGTTCATTCATACTAATTCCCCCTTTTATAAAGACATTATAGTCTTTTAAGGGGAATTAGTCCAAACAATTCCATTTGAAGGTGGATTTTAATTAAAAAGAAGGTGTAACCAACTGGTTAGAGATATAAGAATTACATAATTTATTACAAATGGCTTTCACTACAGGTACTGAAACTGTATTTCCTAGAAGGTCGAAACCTTCTTCTTCACTTACATCAAAAATAAAATTTTCTGGAAAACCAAATAGTTTTAAGCCTTCCTGCAAAGTTAATTTTCTCAGACCATTACCGTCCACAATTCCAAGTCTTGAAACATCAGTTGCAACAAGTGTAGGAGCTAAATCATGTGGATCTAGTATTTTATTGAACTCAAAACTTAACTTTCCGGTTACAATATTGTAACCTTTCTCTATGTTAGGATCGGGTTTACGAACTTTAACCAAACTACCATCTTCACGAAATTCTTCGACTAAGGATTTTGGATGTTCGAATTTTAAGTATCCCTTTTCAACTAAGTCTTCGAGTATTTCTTCCAAATTATTATGAGGATAGAAAGTTTGAATTTCATCTAATGTTAGTGGCATACCATCCATCCAATCCATCTTCTTTTTTTCAGCCCAATGTTTTTTTCTTCTTTCTTTAAGAAGTTTTTCAAGAAGTTGTTTTTGTTCAGTTGTAACTTCACCTTTTAATCCTATATCCCAACTATGAATATTGTTTTTTCCACCACGTTTATCTTTGATTGATTTACCATAAAGTTCTTCAGGTTTATATTTTTCAAGTAGTTTTTTGGTAAAATCACTTTCTATAGTAGGTAAGCCTTTTAGTAAAATGTTTTGTAGCGTACTTGATTTTACTTCAAAGCCTTCAAGAGGTATTTCGTCAACCCTAGTTCCCGCAATAAAGATTCTTTTACGGGATTGCGGAAGACCAAAATCTTTGGAATCCAAAACCTTCCAAGTGGTTTTGTATCCTAAGTCCTCTAATACTCTCAGTATAGTAGCCAGTGTTTTGCCTATAGGATCTTTTTTACTTTCTAAGTCATGTTTTACTAAACCTTCTACGTTTTCTAATAAGAAACCATAGGGTCTCCTTGCTTCAAGGATACGTTGAATCTCAAAAAATAAGGTTCCTCTGGTATCTGCAAAACCAAGTCTTTTACCACCTGAACTAAATGGTTGACATGGAAACCCAGCTAATAAAAAATCAAATTCTGGTATTTCTTCTAGATTAGTTTTGGTAATGTCACCTCCAAATTTTTTATGAGGGAAGTTATCTTTTAAAACTTTAATAGCTGATTTTTTAATCTCTGATGTATAAACACATTCAGTTTTAATGTTGTTTTGAAAAAACGCTTGTTCAAATCCTAATCTTAAACCACCTATTCCAGCAAATAAGTCAATAAACTTTAAGTTATTCATTTAATTACCTCAACCTCTTTTTCATATTGTTTTTCATTTTTAATACTGTCAATTAATTTTAGTAACTCTGTATGAACTTTAATGAAATCATTACTGTTTACTGGGTATGAAGGACTCTTTCTACCAGAAACCTTTCCATCATAAACCATCTGAATTTTGTACACAGGAACAAACGTACCATTCCAATTCTCGACACCTACCCCAATTCTATACTGTGTGTTAGGAGGGTGAGGATGACAAGCATCAACATAAGAAAATTTTTCAGGAAAAAAAGTCATAGTCATAAGTAATCCTCCCTTAAGATATAAAGTAGTCTATTGTTTCTTTTTTTGAGTAGTCTATAGATGTCTATAACAAATATAGATGTTTAGTATTTTTATTGTCAATCAAAATTCAGAAGTTGTTATCTTATTTTAAAAATGTTTTTGTTTAAAAGTTAATTTAGTCTAGACTTGTTCATTATTTACTTCAAACCATCTCTCAATTGCTCAACAACTCATATAAGCCAAAGTAATTCGAATTTGATTTCTCACATTTTGGGATATTAAAGTAAATGAATATAATTCATCTATTTTTTAGCTTCCCATCTTTTTTACTCTGCTCGATGCCTATAAATCAAAAATAGCCCAGCAGTAAAAAGCTGAGCTATTTTTGAATTAAAGACCGAAGTAGTTTATTACAAACTGTTTATCATCCTCAACTTCAGGCAATATTCCTAAATTTTTATATTCCCATACTACTTGTCGTTGAGTACCGTTTAAGTCTGAGGCAATGACATCGGTGTAATCATAATCTATTGAAAATTTCCCGCTTCGTTCTAAATGTAAAGTGAGGTTTGTCCATAAGCCTTCATTGTTTGTTTTAAATTTTTTTCGTAACTTTGCGAAATAATCATGCAATTCATATAGAAGTTCGTCATTAAAATGTTCAGGAATATCGTGCTCCCATTCAGAGGGGATAATTTCATTTATTTGCTCAGCGATTTTTTGATATACTTCGCTCATTTTTTGAGTTTCCATTCGATTAACCTCTAACTCTGATTCGATGATTGCATTAGTTTATGTTTAGATATTCATTAACAAATTCTTTATCCTCTTCGTCTTCAGGGAAAATACCCAAGTTATTGTACTCCCAAATCATTTGTCTTTGGTATTCGTCCAATGTAGATTCAATAACATCTTCATAATCATAATCAATTGAGAACGTTCCATTGCTTTCAAGATTCAGTGTCAAATTTGTCCATGCTTCAGGATTATTTTCTTTAAACTCATTGTGTAACTGTTTAAATAACTCTTGAAGATCTATGAATAGCTCGGTATAAATTTTCTGACTTGAAATTGTTCTGGAATGTAGTGAGAGTATATATATTCATCGTTTTCTGGTGTTTGAAAGAAAAAATACACTTCTCTGGAACCGTCTAGTATTTCTGCATAAAGAACAATTTTACTCCAATCAGCAGGAATTATTTTTCCTATGACATCAGTTATTTGTAGATAAGTTTTTTCTAACATCATTATCTCAACTTTATTAAATTGGATTTTCAGGATATTCTTCTAAATATTTTTTTATTAATTTTTGTAATGATGGATCCTTAGGTTCTTCCCCTAAATATTTAAATTTCCAGATGATAAGCTGATCACTGAAACTATAATCTGTCTTAAACCAATCTGTATAATCAAAGTGGACAGTTAATTTTCCTGATCTTTCTAGGCTAAGAGTGAAGGAGTAAAATAATTCTTGATCATGATCTTTGAAAACATCTCTCATTTTTTCTCTTAGTTTAAATAATTCCATCTCATACTGATCGAATACATTTTCGTCAATATCAAATTCAAACGGAATTTCAAGACTGTACTTAAAATGATTAGGTTCATTTTGAGAATTATAAAAAAAAGTAAGTGCCTCCGCCTGTCTCTGAAACCTGAGCATAGAACAAAAATTTCTCCCATGGTTCTGGTATCATTTCGTTAACGGTTTCAGCTATGCTTCTATATAATGCATTTAATTCATTTTTCAAAAAGAATCAACCTCCGGCATTGCTACTCTAGCCAAAGCTCTAGCAAATCATGAAATAATGCCAGTTCTACCGTGACTTGGAGACCGAATAAAGGCTCTGGTTTTATATCAAGATCACAAATGACTTCGTTCATTTCTTGGTAAGTTAGAGGGTTGTATCCCATTTCTTTTAAGATTTGATTCAGTTTTGTGTCTAGTTTCTGTTGAAGCATAGAATAAGATTGTGTACTGAAACCGTCTAACACGGGAGTTGCTCTTTCGGGATCAACATTTTCTATTGTGAATTGGTGCTGCAGGTAATAAACAGGAGCCAGTTTTGAAATTATAAGTTTACTGGTATAGTTTACATGAAACTCATTCTTCTCATATTTAGGAAATTCAAACTGAAAGGCAGCTGAAGGCCATATTTCACCCATGCTTATATTCTCAAATTGTATCTTCATTGTTTTTACAAATGACTTTATTTCTTTTGGTAGTGTTATAGGTTGTTTGCATAATGATAGATAATTGTCTTGGGAAGGGTCTGCATCATTATGGAGTTTATTATTTTTAATCAACATATCCATATAGAACCTCTAAATTTATAAAATATAACCCAGCCGAAAGGAGCTGGGCCATTATTTATTTATAGATTAAAGTAGTTTATTACAAATTTTTTGTCTTCCTTATCTTCAGGCAAGATACCTAAATTCTTATATTCCCATACTACTTGCCGTTGTGTTCCGTTTAAGTCTGAGGCAATGACATCGGTGTAATAGTAGTCTATTGAGAATTTGCCGATATTCTCTAGTTTAAGCGTTAAATTAGTCCAAATATCTTGGTTGTTTGCTTTAAATTCTTCTCTTAACTCCTCGAATAATTCTTGAAGTTCAATTAATAAACTCACATATATTTTTTTACTAACATCGAATTGTTTCGGTATATCATGAGAATAGATATATTCTTCACTTTGCGGTGTATTGAAGAAAAAGTAAACTTCTGATGAATCATCTAATATTTCCGCATAAAGAACGATTTTTGTCCATTCAGATGGAATCATTTCATTAAGTTGTTCTGCTATTTGTTGATATAACTGTCCCATATTAGAAATTAATTTAAATTTTTCCTTCGTTAGTCTTGATATAATCCTCTAAAAAGTCTCTTACCGTTTTCCTTTTTGGCATTAAACCTAGATTTTTATACACCCAAACAGCCTTTCTTTGAGATCCATTTAGCTCTGAAGCAATTACATCTTCATAATTATAATCTATAGAAAACTGGCCTGTCCTATCTAGTTTCAAAGTCAAGTTCGTCCAAGTTTCTGGATTATTTTCCTTGTATTCTTCGCGTAATTCTTCGAATGATTCTTGAAGTTCGATTAATAAATCATCATAAATATCTTCGCTTACATTAAAATATTCTGGAATGTTATGTGAGTATAAGAATTCATTCTCGCCCGGTATATTAAAATAAAAATACACTTCCGAAGAGTCGTCTAATATTTCAGCGTAAAGATATACGTTTTCCCATTCAGAGGGAATGATTTCATTTATCTGATTTGCTATTCTTTGATATAAGTCACCCATTTTTGGTGTTTCCATGATCTCAACCTCCGGATTGATTCTTTAATGTTACTTTTTCGAAATCAGCATCTCCAATTCTGTACTTAACGATGAATTTGTCTGGTCTTAGTGAATCACCTTTATATATGGCTTTTATATTAACGTTAACTTTTTGCGGTGGTTCTTCTTTAAGAGCCTTTGCCCATTCTTGCTCCATTTCATACCATCTGCCGCCACTCCTATTAATCTGAGAATTCATCGGCACGATATTGTCGAACTGGCCTGAGCCTTTGAATTGGGTGGCGATTAAATGGCCGCCGTCATCGTCAGGCTTTCGGTCTTGGGGCTTTCCAGCATTCGTCTGTGCATATTGGTTTCGTTTTGCTTCTCCCAGCTGTAAGTCTGCTTTGACACTTGTAATTCTACCATAGTTGTCAGTCGTGTACGTGTAGCCTTCTTTTGTTTTGTAGATGATATTAGGCTTCAGTACTTTCTTTCTGCTCCATCTTGCGAAATGCTCGCCGTATTTGACTGTTACCGGCGGTACATGTGGCGCTGGAGTTCGTCTTCCGCTTGATGACGTTCCGTATGGTTTCGGAAGGATGACCTTGGCGAATTTCTGAAGTCCCTCTTTAAGTGTGACCCCGTTGACTGCGTTATAAGGAACGCCCGCCGGCACTAAGTCGTGACGCGGATGATACGGGAGAATATCAGCTAGAGTGAGATTTCCGATTTGATTTAACTTGGTTTTGACGTGTTTTTTTGATACTTCAATGCCTGTGTTTACTTTTTGTTTGATGTGATCAACGGTTTGTTTTGAGACTGTTATGGCTTTTTGGGCTGTTGCTGATTTGCTTGCTGCTGTTTTGACTTTGGTCGTCACTTTGGCGGCTGTGCCAGTTTTTGAGACGGCTCCTACGCCTTTTGTGCCGACAATTGATGTGACAACAGTGCCAACCGCATATGACACCCATCTTGCTCTTGAGTAGGTGTCACCATTCACCATGTCTTTTTGATACGATTCTTCGATTGCCGCTGAAATGGCTTCATACGTTTTGATCGGGTGAGCCATCGCTCCGGTAATCGCTTCAACGGTTCCGCTCGGATCTGTGACCATATCCCATAGTCCTACGACCGCGTCTTTCCCGGAATCATAAAGGCCGACGGCGACCCCTTTGAAGCCTGCTTCAAGCTCACGCGTGTTTTCAATCTGTGTGAGGTATCTCTGTTGTTCAGCTGTCAGATTTTCATAGCCGATCGTTTTTGCCATTTCGTAGAATTCATCGGCATCCGCATAATCATAGTTTTTCAGTCTTTCTTTCAGTTTTTCAATCTCGCGTTCCTTCGCTTCCTCTTTCTTAATCTTCAAGTAAGCCTCAGTCCGCTTTTCAATGTCGCCTTTTTTCTTATGTATGTCACTCTCACGGTACGCTTTGGCGTTGTAGTGGATGGGTGTGGCGTTTTTGCCTTTGCCCGTTGCTTCTTGGAGCTTTTGGAAGTCGGACTTGATGAATTGTTCGTTTGGTTCTGACAGGGCGTATTCTGTCTTCAGGTCTTCGTCCAAGGCGTCCAATTTTTCCAGTGTTTTTTTGCGTTTGTCGTTGGCATCGGCCAGCTCGTCTTTGAAGGTTTCTGTTGAAAACAGGTCGAGCGGGAGGATGTCGTCGATATCGTTCAGGATGTCTTTCATCGCTTTTTTCTGTTCGGACATGATGGATTTTGATTTTTTATTGGCATTTGCCAGTTCGTGCTCCAGGAAGGATTCTTCGATGTATGCGTCAGAGAGGGCTTTGTCCTCCGCGGCTCCGGCGATGCTATTGAAAAATGCGATTTTCATGTCGATGTAGTCGATCCATTGGTCGGTGACGCCGACGTGGTCGTGATAGAAGGCTTTGATGTTGCTGGCGCCTTTTCCTGAAAATTCGCTGTCACTGAGATCAGCGACACTTTTTAACGCTTTTCTCAAGTTGACCATTTGCGTTCTTAGTTCTTTGTACTCTTTTGCACGGTCTGTCGCTTCCGAAAGCAGTGTTTTCGCTTCAAATACTTTCATGACCATTTCCCTTCTTTTGTTCACTCAATATCAAAATTTTACCACGGGGCGGGATGAGGGTGGGGGTGAGAACGTGTTTTGGTGGAAAAATGAGTCATTTGGCATGTGTCTAAGTGCATGGTTTTGATAAGATGATGATAGATCAATAAAAAGGGGAAGAGCTCATTTGGATAAAGACTTCTTAATCATAAAGATCAAGGATATTCAAAAAGGTGACACGCTAACGAACCGCGCTTGCGGGAACTGGGATATGAAATTGTCCAGAGCAAAGGAATGTAAACGGGCAATTGTTGTTCGGAGCGGTGTGATTTTAAATGTTTACAAGATCGTTGACGCTTGGGAATCTGAAGAACCCGCCAAGATCACTAAAACGAATAATAGAGTCCGGTTTCAATTGGCAGAGTGCCGTGACTATTCTTATTTAATTGGAAGTACACTGAAAACAAAAACGCAAAATCCGGTTTCGAGTCTATCCTTAGAAACCTTAATGGAACTAGTAAAATAAAAGGAGCCCAGCATGTATCTCTATAAAGTAAACAACCAAAATCAGCTAGAAGATATTCGCGAGAAACCGTTTAAAAAAGAAAAAGAGATTCAGGATTTATGTGAAGCCAATCTTCAGCAAATGTTGGGGCTAGGGTTTGTGAAATCTGAATTCAGAATCAGTAATTTCCGCATTGATACGTTAGCGTTTGATGCTGAGACGAAATCTTTTGTGATTATCGAGTATAAAAATACGAAAAACTTCAGTGTTGTTGATCAGGGCTACGCCTACTTAGCGGCAATGCTCAATCATAAAGCAGATTTCATTCTTGAGTACAATGAAAATCATGATCTTCCGTTAAAGCGGGATGATGTAGACTGGTCGCAGTCGAAGGTCATTTTTATCTCACCTGTATTTACGGTGTATCAAAAGCAATCGATCCATTTTAAAGATCTGCCAATTGAATTGTGGGAGATTAAAAGATACGAAAATGATCTGATCCAGTTGAATCAAATGAAGGCTGATGGCGTCTCCGAGTCGATTAAGACCATTTCACGGCAAAGTGAGACCATTCAAGAGGTCAGCAAAGAAATTAAAGTGTTTTCTGAAGAGGATCATCTTGCAGATAAACCGTTTGACATCATAGAGCTTTATCAGCAGCTAAAGGAATTCATTTTTAATTTAGACGATCATATTTCAATCAAACCGACAAAGCTTTATATTGCGTTTACATCAAATAAGCGAAATTTCACTGACATTCTTCTTTTAAAAAGCGGACTTAAGCTGTGGGTGAATATGAAAAAGGGAGAATTGCATGATCCCGAGGACAGAATGCGCGATGTCTCTGAGACCGGCCACTGGGGAAATGGCGACTATGAGATTTTCATAAAAGATGATGAACACATTGAATATATCATGGGATTGATCAAACAATCCTATGAGAAAAATAAGTGAGAACTTCCATTGAGAAGTTCTTTTTTTTATTGGGTTACAAGGGATATGTACAGGGCATGTTGAAAACGATATAGAGTTTCGGACCATATATTGGGAGTTGTTTATATGAAGAAGCGTTTTATATTATTGGGTTTGTTCGCAAGTGTTTTTATGTTGGCTGTCTATATTTCCTTTCAAAATAAGAATACGCATCCTGTCCAATCTCCCGTCATCCACCCCGAAGAAGACCGGATCTTTTTTATCTACTCCAATCTTTTCATAAAAGAAAGCGTGCTGCTTTCAACCTCAACAGGCGAACGGTTTAACAGGCGTACGTTTAAGGTGGCGGATGTTCCTTATATTCAAATGAAGTCATACAAATCCACAGACCTTGTATTATTGGCGGAACACGAGCCTTTTTACTACACGCTGGAGAAGGATGCGATCAAAGAGCATCCGCTTTCAGATCCATTTGCGTTTTGGCATGAGGGGAAGGATGTGTCTGTTAAGGCCTATAATGTTGATACGACGGGGAATGAGATCCGCATAAATGATAAAAAAATGAAGAAGGAATATACCCTTACCTTGCCTTCGCTTGTCACGATGGGGGCCAGTGATGAGAACTATATTTATATCATTCAAAGCATGGCTATTTACGTGATTGACAGAAAAACAGAGGAAATGATTGAGACCCTGAGCTTAGCCTCATACGCTGATCAATTCGCAGACTCGAAGGAATTTATTGTTGCGAGCTCGGAGCATGAATTGACTGTGATTGAAAAAGGGACATGGAAGGCGACATATATTGCGTATCCTGAAGATCTTGAATATGCAGATACTGTGTATTATGACAAAGAAAGCGGCAGTTTTTACGTTACGTACGAGGACAAAAAGGGTGAGGCGAACTTGCTGGAGTATGGGAAGGAATTTTCTTTTCATACATATAGTTTGAATTTCCCTTATATGGAAGCAAAGTTTAAGGGGAATCTATTGTATATAGTTGCCCAGGAAGAGCATAAAAAGGGCATCGGCGGGTATGTGGGTGTGTTTGATATCCATTCTAAGAAGATGCTTTATCAGTTTGATTTGCCTGAGGAACAGGTGAAGGTGCAGGATTTTGTTGTGGTTGACAATAAGTGAATACGTATATGAAATAGAATGACAAAGACCCTTGCATAAAGGGTTCTTTTTTACGAAAAAAAACAAATTGACAGGATGAAAAAACAATTTCTTCCTTCTATATTGTTTTCAAAATTTGGGATTGATAGAATATGACATATCTCATAGAGAAGGAGGGAAGCCGTTGAGTCAAGCCATACCGTCTTCGCGTGTAGGTGTTAAGATTAATGAATGGTACAAGATGATTCGCCAGTTCAGTGTTCCGGATGCTGAGATTCTGAAAGCGGAGGTGGAGCAGGACATTCAGCAGATGGAAGAGGATCAGGATTTGCTGATCTATTATTCTCTGATGTGTTTTCGGCACCAGCTGATGCTTGATTATTTGGAGCCGGGACAAACATACGGGAATCGCCCTACAGTGACAGAGCTTCTTGAAACGATTGAGACCCCTCAGAAAAAACTCACAGGCCTTTTGAAATACTACTCTTTGTTTTTCCGCGGCATGTATGAATTTGACCAAAAAGAATATGTGGAAGCGATCGGGTATTATCGCGAGGCGGAGAAAGAACTGCCGTTTGTGTCAGATGAAATTGAGAAAGCGGAATTCCATTTTAAAGTGGCCGAAGCGTATTATCACATGAAGCAAACCCATGTGTCGATGCATCATATTCTTCAAGCCTTAGACATTTATCAAAAAAATCCCCTATACAGCATTAGAACGATACAAAGCTTGTTTGTGATCGCCGGCAACTATGATGATTTCAAACATTATGATAAAGCGCTCCCGCATTTAGAGGCGGCGCTAGATTTGGCAATGGACATTCAAAATGACAGGTTTATCGCCATTTCTCTATTGAACATCGCGAACAGCTATGACAGATCAGGAGACGATCAGATGGCTGTAGAACATTTCCAAAAAGCGGCGAAAGTAAGCAGAGAGAAAGTGCCTGATCTGCTTCCGAAAGTCTTGTTTGGGTTAAGCTGGACATTATGTAAAGCGGGCCAAACACAGAAGGCGTTTCAGTTCATAGAGGAAGGATTAGACCATATCACAGCACGTTCTCACAAATTTTATAAAGAATTGTTTCTGTTCTTGCAGGCCGTGTACAAGGAGACTGTTGACGAACGAAAAATTCATGATCTTTTAAGCTATTTCGAAAAAAAGAACCTGCACGCGTACATTGAAGCATGTGCCCGGAGTGCTGCCGCTGTTTTTGAAAGCAGCTGTCACTTTGAACAAGCTGCTGCGTTTTATCGGAAAGTGCTGAAAGCCCAAGAAGATATTCTAAAAGGAGAGTGTTTATATGCCTATTAAGAAAAAAGTGATGATGTGTCTGGCTGTTACTCTAGTTTTCGGAAGCATGTCGTTTCCATTCCTGACAAACTCCAGTGGATTTAAGGAATCAACAGATCGAAATACGACGTATATCGATCATTCCCCTTACAAACTTAGTGATCAGAAGAAAGCCCTTAGCTAGGGCTTTTTCTTGCTTTACGGAAGACGTTCCATTTTCCACATCGCGGCATTCCTTCTATTTCTAACGCAAGACACTCGAAACAACCAAACCATTTGAGGTATAATGGATAAAGTGAATAACAGTATTTAGATTGATATATATGAAAGAGAGTGGAACATCATGGGCCGTAAGTGGAACAATATTAAAGAGAAGAAGGCGTCTAAGGACGCAAATACGAGTCGAATTTATGCGAAGTTTGGCCGTGAGATTTATGTGGCGGCGAAACAGGGCGAGCCTGATCCGGAATCCAACCAGGCGCTGAAGGTTGTGCTTGAGCGTGCGAAGACTTACAGCGTGCCGAAAAACATCATTGAACGTGCGATCGAGAAGGCGAAGGGCGGAGCGGAAGAGAATTACGATGAGCTTCGTTATGAGGGCTTCGGGCCGAACGGATCAATGATTATCGTTGATGCGCTGACGAATAATGTAAACCGGACGGCGCCGGAAGTGCGTGCGGCGTTCGGGAAAAACGGCGGAAACATGGGTGTGAGCGGATCTGTTGCTTACATGTTTGACGCGACGGCTGTAATCGGTGTGGAAGGCAAAACTGCTGACGAAGCGCTTGAAATCCTGATGGAAGCGGATGTTGATGTACGTGACATTTTAGAAGAGGATGACAGCGCGATCGTGTATGCCGAGCCTGATCAATTCCATGCGGTGCAAGAGGCGTTTAAAAACGCGGGTGTCGAGGAATTTACAGTAGCGGAGCTGACAATGCTTGCGCAAAGTGAAGTAACGCTTCCGGATGATGCAAAGGAACAGTTTGAAAAATTGATTGATGCATTAGAAGATTTGGAAGATGTTCAGCAGGTATATCATAACGTTGATTTAGGCGAGTAAGGAGTGAGCAGGCTGTTATGGCCTGCTTTTTTTGTCCTGGAAATTGTTTTAGCTGTATGTAGGCGGCCGCCTATACGATCAGTAAGATATTCTCATACTCTGGACTGTAACCTATGTGAAGGAGAGAGTGAATATGACTGATACAAGACATATGTATGGCGGACCTGGTTGTGGTCATTATCAGGGCTTTGGTATTGGCCACCCGGGCTATGGCATGCAAAGCACAGGCCACCCGGGTTATGGCATGTATGGAGGCCACCCGGGCTTTGGCATGTATGGAGGCTACCCAGATCACGGCATACATGGAGGTGTCGGCGGCTATCCGGGATATGGAACGTACGGAGGATACGGAGGATCCGGCGGTTACCCAAGCGGCGGCTATGGAGGCTCTCCGGAAACTGTAAGTTATCCGAACATGCACCATGAAAATGATGGCCATCACCACTATTATCACCATCATCATGATGGAAAAGATAATCTTCATCACCATCATCACCATGTTGGAAAGGATAATCATCACCACCATCATGATGGTCATTATGGCCACCATCACCACCATATGGGCCACTGGGGAAAAGACGGATATAAATAAAGAAGATGATGATAAAAAGAGGACACTCTTGCAGATCAAGAGTGTTTTTCACCTTTTTTCTTGACTGTTCAGTCTGGAAACTGGTAACATTTGTTTCAGGAGGTGATTGTTTTTTGGGGAGGAATAAAGAATTTGATACGGCGCTTGTTCTTCACAGGGCGATAGAGGTCTTCGGAGAGTATGGCTACGAAGGAACGTCTCTTCAGGATCTGCTCTCTCATTTAGGCATTGCGCGCCAAAGTTTGTATGATACGTATGGCACGAAGCGTGATTTGTTTTTGTCAGCTGTGAAAACGTATCTTGAAGGGAAAAACACTGCCGTTATGGAAAGGCTTGAAGCGCCAGGATCTGTAAAGGAAGCCATTCGTGATATTTTTCAAGAAGGTGTCAATGCTTTGAGGGATCCTGAACGGGCGAAGGCGTGCTATATCATTAACAGTGCGATTGAACAGATTCCGCATGACCCTGAGCTTGCCCGGTATTTTGAAAGACAATCCAAGCAGCTTGAGGACGCTTTTTATCAGGCGCTTTTAAGGGCGAAGGATCAAGGAGAATTGAATGGCGAAGATCCTGATATATCTGCGCTCGCCCGGTACCTGAATCAGAGTAGGCTGTCACTGACATTTATTGCAAAAGTGACGGCAGATATTGATCGTCTTCAGGACCATGTTGACGTGAGTTTATCAGTGCTTGATTAACATGTGGTAAAGGATTCTTTGCCCATGTATGTACTTTTTGGACTGAATAGTCTAGAAATAAAAATGAGGTGATGATGAATGTTGATGAATGAGTTTGAAAAAGCATGTGAAACATTGAGAAAGTTTATGGCTTATATGCTTGAGAAGGACATGAAGAGCTGGACGGAGCTTTGGGATGAGAATGCTGTATTTGAGTTTCCTTATGCGCCGGAGGGATCACCAAAAAGAATAGAAGGAAAAGCGGCCATTTACAATTATATTAAGGATTATCCTAAGCAGATCCATCTTTCTTCATTTACCGCTCCGACAGTGTACCGTTCAGCAGATACGAATACGATGATTGCGGAGTTTCAATGTGACGGCCATGTGATTGAGACTGGGCTGCCTTATCGCCAAAGCTATATCAGTGTCATCGAAACGAGAGATGGCCGCATTGTGCGTTACAAGGATTATTGGAATCCGCTTGTTGTAAAAGAGGCCTTTGGAGGATCATTTTTGCAAACAGAGGAGAGTGGAAAACGATGAAACAGAATCCGATTTTAATTACAGGCGGGACCGGCACAACCGGCAGCCGCATCTGCAGCCGTTTAATAGAGCTGGGGCACAGGGTGCGTATTGCGAGCCGGAAAAAGGGCGCGCTTGCAAGTGCGGAGTATGTGTATTTTGATTGGAAGGATGCCTCCAGTTTTACGCCTGCTCTAGAACAGGTAAAACAGATCTATCTTGTTGCTCCGGTCGGTGTATTTGATCCGGCTCCCTATGTGCTCCCCTTTTTAAAGGAGGCAAAGCGTCTCGGTGCAAAGCGGGTAGTGATGCTAAGTGCGTCTGTTGTCCCTGAGAATGGTCCCGTGTTTGGCGCGCTTCATCAGGCAGTGTGCGAATTCCCTGAATGGACGGTGCTGCGGCCTTCATACTTTATGCAAAATTTCATCAATGTCCAGCATCGAATGTCGATTCAAACTGAGGGGCGCATCATCACGGCTTCGGGCGAGGGAAAGCTAGGATTCATTGATGCTGATGACATTGCAGAAACAGCCGTGCGTGCTTTGACTGATGCCGTCCCTCATCAGACACATCATATCCTGACAGGACCCGAGGCGCTGAGCTATGCCGAAGCGGCAGAGATGATCGGTGCAGCGGCAGGACGCCGGGTGGAGCATGTCAGCATTTCTCGTTCCGAGCTGCAGCATAAAATGGAGGCAGGAGGTTTGCCCGCGGATTATGCCCATTTTATGGCGAAGCTTGATGAGGCAATCAGCCATGGTGCGGAACATCGGGTAACGGATACAGTGAAGCGTGTGACGGGAATAGAACCTCGTTCGCTGTCAGAGTTTGCGGCTGCTCATGCTGCATATTGGAAACACTGACCTCATTTCGGACTGAATAGTCTAGAAAGACCTTCGGCTCTTCCGAAGGTCTTCTTATTGAAAAAGCTAAGCCGTGTTTCAGTCATAATCATGCCCCCTGCCTCATACCTATTAAGGTCATTGTTTTTGAGAAAGGAGGAGCCGGAATGAAGGATATGCAGCCGTTTACGCCTGTCAAATCATATACGCCCTTTCACAGCCGTTTTGATCCCTGTCCGCCTATAGGGAAGAAATATTACAGAACGCCCCCTAACCTTTATATGACCTTTCAGCCTGAGCACATGGAGCAGTTTTCGCCGATGGAGGCTTTGAGGAAAGGCACCCTTTGGAAGGATCTCTATGATTTTTATGAAAACCCTTATCGAGGGGGAGACGCACATGGCAAAAAAGGTTGATGCCGAATATTATCGTCAGCTAGAGCAAATACAGGCTGCTGATTTTGTGCTTGTTGAGCTGAGTCTTTATTTAAATACACATCCTCATGATGAAGATGCGCTGAAGCAATTCAATCAATATTCCGGCTATTCAAGGCACTTAAAAAGACAGTTCGAATCCTCTTACGGACCGCTTCTGCAGTTCGGCAACAGCCCCGCGGGCAAGGATTGGGATTGGGGAAAAGGGCCATGGCCGTGGCAAGTATAAGGAGGAATGCCTGAATGTGGGTGTATGAAAAGAAGCTGCAATACCCTGTCAAGGTCAGTACGTGCAACCCGACGCTGGCGAAGTATTTGATTGAGCAGTATGGCGGAGCGGACGGCGAGCTGGCCGCGGCTCTCCGGTATTTGAACCAGCGTTATACGATTCCTGATAAGGTCATCGGCCTTTTAACAGATATCGGCACGGAGGAGTTTGCCCATTTGGAAATGATTGCGACCATGGTCTATAAGTTAACGAAAGACGCCACACCGGAGCAACTGCGTGAAGCGGGGCTTGGCGATCATTACGTCAATCACGACAGCGCGCTTTTTTATCATAATGCGGCGGGCGTGCCGTTTACCGCGAGCTATATCCAAGCGAAGGGCGATCCGATTGCCGATTTATACGAAGATATTGCCGCAGAAGAAAAGGCGCGGGCGACGTATCAATGGCTGATTGATATTTCGGATGATCCTGATTTAAACGACTCCCTGCGTTTTTTGCGAGAGCGTGAAATCGTACACTCTATGCGCTTCAGAGAAGCGGTTGAAATTTTAAAAGAAGAACGGGATAAAAAGAAGATTTTCTAATAGGCAGATTGGCCTCTCTTTCATACACCCTTTTACATACAGAGAAAATGGTCTGTTTTTGCAGTTTGGTCTGCATTATAATCAAGGTGTGTGTGCAAGCTTACTTTTTGATTGGGAGGCCTTTATGTCAGCTTTTAAGATTGAGAACGAAACGATTGCAGATGGATTTTACGCGTGTCCGGCCGTCTATGAGGATGCAGAATCGATTACCGGGTTGCTCGTCCGAACAGCTGAATGGCTCCGGGATCGGGGTTCTAACCAATGGAGCGGACTTCTGAAAGGGCAAGATATACATGATATCACGGGGTCAATTGAAAAGGGACATGTGTTTGTGTTTAAAAAAGATGAAGAGCTTGCGGCTGTCGTGATGCTGCTGCCTGAACCGAGCGAGTGGGACCGGACGCTTTGGGGAGACGATGGGCATGAGGAGTCCATTTATTTGCATCGCCTCGCAGTAAGCCGCCGGTTTGCGGGACAGGGGCTTGGAGCCCGCGTCCTTCAGTGGGCGGAGACGGGCATACACTTTCCGGAAAAAACGCGGATACGGCTTGACTGTGTCGCTGATAGCGACGCCCTGCATTCCTTTTATCGGCGTATGGGATATGAATTCATGGGTGCTGATGCGTCCGGATATCATTTGTTTGAGAAAGAGATTACGGCAGAATAAGCGTCCTTTGCAGGGGGCTTTTTTGTCTTTTCTAAAAGGGAGGGCAGGCGATGTTGTGGCCAATTTTATTTGTGACAGGGTTGTGACGGCTTGTCTGTTTGCTGGCGTATCCGTTTTGATGCGGATGAGGTTTCCTGACAAAAGTCGGCCGGAATGGATGTTGGCCGGGCTGATCGTCCTTGGTATGTTTGCGATCTGGTACAGCCTCGTGTATGTACGCGGCTGGCAAGGGGCTGCGCTCGGAATGCTTGGATTCAATGTCATTTTCGGAGCCACTGCCGGATATTTGATCGATAAGGCCATCCGACGTTACAGGAAAGGATAAGGCTGCTGCTTTCTCTCATTATGTCGAAATTTTCACAGAACGGCAGGAATTTTCTTTCGAAAGGAGAAATACATATTACTTTAAAATGAAAGCGTTTTCCGAAGCGGGAAGGTGATGTTGATGATACACAGTGTGACAAATGGGCTGAATCGTTTTTGTACGTGGGTGATGAGACTGGCCTATTTGAATGTGCTTTGGATTTTGTTTTCTCTTGCAGGCCTGGTTGTGTTTGGGCTGATGCCCGCTACTGCCGCGATGTTTACAGTGGCGAGAGAATGGGCGAAGGGGAATACAGATGCCCCGGTGTTTTCTGTCTTTATTCGGGCGTTTAAAAAGGAATGGCGGGCATCACAGATCCTCGGGCTTATCGTTGTGACGGCTGCCCTGTTTCTGTTTGCGGATATGCGGATAGCGGCTCAGATGGACCAGCCTGTGCTCGTCAATGTATTCCTGAGCATTAGTTTGATTTTCGCGTTTGTTGTGCTGTATGTGTTCCCGGTGTTTTCTCATTTTGATGTAAAAATCAGAGAGGTGCTGAGCATCAGCTTTTTGATTGCTTTCAGCCGTCCGGCGGTGACGCTTTTGATGGCAGCGGGCGCTCTCGGTGTGCTTTGTCTCGTTCTGTTTCATGTCACGTTTCTATTGTTTTTCAGCGGGAGTTTACTCAGCCTGATCTTAACGAAGCTGTCCTTTAAAGCGTTTCGGTCAATGGATCAGCGGCAGGAGAAAGAAAAGGCGGCATGAAGAAAAGAGTTGCTGGCTGGTACAGGCGGATGAAGATTAAGGATAAGCTGTTTGTGTTTCTATCGTTGATTATGGCCGTATCCTTTCTGTTTGTATACAGCGGGGTCCAGTATGCCTTTCATGTGTATGATGAGCAGATTTACCGCAAGTCCTCGGAGGTGCTTCGCATGTCTTCTGAAAGGATCGAAGACGAGCTGAAGAAGATAGAGGATGTGTCATATGAAATCATTACAGACGAACAGATTCAGCGCATCCTGAGTATGCAAAATCGGGATGATACGTATGATCAATATCAAATGAAGCAGGAGCTTTGGGATCAGCTTGCGGGATATGCCAGTGATGAAAAGTACATCGATTCCATTCATTTGATTGATGCCCGCGGCTCAGAGTATTCAGCCGGAAGCAGTTCTTCAGATCTTTTGCAGCAGGAGCAGGAAGAGGTATTTAAGCGAGCGAAAGCGAAAAATGGAAGAAATCTTTGGATGACGCTCGGCGGGTCAGATCCTGTCCTGATTTCAGCACGGCAGATCAGGTCCTATCACCAGCTGAGTCTGAACGGCTTGGGCATGGTGCTGATCCAAGTCAATGTAAAACAAATGATTCGTGATGTGCCGAAGGATTGGGGCGATTCAGTCGGAGACATTATGATTGCTGACCAAGGCGGGAATTTGGTGTATACGGCACATGCATCAGCGCATGTTCCTGAGGCAGCAAAAGAGACGCTGAAGCACCCCGGTTATGACTTGATAAAAAAGAATGGCAAACGTTACTTTATTTCTTATCTTCAATCATCCTACCAAAATTGGAGCTACTATAACGTTATCCCCTTTGATCAGATGTTCGCGAAAATTTCCTTTATGAAAACAGTGATCGGCACATGCTTTCTCCTCTTTTTCTGTGTGGTTTTGCTTTTCGGAAGGAAAATCGCTAACAGTATCACGGAGCCGATTGAACAGCTTGTGACCGCGATGAAATCGGTACAGCACGGCGGCATTGAAGCGGGTGTGTCGCTTTCTCTGCCGGAACATACACAGGATGAGGCCGGCATGCTGAACCGCCATTTTACTGTCATGATGAAACGGATTAATGAGCTGATGGAAGAAAATGTGGAAAAACAGCTCATTATTAAAGAAACCGAATTGAAAGCACTGCAAGCCCAGATCAATCCGCATTTTTTATATAACACGCTCGAGTCCATCAATTGGCTGGCCAAGGCGAATCAGCAAAAGCAAATCTCAAAAATGGTGGAATCGCTCGGTTTTCTTCTGCGAAACAGCATACATATGAAAAAGGATATCGTGACCATTCAGGAGGAGGCGGACATTGTACGTCACTATATGACCATTCAGCGATTTCGATTTGAAGAGCGCCTGAATTTCACGTTGGATATTGACGATGAGGTGAAGCATTGCCTCATTCCGAAACTGACGCTCCAGCCGCTTGCGGAAAATGCGATTCAATACGCGCTTGAACCCTTTACAAGACCGTGCGCCATCCGGATTCAGGCGAAAAAGGCGAAGGAATGTGTCTGTATTACGGTCGAAGATAACGGCCCTGGCATGGATGGACGGATTCTTGAATCAACGGGCGGAAGAGGAATCGGACTTTGGAATATTCGCGAGCGCATCAGCCTGACATTCGGAGAGCCATACGGATTGCGGATTCATAGTGAGCATGGAAAGGGGACGAGGATTGTGATCACAATACCGTGCCAAAATGAGGTGGTGTGATGTATAAAATTCTGCTGGCTGATGATGAGAGGATTATCCTTGATGGAATGGCAGGAATCATTGAGTGGGAGTCGCTTGGCGCCTCATTGATCGGTAAAGCGCAGAACGGACATGAAGCATATGAAAAGATTGTACATAAGCAGCCGCATATCGTCATCACAGACGTCAAAATGCCCGGCATGGACGGGCTTGAGCTGATCAAAAAGGTGTCAGCCGTCAGCCCGTCGGTGCAATTTATCGTCCTGTCCGGGTTTGGAGAGTTTGAGTACGCAAAGGAAGCCATGAAATATGGGGTGAAGCATTATTTGCTGAAGCCCTGCAATGAACAGCAGATTATCAGCTCGCTGGAGGAAATCATTGCTGAGCTGAAGCGGCAAGATGTGCACAAAAAGAAAACAGCCCATCTGAAACACGAGCTGGACCATATCCGTTCCTTTGCAGCCGATCAATACTTGGAAGGCTTGATCGCCGGTGTGGCCCAGCTGTCTCCGCCGCCTTCACTTGCCGGAAAAAAGATCCGCCTCTTGATCTTAAAAGGGGAACAATCTATTGATGCCACAACCAGAGAGGCACTCGGATCGGCACTGACAGCGGTTTGCAGCAGCGGAGAATGGACAGTGCTCGCCGTAGAGGAGAACGCCGCTGAAAAGGCGGCGGAGGTTTTTGCGGACCGCAAGATGGCCATCAGTCAGGCGGGAGAACTCCGGCACGCGGGGCAGTTGTTTCGTGACACAGCTGAAGCGTCTGGTGACCTGCATGGGAGCGCAGTGATTTCAAAAATGATCAGGCTTATTGCCGACGAGCTCGGAAATCCGAATCTGTCCTTAAAATGGGCGGCGAAGGATATGCTGTTTATGAATCCTGATTATCTCGGGAAGTTATTTAAGCAGGAAACAGGCGAGAAATTTTCCCAATATGTTACACGAGTGCGTCTTGAACATGCGATGAAACAGATGAAAATGAGGCGGGATGCGAGTGTATCAGAAATTGCTGAAGAAATCGGGTTTGGCGATAATCCGAAGTATTTCAGTCTTGTTTTTAAAAAATATACCGGTCTGACACCGTCAGAATTCAGAAGAAAACAGGGAGGCGCTTCCGCAGGATAGCCATCTCTGTTTTTTTGACTTTCGCCACTGTTTTTTGAGTGTTTCGCCCTATCCGAACGCTTTAAAATAAAATGTAAGCACTTACATTAAAAGGGGGGATTGGTTTGAAGAAGATTTGTTACGTGCTGTTATCCCTTGTCTGCGTCTTTATTTTCAGCGGATGTTCAGCAGGTGAAGAGGCCTCGGGAAAAAAAGAAGACGTTACACTCAGAATCGCGTGGTGGGGCGGGCAGCCAAGGCATGATTATACAACAAAGGTAATTGAACTTTACGAAAAAAAGAATCCGCACGTCCATATTGAAGCGGAATTTGCGAACTGGGATGACTACTGGAAAAAGCTCGCGCCCATGTCTGCCGCCGGCCAGCTTCCGGATGTCATTCAAATGGATACCGCTTACTTAGCCCAATACGGAAAGAAGAACCAGCTGGAGGATTTAACGCCGTATACAAAGGATGGAACGATTGACGTCAGTTCAATCGACGAGAATATGCTGTCGGGCGGAAAAATCGACAATAAGCTATATGGATTTACGCTAGGTGTCAACGTGCTGTCTGTGATTGCCAATGAAGATTTGCTGAAAAAAGCCGGTGTGTCTATCAATCAGAAAAACTGGACGTGGGAGGATTACGAGAAGCTGGCGTATGATCTTCAGGAAAAAGCCGGTGTCTACGGTTCCAACGGAATGCATCCGCCTGATATTTTCTTCCCTTATTATTTGCGCACAAAGGGTGAGCGCTTTTATAAAGAAGACGGCACTGGCCTCGCGTATCAAGATGATCAGCTGTTTGTCGATTACTTTGAGCGGCAGCTGAGGCTGGTGAAAGCGAAAACGTCCCCAACACCTGATGAAAGCGCACAGATTAAAGGGATGGAAGACGATTTTATCGTCAAAGGCAAATCAGCGATTACATGGAACTACTCCAACCAATATTTGGGCTTTGCCCGGTTGACAGACTCGCCTTTGTCTCTCTATCTGCCGCCGGAGCAAATGAAGGAAAAGGCGCTGACAATGAAGCCGAGTATGCTGTTTTCCATTCCGAAAAGCTCTGAGCATAAAAAAGAGGCAGCGAAATTTATTAATTTCTTCGTGAATAATGAGGAAGCGAACCAGCTGATTAAAGGCGAGCGAGGCGTTCCAGTCTCCGACAAGGTGGCGGATGCGATTAAACCGAAGCTGAATGAGGAAGAAGCCAACATCGTGGAGTATGTAGAAACCGCGTCAAAAAACATCAGCAAAGCCGATCCGCCAGAGCCTGTGGGAAGCGCGGAGGTCATCAAGCTGCTGAAGGATACGTCAGATCAGATTCTGTATCAGAAGGTATCGCCGGAAAAAGCCGCCAAAACGTTCCGGAAAAAGGCCAATGAGATATTAGAAAGGAATAATTGACGGGAAATGGGGCTGACGCAATGAAAAAAAGCCGGAGTATAAGAAAAGACAATCTGGCGGGATATGCTTTTATTTCTCCGTTTATCATCGGGTTCCTATGCTTTACAGTAATTCCGATGGGGGCGTCCCTGTTTCTGTCCTTCACGAGCTATGACTTGTTTACGGCGCCGAAATGGATCGGGCTCGACAACTTTAAGGAAATGTTTACGGGTGACGAAAAGTATTGGCAGTCTCTGAAGGTGACGTTTACGTATGTGCTTGCCGGGGTTCCGCTCCGCCTCGGCTTCGCGCTTTTTATCGCTGTCATTTTAAACAATGCAGCAAAAGGAACGGCCATTTACAGAACGCTCTTTTATCTGCCTTCGATCATCGGCGGGAGCGTCGCCGTGGCGATTATGTGGCGCAATATTTTTGGCAATGACGGGGTCATCAATGCGCTGCTGTTTTTTGTCGGGATTGATCAAAAAATTCTTTGGTACCAGAATCCGACAAGTGCGCTGTGGACATTGATTCTGCTGTCCGTCTGGCAGTTCGGGTCGTCAATGCTGATTTTTCTGGCCGGGCTGAAAAACATTCCGTCTTCGTATTTGGAAGCGGCAAGTGTGGATGGGGCAAATCGGGTGCAGCGTTTCTTCAAGATCACACTTCCGATTCTTACACCGATTATTTTCTTTAATCTTGTGATGCAGACGATTTCTGCTTTTATGACATTTACACCTGCCTATATCATTTCGAAGGGCGAGGGCGGGCCGCTTGACGGGACACTTCTCTATTCGCTTTATTTGTTCCAGCGTGCGTTTAACTATTTTCAAATGGGCTACGCATCGGCGATGGCGTGGGTCATGCTTGTCATTGTCGGGCTGATTACGCTCATATTGTTTAAAACATCGTCATATTGGGTTCATTACGAGTCAAAGGAGGAATGACGGATGGAGCCGGTCAACGAGCCTGTCAGGAAAGCCCCGGTTTTTGAAAGAAAAAAAGCCGGGCGCGTCAGTCCCAAACGCATACTGTTCCATGTTTGTACAGGAACACTGGCGGTGTTACTGCTGTACCCGGTCATTTGGCTGTTTGTCAGCTCGTTTAAAGAAAGCGCCAGTATTTTTACAACCTCTCATTCACTCATTCCAGACCCTTTTATTCTCAGTAACTATGCTGAAGGGTGGAAGGGTATCGCGGGACAGCCGTTTCTGACGTTTATTAAAAACTCGGCGATCATTGTCGGACTGTCAACAATCGGTGCCGTCCTGTCATCGGCTGTCATTGCGTACGGATTTGCGCGTATTCCATTTAAGGGAAAAAAGTTTTGGTTTGCGTGCATGATGGGGACGTTAATGCTGCCTCATGAAGTATTGATGATTCCGCAGTATATTATGTTTGCGAAATTAGACTGGCTGAATTCCTTTAAACCAATTGTCGTTCCGCAATTTTTCGGGCATGCGTTTTTTATATTTCTGATGATCCAGTTTATCAGGACGATTCCCGAGGAGCTGGATGAAGCCGCGCGAATCGACGGATGTGGGCGCTTTGCCTGCTTTTGGCGGATCATTCTCCCGCTGATTGCCCCCGCGCTTGCGACGTCTGCGATTTTCTCCTTCTATTGGAAGTGGGAGGAGCTGATTCAGCCGCTCTTGTATTTGAATAAGCCGGAGCTTTACCCTGTTTCACTTGCGCTGAAGCTTTTTCTCGATACAGAGTCGGCTTCGAACTGGGGCGCGATGTTTGCCATGTCGGCCGTCTCGTTATTGCCTGTGATTCTTGTATTCTTTTTGTTTCAGAAATATATTGTTCAGGGCATCAGTACGACCGGATTAAAATAAAAAGGAGTGTTGCAGATGGCACAGCTTATTTTTGATGAAGAAAAGGTGACGTCGGTTATTGACCGGATCGTGAAACGGACATTTCAGATGGATTTTGCGTGGGATTGGCCGGGCGGCGTCGCGTTTTACGGCGTAGCGGAGGCCTATGAAGCGACAGAAAACGAGGAATATATCAATCTGTTAAAAACGTGGGTGGATGAACAGCTGGAGGATGGGCTGCCGCCGCTTTCGATCAACGGTGTTTCCATCGGGCATACGCTTTTGTTCCTTCACAAGGTGACGGGCGATGACGCGTATTTGGAAACAGCGGCCGAGATGGCGGAATATGTGCTGCATAAGGCGCCGCGCTTTGGCGAGGGTATCCTTCAGCATACGGTGAATGCGGCAGAATACGTATTCCCTGAACAGGCATGGGCGGATACGCTGATGATGGCTGGGCTGTTTATGCTGAGAATCGGGCGGGTCATGGAGCGTGAGGATTATTTTGAAGACGGCCTGCGCCAGTTTCACGGACATGAGGATGTGCTTCAGGACCCTGTCACGAATTTGTACTACCACGCCTGGGACAACAAAGCGAAAAATCATCTGTCGGGGATTTATTGGGGCAGGGCGAACGGCTGGGCGGCACTCACGATGGCAAAGGCGCTCCCGCTCATTGAGGTGACACATCCTTCCTTTATGATCATCGACGGATCGCTCAGAGACCAGCTGAGCGCGCTTGTCCGGCTTCAGGATGAATCAGGGCTGTGGCATACGATTTTGGATGATCCGGATTCTTATCTGGAGGTTTCGGCATCAGCGGGAATTGCTTCTGCTCTGATGTCGAGCGGAAAGTTGTATACAAAATATGTGCAGAAATCGCTTGCCGCCATTTTGGATGCGGTGGAAGAGGACGGACGGGTCAGCAAGGTATCGGCCGGGACAGCCGTCATGAAAAATGCCGAAGGATACAAACAGGTGCCTTACAAACGAATACAAGGATGGGGGCAGGGACTTGCGCTGACGTTTCTTGCTGATGTTTTGAAAACGAAAAAACGCGTGTATCAGTAAAGACAGCGGCGGGGGGAAAGGGATGAAAAAACAGCCTCAACAGAAGGAACGGGTTTCTCGCTGGAAGGGAACGTATTTCAAAAGAAACTTTGTCTTCATTTTGCTGATTGCCTGTATTCCCGGATTGCTGACTGGCGGCGCAATCTACTTTCTTTCAATCGACAAGGTGGAGAAAGAGCTGCAGAGATCGCATGAAACACAGGTGGCGCGTGAGGTCAGCCGAATGGATGAGAAGCTGGGAGTGCTTGAACTGGCACTCACCCAGATGGCCTACGATTCTTCACTGATGAACGGATTGGCCGAGAGGGATTTGGAGAAAGACTTTACGTTCTCCTATCAATTAACGAAAAAGCTGTTTCTTTTGCGGGACCAGCAGCCGCTGATCGAGCAGGCTTCCATCTTTCTGAACAGCCCCCGGCCACTTGTGCTGAGCCCTGAATACAGCGCTTTGACAGAACAGGAGGCGCTTCGCAAGTATCGCTCGCTGCTTTCCTCAGACTACAGCATTTATTGGAAACGGTCGGGAAACCAAGCGATGCTGATCCAGCTCATTCCGGGCGCGGCGGAGAAACCGTTCGGCGCGATCATGCTGGCGGTTGATCCGAAAGAAATGGAATCAATCCTGCAAAGCTTGTCCCCCTATCCTGATGGCAGTGCGCTGCTTTTAGATCAAAATCGAGAGGTGCTGTTTCATGAGGGGGAAAAAGATTTTGAAAAGACTTTACTTCATGAGATAAAAAAACAGCCTGCTGAGAACGGCCATTTTCAGATGGAATGGGAAGGCAAGGTGTATTCTGTCTCCTTTGGAGAAATGAACCGGATGCATCAGCAATGGACCTTTGTGTCAGCGGCGCCTCTTTCAGCTATTACAGCGCCGATGGTGTTTTTATCAAAAGTGATCATCGTGATGCTGGTCATTTGCATCGGTTTGGCGGTATGCATGACATGGTATGCATCAAAAAAAATCTATCGTCCCATTCAGCATTTGCTTGGCTTGTTTACCGGAGGAGAGAAGAAAACATGGCAGGCGTCCGGGCAGGATGAATTCAAGTGGATTGAAAAGAGATGGCAGGATCTATCCCTTGAAAGCCGGAAGCTCCAAGAGCAGCTCCTGCGGCAGACGCCCCATATGAAAAAGAGTTTTTTGCAGCATCTCTTGCAGGGCGATTTTTACTATGACAACGAGGAAAGCCTCAGATTGCGGATGGAGGAGGCTGGCTGGAACATCGGCGGAAACGCGTTTCATGTGCTTGATCTACAGGTGACAGGGCTCCGTTGTGAAAAAAGCATCTTCCGTGAAGGTGATGAACAGCTTGCCGTGTTTACCCTGACCAATCTGGCTGAGGAATTGGCGGATAAACGCGTTTTTCAGCTCTCCATACTTGATATCGGCCGGCTTTCTGTCACCGTTCTTGTGATGAAAACAAACAGCTCTGATCTGAAGGCGTATATAACGGAGCTGGCACGCCAATTTGGAGATGTAACCGGACTATGCCTGACCTCGACATCGAGCAGCAAGACGGAGCGTGTCACGGAAATCCCTTCTTTATTTCAGAATGTGAAAAGCGGCAAATCCCGCAGGAAGTTTTCTAACCGGGATCAGGTCATTGATTTGCAGGCCGACTTCCCTCAGGAGGAGCAGTTCGCTCCTTATTACCCTTTTGAGCTGGAAAAACAAATTGTTCAGGCCATCCGGCTGGAAAGAAAACAGGAAGCCAAGGAACTGATAGATGGATGTATGAAGGAACTGTCGGAAAAAGCGGCCATAGACAGGCATGTGCATTCCGCCCTGATTCAGCTGTTTTCCCGCATTCAGGAGGATATTTTGCATTCCGGGCTCAATCCCAGCGAACTGTTTCAGCATCGGAATCCGTTTCTTGATATTTCAGAATTGCGCGAACCCAATGAAGCGGCGGCCTGGCTGATGGATGTAGTGGTGACGCCTTACCTTTCCAAGCTTGAGGGCAGAAAAAACAGACAGCAAAAGCATCTGGCAGAACGTGTGATTGCGATGATTCATGAACAGTATATGGCGGACATTTCATTGGAAAGCTGTGCCGATGCGCTTGGCATGAATTCATATACGTTAAGCAAGGCATTTAAGCAAGTGACCGGCATTAATTTTATCGATTATGTGACCCAGATCAGAATCGAAAAGGCGAAAGAACTGCTGGTCAATACGAATAAAAAAATTCATGACGTGTCAGAAGAAGTCGGCTACCGCCACAATTACTTTAACCGGATTTTTAAAAAACAGGTCGGCATGCCGCCGGGTGTCTTCAGGCAAATGTATCAGGAAACGCCGTGAAAGGAGAGAACATGTGATGAAGAAACCGATTCAAGTATTTTTAGCGGGGGATTCCACTGTGAGTGACTGCCCGCCTCATGAAGCGCCGATGGCGGGGTGGGGGCAGGTATTCGGGCAATTGTTTTCAGAAGAGGTAGTGGTGCACAATCATGCTAAAGGTGGAGCGAGCACCAATTCTTTTGTGGAGGAAGGAAGGCTTCAAGCAATTGCCGAACGCATCACACAAGGCGATTATTTGTTGATTCAATTCGGCCACAATGATCAAAAACCGCGGGGGACGAAGCCGTACTCCACATTTCAGCAGTTTCTTACCTTGTTTGCAGATACGGCACGCGAAAAGGGCGCGCATCCTGTTTTCGTCACATCGGTGCAGCGCCGCCGCTTTGATGAAAACGGACGGATCGAGCATACGCTCGGTGAGTATCCCGATGCGATGAAAGCACTGGCGAAGGAGCTCGATGTACCTGTGGTTGATCTGCTTGCGAAAACAAAGGTGCTGTATGAAGCATACGGGCCGGAGGAGTCGAAGCGATTGTTCGTTTGGTTTCAGCCGAATGAACATCCGAATTACCCGGACGGCATTGAGGACAATACGCATTTTTCGGAAGAAGGTGCAATGGAGGTTGCGAAGCTTGTGGCAGAAGGCATTGAAGAGCTCGGACTTCCGCTTAAGGACCATCTTGTGAGCCGGGAGGGGAAAGAACATGTATAAGGAAGGCGCTTGCCTGTATCGCAATCCGCTCCGGTCTAAAAGCGATGTGAAGGACTGGCGGATGGAGGGAGGCGGACAGATCTCATTTGACGATCACAGCTTGCACCTGTCACATGTCCAGGACGAAGCGCACTTTGTCTTTTGGTGTCCGGAAACCTTTCCAGACGGCATCATTGTGACATGGGACTTCTCTCCGATCGAGCAGCCTGGACTGTGTATGCTGTTTTTTGCCGCTGCGGGTATAAGCGGCGAGGATTTGTTTGACCCAAGTCTCAGGAAAAGAACAGGAACATACCCTGAGTATCATTCAGGAGATATCAATGCCCTCCACCTGTCATATTTCCGCAGAAAATACCCGGAGGAAAGAGCATTCCGCACCTGCAATTTAAGAAAAAGCCGCGGTTTCCACCTCGCCGCAATGGGGGCCGATCCGCTGCCTTCTCCAGACGACGCTGATTCTCCGTATCGTATGAAGCTGATCAAAGACAAAGGCTATGTGCATTTTTCAATCAATGGTCTGCCCATTCTTGAGTGGATGGACGACGGCAGCACATATGGGCCTGTGTTAACAAAAGGAAAAATCGGGTTCCGGCAGATGGCCCCCATGAAAGCCGCTTACAGGGATTTTGCCGTACATCAAGCGGTGAGAAGATGAAGACGACTGTAACGGATGCGCTTTATGCAGGCTGCGAAGCGGTGGTGAAAATAGCATGGCTCAACGGTCTGTGGCTGTTGTTTACACTTTTGGGCGGCGTTCTTTTCGGATGGGCGCCGAGCACAGCCGCGATGTGTGCCGTTATAAGGAAATGGCTGATGGGGCAAAAGGATGTCCCGGTATTTCCTTTATTTCTCGATACCTATAAAAAAGAGTTTTTCAAGGTTAATGCGATCGGATTGGCGTTTTCGGCTCTTTTGCTCATATTGTCCGCGAACTATCATTATTTTTCTGCCAGTACGGATTGGCTGTCCTTTGCCGTAACAAGCTGCACGCTGCTTGCAGGGCTTTTGTATATCATCGCGCTGATGTATGTGTTTCCCCTTTATGTGCATTACCAGCTCCCGCTTCGCAAATATATTCCGCAGGCACTGCTTTTTGGCGCCATGAGACCGCTGACGACCGGCTGTATGCTGATCGGGTGCGGATTTGTCCTTTATTTGCTGTATACGCTTCCTGGCCTGATTCCGTTTTACGGCCCATGTTTATTTGGGCTTGTGTTGATGTTTTTTGCTCTTAGGGGATTTCAAAAGACGGAGGCCCAGCATCATCAAGCCGGGTAACAAAAAAATGACAAATACGCAAAAAAGTGCAGTGTCCGAAATAGGCAGATGCAAAAAAGTGAAATTGAAGACAGCTCACACAGCGCATAAAATCCAATTTAAGTAAGCGCTTACAGATAAATGAGAAGGAGCTGTCTGATGATTACACGAAGGAAACGCATGTTTACTGCTGTTACGTTGCTGGTCTTGTTGGTGATGGGAGCCTCTGTATGTCCTGTGAAAGCTGAAGGGGCAGCGCGGCAGATGGAAGCGCTGAACCGGGGGCTTGTAGCGGTCAAGACGGACGGGGGCATTTTTGTCAGCTGGCGGTTTCTTGGAACCGAAAACGCATCTGTTTTGTTCAATGTGTACAGAGCCGGGCAAAAACTGAATGCTGCGCCTGTCAAAACCACGAACTATGTGGATAAAAACGGATCGACGGGCTCAACGTATACGGTTCGAGCTGTTGTAAACGGTACCGAACAGCCGGCTTCTGAAAAAGCCTCCGTATGGGTGCAGCCGTATCATTCCGTCCCGCTGGATAAACCGGCTGGCGGCACGACGCCAAAGGGTGAAGCTTACACGTACAGCGCTAATGACGCAAGTGTTGGCGATGTGGATGGTGACGGGCAATACGAGCTGATCCTGAAATGGGACCCTTCTAACTCAAAAGACAATTCACAGGATGGCTATACGGGTGACGTGCTGATTGACGCATATAAACTGGACGGCACAAAGTTATGGCGGATCAATCTCGGCAAAAACATCAGAGCGGGCGCGCACTACACCCAGTTTATGGTGTATGACCTTGATGGTGACGGAAAAGCGGAAGTGGCAATGAAAACGGCAGACGGGACAAAAGACGGCACGGGCAAAGTAATTGGAAATGCCAATGCTGATTACAGAAATGAACAGGGGCGTGTGCTTTCAGGCCCTGAATATCTCACTGTGTTTCAAGGTTCAACCGGGAAAGAGCTTGTCACCGCAAATTTTGAACCGGCGCGCGGCAATGTGTCGGATTGGGGAGACAGCTACGGCAACCGTGTTGACCGTTTTCTCGCCGGCATTGCCTACCTTGATGGACAGCGGCCGAGCCTGATCATGACCAGAGGGTATTACGCTAAAACCATGCTAGTTGCCTATAACTTCAGGGATGGAAAGCTGTCAAAGCTTTGGACGCTAGACTCCTCAAAGTCAGGAAATGAAGCGTTTGCCGGACAGGGGAATCACAACCTGAGCATCGCGGACGTTGACGGGGATGGAAAAGATGAGATTATTTTCGGCTCAATGGCTGTTGATCATGACGGGAAAGGCATGTACTCGACCGGCTTAGGCCATGGGGATGCCCTCCATACAGGAGATCTTGATCCGGGCCGGCCGGGGCTTGAGGTGTTTCAAGTTCATGAGGACAAAAATGCAAAATACGGCTTATCTTTCCAGGATGCTGCAACCGGAAAAATCCTTTGGGGCGTTTATGCCGGCAAGGATGTAGGCCGGGGAATGGCTGCTGATATTGACCCGCGTTATCCGGGACAGGAGGTGTGGGCAAACGGTTCTCTCTACTCAGCGAAAGGGGCCAAAATTGGAAGCGGGGCTCCGTCCTCTACCAACTTCGGCATCTGGTGGGACGGCGATCTGCTGCGGGAACAGCTGGACAGCAACAGAATTGATAAGTGGGATTATCAAAACGGCGTATCGAAAAATGTGCTGACTGCATCAGGCGCAGCATCTAACAACGGCACAAAAGCAACACCGACGCTTCAGGCTGATCTGCTCGGTGACTGGCGCGAGGAAGTCGTGTGGAGAACGGAGGACAGCAGTGCTCTGCGCATTTACACGACGACCATTCCGACTGAGCACAGGCTGTATACGCTGATGCACGATCCGGTGTACCGGCTTGGCATCGCCTGGCAAAATGTCGCCTATAACCAGCCGCCGCACACAAGCTTCTTTTTAGGAGACGGCATGGCGGAACAGCCAAAACCAAATATGTATACGCCTTAACTGAAAGGGGGGAAGGAACGGGCTGCGCGCAGCCCGTTCCCATCAAATGAAACCAAAAAAGAGGCAAATGGAATACTTGACCAGAGGTTTGATTGCGGTAAAGACAGATCAGGGCGTGTTTGTCAGCTGGCGTTTTCTCGGAACAGATCATGAGACGACGGCTTTTCACCTTTATCGGGATGGAAAGCGGATCACCCGCGATCCAATCGCTGAAAGCACTAATTTTCTCGATCAAAACGGAACGGCTGACTCTGTTTATCAAGTGGCGGCTGTCAATAAAGGACGGGAGGAAAAGCTTTCCAAGGAAGCTCGTGTCTGGCAGGAAAATGTTCTGGAGGTTCCGCTTGCCAAACCGGAAGGCGGTGTGACGCCGGACGGAAAGCCGTACACTTACAGCGCCAATGATGCCAGTGTCGGGGATGTAGACGGGGATGGAGAATATGAAATCATCCTGAAGTGGGACCCGTCTAATTCCAAAGACAACGCCCATGACGGATATACCGGGGAGGTGCTCATAGATGCCTATAAACTGGACGGCACCTTTTTGTGGCGCATCAACCTCGGCAGAAACATCAGGGCGGGCGCTCATTACACGCAATTTATGGTGTATGACCTGGATGGTGACGGAAAAGCAGAAATCGCCATGAAAACAGCTGACGGCACAACAGACGGGAAAGGACATATCATCGGTGATGAGCAGGCCGATTTTAGAAACGAACAGGGCAGAATTTTGTCCGGTCCGGAATATTTGACCGTGTTTAAAGGAGAAACCGGTGAGGCACTCACGACCGTGGAATATGAACCGCCCCGCGGCAAGCTGGAGGATTGGGGAGACGGCTATGGAAACCGGATGGACCGTTTTCTCGCTGGGATCGCTTATTTGGATGGGGAGCGGCCGAGCCTTGTTATGGCGCGCGGCTACTATACGAGAAGCGTGCTCGTGGCATACGATTTCAGAAACGGAAGGCTCAAAAAACGATGGGTATTTGACTCCAACCAGCCGGGACATGAAGCGTACGCAGGACAGGGGAACCACAGCTTGAGCGTGGCGGACGTAGATGGAGACGGAAAAGATGAAATCATATACGGCGCAATGGCGGTCGATCATGACGGAACCGGCCTGTATACAACGGGGCTCGGGCACGGAGACGCGATGCATGTAGGGGATCTGGACCCGTCACGAAAAGGGCTTGAAGTGTTCCAGGTGCATGAGGACGCCACAAAGCCGTACGGACTGTCACTGCGAGATGCCGGAACCGGTGAGATATTATGGGGCGTCCATGCTGGAACTGACGTTGGCCGGGGCATGGCGGCTCATATTGATCCAAGCTACAAAGGGGCGCTCGTCTGGGGAATTGATCCGCCGGGCAATGATGGCATGTCGTATGGGCTTTTCACGAGCAAAGGCGAAAAAATCAGTGACAAAGCGCCCGCTTCAGCCAATTTCGCCATCTGGTGGGACGGCGATCTGGTCAGAGAACTGCTTGATCATGACTGGGACGGAACGATTGGCAGGCCAAAGATTGAAAAATGGGATGCTGAAAAGCGCTGTCTGAAGACGATATTTCAGCCGGCCGGCGTGTTGTCCAACAACGGCACGAAAGGAAACCCGGTTCTTCAGGCCAACCTGTTCGGAGACTGGCGGGAAGAAGTGATATGGAGAACGGAAGACAGCAGCGCGCTCCGTATCTATACAACGACACATCTCACCCGCCACCGCTTTTACACGCTGATGCATGATCCGGTTTACAGGCTCGGCATCGCCTGGCAGAATACCGCCTACAACCAGCCGCCGCACACGAGCTTTTACCTCGGAACGGGAATGAAAAAACCGCCGAAGCCCGCCCTGTACATAGCGGGAAGCAAAGCGGAGGCGCCGCTGTAGGAGGACTAAGGGATAAGACGCAAAGGCTGAACGCTACGACAAGATGATTAACGAACGGGCAGGACAAACCAATGCTCAAGCGCCTGTACGCACCGGTCTTTTTCAAGGGAAGAGCTATCCGTGATGGAAGCTGTATAAAAAACGAGGGGGAATGAAAAATGGCAAATCATATTTATCTTGCCGGCGATTCGACTGTTCAAACGTATGGAGACAGCACAAATCAAGGGGGCTGGGGGCAGTTTCTCGGCTCACATCTGCCGGAGCATATTCAAGTGATCAACAGAGCGATCGGGGGAAGAAGCTCGAAAACATTTGTGGAAGAGGGCAGGCTTCAGGCAATCCTCGATGTGATCGAGCCGGATGATTGGCTGTTCGTGCAGATGGGCCATAATGACGCGTCGAAAAATAAGCCGGAGCGCTACACCGAGCCCTACACTACTTATAAACAATATTTAAAGCAGTATATCGCTGGCGCGCGGGAAAAAGGCGCCCATCCGCTTCTCATTACCCCCGTAGCCCGCTTTCATTACGAAAACGGCGTGTTTTTGAACGATTTTCCTGATTACTGCATTGCCATGAAGCAGACGGCTGAAGAGGAGAATGTCCAGCTCATTGATCTGATGGAGAAAAGCCTTGCTTTCTTTACTGAGAAGGGCGAGGAAAAAGTATACACCTATTTTATGATTTCAGAAGGGATTAACGATTACACGCATTTTACAAAAAAAGGCGCAAATGAAATGGCGAAACTTGTGGCAAAAGGCATAAAGGAGCTCGGCCTGCCATTGACAGAATCGATCATCAAAGAAAGGTGAAAATGTGATGAGAAAACTCTATCATGGCGCTTGCTATTATCCGGAATTATGGGATGAAGAGACGATTCAGCAGGACATTGACATCATGCGTGAAGTTGGCGTAAATGTTGTGCGGATCGGCGAATTTGCCTGGTCTGTCATGGAACCTGAAGAAGGAAAAATTGACGTCGGTTTTTTCAAAGAAATCATCGCCCGGCTGTATGATAGCGGGATCGAAACGATTATGTGCACGCCGACGCCTACCCCGCCGATTTGGTTCTCACACGGCCGGCCCGAACGCATGCATGTCAATGAAAAAAGAGAGATCATGGGGCATGGCTCCCGTCAGCATGCCTGTACGAACAACCCGTATTTTCGAAAAAAAGCCGCCGTCATCACCACAGCCATCGCCAAGGAGCTTGGCCGGCTCCCGGGGCTGATCGGATGGCAGCTAGACAATGAGTTTAAATGCCATGTTGCAGCATGCATGTGTGAGACATGCATGCGCTTATGGCATGACTGGCTCAAAAATCGCTACGGAGTGATTGAACGCTTGAATGAAGCTTGGGGTACCGATGTGTGGAGCGAAACCTATCAGACGTTTGAGCAAGTCCCGCAGCCGGGACCGGCCCCGTTTCTGCATCATGCCTCTTTACGCACTATGTATCAGCTGTTTTCGATGGAGATGATCGCTTCGTTTGCGGATGAACAGGCCAAAATCATCCGCTGCTATTCAGATGCGCCGATCACGCATAACGGATCAGTCATGTTCAGCGTGGACAATGAGCGAATGTTTCAGAATCTCGATTTTGCCTCCTATGACACGTACGCTTCGCAGGAAAACGCCTCTGCCTTTTTATTGAACTGTGATTTATGGAGAAATCTGAAACAGGGGCGCCCGTTTTGGATTTTGGAAACGAGTCCGTCGTATGCCGCCTCGCTTGAAAGCTCCGCTTACCCGCACGCAGACGGGTATTTGCAGGCTGAAGCCGTATCGTCCTACGCCTTAGGAAGCCAGGGGTTTTGCTACTGGCTATGGCGACAGCAGCGTTCAGGCAGCGAGATTTCCCACGGTTCGGTTCTCAGTGCATGGGGCGAACCCACCATCGGCTACCAAAATGTGCTGGCGGTTGAGCGGGCAAGAAAGGAAATCGAGCCTGTTATTCTATCAACTGAACCCGTTCAAGCCGAGGCGGCGATGACTTACTCTGACAGAGCAAAAGCATTTATTAAAACTGAGCCTCACCGGGGGCTCCGGCATCGTTCGCTTGTGATGCATTTTTATGAACGTATTCTCAACACGGGGATTCACCGTGACCTTATTCCGGAAGGCGCTCCACTGGACGGCTACCGCTTGCTGTTTACGCCATTTGTGCCGTATTTGTCTTCTGAATTTATCAAAAAAGCTTCGGCATTCGCTGAAGCGGGCGGCATCTGGATCGCCGGTCCGCTGACAGGAGGGCGCACATGTGAGCATACCATTCATACCGCTTGCGGACTTGGCGAACTTGAGAAAACGTCAGGGATCAAAACACTGTTTACCTTTCCGATGAATGAGAACGTGAATACAGGAAAAGCGTTTGGCATCACGGCGCCGCTTGGGCTGTGGAGCGCGGTGTTTGACACAGAGAGCGGAAACACCCTTGGCACGGTTGAATCAGGACCGGGGGCGGGCCATGCTTTTCTGACGGAACGGAATTACGGCGAGGGGAAAATTGTCATGCTGGGCTCGCTTCCATCCGGGAAAGAAGGGGATGCGATGCTGGAAGCGCTCGTCAGGCATTACGCGGAGGAAGCTGTTATTTCCAGCCGGTCGGATGTTACGCCCGGCACGATCGTTGCCCCGCGCAAAGGCGATAGCGGCCTTGTGTGGATCATCGTGAATATGGATGGAAAAGGAGGAAGTGTGACACTGCCGGAAGCGGGAACAGATCTGTTGACGCACCGCTTGGAAAAGGCGGGGAGGCTGGCGGTCGGACCGCATGAATACCGTGTGATTCAATTTGACAATCACAGCTGATTCTTTGCATCGAATCAGCTTTTTTCTATGGAGGGAGAGACCGATGAAAAAGATCAAATGGTTATCAGGACAGCCAAAGGTGACAAGCGGCGTGACGTGGGGCGTGCCATGGAAAAAAGGAGAATTAAAAAAGGGTGACCGTCTGGCGCTTATGAATGAAAAGGAGGAAACGCGATATGTGCAAAGCGAACCGTCGGCCTATTGGCCGGACGGGAGCATCAAGTGGACGAAGCACGCGGCGGTGTTTGGCGGTAAGGAAAACCAAAGCTTTATCGTGCAAAAAAGAGAAGTCCCGCAGCCAACTGAATCGCTCAGCATTCATGAGACAGAGCATGATATCCAAGTGGATACAGGAGCACTCGTTTGTACCATTCATAAAACAGGATCCGATTTCATTCAATCATTGCAGATCAACGGAAAGCCGATCGCCGCAGGCGGGAGGCTCGTTGCCATAAGAGAAACGAGAAACGAGTCGGCGGCGGAAACGGTTCTTTTGCATGAAAGGTCTGTCAGCTTTATCAAACGGGCGGCGATTGAGCAGAGTGGTCCTGTCAAAGCAGTAGTCAAAATCGAGGGAGTGCATGTGCTCCATAAAACGAATGAAGAATGGCTGCCGTTTGTCATCCGATTGGCGTTTTATGCCGGGCTGTCTGAGATCGGCCTTGTGCACACGCAGCTGATTGACAGGAACGGTAAACAAGAATTCATTAAGGGCCTTGGCATCGAATTTGCCCTTTTTTTGGAGGGGGAGCCGTACAACCGCCATTTCCGGTTTGCGGGAGAGAAAGGGATGTATAAAGAACCCGTCCAGCTGTTTGGCACACGTAAATTCAATGAACGATATCCGCTTTATGAAAAACAAATCAATGGCGAAATGCTGTCTCCAGATGAAGAGCATAAGGAATGGTTTGCACATGGCACACAGAATGCGGTTTGGGACGATGTGAAGCTTGTTCAGGATTCCAGCGATCATTACAGCCTGTCAAAACGGACCGGAAAAGATTATGCGTGGGTTGGAATACTGCATGGCAGCCGGGCGAAGGGGCTCTGCTATGCGGGCGGAAAAAATGGCGGTGTGGCTCTCGGCCTGAGGTATTTCTTTGAGAAATATCCTTCAGCACTGGAAATCACAGGTCTTGCCGGCAGCCGCCCCAAAATGACTATCTGGCTTTGGCCCCCAGACGGCGAAGCGATGGATTTGCGGCATTATACAGGAAACACCCACGTGGCCAGCGCGTATGAAGGCTTTGATGAAATGCTTTCTGATCCGACAGGCATTGCGAACACAAATGAAATCAGCCTGGCGTGCTTTTCGCACATGCCGTCTGACGAAGTCCTCAATGCGCTCGCTGACAAATGGCAGGCGCCGCCGCTCATTGTATTCGAGCCGGACGTCTATTACGAATCAAAAGCACTCGGGGTTTGGAGCATCATTGACACATCCCATCCGCTCAAAAAAGAGCTGGAAGAACAGCTCGATGCGGCCTTTCTGTTTTATAAAAAGGAAGTAGAGCAACGCAGATGGTACGGTTTTTGGCATTATGGCGATGTCATGCATACGTATGACCCGATCCGGCATATGTGGCGGTACGATCTCGGCGGATACGCATGGCAAAACAATGAGCTCGTTCCGACCCTATGGCTGTGGCAGGCGTTTTTCCGCTCAGGCAGAGAGGATATCTTTCGCATGGCAGAAGCCATGACCCGCCATACGAGCGAAACGGACAGCTTTCACCTCGGTGAATACGCCGGGCTTGGTTCACGGCATAACGTTGTGCACTGGGGATGCGGCTGCAAGGAAGCGAGAATCAGCATGGCCGGGCTTTATAAATTCTATTATTATCTGACGGGTGATGAGCGGACGGGAGATCTTTTGACAGAAGTGAAGGATGCCGATTATGCCCTCGTCAAAACCGATCCGATGCGCGCTTTTTACGAGAAAGGCAAGCACCCGACTCACGCCAGAACGGGACCGGACTGGGCGGCGTTTTGCTCGAACTGGCTGGCGGAATGGGAGCGGACCGAAAATCCGGAATATCTCAGAAAAATCGAAACGGGAATCAACTGTCTGAAGCGGCTGCCGCTCCGCTTATTATCCGGCCCGACATTTGAATATGACCCGGCGACCTCGATGCTTCATCACATGGGAGACGGCATTGCGGGCGGATATCATATGATCATTGCCTTCGGCGCGCCGCAAGTGTGGATGGAGCTGGCTGAGCTTCTTGATGACTGGGAATGGGAGGATATGCTGAGTGAATTCGGCGAATTTTACACATTAAGTGATGAGGAAAAACGGAAAAAAAGCGGAGGCGCTCTTCATGACGGGCATTTTCACTGGCCGATGTTCGCCGCCGGTATGACAGCCTACGCCGCGAGAAAAAAGCAAGATCCTCATCTCGCCGCCAAAGCGTGGAATCTTTTGCTCGATGATAAGCTCAGCCATACGCCGCTTCCGATCAAACCGGAGCGCATCGAGACATGGACGCAGATAGATGAGCTTCCATGGGTGACAACGAACACTGTCTCTCAATGGTGTTTAAATGTCATAGCGGCACTGGAACTGATCGGAGATTCCCTTCCGGCAAAAAAAGAAACATCGGGCAAAAAAGGATAACAGCCGGAATTTCATAGAAGAAATGGTGCAAAAAATGAAGATTGCAAGAATTTATGTAAGCGCTTTATATTGAGAGGGGCAAAGGGGAAATGCAAATTGAAAAAAGGGGGACTTACGCATCATGAAAATAAGAATGCGAAAAAAATGGATGGCCTTGCCGCTTGCTGCCATGATGATCGCCGGATGCAGCCATTCGGAAACTTCCAATTCAGCAAGCGGTTCGAAAGATACGATCAAAATTATGGCGCCGCTTTTATCGCCGGAAAGCCCGAGTGATAAGAGCCCTTCATTAAAAGCGCTCGAAAAATACACAGGCAAAGAGATTAAGGTCACATGGGTGCCTGATTCATCCTACAACGACAAATTCAACATCGTCATGGCTTCAGGAGAGATGCCTCACGCGATTGTTATTAAAGATAAGTCAGCCGGCTTTATCAAGTCTGTCAAAGCAGGGGCGTTTTGGGAACTGTCTCCTTATTTAAAAGACTACAAGAATGTAAGCCAGGCAGATGAAAAGATTTTGAAGAACAGCTCGGTGAACGGCGAGGTGTACGGAATCTACAGAACGAGGGACCTGATCAGGGCGTGTATGATTATCAGAACCGACTGGCTGAAAAATGTCGGTCTGGATATGCCGGAAACGCTTGAGGATTTCTATGAAGTGCTGAAAGCCTTTAAGGAAAAAGATCCTGACGGAAACGGCAAGGATGATACGTACGGCATGGTCGTGCCGAAATGGATGGGACTCGGCAACGGAAGCCCATGGGATGTTCTGCAAATCTGGTTCGGCGCTCCGAACCGCTACGGTGTTGAAAACGGAAAGCTGATTCCGGATTTTACAACGAAGGAATACATGGATGCGCTCACGTTTTTTAAAAAGCTCTATGATGAGGGCTTGATCAATAAGGACTTTGCTGTCATGGATTCTGCGAAGTGGAATGATCCGGTTGTAAAAGGAAAAGCGGGTGTCATCGTTGATACAGGCTCAAGAGCGTCTCAAATCCAAAGCGCGATGGAGGAGGCGGATGAGTCGAACAAGGATATCATTGATATCGTCGGCTCGCTTGAGGGACCGAATGGCAAGCGCACCTTCCCGACATCTGGATATTCAGGCATGATCGCGATACCAAAATCAAGCGTCAAAACCGAAAAAGAGCTGAAAAAGGTGCTGTCCTTCCTCGATAAGATGAATGATAAGGAAGCGCAGATTCTCACGAACAACGGAGTGGAGGGCCGCAATTACGAGCTCAAGGACGGCGTATTCACCTCACTTGAAAAAAACAACAAATCTCTCCTGTATGAGCATGAAGGCTTGGCACAGTTCAGCATGTCGATTCCGAAAAGCGAGTATTACATCGAAGACCAGAAAACCAAGCTCTTCCAGCATCGCAAGGACATCATAACCGAAGGAGAAAAAATAGCAGTCTTTAACCCGGCTGAGTCGCTTGTATCTGATGTCTATACCCAAAAAGGAGCCCAGCTTGACAACATCATCCTCGACGCGAGAACACAATTTATCATTGGAGAAATTGATGAAAAAGGGTTCGATGATGCAGTGGAGCTTTGGAAAAAAAGCGGCGGCAATGACCTGATGAAGGACTTGAACAAATTGTATCAATCGTCAAAATAAACCGATGCGCCTGCCTTTCGGCGGGCGTCCCGGTACCACGAAAGGAGAACAGATATGGAAACAGTGCCGAAGAAGGGAGATTCACCTGTTCTCACCGCTGGAAAAGGCATCAGCTGGATGGCTGCGCTCAAACGGGACAAATGGCTTTATCTTCTTCTTATTCCCGGTCTGCTTTATTTCTTGATTTTCAAATACTTGCCGATGTGGGGTGTGCTGATCGCTTTTAAAGACTACTCGCCATATCTCGGCTTCTGGAAAAGCGAATGGGTCGGCTTTGATTATTTCAAAGACTTTTTTATGAATCCGGATTTTTTCCGGCTGCTGCGCAACACCCTCATGCTGGCGAGCCTGGATCTTTTGTTTGCCTTTCCCGCGCCTCTCATTTTGGCCCTGCTTTTGAATGAGGTAAGAAAGGCCGTGTATAAAAGATGTATCCAAACCTTTATTTACGTACCCCATTTTGTATCATGGACAATTGTGGTCAGCATCACCTTCGTTTTCTTTACTGTCGATACAGGTGTGATCAACAAATTGATTATGAATCTGACAGGTGAGCAGATTTCTTTCTTGTCGGATGCAGACTGGTTCCGGCCGATGATTGTGATGCAAAGCATTTGGAAGGAGACAGGCTGGGGAACGATTCTATTTTTGGCAGCGCTTGCTACGGTTGATCAAGAGCAGTATGAAGCGGCCATCATGGACGGAGCGGGGCGGTTCAGGAGAATGTGGCATATTACGATGCCGGCGATTAGAAGCACCATTATCGTTTTGTTGATTTTAAGAATCGGCAGCTTTTTGAATCTGGGCTTTGAACAGGTGTATTTGATGACGAACTCGCTCAACCGCAGTGTGGCTGACATCTTCGACACGTATGTGTACATGATGGGGATTACCCAAGGGGCGTATAGCTACAGCACGGCGGTCGGTTTATTTAAATCAGTTGTCGGGATTATCTTGATTTTTGGCGCCAATTACATTGCGAAAAAGTTTGATCAGGAAGGATTGTTTTAGAGGAGGGGAGAGGTATGGCTGAAATTCACACGATGCACAACACCAAAGCCGGACGGGTGTTTGACGTCTGCAACATTCTGTTTCTCGGGGGTGTCGGCGCGATTACCATTTTGCCGTTTTTGTATATTATCGCTGGTTCCTTTGCGACAGAAGCGGAACTCGCCCAGCGGAGCTTCTTTATTTTCCCGAAAACCTTTACACTTGATGCTTACAAGTATGTGTTTTCGACACCGACGTTCCTTCGAAGCATGGGTGTGTCCATCTTCATCACCGTGGTCGGGACGGCTGTACAGCTGTTTTTCACCTTCACGATGGCGTATCCGCTGGCGAAGCGGCATGTGAAGGGACGGAATCTGCTGTTGAATCTGGTGATTTTCTCCATGCTGTTTTCAGGCGGCATGATTCCGACGTACCTTGTCGTAAAATCACTTGGCCTTTTGGATACGTATTGGGCATTGATTCTGCCGATGGCGATTAATCCGTTCAACCTTATTATTATCAAAAACTTCTTTCAGCAGCTGCCGCGCGAGCTGGAGGAATCAGCAAAAATTGACGGCTGTTCCGAAATCGGCGTCTTTTGGCGGATCGCCCTGCCACTGTCAAAGCCGGTTATTGCGACCTTTGCGCTGTTTTATGCGGTCGGGATTTGGAATGATTTCTTCCACGCTCTCTTATATATCAATGACAGTGCAAAATGGCCGCTGCAAATGGTGCTTCGCCAAGTCACGATTTTATCGGATTTAACGGCGACCAATGGCGATACGATGCAAAATGCCGTTCCGCCGGAGCAGGGAATTAAACTCGCTGTCATTGTCATTGCGACGCTGCCGATTTTGGCTGTCTATCCATTTTTACAAAAACACTTTGCAAAGGGAATGCTGATCGGTTCGGTGAAAGGCTGAGAAAGGGAGTGTTTCATATCAGTACATTAGATCAGATTAAGATTGCCTATATCGGCGGGGGGTCCCAAGGCTGGGCCAGAAGCCTGATGAGTGATTTGTCGATTGATGAACGGATGTCAGGCACGGTGGCGCTCTATGATCTTGATTTTGAAGCCGCTCAGAAAAATGAAGTGATCGGCAATCACAGCGGGAACGGCAGATGGAGATATGAGGCTGTTTCTACTTTGAAAAAGGCGTTATCAGCCGCGGATATCGTCATTATTTCCATTTTGCCGGGATCACTGGATGATATGGAAGTCGATGTCCACTTGCCTGAGCGCTGCGGTATTTATCAGTCTGTAGGTGATACTGTCGGGCCTGGAGGGATCATCAGGGGCTTGCGTGCTGTGCCGATATTTGCGGAAATTGCCCGGGCAATAAGAGACTACGCACCTGAATCATGGGTCATTAATTATACAAACCCGATGTCTGTCTGTACAAGAGTGCTGTATAAAGTGTTTCCCGGAATCAAAGCGATTGGCTGCTGCCACGAGGTATTCGGGACGCAAAAGCTATTGGCGGAAATGGTCACGGAAAGCCTGGGGATTGAGGTGCCGCGGCGTGAGGATATCCGCGTTAATGTGCTCGGCATTAACCATTTTACATGGATCACAAAAGCCTCTTACCGCCATATTGACCTGCTGCCTATATTCCGTGAATTCAGCGCGCACTATGGGGAATCAGGATATGAGCTGGAGGGGGAAAGCTGGAGGGACAGCGTCTTTTGTTCGGCACACCGTGTTGCGTTTGATTTATTTGAAACGTATGGCGCCATCCCTGCTGCGGGAGACAGGCATCTGGCAGAGTTTCTTCCCGGCCCATACCTCAAACAGCCTGAAGTATGGAAATTTCATCTCACACCTATATCATTCAGAAAACAAGACAGAGCTGAGAAACGACAAGAAACAGAACGGTTGATCGTGCAACAACGGGGCGTTGCTGAGAAAGCTTCGGGAGAAGAAGGCGTGAACATCATAGCGGCTCTTCTCGGATTGGGTGAACTCGTCACAAATGTAAATATGCCGAATCAAGGCCAGGTCTCAAACCTTCCTATACAAGCCATTGTCGAAACAAACGCATTCATCACAAGGAACCGTGTCCAGCCGATTTTGTCCGGAGCGCTTCCGAAAGGTGTGGAAATGCTGGCGGCTAGGCATATATCCAATCAGGAGGCAGTGGCGGACGCAGGTTTAACAAAGGATACTGGCCTCGCGTTTCAAGCCTTCCTCAATGACCCGCTTGTCAAGATTGACCGCAGTGATGCAGAGCAGCTTTTCAATGACATGCTCCAATGCACCATGCAACGTTGAGCGGAGCTTTTCCGGTTTAGAAAAGAAACCATTGACCATACTGATAGTATTATCAAGAAGTAGGTGCTATCAATATGGGAAATTATTTAAGTGTTGCGGCAGAACTGGTCTGCGGTTTAGGCATTTTATTTATCATCTTAAAACTTCTCGGGAAAACCCAATTTTCTCAAATTACGCCGTTTGACTTTATTTCTGCTTTAATTCTAGGTGAGTTAGTCGGAAATGCCGTCTACGATCATGAAATCAAAATCAAAGAAATCATTTTTGCTTCGCTGCTGTGGGGCGTGCTGATTTATATTATTGAATTTATCACGCAAAAAATGAAATCATCGCGAAAGTTCTTGGAGGGTGAGCCGAATATCGTCATCCGCAAAGGAGAGCTTCAATATAAAGTAATGAAGAAAAATAAGATAGACATTAACCAGCTGCAAAGCCTTTTGAGGCAAGCGGGGAGTTTTTCGATCCAAGAAGTAGAATATGCGATTTTGGAAACAAACGGGATGGTCAGCGTGCTCCCCAAATCTGATTTTGACAAACCGACAAATAAGGATTTGCAGATTCCTTCGAAGTCCGTTTCTCTGCCGATCACTTTAATCATAGATGGAGAGGTTGTCCGGGATAATTTGAAGGAAGCGGGTGTGGATGAACAGTGGCTGAAGCAAGAATTGAAAAAGAAGAACATTGATAAGACGGAGGACGTGTTATTTGCAGAATGGCATAAAAATAAGCCGCTGTATACCGTAACATACGAACAAAGCAGATCAACATGACTCTTAGAAAAAAGCTTGCAGCAAGGCGCAAGCTTTTTATTGATTGTATGTCCCTTGTTTGACAGCACGTACATGGTACATGCTCACTTCAGTGCTGATCAGATAGTCAGGCTTTGGTTTGCCTTTGTTTGCTTTATGGCCGGCGATATGCGCATCGCTTTTTTCCCATTGCTTCCAGTGATCCTCTGATTCCCAGCGAATCATGACAACAACTTCTTCATCACCGCGGCGTACATTTTTCTCAAGCACTGTCACATCAATTAAACCTTCTTGTTTTTCAATGATTCCTTCAGCACTGAAACGTTCTATGACTTTATCTGCAAAGCCTTCTTTAACCGTCATTTTTCTCAACTGTACAAACATTTGTCTCACTCCAATCATTCTCACATATGAATAATTGTAAATGAAATTCATTCTCAATGTCAAAGAAAGCGCAGGGCGGAATCGAACCGCCGTGCGCAACAGTTTATTCTTTCAATAAAAACACATTTCCGTCTTCGTCCTTAAATTGAACGAAGGTGCCCCACTCCATTTGATTGGGCTCACCGAGAAATTCTACACCGTTTGTCTTCATTTTCTCGTATGTACCAAAGATGTCTTCGCATTCAAACACAATAGAAGCCTTCATTTGCTCTGAGCCTTTCATCATGGCTTTTGGGTAAATGACTAAACGAGTCTCGGCCCCTTTTGGCGCAACCTCCAGCCAGCTTGCTTCAGGTCCCATTGGGTGGTCCGCTGCAATATCAAAGCCTACCTTCTCTGTCCAAAATTGCTTCGCTTTCTGCTGGTCCTCGACATATACAGCAACAGTGCCAATTTGTTTGATCATAGGGAAACCTCCAAGTTGAAAAGATAATAATACTATAACCTGTTTACGGCCGAAGTAACATAAAAAAATCAGCCGGGAAACCGGCTGATTATTAAAATGAGCAGCTTACAACATCGATGTGATTTGTGTCTAAGGCGAAATAAACCCAGCGGCGCCGTGAGGAATCCCAATAAAAGCCGCCGACGGACCTTCTGCCAAGGATGATCGGGTAGAACCAAAATGAGCGGCCATTGGTTAACCAAACATAGGTAAATCGGAAAAGGCAAGGACGAATGGTGATTGGTTCAACTAACAAAACGGCTCCTTGAGACCCCTGCGGTTTTGGGGGTTTCGCTGGTATTTGGGAAGGAGGAGGTCCCTGCGGCGCACCGCCGAAGCCTGGGACGGCACCGCTGCCAATGCCAGGGCCGCCGCCGCCAAAGCCTGGAACAGCACCGCCGCCAATGCCAGGGCCGCCGCCAGAGCCCGGAACAGCACCGCTGCCAATGCCAGGCCATGGATATCGGTATTCATATTCAAAAGCAGGCCAAGGCTCATAAAAATGCCCCGCAAACATATAAGGATCAACATAATACATGTGATTACGTCCTTTCTCATTGTAAACTGTACATTGCAGTTTATGCGGGCGGACTCTTATTGGTGCATTCGCCTAAGGATATGAAGCTGGAATGCACTCAGAGAGCAGAATCATTTGATTTTTCTCTAGTCTTATTCACAATTCCGCTTTATCATTTTATAATGAAAGTGCTTCTATTACGAAAAAGGAGACAGACCGTGAATATCGATCAATTATTATATCAATATATCATAGACAACACTGCGGATATTACTGAGAAATGGTTCAGTTTGCGTTGCCAGCTTAAAGGCGAGCTATATTCCGCCAGCCATTTAAGTGAAGCAACGAAAACGCTTTTAACCGAGCAGCATACATTTACCAATATAACAATCGCAAGCGCATTTCTGGAGGATCAAACCGATTTTCAAGAAAACATGACAAAATGGGCGGAAAACGTTGCGAAAAACAGGGTAGAGCAGGATGTTCAAGTTCATGAGGTCGTAGAAGCCATATCCAATTCAAGAATCTCATTCTGGGACGCAGTCGTCACATTTATAAAAGAGAATCAGGAGATTGTGACAAATGAGGATGCAGACCGATGGAACCGCATTGTGAATCAGTCGTTCGATAAGCTGATTATTGAATTCTCCGAGCAGTACCAAAAATTCATGCTGATGAGGCTCACATCTCAGCAGGAATTGATCTCAGAGCTTGGCTGCCCGGTTATTTCCATTGCCGATGGAATCGGGATATTGCCGCTTATCGGCTCCATTGATACAAAACGGGCACAGGTCATTTTAGAAACAGTGCCGGTCCGCTGTGTCGAGAGAAAAATCACAAGCCTCGTCGTTGATCTTTCGGGTGTTCCGATTGTGGATACTATGGTGGCTCAGCAATTGTACAACCTGTCTAAAACGCTTTTCTTATTAGGCGTCAAAGCCGTATTTTCAGGGATTCGCCCGGATGTGGCCCAAACATCGATTCAATTGGGGCTTGATTTTAGTGAATATGAAACGTACGGCACGCTGAAGCAGGCATTAGAAAATATGGGTGTCCGCTGTATTGTTGAGGAATTGGAAGAAAACAAATAGGAAGTTTCCAGGCATATGATTGTCCGTCACCGGGTGATCATATGCCTTTTTGATTTGAACAGAAATCACCATTGATTTATCAAAAAAAACATAATATTATAATTCTTATAAGAATACTGTGAATTAAAACATATTCAACAGGGGGGAAGGTCTTTTGGTTTCAAAATCAACGATTGATCCGGAAGTGATTGAAAAAATAATCAGCTCGCTGGAAACACTCGATTTCGGCACCGTTCAGATTACGGTTCATGATTCTCAGATTACCCAAATTGAGAAAATAGAAAAGCATCGTTTTTCGCTGAAAAGGAAAGAATCAAAATGATAATGTAAAGGGCGTTTGTTTTCATTAAATTCTCCTTAAAACATATACATATTTCATCCAATTTTTATATAATAGACCTTTAAGATCATTTTTTAGGAGGATTTTTGACATGCAAGCTACGGTTCACGAGAGTAAGCAATCGATCATGCAACGCATTTTGACAGTCTTTGTCTTCACTTTGCTGATCGCGACTGTCGGCCTTTTTATCGGCCAATTTGTTCCTGTCGCTTTAATGCTGCCGCTTTCTATTCTTGAAGTGGCGATGATTATTCTGGCCTTTTGGATGCGCAGAAGAAAAGCGGTCGGGTATGCGTTTGTATATACATTCGCGTTCGTTTCCGGCATTACCTTATTTCCGATCGTCAGCCATTACGCTTCCATCGCCGGCGCCTATGTCGTGCTTGAAGCCTTTGGTTCTACATTTGTCATTTTTGCCGTCTTGGGTACAATCGGCGCAAAAATGAAGAAGGATTTATCCTTCCTGTGGTCATTTCTGCTGGTAGCGGTGCTCGCACTCGCAGTGGTAGGGATTTTCAACATTTTCAGCCCGTTAAACTCAGCGGCGATGATGGCGTATTCCGTGATCGGAACCATCGTCTTTTCCCTTTACATTTTGTATGATTTGAATCAAATCAAACACCGCCACATTACGGAAGACTTGATTCCGGTTATGGCGTTATCGCTGTACCTTGACTTTATCAACTTATTCATCAACCTGCTCCGCTTCTTCGGCATTTTGAGCAGTGATGATTAATGAAAAAGCGCCTGTCATTGGATAGGCGCTTTTTTTCCATACATAAAAAGGGCAGATGGAGTGTTTATGAGTATCCTATCATTTTAAATACACTGGAGCAGGTCGCCGTGCAGGAGCCATGGCATAAAGGCCGCGTTGTCATCGGAGGAGACGCCGCCCACGCCGGCGCGCCGACCCTGGCGCAAGGAGCGGCAATGGCGATCGAGGATGCCATCGTCCTCGCCGAAGAACTCCAAAAACACGCCGACCACGAAACAGCATTACAGGCGTACTACAAAAGAAGAGCCCCACGAGCGCTCAAAGTCCAGAACCTATCATCGGAAATCGTCCGCCGCGGGCTGAAAGGAGAGCCGGGAGCGGAAGAACTGATTGGGGAGTGCTATGCGGTGTTGAGGGAAGGGTATTAAATAGGAAAAGTCCAGAAAGTGATTTCTGGACTTTTTAGTCTTGCTCTGTTTTATTCCTTATCCGCTCAATCACCTCATGCAATCCCTCAGGCTTATAAAACTCCACCGGTGAACTGCCTTTCTCAAACGAAATTGTCTCGGCTTCAATCAGCGCGACATAGCGTCCGTTTACTTTTGCGAGATGAATAGAATCGCCAAAATCCGCTAGCAATCCCCTAATCTCTGTTTCTCCGACTTTCATTTTCAGTTGGGCCTCTGGCGTGTGCTCTATGATTTGGGCGGAGGCTTCGATGACTTGATGGGTGTCGAGGCGCTCTTGGATTTCCCGTTTTTCGCTTGCTTCCCAAATCTCAATGTCGTGCTCGAACTGCTTGAGTTCTTCGCTGTTGTCTTCAAATGTCTCGTAGACGTGCTCCTGTACCATGTTCATGACCTGATTTTTCATGATTTCCGGCATCGATTCGCCGTACTCGACGAATTTCAGAAAGTCCTCAAAATAGCGGGCGTGTGAGGCCTGGTGGATTTTTAGCTCACCTTCCTCGACCATTCCTTCCTCTGGCATGTACGGGTATTGGATGCTTTTCATGTTTTTTGTCGTGATCGCCATTTCGACTTTTTTAATGAGAGAAGACGCATCAGAGATGCGGGCGACCTTCGGCTCAAAGTCACATTTCATAATGAAGACAAATGACTCGTCAAAGTATTTTCTCGGCACGGCCGAAGCGACGAGAAACACGCCGCCGCGAACCGCGCTTGTGTCAAGGTACGTGCGGACGAACTGCTCGCTCAGCTCATTGAAGTCTTCTTTTGTTTCCGCCAGACGCGCGCGGTTGAACATGTTGTAGTTTGGGTTGGAATCGAGCTCGTGGCCGGGTTCGACGATAAAATGGCCGATTTTCGTCGGGACCTGCTCGGACTGCGGATGGCGGTCTGCTTTCCGTTTGACGATTTTTTTCAGTTCCCCGTCGAGAAAGTCCTTTAGCTCGCTTTCTTCAAATTCGCCCGTATCAAGGGTCTGGAAGTGCTTGAACTGCTTGTTCGCCTGCTCATCTTTGCCTTCCACCTGTATGACATAAAAGGATAAAAACCGAATTTCAAAATCCATATATAAACTCACCTTATTCGCGTATTGTACAGCTTCTCAAGTATAGAAAAAACAGCAATCATGCGTCAATTGGGAGAACGGAATAATCATGACCATGAAAGGGAAATGTAGTCAAATAGAAGGCATCTCATACGGAAAGGAATGGTTCGATGAAGGAAACAAGCCCGATTCCTCAGCCGAAGACGTTTGGGCCGCTCGGCAATTTGCCTTTAATCGATAAAGACAAGCCGACGCTTTCGCTGATCAAACTGGCGGAAGAACAGGGCCCGATTTTTCAAATCCATACACCCGCGGGCACGACCATTGTAGTGTCCGGCCACGAATTGGTGAAAGAGGTTTGTGATGAAGAACGGTTTGATAAAAGCATTGAAGGCGCCTTGGAAAAGGTTCGCGCATTTTCCGGTGACGGATTGTTTACGAGCTGGACGCATGAGCCTAACTGGAGAAAAGCGCACAACATTCTGATGCCGACGTTCAGCCAACGGGCCATGAAGGACTATCATGAGAAAATGGTCGATATCGCTGTTCAGCTCATTCAAAAATGGGCAAGGCTCAATCCGAATGAAGCAGTCGATGTCCCGGGAGATATGACCCGGCTGACGCTCGACACCATTGGGCTATGCGGGTTTAACTACCGCTTTAACAGTTACTACAGAGAAACGCCCCACCCGTTTATCAACAGCATGGTGCGGGCGCTTGATGAAGCGATGCATCAAATGCAGCGGCTTGATGTTCAAGATAAGCTTATGGTCAGAACAAAGCGGCAATTCCGCCATGATATTCAAACGATGTTTTCGTTAGTCGACAGCATTATTGCAGAGCGCAGGGCGAATGGAGACCAGGATGAAAAAGATTTGCTCGCCCGCATGCTGAATGTGGAAGATCCGGAAACGGGTGAAAAGCTCGACGACGAAAATATCCGCTTTCAAATCATTACGTTTTTGATTGCCGGCCATGAAACAACGAGCGGCCTGCTTTCCTTTGCGACTTACTTTTTATTGAAGCATCCTGACAAACTGAAAAAGGCGTATGAAGAGGTCGATCGGGTGCTGACGGATGCAGCGCCGACCTATAAACAAGTGCTGGAGCTTAAATACATACGGATGATTTTAAATGAATCACTGCGCTTATGGCCGACAGCTCCGGCTTTCAGCCTTTATCCAAAAGAAGACACAGTCATTGGAGGAAAATTTCCGATCACGACGAATGACAGAATTTCTGTGCTGATTCCGCAGCTTCATCGTGATCGGGACGCTTGGGGAAAGGACGCCGAAGAATTCCGGCCGGAACGGTTCGAGCATCAGGACCAAGTGCCTCATCATGCGTACAAACCATTCGGAAATGGACAACGGGCCTGTATCGGCATGCAGTTTGCCCTTCATGAAGCCACACTTGTGTTAGGCATGATTCTAAAATATTTCACACTGATTGATCATGAGAATTATGAGCTTGATATCAAACAAACCTTAACACTTAAGCCGGGCGATTTTCACATCAGGGTTCAAAGCCGTAATCAGGAAGCCATTCATGCGGACGTCCAGGCAGCTGAAAAAGCCGCGTCTGATGAGCAAAAGGAGAAAACGGAAGCAAAGGGCGCATCGGTCATCGGTCTTAACAACCGCCCGCTTCTCTTACTGTACGGCTCTGATACCGGCACTGCAGAAGGCGTCGCCCGGGAGCTTGCTGATACTGCCAGTCTTCACGGCGTAAGGACAGAGACAGCACCTCTGAACGACCGAATTGGAAAGCTGCCGAAAGAGGGAGCGGTTGTCATTGTGACCTCGTCTTATAATGGAAAACCGCCAAGCAATGCCGGACAGTTCGTGCAGTGGCTTCAAGAAATCAAACCGGGTGAGCTTGAGGGCGTTCATTACGCGGTATTTGGCTGCGGCGACCACAACTGGGCGAACACGTATCAATACGTGCCGAGATTCATTGATGAGCAGCTTGCGGAAAAAGGTGCGACTCGGTTTTCTGCGCGCGGAGAAGGTGATGTCAGCGGTGATTTTGAAGGGCAGCTTGACGAGTGGAAAAAAAAGCATGTGGGCGGACGCCATTAAGGCATTCGGACTTGAGCTTAATGAAAACGCTGATAAGGAACGAAGCACGCTGAGCCTTCAGTTTGTCAGAGGGCTGGGCGAGTCTCCGCTGGCTAGATCATACGAAGCCTCTCACGCATCCATTGCCGAAAATCGTGAACTCCAGTCTGCAGACAGCGATCGAAGCACTCGCCATATCGAAATTGCATTGCCGCCGGATGTTGAATATCAAGAGGGCGACCATCTTGGCGTATTGCCAAAAAACAGCCAAACCAATGTCAGCCGGATTCTCCACAGATTCGGTCTGAAGGGAACCGACCAAGTGACATTGTCGGCAAGCGGCCGCAGTGCGGGGCATCTGCCATTGGGCCGTCCTGTCAGCCTGCATGATCTTCTCAGCTACAGCGTCGAGGTGCAGGAAGCAGCCACAAGAGCGCAAATACGTGAACTGGCGGCATTTACAGTGTGTCCGCCGCATAGGCGTGAATTAGAAGAACTGTCAGCAGAGGGTGTTTATCAGGAGCAAATATTGAAAAAACGAATTTCCATGCTGGATCTGCTTGAAAAGTATGAAGCGTGTGACATGCCGTTTGAACGATTTTTAGAGCTTTTACGGCCGTTAAAACCGAGATATTATTCGATTTCAAGCTCTCCAAGAGTGAATCCACGGCAAGCATCAATCACAGTCGGTGTCGTGCGCGGCCCTGCGTGGAGCGGCCGTGGCGAATACAGGGGCGTGGCTTCAAATGATTTAGCTGAGCGTAAAGCCGGTGATGATGTCGTGATGTTTATCCGCACACCGGAATCCCGGTTTCAGCTTCCAGAAGACCCTGAAACTCCAATCATTATGGTCGGACCAGGCACAGGAGTAGCGCCATTCCGCGGTTTCCTTCAAGCCCGTGAAGTTTTAAAGCGGGAGGGGAAAACGCTCGGTGAAGCTCATCTCTATTTTGGATGCAGGAACGATCGTGATTTTATATACCGCGATGAGCTTGAGCAGTTTGAAAAAGACGGAATCGTCACTGTCCACACAGCCTTTTCCCGCAAAGAAGGCATACCGAAAACGTATGTCCAGCATCTAATGGCTGACCATGCAGAAACATTAATATCGATCCTTGACCGCGGAGGCAGGCTTTATGTATGCGGTGATGGCAGCAAAATGGCCCCGGATGTGGAGGCGGCCCTGCAAAAGGCGTATCAGTCTGTCCATGGCACCGGGGAGCAAGAAGCGCAAAACTGGCTGAGACATCTGCAGGATACCGGTATGTACACCAAAGATGTCTGGGCAGGGATATAGATAAAGAAGACTGGAGACATCCAGTCTTTTTTGTCCTTTCGAAAAAATGGTGATCGCGCTAAACATTGATGCATACAATAACTTCAGTCCGCCGGAAGGGCGGGCTGTCTGCAAAACCTATTTTTCGTTTTTACTAGTTTATGTTATTCTTATACTCGGTATCTATTTCTTTTTTCAAAGGCACACATGACAAAAGAAATCCTTTTTTTATTTCCGAGAAAAAAATGTGAAACGAAATGAAGGTTTCTTTCGTCCAGTGATTGGTTTCCAAATGGTTGTAATAAAAATGATATGGTGCGAAACATAAATATTCCGGCTTGCCGCGGTGTATTTCTTGTTGTGTGATGCCTTGATTTTGTTTGGAAAGAAGGAATTGGAAGGCAGGATATAAAGAGCAGGTAAATATGAATGAAGAACTTAAAGTGTTTAAGAAAGTAGAGGTTGCCATGAAGAAACTTTTTTCTTACAAACTTAGCTTTTTTGTGCTGGCTGTTATACTGTTTTGGGCAAAAACGTATTTATCCTACAAGACTGAGTTTAATCTTGGGGTAAAAGGCACAACTCAGGAGATCCTCCTGATATTTAACCCATTCTCAAGCGCCGTCTTCTTTTTAGGACTGGCTTTGCTGGCGAAAGGGCGTAAATCAGCCATTATTATGCTGATTATCGATTTCTTGATGACATTTGTGTTATATGCAAATATTTTATTCTATCGTTTCTTTGACGATTTCTTGACGTTCCCGAACATTAAACAGTCCGGAAACGTTGGAAACATGGGAGACGGGATTTTCAGTATCATGGCCGGTCATGATATTTTCTATTTCTTAGATATTATCATTTTGATTGCGGTATTGATCTGGAGACCTGAATTAAAAGAATACAAAATGAAAAAACGCTTTGCGTCTTTAGTGATCCTTTCTGGGATCGCACTGTTTTTCATCAACCTGCACTATGCGGAAAAAGACCGTCCGCAGCTGCTGACAAGAACGTTTGACCGCAATTATATCGTGAAGTATTTAGGTCTTTACAACTACACCATTTATGACGGTGTGCAGACGGCTCAAACAGAAACGCAACGGGCCTATGCAAGCAGCGATGATTTAACAAGCGTCGAGAATTACACGACGTCTCATTATGCGAAACCGAACGCCGAGTACTTCGGCTCTGCCAAAGGCAAAAATATCATTAAAATTCACCTCGAAAGCTTCCAGTCATTCCTGATTGACTACAAGCTAAACGGTGAAGAGGTGACGCCTTTCTTAAATAAACTTGCGCACGGCGGGGAAGATGTGACGTATTTTGATAACTTCTTCCATCAGACAGGCCAGGGAAAAACATCTGATGCCGAGCTGACAATGGATAACTCGATCTTCGGTCTTCCTGAAGGCTCCGCGTTTGTGACGAAAGGCGAAAACACTTACCAGTCGCTTCCTGCGATTTTAGACCAGAAGGAAGGCTATACAAGCGCCGTCCTGCATGGTGATTACAAATCGTTCTGGAACCGTGACCAGATTTACAAACATATCGGATATGACAAGTTCTTCGACGCAAGCACGTATGATATGTCAGATGAAAATGTGATTAACATGGGACTTAAGGATAAGCCGTTCTTTACAGAATCGATTCCAAAGCTTGAGTCTCTTAAACAGCCGTTTTACGCGCATTTGATTACTTTGACAAACCATTATCCGTTTAACCTGGATGAAAAAGACGCGTCTCTTAAAAAAGCGACAACTGGCGATAACACAGTTGACAGCTACTTCCAAACAGCGCGTTACCTTGACGAAGCGCTTGAGCAATTCTTCAAGGAGCTGAAGGAAGCCGGCCTGTATGACAACTCAGTCATCATGATTTACGGTGACCATAACGGTATTTCTGAAAACCATAACCGAGCGATGAAAGAGATTCTTGGAAAAGAGATCACAGATTATCAAAACGCACAGAACCAGCGTGTGCCGCTGATGATCCGCGTTCCTGGCAAAAAAGGCGGAGTGAACCATACGTATGGCGGCGAAATTGACGTCATGCCGACACTTCTGCACTTAGAAGGAATTGATTCTCAGAAATACATCAACTTTGGTACTGACTTATTCTCTAAAGACCACGACGATACAGTGGCATTCAGAAACGGAGACTTCATAACGCCGAAGTACACATCAGTCGACAATGTCATTTATGATACGAAGACTGGTGAAAAACTGAAAGCGAATGAAGAAACGAAGAATCTGAAAACAAGAGTGAACCAGCAGCTGAGCCTTTCAGACAGTGTCCTGTACAAAGACTTGCTGAGGTTCCATAAACTAAATGATTTCAAAGCCGTTGATCCGTCAGACTATCATTACGGCAAGGAGAAAGAAATCAAATAAGATGAAAAAGAGCCTTGAGCGGGCGCATTGCCTTCGCTCAAGGCTCTTTTTTTTGGTTATACAACCAACTTCAAAAAATAGATTCCATTTGGTCACCAAGGCCGTCTTTCTCTCATATCATTACAGTAGATTTTGAAACCGGATTGAAATCGGACAAATTATCGGGGAAATGCCTTGATAGATTGTGAAGATGTACCAGGTTTCGAACTCAATATTCATAGAGATGAGGGGTAGAGATGAAAGCGGTCATTCTCTGCGGCGGAAAAGGAACGAGAATGAGTGAAGTCACGAATGACATTCCTAAACCGCTCGCCATGATAGGCGGCAAACCGATTCTATGGCATATTATGAAAATTTATCAGTACTACGGAGTAAACGAGTTTATTCTGCTGTTGGGCTATAAAGGCGAAAAAATCAAGGAATACTTTCTCGACTATGAATGGAAGCACAACAGCCTGACACTCGACAGCTCTACGGGAGAGGTACAGATCCTGGGGCAGCCTGAAACGTGGAAAATTACGTTTTTGGAGACTGGGGAAGATACGCTGACAGCCGGAAGAATCTTGCAGGCGAAAGACTATATCGGTGATGAAACATTTCTGCTCACCTATGGGGACGGGCTGGCCAATATCAATCTTTTCCATCTCATCAGCTATCATCAGACAAAAGGTGCTGCCGCGACTGTCACCGGCATTGACAAAGTCTCGCAGTTTGGCACCTTGACGGTTGAGGACGGCATGGCGAAAACATTTTCTGAGAAGACATCAAATGACGGAATCATCAACGGCGGATTCTTCGTTCTCAGTCCAAAGGTTTTCGAGTATTTGCCGAAGGACGGGAACGCGATGTTCGAAGATGAACCGCTGAAGAACCTTGCCAAAGACGGGGAGCTTGCTGTGTACCGCCATTATGGATTTTGGACGGCCATCGATACGTATAAAAATCTCTTAGAAGTCAACAAAATGTGGAATCAAGGACAACAAGTATGGAAGGTATGGTGAATCGATTTGAGTTTCTGGAAAAATAAAAACGTATTTGTCACGGGATGCACAGGTCTTTTAGGAAGCTATTTGGTGAAAGAGCTGATCGATCAGGGCGCAAATGTTACGGGGCTTGTCAGGGATCATGTGCCTCAATCCAATCTTTATCAGGGAGAACATATCAAGAAAATGAACATCGTGCGGGGCTCTCTTGAGGACTTGGCTGTGATTGAACGAGTGCTTGGCGAGTATGAGATCGACACTGTCTTTCATCTCGCTGCACAAGCGATTGTCGGCGTAGCAAACCGCAACCCGATTTCTACCTTTGAAGCGAATATCCTCGGCACATGGAATATTCTCGAAGCCTGCCGCAAGCATCCGTTAATTAAGCGGGTCATTGTCGCTTCAAGTGATAAAGCTTACGGCGATCAAGAAAACCTTCCATACGATGAAAACATGCCGCTGCAAGGCAAGCACCCGTACGACGTCTCAAAAAGCTGCGCAGATCTGATCAGCCACACCTATTTTCACACGTACGGGCTTCCGGTCTGCATTACGCGCTGCGGAAACTTATACGGCGGCGGAGATTTGAACTTCAATCGCATCATTCCTCAGACGATTCAGCTTGTGCTGAACGGGGAAGCGCCGGAAATCCGAAGCGACGGCACATTTGTACGGGACTATTTCTATATTGAAGACGCCGTTCAGGCTTATCTGCTTCTTGCAGAAAAAATGGAAGAAAACAATCTTGCCGGAGAGGCCTTTAACTTCAGCAATGAGATCCAGCTGACCGTACTTGAACTGGTAGAGAAAATATTAAAGAAAATGAACAGTAATCTGAAACCTAAGGTGCTGAATCAGGGAAGCAATGAAATCAAACATCAATATTTATCCGCGGAAAAAGCAAGAAAGCTGCTGAATTGGACACCGGCCTACACCATTGATGAGGGACTTGAAAAAACGATTGAGTGGTATACGGAATTCTTCAAAAAGTAATGTGAAACGAGGTGAACAAGACTGTGACCAGCGCGTATTGCACCGTTTTATCAAAAGGAAGATTATATCAGGCAGTCGCTTTGTTTAAGTCGTTAGAGCTAGTTGATCAAGACAGTCCCATTTTTATACTTTGCATGGATGAAGATACGCACCGCGTGTTACAGAAGCTGAAGATGAAGCAGCTGAACCTTGTGCCGGTGGCCGCTCTTGAAAATGAATTGCTATTGAAGCTGAAGGAAACTAGAGATCAAAGTGAGTATTGCTGGACGATGAAGCCGATCTTTCTGCAAGCTGTGCTGAATAGCAATCCCGGGCTGGAGCGTGTGACGTATATTGACGGGGATCTCTTTTTCTATGCAGATCCATCGCCGATTTTTGAAAACCAGCCGGACTGCTCGGTGCTGCTTTCACGGGGGGATATTGTAATCCCTTCTTTTGAGAAAGAGCAGATTGACATGCTGCAGCGTCTTTTAGGCAGATATAATTCCGGATTTATCAGCTTCAAGCATGATGATGCAGGCACGGATTGCTTGGAGTGGTGGAAGGAACGCTGTCTTGAGGAATGCAAAAATGCACCGGGTGAAGGGAAATTCGGTGATCAAGGCTATTTGGATTATATGTCTGAGCTGTTTCCGAATGTGTGTGACATTACGACACCCGGCGTGAACATCGGCCATTGGAATTATGGGCAGCATACGTTTTCCTGGAAAGATGGCCGGATCGTGCTGGAGGATGGCAGTCCGCTGATCTTTTATCATTTCAGTGGATACCGAATCGTCAGCATCAATGAAATCAAACAGATTCATGAAACAACCCGCACAGATCTGCCGTTTGTGCATGAACTGTATCAAGAGACACTGCCGCATATCATTCAGCACATGAAAACGTTAGACCCTGAATTTAACGGTTTTGCTTCAAAAGATGACAACAAATAAATGAGTAAATACAGGAAGTGAAAATGAAGTGAAAGCAAGCGTTATTATTCCTGCATATAATTCAAAGGAGCGCCTTTACAACAGCCTTCTGTCATTAAACCAGCAGGAGTGCGATGAAGAATTCGAAGTCATTGTAGCGGACAATGGCTCTGAGGACGGGACGCTCTCGATGCTTGAGTCATTTCAAGCGGATTTTCCGCTGATCTTTACACGGATTAAAGAAAACAGGGGCATTGCGTACGGACGAAATCAGGCGCTTCGCAATGCCAGAGGAGACATCCTGATTTTCCATGACAGCGATATGCTTGCGGCAAAGGACCTTGTGGCAAAACATATTAAAGCCCATGAGAACGAAGAGAATCTCGTCGTGTGCGGGTTGTTTTGGAAACGGATCTACAGTTTTTATTATGAACGGTTTGAAGAAGAACATAAGGAACAGCTCGCAAAGCTCACAGATGAAATGCCGAAGAAAGACAAACAAAAGCTGCTGGAGGAAGCGGACATCAAAAACGGAAGCTTTCTTGATAAAAGCTTTGACCTCGATACCGACTTTATAGACGTGCTCAAGAAGATTTTAGATGAGTACGGCGATGACTTGAAAGGCTATCATATGCCATGGCGCTTTTTTATCACGAATAATTCCTCTGTGAAACGCAAGCATGTGGTTGACCTCGGTTTATTTGACGAAGGCATTGTACGGTACGGGTTTGAGGATTATGACCTCGGGATCAGGCTTCATCAGGCCGGATTGACCTTCAGGCTTCGTCGCGATATTGTCAGTGTTCATCAGGAACATCCAAGCAATTGTAAGTCTGTAGACGATATTCGGGCAAACATTGCCTATATGTGCGATAAATACAATAACATCCGCTCCTTAGACGTTCATCTCGCATTTAATGGGCCGTTCCCGCCTGACATGACGAACAGAATCATGGCTGATATTCAAAAGCTGCTGGAATCACAGAAATATGATATGCTGCTGAATCTGTTTCTTGAGCTTCTACATGTTGTTAAAGAGCGCAACATTGATCCGGATTGGAGAAAGAAATCCCCAAGGGTGACGGCGAAAAGCTTTGATTTACAAACTGTCCGCAAGCTTCTGCCGAAAGCGAAGAAAAAGCTAGGCGTGAACGATTTTGCCAACGCACTGTATGCGCTTGTCAACGATTTGCTGCACGTGGATCTTAGATCATTGGATGTGGTATAAGTGAGTACATTTCATTTTTCAACGATAGTGTCAAGGACACATATCTTTAAGCTCATGCCTATGATTCATTCTCTCCATGAGCATTGCGATGATTTTCATTTATATGTGCTGTGTGTCGACCGGAAAGCGTATGAATTGCTTCAGCACGTTCCATGGGAGCATGTAACCTTTGTGCAGCTGCATGAAATGGAAGACCCGGAGCTGCTGAAAGCGAAAAGCAACAGAACGTTTCATGAATATTGCTGGACGTTAAAGCCCGCCTTTTTGTTTCATGTGATGAGCAAGTGGGATGACGCTGAATACTTTGCCCATATGGATACGGATCTATTTTTCTTTTCTGATCCGGCACGTATTTTTGCAGAAAATCCAACGGCGTCTCTGTATTTGACTGATCATCGTAATTCGCCGCGCTTCATGTCCTACTACGACCGAACCGGACGCTTTAATACAGGCTTTGTCGGTGCCGGTAATACAAAGGAAGCATATGAAGCGGTGTGGCAGTGGAGACAGGACTGTATTGAATTTTGCACGGTCGAAATGGATACGGAACGAAAGACATATGGTGATCAAAGATATGTGGAGAAATGGCCGGCGCAGTTTAAAGGTGTTCATGTTGTCAAATCAATAGGAGCCAATACAGCGCTTTGGAATATCGAAAACTATAAGGTCGGGCAAAAGGACGGCCGCGTGTATATAGATGAAACGCCGCTGATTTTCTATCATTTCTCTGGGTTTACGCTGGTGACAGAAAAAGAGTTTAATCTTTGCTGGTACTACCGGATTGAAGACGAAGCGACAATTGAGATGATTTATATGCCGTATATATTAAATCTGAAAAGATGGATTGATGAAATACAGTCGGCGTTTCCGGACTTTGCGGATGGCTTTATCCCGAAGCACGCAGTGCCTGACACTCATTTTATCCAGCTGGATTAAAAAACCCCTGCCGCCTGGCAGGGGTTTTTTCAGCTATGCCATTCTCTCAGCTTCTGGTCACTCGGCAATAGGAAGGCAAGGATGCCGAGGACAGGGAGAAAGGCAATGGCGATCATCGTCGGCGTCAGTCCCGCTGCATCAATCAGAGCGCCCAGCGCCACAGCGCCGATTGCGCCCATCCCGAAGGCAAGCCCGACGGTTAAACCGGACATTGTGCCAATTTTTCCAGGAACTAGCTCCTGTGCATAGACGACCGTTACGGAAAAGCTCGACATCAGAACCACGCCAATCAATGCGAGCACGCCATAGGCGAGAACCGGGCCGGCAAATGGCAGCAAAATCGCCAGCGGCGCCGAGCATAACAGCGAACCGACGATCACGAAGCGTTTTCCAAAACGGTCTGCAAGCGGGCCGCCGAGAAACGTGCCGATCGCGCCAAACAGCAAGAAGACAAAAATATAGCTTTGTGCCTGCTGAATGCTTACGTGATAGGTATCCATCGCGTAAAACGTGTAAAAGTTACCGATCGCACTCGTATACCAAGAACGAGCAAAAATGAGAAATATAATAATAATAAGAGCAGATACAACAGATTTGGTGATGGCCGTGTTTTCAGCCGTTTTCTTTTGCTTGCCTGATTTCTGGGCAAGGCTGCCGAGACGTGAGGCGTACCATTTCGCGATATACATGAGAAACATAACAGCAAGCGCGGCGACAAGCGTGAACCAAACAGCGCCGAATTGCCCGAGCGGCACAAGGATCAGCGCGGTGATCAGCGGGGCCATCGCCTGGCCTGAGTTTCCGCCCACCTGATAAATCGACTGGGCGAGCCCGCGTTTTGTGCCGGCGGCCATATACGCCACACGGGAGCCCTCCGGATGGAAAATGGCCGAGCCTAATCCAATGAAAAACACACAGCATAGGATCGTTATGAATGACGGGGCAAATGCAAGGCCCAAAATGCCAAGCATGCTGGCGGTCAAACCGACTGGCAGCGCATACGGCCGCGGCCGTTTATCGGTATACCAGCCGACAACAGGCTGCATGACGGATGACACCATGTTTAATGTGAAAGCGATGATGCCAAGCTGTGTAAACGTCAGGCTCATGGAGCGTTCCAAAATAGGGAACATGGCCGGAATCACAGCTTGAAGCGAATCGTTGAGCATATGGCAAATTCCGATAATAATCAAAATCGGATACACCGTGGTGCCTGGTTTTTGAATTGTTTTTTCTTTTACCGGGGCGGCGATAGCCAATTGAGTCTCCTCCTTACATATATAACCAAAGCATACCACCATATTATTCATAAGGTGAAGAATTTATCAAGAGGAAAAAAGACTCTTATAAAAGAAATACCGTCAGCCTGATTAGCAGCTGACGGTATTTTCGATATTCAAAATGTGATATAGCTCTTCAAGCTTACGAATCTCATAGGTTGGTATGATCTCTGGCACATTCGGCTTCATGTCAGGGTTCATCCAGCAAGTATCAAGCCCGGCGAGCTGTCCGCCTTTGATATCAGCAGTTAGTGAATCCCCGATGATTAATGTGTGCTCTGCTGAAAATTGAGGAATCCGTTCAAACACGTAATCGAAATATTCCTTCATCGGCTTTTGGAAGCCTGTGTCTTCAGAAACGAAAATGTCCTTGAAGAATGGAAATAATCCTGAATCACGGAGACGCTTATATTGTGTGTGAGACACGCCGTTTGTCACGATGTACAAATCAAACTGTTGCTGCAGATTTGAGATGAGATCAAATGCACCGTCAATAAGCTGATGTCCTTCTTCAAGAAAGCGGCGGTATTTTTGCTCAAGCAAAGCGCCGTCCGCCTCGTAACCGTACTCCTTGAGCAAAGCGGAGAAACGTGTGTTTACGACTTCATCCCGTGTCATCTTACCTTCTTCAAAGGCTCTCCAGAGACCTTGATTGATGGTTTTATACTGCGCCTTCATGTCATTTGTTAAAGGAATGTTCTGATCTTCAAACAGCAAACGCAGGGCTAAAGCTTCTGCCGCTTGAAAATCAAGGATGGTATCATCTACATCAAATAATAAAGTGCGGTATTGTTTCATCTGTGTGTCTCCCTTTCTCATGCGTACTCAAAGTATAGCACATAAAAAAAGGAAAAAGCCGGCGGGTGAGGCACCGCCGGCTAAAAAGAGATTATTTGTTTAATAAGCTGTGTTTTCTCGAATATAGGAAATAAACCAGCGTTCCGACAGCGATCCAGATGACAAATGAAAGCCATGTGACGCCGGGAAGGCTGTACATGAACCAAAGGCAGATGCCTGCGCTGATAATCGGCACAACCGGAACGAACGGCACTCTGAAGGACGCTTTGATTTCAGGATGTTTCTTTCTTAGCACAATGACAGCAATAGATATGACCGTAAACGCGGCAAGTGTTCCCATGTTCACCAGGTGGGCCAGCGTTCCGAGGTTAATAAAGCCGGCGATTCCCGCTGCAACGATCCCTGTCAGCCACGTGTTGCGGAACGGGGTTTTAAATGACGGATGAACCTTTGCGAACAATCCAGGCAGAAGGCCGTCTCTGCTCATGGCAAATGTCAAACGAACCTGAGCGTACAGCAAAGCGAGCATCACCGTCGTAATCCCGATAATCGCACCGACAGAAATAATTCCGGCAACAGCGTCCTGTCCGACAAATTTCAGCGCAAAGGATACAGGATCTCCGACATTCAATTTGGCATAAGGCATCATGCCTGTCAGCACAAGCGATACCGCGATGTACAGAACCGTACAGACGGCTAGAGCTGAAATAATGCCGACGGGCATGTTTTTTTGCGGATTTTTTACTTCCTCTGAGGCGTTAGAAACCGCGTCAAACCCAAGATACGCGAAGAATACAGTGGCAGCGCTAAGAATGACGCCTTTCATCCCGAATGGCATAAAAGGAGACCAGTTGTCCGGTTTCACATAGCCGATACCGACAATAATGAACAATAAAATGATCGCGATTTTCATCAGTACGATGACGTTGTTAAAGCGTGTGCTTTCCTTGACGCCTCTGCTGACAATCGCAGTGATGAGGAGAATGATCACCGCAGCCGGAAGATTAAATACGGCGCCCGCCGTGCTTCCCGGCGCTCCTGTCAGTGCAGCCGGAATATGAAGATTGAAGCCGGCAAGCAGTGATTGAAAGTATGAAGACCAGCCGGTGGCAACCGCTGACAGTGCAATGACATATTCAAGCATGAGATCCCATCCGATCAAAAAGGCGAGCAGCTCTCCAAGTGTCACGTATGAGTATGAGTACACGCTTCCCGAAATCGGAATGGAAGACGAAAACTCAGCATAACAGAAAGCAGCCAGCGCACAGGCGAGCCCCGCTAAAATAAACGATATGATGAGGGCGGGACCTGCACCGGTCGCTGCCACTGTTCCTGTAATGACAAAAATCCCTGTACCGATGACACAACCGATACCGAGCAAGGTTAAATCAAATGCGCTTAACGTACGGGCAAGGCTTTTTGACTTGCTCTGCGCACTCAATGTTTCAAGCGGTTTTTTTCTAAATAATGAACTCATCAAAAGTTCCTCCTGAAAATATTCAAAATATTCTAATCATTATATACAGTTCTTGTTGTATTATATTGTCGAAATTTGACGCAGTCAATAAAATATTTTTCTGCTTTAAATGATAGAAGCGAAACAGCGTTGTCGTATCATAGGATAGTAATTTTTACTAATCGTATATTCAATTTTATGCAAGATGAACCGATAGAAAAAATAGATTCGCCCATATTTTGATTTGCGGTTATAAAGGAGATGCTGACCATGTTTCAATATGAAGAGTTGAATAAACAGTTTATCGGCGGGAAATGGCAGGAGGGCAGCAGCCCAAATGTATTGGAAAACAAAAATCCTTATACTCAAAAAACATTCACAACATTCCGTAAAGCGACTGCTGACGATGTAGATGAAGCGTATCGGGCAGCGGCGCTGGCAAAGAAAAAATGGGATGCGGTCAACCCGTTTGAGAAAAGAACCATTTTAGAAAAAGCCGTCACGTATATTGAAGAAAATGAAGAAGCCATTATTTATTTGATTATGGAGGAGCTAGGCGGTACAAGGCTCAAAGCGGCTTTTGAAATCGGACTTGTCAAAAACATCATGAAAGAAGCGGCAACGTTCCCAATCCGCATGGAGGGGAAAATTCTTCCGTCCACAATAGATGGCAAGGAAAACAGATTATATCGCGTGCCGGCAGGCGTTGTCGGTGTCATCAGTCCGTTTAACTTCCCATTCTTTTTATCTATGAAATCAGTGGCGCCTGCACTCGGAGCCGGCAATGGCGTTGTGCTAAAGCCGCATGAGGAAACGCCGATTTGCGGCGGAACGCTGATTGCGAAAATTTTTGAGAACGCGGGAATTCCAGAGGGACTGCTGAATGTTGTTGTCACAGACATTGCTGAAATCGGCGACAGCTTCGTTGAGCATCCAGTGCCGCGGATCATCTCATTTACCGGTTCTACGAAAGTCGGCAGCTACATCGGACAGCTTGCGATGAAGCATTTTAAAAAGCCGCTTCTTGAGCTTGGCGGGAACAGCGCCTTCATCGTACTTGAGGATGCAGATATAGAATATGCGGTCAATGCGGCGGTGTTCAGCCGATTTACACATCAAGGACAGATTTGCATGTCAGCCAACCGCGTGCTTGTTCATTCTTCTATTTATGACAAGTTCCTTGAGCTGTACCAGGCAAAAGTGGAATCGCTGAAAGTCGGCGACCCAATGGATCCTGATACGATTATCGGGCCATTAATCAACAGCAGACAGACGGACGGGCTGATGAAGACTGTTGAGCAAGCAATTGAAGAAGGCGCTGTACCAGTGAAGCTTGGCGGATTTAATGGGACGATCGTGGAACCGACGATCTTAAAAGACGTCAAACCGTTCATGAGCATTGCCAAGGAAGAGCTGTTCGGACCAGTCGTCTCCTTTATGAAGTTTGATTCAGAAGACGAAGCGGTGGATATCGCAAACGAAACCCCGTTTGGCTTGAGCGGTGCCGTTCATACGTCAAATCTTGAGCGCGGCGTGGCTTTTGCGAAACGCATTGAAACAGGCATGATTCACGTCAATGACACGACCATCAATGATGAACCGAATGTAGCCTTCGGCGGTGAAAAGCAATCAGGCCTCGGCCGTTTAAACGGTGAGTGGAGCCTCGAAGAATTTACAACGCTGAAATGGATCTCGGTCCAGCACGAAAAACGCAGCTTCCCTTATTAATGAAAAGGAGTGAATGGAATTGACCATAAATACGGAAAAAGAAACCGCAGATATTCTGGACGCATTTATCAAAGTAGCCCCTTATTTAAACAGCCTGGTTCAGGATGATATTACAATCGGCATTTATGATACGGAAAAACTGCTCGTGAATATACCGGCCAAAACCTTTTCGCTGAACGTAAAAGCCGGCGATCCGCTGCAGGAAGGGGATATCATCACAGATGCCATCCGCAGCAATCAGAAGAAGACGAGCATGGTTCCGAAAGAATTGTTCGGCTTCCCATTGATCGCGCGTGCCATCCCGCTGCACGACGAGAATGGAAGAGTCATTGGAGGCGTCGGCCTCGGAACGAGCCTTGAGGAGTCGTCAAAGCTGCATGATGTGGCGGAAAGCTTATCAGCTGTCGTTGAACAAACAGCCGCGGCTATTTCCGACATTTCTGAATCAATTAACGGGTTTTCAACTCAAATGTCGGGCATTTCCTCTCAGGCGAAAAAAGTAAGCGAAAGCGCCGGTGAAATCGCCGATATTTCAGTAACTGTTAAAGGCATCTCTGACCAAAGCAATCTGCTCGGCTTGAATGCTGCGATCGAAGCGGCAAGAGCAGGGGAGTCCGGAAAAGGATTCTCTGTCGTCGCAGATGAGATCAGAAAGCTAGCGACGCATTCAAAAGAAAATGTCGGCCAAATTGACCAGATTACGAAAAAAATCCACAGCCTGCTGAAAGGGCTGGAGGAATCCATTGAGTCGATTAATCAGCATACAGACGGACAAGCCGCTGCCGTTGAACAAATTTCCGCCACGATGCAGGAGATTTCAGGAAGCGCGCAGCATCTTGCAAAAATGGCTGAAAAAGCGCTTGAAGAAGAGTAAAAGACCGGGGACAAATGTCCCCGGTCTTTTTCTATCCTGCATTTCCATGAAATTTGTCTGACGTTTTACTAGTTTTATTCCAGCGGCTGATTTAAAATGTACACATGAACTTACGTGAGGATTGATAGGAAACATGAGCATATTAAAAGCGGAAAATCTTTATAAAACATACGGAGATAAAACATTATTTGACCATATCTCCTTTCATATTGAAGAGAATGAGAGAATCGGATTAATCGGGCCAAACGGAACAGGCAAATCAACGCTGCTGAAAGTGATTGCCGGCTTGGAATCTATCGAAGAAGGAGAAATCACGAAATCCGGAAGCGTGCAGGTCGAATTTCTTCATCAAGACCCGGAGCTGCCTGCGGGGCAAACAGTGCTGGAGCATATCTATTCCGGTGAATCGGCTGTGATGAAAACCTTGCGTGAATATGAAAAAGCGCTGTATGAACTGGGGAAAGATCCCGAAAATGAACAGCGCCAGAAACACCTGCTGGCAGCACAAGCGAAAATGGACGCAAACAATGCATGGGATGCAAACACCTTGGCAAAAACCGTATTGTCTAAGCTGGGCGTCAACGACGTAACAAAACCGGTCAATGAGCTCTCAGGCGGCCAGAAAAAACGGGTAGCCATTGCCAAAAACTTAATTCAGCCCGCTGATCTGCTCATTTTGGACGAGCCGACAAACCATTTGGATAATGAAACGATTGAGTGGCTTGAAGGGTATTTAAGCCAATATCCCGGCGCCGTCATGCTGGTGACGCACGATAGATATTTCTTAAACCGTGTCACCAACCGCATTTATGAGCTTGAAAGAGGCAGCCTCTACACGTACAAAGGCAACTATGAAGTGTTTTTAGAAAAACGCGCGGAACGGGAAGCGCAGGCTGAGCAAAAGGAAACGAAGCGGCAAAACCTGCTGCGCCGCGAGCTGGCCTGGCTCAGACGAGGAGCGAAAGCCCGCTCCACAAAACAAAAGGCGAGAATTGACCGGGTAGAGTCGCTTAAAGAGCAAAAAGGTCCTCAGTCATCAGGTTCACTCGATTTTGCCATTGGCTCGCACCGTCTCGGAAAACAGGTTATTGAAGCGGAGAACGTCATGATCGCTTATGACGGCCGCATGCTCGTCGACCGTTTTAATGAACTTGTCATACCAGGTGAACGGATCGGGATCATCGGGCCGAACGGCATCGGGAAAACAACGCTGTTAAATGCCCTTGCCGGCCGTCATACGCCGGACGGAGGCGATATTACGATCGGACAGACGGTCAGAATCGGCTACTATACTCAGGATCATAGTGAAATGAACGGTGAGTTAAAGGTCATTGACTATATAAAAGAAACGGCGGAGGTCGTAAAAACGGCAGATGGCGATATGATTACAGCTGAACAAATGCTCGAGCGTTTCCTCTTCCCGCGTTCGATGCAGCAGACGTATATCCGCAAGCTGTCCGGCGGGGAAAAGCGCCGTTTATACTTGCTTCAGGTTCTCATGCAGGAGCCGAATGTCCTGTTTCTCGATGAACCGACGAACGATTTGGATACTGAAACATTAAGCGTTCTTGAGGATTATATTGACCAGTTCCTAGGCGTCGTCATCACCGTATCCCATGACCGCTATTTCCTTGACCGCGTCGTCGACCGTTTGATTGTATTTGAAGGAAATGGCGTCATTTCCCGCTTTCAAGGCTCCTACAGCGACTATATGGAGGAGTCAAAAGCGAAAAAAACAGCTGCAAAACCGGCTGTTGAAGCAAAACCGGCCGAAGCTGAGCCGAAGAAAAAACGGAAAAAGCTTTCTTACAAAGATCAGCTTGAATGGGACGGCATCGAAGATAAAATTGCCCAGCTGGAAGAAAAGCATGAACAGCTCGAAGCTGACATCGCCGCAGCAGGCAGTGATTTTGGCAAAATCCAAGAGCTGATGGCCGAGCAGGCGAAAACTGCGGAAGAGCTTGAGGCTGCGATGGACCGCTGGACAGAATTGTCCCTCATGATAGAAGAGCTGGAAAGCTAAAAAGCGTGGCCGCAGCAGGCCGCGCTTTTTTTCACATAATGGACAAAAACGAACCGGCCTGCTTATGTTAGGATAAAATTGTGTGTCAGCGGCACATGGAAAACTAACGGAGATGATGAAGTATGACATGGGCGATCGTGATGTTAATTCTCATGAGTCTGGTGAAAATCGTATTAACCTGTCTTCCTACAGGCGTCATAGAATGGCTGCTCGGCAAATTTGAAGTGCACGCCAAGCTGAGTGACGAAAATGCGAGTCTCTCTCTAGATGGAAAACGCCTCGAGGGTGCAGAGAAGCAGAAAGTGATTGATCAATTTAACGAAGCTGTCTTCCTGGAAAAATATTATATCTATCCAGGTGATGAAGAGCGTTATTTACATCCGGAAAACGGCGGCACGCCGCTGGTGATAGATACAAAAAAAGGAAAAAAAGACGTGAAGCTGTTCGTGTACCGCTACGACGACCATATCGACGTCGTGAAACAGTACAAGAAGAAAGTGATCGCGTATCGAGTGCTTTCTGAAAGTCTTCAAAAAGAGTCTCTGTCAGTGGCGGGAAGTTTAGCTTAAACAGGAAAGTGAAAGACGGGTGCTTTATGCTACTCGTCTTTTTTATTGCTTTTTAAAACTTGACGTTTACGTTAAGGTTCAAAAGGTGTATAATGGTAACAGAAACGGCGAAGGGGGATTTACCTTGGAATGGATGAAGATTGATCAAGTGGCCAAAAGAAGCGGACTGACAAAGCGGACCATCCGGTTTTATGAAGAAATCGGCTTGATTCCGGCGCCGAAACGGACAGACGGCGGTGTAAGGCTTTATTCAGAGGATGATATGGAGGAGCTTGAGAAAGTCATCAGCACAAAAGAGGTGCTCGGTTTTTCCCTTCAGGAGCTTCAGCATTTCATGGAAACCAGCCGCCAGCTAGAGTTAAACAAAGAGGGGTATTTGTTGTCACTGGATCCTAAGGAACGGAAAGAAAAACTGGAGGAAATTCAGGAAACCCTGAATCACCAGCTGGATTTGATTGATGAGAAAATCCGCACATTCCAAAGCTTTAAAGAACGCCTGCAGGGCATGAAAAATAAAGCGGAACGTGCCATTCAATCAATCGAATGAAAATTTGCCAAACGCTATTTTTGTAGCGTTTCTTTTAATGGAATAAAGATGGAGGTCAGGTCAAATGGATAAGACAACACAAGTGAATCAGAAAACAGGCTTGCTCAGCCAGCCGAAAGCGGTATGGGCTGTCGCGTTTGCCTGTGTGATTTCCTTTATGGGAATCGGGCTGGTTGATCCAATTCTTCCGGCCATTGCCGCACAGTTACATGCTTCACCTAGTGAAGTATCACTCTTGTTTACAAGTTATTTGCTTGTAACCGGATTTATGATGTTTTTCTCAGGAGCCATTTCCAGCCGCATCGGCGCGAAATGGACGTTAATTCTCGGACTTATTTTTATTATTGTCTTTGCAGCGCTTGGCGGAAGTTCAAGCTCAATAGCTCAGCTTGTCGGTTATCGCGGCGGCTGGGGGTTAGGTAACGCCTTATTTATTTCAACAGCGCTTGCAGTCATCGTCGGCGTATCAGTCGGAGGAAGCGCCCAAGCGATTATTTTGTATGAGGCTGCGCTCGGTCTCGGGATTTCCGTCGGGCCGCTTGCAGGCGGAGAGCTTGGAAGCATTTCATGGCGCGCGCCGTTTTTCGGAGTATCTGTCCTGATGTTTATTGCGTTAATCGCGATTTCTTTCATGCTTCCGAAATTGCCGAAACCGGCGAAACGCGTCGGTGTGTTTGATGCGATGAAGGCGCTCAAATATAAGGGCCTTTTAACGATGGCGGTATCGGCATTCTTATACAACTTTGGATTTTTTATTTTGCTTGCTTATTCTCCGTTCGTTCTGGATTTAGATGAACACGGTCTTGGATATGTCTTCTTCGGCTGGGGCCTTCTGCTGGCGATTACGTCAGTCTTTACGGCGCCGCTCGTGCACAAAGCGCTGGGCACAGTGCGTTCGCTCGTCGTTCTCTTTATCGCCTTTGCGGCCATTCTCGTTATTATGGGGATCTGGACAGACCATCAGACTTTGATTATTACATGTATCGTTGTCGCTGGTGCTGTCCTCGGTATGGTGAATACGATCATGACAACCGCTGTGATGGGTTCTGCGCCGGTTGAACGTTCAATCGCGTCTTCAGCCTACAGCTCAGTCCGCTTCATCGGCGGCGCGCTCGCTCCGTGGATTGCGGGAATGCTGTCAGAACACTTTACTGCAAGCACACCATATACAGTAGGCGGAATCGTCGTTCTTGTCGGCATGCTTGTCCTTCTCATGGGACGTAAACATCTTGCTGGGATTAAGGCGGGGCATTAATAACGAAAGACACTGCGCATATGCAGTGTCTTTTTTTAATCGTGGAATCTTCCCATTACTACCGTATTGTAGTAATTTCCGTCAGAAAGCAATTTCTCCTTTTTTAAGATTCCTTCTGCTTCAAATCCGTATGTTTTATATAGTGAAAGGACGTTGGTATCCGGCCAAGAGAGAGACTGCTGTAAAAGATGTTTCTTGATGCCATAGCCCCAAAATTCTTTTAACACGCATATCCATCTATTTTCCAATGTTAATGCAGACAGCTTATATGCATCCTCTGCACGAGCTGATCAAATAATGTATTGAAGTTCATTTACATTGAATTCTTTTTTTTGCCGATGATCATGTTATTACCCCTTTACGGTCAGTATGTATTATTCGTTATAATGGCATCATAATCGAATTGGTGCAGGAAAGGACAACCTTTATGACACAATTTTACTATTTTTCGGCTGAAAACTCCCTTTTGAAACCGGTTTTTTCGGTCAGCAAGAACGGCGTTCGCGGAAAGGGCATCCGCTTCGGTCAGACATTGATGCGGCTGGGATTTATCTTGCAGAAGCTGAGAATGTGTCCGTTCATTTACGATTGCCATTTCAAGTGATGGTTCATGCTGTAGAGGGGACGTTTGCCATGGATAAGGCAAAACCTGACGAATATGATCATAAATGTTTAGAAACGCTCTATCAATACATACACAGCGTCATGAAAAACAGCTTTTCTCGGTCGAGTGGTTTACCGCTTGGGCAGATGAGGAGGATTTTGAGCTGTCTGCCAAAAGAGAGCTGACACTTGATGAATTCACATCTCCATTGCAGCTCATTTTAAAAGACAGAGAGCTTTTGAGAATCGTTCAGAAAAAATGGCAGTAAAAAACCCGCCCTTTAGCAGGCGGGTTTTTTTATAAATTAAAGCACTTTCGTCGTCCAAGACTCGCAGTTCCATGTTTCTGTCGCGATATCCATATAAAAATCTGGCTCGTGGGAAATGAGCAGAATGGAGCCTTTATATTCTTTCAGGGCGCGCTTGAGCTCTTCCTTGGCATCGACATCCAAGTGGTTTGTCGGCTCATCGAGCACCAGCAGGTTTGTTTCTGAATTGATCAGCTTGCATAATCTGACTTTCGCTTTTTCGCCTCCGCTTAATACGGAGACGCGGCTTTCGATATGCTTTGTCGTCAGTCCGCATTTTGCCAGAGCGGCACGGATTTCATACTGCGTATAAGAAGGGAATTCGCTCCATACTTCTTCGATGCACGTATTGTTGTTTGTTTCCTTGACCTCCTGCTCGAAATAGCCGGTATAGATGTGCTCACCGCGTTCTACAGAGCCTTCGAGCGGTTGGATTTCGCCAAGCAAACTTTTCAGCAACGTCGTTTTTCCGATCCCGTTTGCGCCGTAAAGGGCGATTTTTTGGCCGCGTTCCATGCGGAGGTTGAGCGGACGGGACAGCGGGGAATCGTAACCGATCACGAGATCCTTCGTTTCAAAAATCAGCTTGCCTGACGTTCTCGCCGGCTTAAAGTGGAATTCCGGCTTTGGCTTTTCTGCCGCAAGCTCGATCATATCCATCTTATCGAGTTTCTTTTGGCGGGACATCGCCATGTTTCTCGTGCTGACACGCGCTTTGTTGCGGGCAACGAAATCCTTCAGCTCCGCGACTTCCTGCTGCTGCTTTTTGTAGGCCGCTTCAAGCTGCTGTTTCTTCACCTCGTAGACTTCCATAAACTGATGGTAGTCGCCAACATAGCGTGTCAGCTCTTGATTTTCAACGTGATAAATCAGGTTGATGACACTATTCAAGAACGGAATATCGTGGGAAATCAGGATGAACGCGTTCTCGTATTCCTGCAGGTAGCGTTTCAGCCATTCAATATGCTGTTCATCAAGATAGTTGGTCGGCTCATCGAGAAGCAGAATTTCCGGCTTTTCAAGGAGCAGCTTAGCGAGAAGGACCTTTGTGCGCTGTCCGCCGCTCAAATCGGTGACATCTCGCTCTAATCCGATATCGCTCAAACCGAGACCGCGGGCAATTTCCTCCACCTTGGAATCAATGACATAAAAATCATTGTTTGTCAGCGCGTCTTGAATGACGCCGACTTCTTCAAGCAGCTTCTCGAGCTCGTCGGGATCAGCCTCGCCCATTTTGTTGTAAATCTCGTTCATTTCCTCTTCCATCGCAAATAAATAATGGAATGCGTCTTTCAGGACGTCGCGAATAGATTTTCCTTTTTCCAGCACGGTATGCTGATCCAGATAGCCGACACGGACATTTTTTGACCATTCGACTTTTCCCTCATCAGGTTCAAGCTTTCCGGTAATAATATTCATGAAGGTTGATTTTCCTTCACCGTTTGCGCCGATCAAGCCGACGTGCTCGCCTTTTAACAGGCGGAAGGAAACGTTATTAAAAATGGCCCGGTCCCCGAAGCCGTGGCTTAAATCCTTTACAGATAAAATACTCATGTTTACACCTCTATCGTTATCAAACACGCACAATCGGCGTGTAATATTCACCCTTTTGATTATAAAGGAGGATTCGGAATGTTGAAAGGTATAGGAAAGAAAAAGAAAAATTGCGTTCCGGGCGAGGTTTTGAGATACTATGGAATAGATTTCAGGAATTGAGGAGAACAAAATGACGCAAACTTGGCCATTTTTACATAATGCACAATCATTTATACAAGAGAATTGGAATGCTTCCGGCTTTCAAACGCCAACCCCTGTTCAGAAGCAGGCAGCCCAGCTGATCATGGATGGAAAGGATGTCATTGCAGAATCGCCGACAGGCACAGGGAAGACGCTGGCGTATGCGCTGCCGGTCTTGGAGCGGATCAAACCAGAGCAAAAGCATCCGCAGGCGGTGATTTTAGCGCCTTCCCGTGAGCTGGTGATGCAGATTTTTCAGGTGATTCAGGATTGGAAAGCGGGCTCAGAGCTGCGCGCGGCTTCCTTAATCGGCGGGGCGAATGTGAAGAAGCAGGTCGGAAAGCTGAAGAAACATCCGCATATCATCGTCGGCACGCCAGGCAGGGTATTTGAACTGATTAAAGCAAAGAAACTCAAAATGCATGAAGTGAAAACGATTGTACTTGATGAAGCGGATCAGCTTATCCTGCCGGAGCATCGCGAGACGATCAAACAAATTATTAAAACGACATTAAGAGACCGCCAGCTTCTATGTTTCTCTGCCACGCTTAAAAAGGAAACAGAGGATGTGCTCCGCGAATTGGCGCAAGAGCCTGAGGTGTTGAAGGTGCAGCGAAGCAAGGCGGAGGCAGGGAAAGTGAAACATCAATACCTGATTTGCGACCAGCGCGACAAAGTGAAGCTGCTACAAAAGCTGTCAAGGCTTGAAGGCATGCAGGCACTCGTATTTGTGAGAGACATTGGCAACCTGAGTGTATATGCGGAAAAACTGGCATATCACCACGTTGAACTCGGCGTTTTGCACAGTGAAGCGAAAAAAATGGAGCGGGCAAAAATCATTGCCGCATTCGAAGACGGAGAGTTTCCTCTTTTATTGGCGACTGACATTGCCGCACGCGGTTTAGACATTGAAAACCTGCCATACGTGATTCATGCTGATATTCCAGATGAAGATGGCTATGTCCACAGATCAGGACGAACAGGCCGGGCCGGAAAAGAAGGCAACGTGCTGAGCCTTGTGACAAAATTGGAGGAATCTAAGCTGAAAAAAATGGCGAAGAAGCTTGGTGTTGAACTGAGTGAAGCTGTGTATGCAGGCGGAAAACTGAAGACGAAATAAAAAGAAGGGCGAAAAGCCCTTTTTTTGTTGTAAAATAATAGAAAAAGTTTCGCGCAGGGGGTGGGAAGATGGTTTCAATAGACAGGTTTCAAGCAGTGAAGGAGTCAGAGCTGAAAATTCTTGAACGCTGGTTTGAGAATGAGGATACCAGACGGAGAATGGATGGGATGCTGCCATTAGATGAGTGGTATGCACGAGTAAATAAAGATAAACACGATACTGTCATCATGGCGTATGATGGACAGCTGCCGGCAGGGATGGTCGTTATTGAGTTCGGGGAGAAGCGGACATATATTGGATTGATCGTCAATCCTTTGTACCGGCTTCAAGGGTACGGAAAACGGATATTGCAAAAGCTGATGACCGAACCTGATTTTACTAGCGTGCGGGAATGGGTGGCATGCATTGAAGAAGACAATCGAATCAGTTTAGCTTGCTTTCAAGCAGCAGGATTCACTTTGGAAGATACAGAACCTGATGAAGATGGTTTTCTTACGCTGATTCTTCGCAGCTGATCTCATCGAAACATAAAAGGAGGGCAAAAAGCCCTCCCGTTTTCATCTTCATTCAGCTCGGATCACTGACCTTGATCAGCTGTTTCCCTTTATTTTCTCCCTTAAATAAACCGAGAAACGCGTCAGGAATGTTTTCGAAGCCTTCTGTGATGGTTTCCTCGTAATGGAGTTTACCAGCTTTCAGCCATTCGGCCAGCTGTTTTGCTCCCTCAGAAAAACGATCGGAGTAGTCGCTTACGATAAAGCCTTGCATCAGCGACTTCGTTTTAATGAGTATTGATTGGACACGAGGGCCCATGTCATCTGCTTCGCTTTCTGCGTTATAGGAAGAAATGGCGCCGCACACCGGAATGCGGGCAAATTCATTGAGCAGATTCATCACCGCGTCTGAAATCGGTCCGCCGACATTGTCAAAATACACATCGACACCGTCAGGACAAGCGTTTTGAAGCGCTTTTTGGATATCATCCGCTGTTTTGTAATTGATGGCTTCGTCAAACTGAAGCTCCTGTTTTAAATAGTCGATTTTTTCATCAGAACCCGCGATACCGACAACTCGCGCGCCTTTGATTTTGGCAATTTGCCCGACTGTTGAACCGACGGCTCCCGCAGCTCCGGAGACAACCACGGTTTCGCCTTCCTTCGGGCGTCCGATGTCCAGCAATCCGAAGTATGCTGTTAAGCCGGTCATTCCCAAAATGCCGAGATAGGCCGAAGCGGGAGCAAGGCTTGTATCAATTTTTCGCAAGGCAGACTCGCTCACAGCGGAAAATTCCTGCCAGCTGAGATTTCCGATGACGATATCGCCTTTTTTCAGATGATTCCCGTCAGACACAACTTCACTGATAACCCCGCCAGAAAGCGCTTCATCCAAGGCGAACGGCTCAACATATGACTTCGTATCCTGCATACGGCCGCGCATATAAGGGTCAACCGAAACATAAAGCGTTTTGACAAGCACTTCCCCTTGCTTGGGTTCAGGAACCGGAATGGTTTCAAAGCGAAAGTCTTCATGAACAGGAATACCTTGTGGACGTCTTGCTAATTGAATTTGCTGCTGAGATGCTGTCATTTTCATCCTCCTATCACTTGGTTGACACCACTGTAACATGGACAGGAGAGGAAATACAAAAGGTAAGCCGGCATACAAAAAAGGAGAGGGGGCTCCTCTCCTTTTCATTTCGCCCGTAATTTCGGACACAGTCCCGTCGGCAGGCACATTGGCTTCTGGTCGATCGGGCTTCTCATGATGCAGCATTCCAAGCCGAAGACTTCACGGAAAAATGGCTGGGTGAACACATCTTCCGGTGTTCCGGCGTTGTATATTTTTCCGTCCAGCACACTGATTAGATAGTCAGCATATTGAGCGGCTTGGTTTAAATCATGGAGCACCATGACAACGGTGCGGCCATGGTCGCGGTTCAGCTTTTTCAGCAGTTCAAGTACTTCAATCTGGTGTGAGATGTCTAAATACGTGGTCGGCTCATCAAGCAAAAGCAAATCAGTGCCTTGCGCAAGTGCCATGGAAATCCAGGCTCTTTGTCTTTGGCCGCCTGAGAGGGCATCAAGTGTCCGATCCTTCAGTTCAATCATGCCCGTTGCTTCCAGCGCCCACTCTACCATGTCATGATCCTCTTGGGTATGCTTGGATAACAGCTTTTTGTGAGGATGTCTGCCAAAATAGCATAATTCCTCTACCGTCAATCCTTCAGGAGCCTGAGGAGATTGTGGAAGAATGGCCAGTTTTTTTGCGACTTCTTTTGATGGCTGGCGGTGGATGTCTTTTCCTTCTAGTAGCACTGTACCGCTTTTCGGAGCCATCAGCCTGGCGAGCGATTTGAGGATTGTTGATTTACCGCAGCCATTAGCGCCGATGAGCGCAGTGATTTTTCCTTCTTCTATCTTTAAGTCGACTCCGTCAATAATCACTGTACTGTCATATGAAAGAGTGAGCTGGTCTGCAGCCAGTTTTCCCATGGTATCCTCTCCCTACTGTTTCCTCGCTTCGAATTTCAATAAATATAAGAAATAAGGCGCGCCGATCACGGCTGTCAGTATTCCGGCAGGTATTTCAACCGGAGGCATGATGCCACGCCCTAACGTATCTGCAATTAATAATATAATAGCACCAATCAATGCCGATGCAGGCAGTAAATATTTAGCTTTTTCTCCGGTAAGCCGTCTGGCGATATGCGGAGCAAGCAAGCCGATAAAACCGATTGAGCCGACGACGGCTACACAGCTTCCCGCCAGCGCCACCGCGGTGAAAATCAGGATGAATCGCAGCCGGTTTGCGTTTTCTCCGAGACCCTGCGCAAGCTCATCCCCGAGTGACATAAGATCCAGCTTCGGTATGAGTATGCATACGATCGGAAAAAGAATCAAAAGCCAAGGCGCAAGCAGCTTGACTTCTTCCCAGTTTCTTCCCCAGAGGCTTCCTGTCAGCCAAATGAGTGCAGCATTCACGTCGCCCGGAAACTTGACCATCATATATTGCATTCCGGCGTGGCAGACCGCGCCTAAAGCAATGCCTGATAAAGCCAGTGAAGAGGGCTGAATGCTCTTTTTTCGGGCTATCATTAATAATAGTACAGCAATAATGGCGGCTCCGGCAAATGCGGAGAACGGAAGCACGTATACCGGCGACTCAGGAAAGATGAGAATCACAGCCATCGCCGCAAGTCCGGAGCCTTTTGAAATGCCGACAACGTCCGGGGAAGCGAGCGGATTTCGGATCACACCCTGTAAAATCGCTCCGGCAGCGGCAAGCCCAGCACCGGCCAAAATCGCTAATATGATGCGGGGCAGACGATATTGCTGGATGATAAATTCAAAGGAATGATCCAGTCCCAGCAGATTCGTCACTACCGCATCAGGTGAAATGTATAATGCACCGATTCCAATGCTGATGACGGACAGAACGATCAAAATCACGGCCAATATGAGTATCGCCAGCAAGGGGCGTTTTTGTTTTCTGGTTGTTTTCTTCATTTCAGATGTCGCCCTTTCCTTGCCAAATATAAGAAAAACGGCGTTCCGATAATCGCGGTGACAATGCCGACCGGTGATTCATAAGGAAATGCAATCCATCTGGCCAGAACATCTGCGTACACCAGCAAAATGGCACCGAACAGTGCCGAAAACGGAAGCACGTATTGATAATGTTCTCCGATCAGCTTGCGGACAATATGTGGGACGAGCAGCCCGACAAAGCCAATCGGCCCGGCGACGGCTACGGAAGCGCCGGAAAGGATTAAAATAATCAAACTGATCAGAATCCGGATGCCGTTCATATTTTGTCCAAGCCCTTTTGCTGTTTCGTCTCCGAGACCGAGAACAGAAACAGAACCGGAAAATACGAGGGCAAGCCCGATGCCAATGACAGAAAACGGAGCGATGGTTATGACGTCCTGCCAGTTGCTGCCGTCGATTGCGCCTGTCATCCAGTACAGAACATCCTCACCTGACTCATTTAAAATAATGATGGCCTGTGTCATAGAGGAAAGGAACAAGTGCACGGCCATTCCTGACAGCGCCAGCTTGACAGGTGTCATTCCGCCGGATGAGGCAATCATATATACAATCGCGCCGCCTGCTGCCGCACCCGCAAAAGCGAATATAACAGATGAATAGGGCGATGCCGGCAGAATGACGAGAGAAGCAACGACAAAAAGCGATGCACCCGCATTCACACCGAAAATTTGGGGTGAAGCCAGAGGATTTCTGGTCATAGCCTGCATCAGCGCCCCTGCTACAGCTAGGCTGGCGCCGACAAAAACGCCGATTAATGTGCGGGGAAGGCGAAGAGTAGAGATGATGAGCTGTTCCTTTGAACCGTCCCATACAAAAAGATATTTCAATGAATCTATGATGCCGATGTCTGAGGCTCCTACTGAAAGATTCAGCCCAAGCCCAAATATAAAAATAATCAGTGCAATGATGAACATCATCAGTCTTGATGATGAGCGCCGTTTGGCTGAATGATACAACAGTCTCACTTCCTTACTGCGTCTGGTTGCAAAAACGAAGAAGCAAGGATTTCCCCTCGCTTCTCATTTGTCCTATTTATTATACACTTTTTTAAGCACATCTTTGGCGCTTGTTTCACTAGACTTGATGCCTCTGAATCTTGTCCAAGTGTCACGGTCCGCATCATAGACTTGTCCATTTTTCACCGCTTTGAGATTTTTCCAGAGCGGGTTCGTTTTCCACTCGTCTACAATGGTTTTGCCTTCGTTGGCTGAGATGAACAAAATATCAGGATCGATTTTGCTCAATTGCTCGAGGCTGACCTCTTGATAGGCGTTATCTGACTTCACAGCGTGTGTAAAGCCTAGCATTTTAAAGATTTCTCCGTCATAGGATGATGATGTATGAAGCTGGAAGGAATCCGCTCTTGCAACGCCGAGAACGATGTTGCGGTTTTCATCTTTCGGAAGTTCGGCTTTTAGATCGTTGATGACTTTTTTGTGCTCGGCAAGCTTTTCTTTTCCTTCATCTTCTTTATTTAATGCTTTAGCAATGGTCGTAAAGCTGTCGATCGTTTCGTCATATGTCGCTTCACGGCTTTTCAATTCAATTGTCGGAGCGATTTGTTTCAGCTGTTTATAAATGTTTTTATGGCGCTCAGCGTCAGCGATAATTAAATCAGGCTTCAAGGAACTGATGACCTCAAGATTGGGTTCGCTGCGTGTGCCTACAGATGTGTAATCAATGGAGCTGCCGACAAGCTTTTTAATCATATCTTTTTTGTTGTCATCGGCGATGCCCACCGGCGTAATGCCGAGATTGTGAACGGCATCCAAGAATGAAAGCTCAAGCACCACCACCCGCTTAGGTGTGCCGCTTACTGTCGTTTTTCCTTCTTCGTCATGGATCACTCTGGAATCCTTAGACTTGCTTTCGCCGCTTCCGTTGTTATTCTGGTTTGATGAACAGCCGGATACAATGAGGCAGGCGAGCAATAAAACACTCATGATGGCAATCAACTTGTTAGAATAGGTGCGCATGTCATTCTTCCTTTTTTTAGATTTAGTAATGAGAATCATTATCACATGTAACACTATAATAGCATGGCTTATCATGTCAATATTTTTTTAGTAAAGAAAGCTGCGTTTTTTACTGCTTTCTCATGAAAGCATCATCAGACACAAATAAGTGGTATGCAGCGTTACCGTGTCTTCGAGACAAAAACGCATGGGCGTTGGCTTTAGAGGTTTCGAACATATCAGCAGTGACATAAGGAAGGAGAGTGCTGAGATAACCGGACAATTTCTTTTCTATTTCATCTGTTAGTGCAAATTCAATGTCGCCGATATTCATGATAATCGAGAAAACAAAGTCGATATCGATATGAAAATGTTCCTCGGCAAAAACCGCAAGCTCGTGAATTCCTGGTGAACATCCGGCACGCTTATGGAAAATCTGTTTGACTAAATCACTCACAATCCAAGCATTGTATTGCTGTTCTGGTGAAAAGTATTGCATTAGACATACCTCCTGCTCGTACGGATAAAGGCAGCATTTCATGGTCGTGTGCTCCGTGCAGCGGCTTCTCTTTAATTTTGATTTTTCTGAAAATAGGTCCCGTTCCTATCACTTTACCATGGACGGAAAACAAATAGCTACTACCATTCCTCCTGTTTTTCTCTTTAATGTTCTGGAATCTGTTTCAGGTACAGACGATCGGGTATGAAAGAAATATAGAAAACATGAAGGAGGAATATCGACATGAAACCAGTTGTAAAAGAGTATACAAATGACGAACAGCTCATGAAGGATGTAGAGGAATTACAGAAAATGGGTGTTGCGAAAGAGGATGTATACGTCTTAGCTCACGACGATGACAGAACGGAACGCCTGGCAGACAACACGAATGCCAATACGATCGGAGCCAAAGAAACAGGTTTCAAGCACGCGGTGGGAAATATCTTCAATAAAAAAGGAGACGAGCTCCGCAATAAAATTCACGAAATCGGTTTTTCTGAAGATGAAGCCGCTCAATTTGAAAAACGCTTAGATGAAGGAAAAGTGCTTCTCTTTGTGACAGATAACGAAAAAGTGAAAGCTTGGGCATAAAGCAAAGAAAAACCAAAAGGCCATGACGGCCTTTTGGTTTTTTTGCGGTCTTTGCGGTGGTATTTTGCAGAATGCCGCAATAGGATAGCGGAACATTTTCGGTTCTGGATGTCCCTCAATTTGCTATTATATTTTTGTGATAAATTGGAATAAAATCTCACAAAATAGAAAATGGGGGTACATAGTGGATGAAAAAAGTGATGTTAGCTACGGCTTTGTTTTTAGGATTGACTCCAGCTGGCGCGAACGCAGCTGATTTAGGCCACCAGACGTTGGGATCCAATGATGGATGGGGCGCGTACTCGACCGGCACGACAGGCGGATCAAAAGCATCGTCCTCAAATGTGTATACCGTCAGCAACAGAAACCAGCTTGTCTCGGCATTAGGGAAGGAAACGAACACAACGCCAAAAATCATTTATATCAAGGGAACGATTGACATGAACGTGGATGACAATCTGAAGCCGCTTGGTCTAAATGACTATAAAGATCCGGAGTATGATTTGGACAAATATTTGAAATCCTATGATCCTAGCACATGGGGCAAAAAAGAGCCGTCGGGAACACAAGAAGAAGCGAGAGCACGCTCTCAGAAAAACCAAAAAGCACGGGTCATGGTGGATATTCCTGCAAACACGACGATCGTCGGTTCAGGGACTAACGCTAAAGTCGTGGGCGGAAACTTCCAAATCAAGAGTGATAACGTCATTATTCGCAACATTGAATTCCAGGATGCCTATGACTATTTTCCGCAATGGGATCCGACTGACGGAAGCTCAGGGAACTGGAACTCACAATACGACAACATCACGATAAACGGCGGCACACACATCTGGATTGATCACTGTACATTTAATGACGGTTCGCGTCCGGACAGCACATCGCCGAAATATTATGGAAGAAAATATCAGCACCATGACGGCCAAACGGATGCTTCCAACGGTGCTAACTATATCACGATGTCTTACAACTATTATCACGATCATGATAAAAGCTCCATTTTCGGATCAAGTGACAGCAAAACCTCCGATGACGGCAAATTAAAAATTACGCTGCATCATAACCGCTATAAAAATATTGTCCAGCGCGCGCCGAGAGTCCGCTTCGGGCAAGTGCACGTATACAATAACTATTATGAAGGAAGCACAAGCTCTTCAAGTTATCCTTTCAGCTATGCATGGGGAATCGGAAAGTCATCTAAAATCTATGCCCAAAACAATGTCATTGACGTACCGGGACTGTCAGCTGCTAAAACGATCAGCGTATTCAGCGGGGGAACGGCTTTATATGACTCCGGCACGTTGCTGAACGGCACACAGATCAACGCATCGGCTGCAAACGGGCTGAGCTCTTCTGTCGGCTGGACGCCGTCTCTGCATGGATCGATTGATGCTTCTGCTAATGTGAAATCAAATGTTATAAATCAAGCGGGTGCGGGTAAATTAAATTAAGAAAGTGAAAAACACAAAGGGTGCTAACCTTTGTGTTTTTTAATTAATTAAAATGTTTATTAACTTAGTTAAGGAGTAGAATGGAAAAGGGGATCGGAAAACAAGTATATAGGAGGAGACCTATTTATGGCTTCAGAAAAAGACGCAGGAAAACAGTCAGCAGTAAAGCTTGTTCCATTGCTTATTACTGTCGCTGTGGGACTAATCATCTGGTTTATTCCCGCTCCGTCCGGACTTGAACCTAAAGCTTGGCATTTGTTTGCGATTTTTGTCGCGACAATTATCGGCTTTATCTCCAAGCCCTTGCCAATGGGTGCAATTGCAATTTTTGCATTGGCGGTTACTGCACTAACTGGAACACTATCAATTGAGGATACATTAAGCGGATTCGGGAATAAGACCATTTGGCTTATCGTTATCGCATTCTTTATTTCCCGGGGATTTATCAAAACCGGGCTCGGTGCGAGAATTTCGTATGTATTCGTTCAGAAATTCGGGAAAAAAACCCTTGGACTTTCTTATTCACTGCTATTCAGTGATTTAATACTTTCACCTGCTATTCCAAGTAATACGGCGCGTGCAGGAGGCATTATATTTCCTATTATCAGATCATTATCCGAAACATTCGGATCAAGCCCGGCAAATGGAACAGAGAGAAAAATCGGTGCATTCTTATTAAAAACCGGTTTTCAGGGGAATCTGATCACATCTGCTATGTTCCTGACAGCGATGGCGGCGAACCCGCTGATTGCCAAGCTGGCCCATGATGTCGCAGGGGTGGACTTAACATGGACAAGCTGGGCAATTGCCGCGATTGTACCGGGACTTGTAAGCTTAATCATCACGCCGCTTGTGATTTACAAGCTGTATCCGCCGGAAATCAAAGAAACACCGGATGCGGCGAAAATCGCAACAGAAAAACTGAAAGAAATGGGACCATTCAAAAAATCAGAGCTTTCCATGGTTATCGTGTTTCTTTTGGTGCTTGTGCTGTGGATTTTTGGCGGCAGCTTCAACATCGACGCAACCACAACCGCATTGATCGGTTTGTCCGTTCTCTTATTATCACAGGTTCTGACTTGGGATGATATCAAGAAAGAACAGGGCGCTTGGGATACGCTCACTTGGTTTGCGGCGCTTGTCATGCTCGCCAACTTCTTGAATGAATTAGGCATGGTGTCTTGGTTCAGTAATGCCATGAAATCATCCGTATCAGGGTTCTCTTGGATTGTGGCATTCATCATTTTAATTGTTGTGTATTATTACTCTCACTATTTCTTTGCAAGTGCGACAGCCCACATCAGTGCGATGTATTCAGCATTTTTGGCTGTCGTCGTGGCAGCGGGCGCACCGCCGCTTTTAGCAGCGCTGAGCCTCGCGTTCATCAGCAACCTGTTCGGGTCAACGACTCACTACGGTTCTGGAGCGGCTCCGGTCTTCTTCGGAGCAGGCTACATCCCACAAGGCAAATGGTGGTCCATCGGATTTATCCTGTCGATTGTTCATATCATCGTATGGCTTGTGATCGGCGGATTATGGTGGAAAGTACTAGGAATATGGTAGAAAGAAAAAGGCAGACGCGGTCTGCCTTTTTTTTTATTTTCACTCCTTCGCAAGAAAACGGATTTTGAAAAATGAGAAAATTCCCTATAAAAATGATATGATCTAGGTAGAAAGGACGGCTGGTGCTGTGGTGAAAAAGCGGTTCCATTTTTCCCTGCAAACAAAAATAATGGGGCTGATTGCGGCTCTGCTGGTCTTTGTCATTGGTGTGCTGACTATTACGTTAGCCGTTCAGCATACACAGGGAGAACGGAGACAGGCAGAGCAGCTGGCGGTTCAAACGGCGAGAACCATTTCCTATATGCCGCCGGTTAAAGAGCTCATTGAGAGAAAAGGCGGACATGCGGCTGAGACGCAAGAGGTCATTGAACAAATGAAAGAACAGACTGGCGCGTTTGCCATTTATGTTTTGGACGAAAAAGGAGACATTCGCAGCGCCTCTTTAAAAAGCGGATTAAAGAAACTGGAGCGCAGCAGAGAAATTTTGTTTGGCGGTTCGCATGTTTCTGAAACAAAAGCGGATGGACGAAGAGTGATCAGAGGGAGCGCGCCGATTATAAAAGAACAAAAGGGATACAGCCAAGTGATCGGCAGCGTATCTGTTGATTTTCTGCAAACGGAGACAGAGCAAAGCATCAAAAAGCATTTGAGAAATTTGAGTGTGATTGCTGTGCTTGTGTTGCTGCTCGGATTTATTGGCGCCGCCGTGCTGGCGAAAAGCATCAGAAAGGATACGCTTGGGCTTGAACCGCATGAGATCGCGGCTCTATATCGTGAGAGGAACGCAATGCTTTTCGCGATTCGAGAAGGGATTATTGCCACCAATCGTGAAGGCGTCGTCACCATGATGAACGTATCGGCGGCCGAGATGCTGAAGCTGCCCGAGCCTGTGATCCATCTTCCTATAGATGACGTCATGCCGGGAGCAGGGCTGATGTCTGTGCTTGAACAAGGAGAAATGCTGCCGAACCAAGAGGTAAGCGTCAACGATCAAGTGTTTATTATCAATACGAAAGTGATGAATCAAGGCGGGCAGGCATATGGGATTGTCGTCAGCTTCAGGGAGAAAACAGAGCTGAAGAAGCTGATCGACACATTGACAGAGGTTCGCAAATATTCAGAGGATCTCAGGGCGCAGACTCATGAATTTTCAAATAAGCTTTATGCGATTTTAGGGCTGCTTGAGCTTGGGGAGTATGATGAAGCCATTGATCTGATTAAAGAGGAATATGCGATACAAAATGAACAGCATGATCTTTTATTCCATAACATCCATTCGCAGCAGGTTCAGGCCATTTTGTTAGGGAAAATAAGCAAGGCATCGGAAAAGAAGGTCAAGCTGGTGATTGATGAGAACAGCTCACTCGCGCCTCTTCCTGCACATATCGGCTTGTCCCATCTTATTACAATTATCGGCAATTTAATTGATAACGCTTTCGAAGCTGTAGCGGAGCAAAGCGTGAAGGAAGTTTTGTTTTTTATCACGGATATGGGCCATGACATTGTCATTGAAGTATCAGACACAGGGCCCGGTGTGCCGCCAGATAAGATGGAAGAAGTGTTTGAGAGAGGCTATTCTTCAAAGGGGATGAGGAGAGGCTACGGTCTGGCCAATGTGAAAGACTCAGTGCGTGAACTGGGCGGCTGGATCGAACTGGCGAATCAAAAAACTGGCGGGGCGGTATTCACTGTGTTTATACCGAAGGAGAAACAAAGGGGGAATCCATTTGATTCACATCGCGATTGCGGAGGATGATTTTCGAGTTGCGCAAATCCATGAGAGATTGATTAAACAGCTTGATGGATTCAAGATTATCGGCAAGGCGGCTAACGCAAAAGAGACATTGGCGCTTTTGAAGGAACACAAGGCTGATTTGCTTCTGCTGGATATTTATATGCCGGACGAGCTTGGGACCGCGTTGATTCCTGATATACGAAGCCGATTTCCTGAAGTGGACATTATGATTATCACAGCGGCAACAGAAACCCGGCATTTGCAGGAAGCGCTAAGAGCGGGGATTGCCCACTATTTGATCAAACCCGTAACGGCTGACAAGTTCAGGCAGGTGCTGCTTCAGTATAAAGAAAAAAGGAAGCTGCTCATGTCTCAGCCGGAGGTCAGCCAATCGATGATCGACCATATTTTTGGGAACGGTGTGAAGACAGCTTTGCCGGCAGAGGATTTGCCGACTGGCATTAATTCGATTACACTGCGAAAAATTAAGGAAGCGCTTCAGACTGCGTCAGAAGGATTGACAGCGGAGGAACTTGGGGAAAAAATGGGGGCGTCACGAACAACTGCCCGCCGTTATGCCGAGTACCTTGTGTCAAAGGAAGAAGCAAGAGCCGAGCTTGAATACGGGATTATCGGCAGGCCGGAGAGAAAATATTATTTGGCGGCGGATTAGATATGAAAAAATCTATAATATTATTGATTTTTCTATTGATCTTTATGCAGGGTGATATCAGGCAGGCGGCTGCGCCGCGCCTGCCGGACGGGCCGATAGAAATTGTCGTCCCCGCTGAGCCTTCTGGCGGCTGGGATGTCACAGCGCAGGCCATCCATTCTGTTTTGAGTCAGAAGCAGATCGTGAAGGGTGATGTTCATATCGTCTATAAACCCGGCGGCGGGGGAGAGAAAGGCTGGAAATATGTCAACAAAAGCAGCAAACAAACCATCAGCATGACGTCCAGCCTAATATTGAGCAATGATCTTCTCGGGCAAAGTAAATTAAAAATGGCCGATTTTACGCCGCTCGCCATTCTCTCCAAGGAATGGCAGACGGTTGCATTGCCAAAAGGATCAGCGTTAACAAATGGCAAGGATGTGCTGAATGAGATCAACATGCATCCTGGCAAGGTGAGAATCGGCTTTGCCCCGGGGTTTGGCAATGATGATCAGCTCTCGTTCGTCAGAGCGGCAGATATGTACGGCATTGACGCGTTTGACATTCAATTCTCACAGTATGACAGCAGTGAACAGCTCATTCAGGCGCTGATCAGACATGAGATAGAAGCGGCTTCCATGACACTTTCTGAAGCGAAACCATATGAACGAAACGGCGATATCACGTTAGCCGCTGTAACGTCTGATAAAAGACTTCCCGGTTTTCCAAATGTACCGACGTGGAAGGAGCAGGGAATCCCGTTTGTTTTTTCTCATTGGAGAGGGATTTTGGGCCCGAAAAATATGTCTGAGGAAGAGATTTCTTACTGGGATCAAGCGCTAAAGGAGGTCACCTCTTCACCTGAATGGAAGCGGAAAATAAACGAACAGGACTGGGAAAGCTTTTATTTAAACAGCAGGGAAACGAAACGGTTTTTAGAAGAACAATCTGCTTTTTATCAAAGCATCATGACAGGAAATTAAGATCCCGGCATCCCGGGATTTTTTTCATGCCGAAAATTGATCAAAAAGAACAAAACGGTTTTAAAAAATTAAAAATACAAAAAAACCAAATTATTTACTTGCGATTTGTTTTCCCATACGATGGCAAAAAGGCAAGACAAAAAGGGGAGTAAGGGAGAAAAAAATGTAAGCGGATTCATTAAGGGGGAATGGATGTGTTAGCAATCTTAGGCTTTCTCATGATGCTTGTGTTTATGGCATTGATCATGACAAAACGGCTTTCTGTTTTAACAGCATTGGTTTTGACGCCGATTGTGTTTGCGCTTATCGCCGGATTTGGATTTACTGAAGTTGGGGACATGATGATTTCGGGGATTCAACAAGTCGCGCCGACTGCGGTCATGATTATGTTTGCGATCTTATATTTTGGAATTATGATTGATACAGGCCTGTTTGATCCAATGGTTGGCAAAATTTTAAGCATGGTCAAAGGAGACCCTTTAAAAATTGTTGTCGGGACAGCGGTTCTTACAATGCTCGTCGCCTTGGACGGAGATGGCTCGACAACGTACATGATTACGACAAGCGCCATGCTTCCGCTCTATTTGCTGCTAGGCATCCGGCCAATTATCTTGGCGGGAATCGCGGGAGTCGGCATGGGAATCATGAACACGATTCCATGGGGTGGTGCGACGCCGAGGGCGGCGAGTGCGCTGGGGGTTGATCCAGCTGAGCTTACAGGGCCGATGATTCCTGTCATTGCAAGCGGGATGCTTTGTATGGTGGCGGTTGCGTATGTGCTTGGAAAAGCGGAACGAAAGCGCCTTGGTGTGATTGAACTGAAACAGCCGGCCAATGCCAATGAACCTGCGGCAGCGGTTGAAGATGAGTGGAAGCGGCCGAAGCTTTGGTGGTTCAATTTATTGTTAACGCTTTCTTTAATAGGATGTTTAGTATCGGGTAAAGTCAGTTTAACCGTACTGTTTGTCATTGCGTTTTGTATTGCGCTGATTGTGAATTATCCCAATCTCGAGCATCAGAGGCAGCGCATCGCGGCGCATTCCAGCAACGTGCTGGCTATCGGTTCAATGATTTTTGCCGCGGGGGTGTTCACGGGGATTTTGACAGGCACGAAAATGGTTGATGAAATGGCGATCTCGCTCGTGTCCATGATACCGGAACAAATGGGCGGATTGATCCCGGCGATTGTTGCTTTAACAAGCGGCATTTTCACATTCTTGATGCCGAATGACGCGTATTTCTACGGGGTGCTGCCGATTTTATCAGAAACAGCTGTCGCATACGGTGTGGATAAAGTGGAAATTGCCAGAGCCTCTATTATCGGCCAGCCGATTCATATGCTGAGTCCGCTTGTGCCATCCACTCATTTGCTTGTCGGACTCGTCGGAGTTTCTATTGATGACCATCAAAAATTCGCATTGAAATGGGCGGTTCTCGCAGTGATCGTCATGACGGCTATCGCTCTATTGATCGGTGCGATCTCTATTTCCGTATGATAATTCAGGCGTAATGACACACACTAACGGCATACAACATTCCGGAGGTGTCATTATGAGTGATCCTTATATGCCGCTGACTTCAGTCAGAAGCGGAACGGGGTTCGAAGCGGCAAAAGGTGTGCACGGCCTGACTGTGCAAATTGCGAATGTTTATTTTATTCAGCTGCCTTCTGAACCTCACTCATTTGTTTTAATTGATGCCGGCATGCCTCAATCAGCCGGCATGATTGTCAATGAAGCCAAACAAAGATTCGGTGAAGGGTTTCAGCTGAAGGCGATTATCCTCACACACGGGCACTTTGACCATATTGGGGCAATCGAAGAGATCCTTGAACATTGGGATGTACCTGTTTATGTCCATTCTCGGGAAATGCCCTATGTAACAGGTAAAGAAGATTATCCTCCGGCTCGTCCTGACAGCAAGAGCGGGCTGGTCGCCAAGCTGTCGCCGCTGTTTCCGCGGCACTCCATCGATATTTCCTCACATGTCCAGGCACTGCCGGAAGACGGTTCAGTCCCCTTTCTTGACGAGTGGATGTGGATTGCGACACCAGGACACACGCCGGGCCATATTTCGTTATTCCGCGATGACGGCCGCGTGCTTGTGGCAGGTGATGCTGTTATTACAGTGGAACAGGAGAAAATGGCTGACGTCTTGATACAAAAACAGGAGCTTCACGGTCCGCCGGCTTATTTCACGCCTGACACAGATACGGCCGCGGAGTCCATTCTAAAGCTGGCCGGTCTTGAACCGGAAGCGTTATTGACCGGGCACGGCATACCGATGACCGGCAAAAACTTTCGAAGTGACTTAACTGAATTGGCAAATCGGTTATCGTCTATTTGACACCCGCACCACGCGGGTGTTTTTTATTGTTTTCCAGGAAGTTGCAGAAAAATCATTTGTCTTGCCGCTTAAAAACGATACAATGAAAAGCATGAAGTGATGTGAAGGGGAGAGTTTGTTGGAAGAAAAAGAAATACTCTGGAACGAAGCGAAAGCGTTTATTGCCGCATGCTATCAGGAATTGGGAAAGGAGGAGGAAGTGAAAGACCGTCTCGAGGACATTAAAAGCGAAATTGACCTGACCGGAAGCTATGTACATTCGAAGGAAGAGCTGGAGCACGGAGCGAAAATGGCTTGGAGAAACAGCAACCGCTGCATCGGCAGATTGTTCTGGAATTCGCTGAATGTTATCGACAGACGAGACGTCCGGACGAAGGAGGAAGTGCGTGACGCCCTCTTTCACCATATTGAAACCGCCACCAATAACGGGAAAATCAGACCGACCATTACGATTTTCCCTCCGGAAGAGAAGGGTGAAAAGCAAGTCGAGATCTGGAATCATCAGCTGATCCGGTACGCTGGATATGAGTCAGACGGAGAAAGAATCGGTGACCCGGCTTCCTGTTCACTGACAGCAGCCTGCGAAGAGCTCGGCTGGCGCGGAGAGCGAACGGATTTTGACCTGCTGCCGCTCATTTTTCGCATGAAAGGCGACAAACAGCCTGTCTGGTATGAGCTGCCGCGTTCACTTGTGATCGAGGTTCCAATCATACATCCGGACATCGAGGCGTTTTCTGATTTGGAGCTGAAGTGGTACGGCGTGCCTATCATCTCTGATATGAAGCTTGAGGTCGGGGGCATTCATTATAATGCCGCGCCATTTAACGGCTGGTATATGGGCACGGAGATCGGAGCGAGAAACCTCGCAGATGAAAAGCGGTACGACAAGCTCAAAAAAGTAGCGTCCGTGATCGGCATCGCCGCTGATTACAATACGGATTTATGGAAGGATCAAGCGCTAGTTGAATTGAATAAAGCTGTGCTGCACTCGTATAAAAAGCAGGGTGTCAGCATCGTTGATCATCATACAGCGGCAAGCCAGTTTAAACGGTTTGAAGAACAGGAGGAAGAAGCGGGCAGAAAGCTGACGGGGGACTGGACGTGGCTGATTCCGCCAATTTCACCCGCTGCCACTCATATCTTCCACCGATCCTATGATAACTCAATCGTTAAGCCGAATTACTTTTATCAAGATAAGCCTTATGAGTAAACAATAGAAAATCGATGATGGCCTTCAAGGCTGCGGGATTCAGTCACAGAGATGTCGGTAACCTTTGAGAAAGGGCTTCCGTTCTTTACAGCCTCAACAAACGATTGCAGGGCGTTTTCCGGACCCTCTGCCAAAATCTCGACACGCCCGTCATCACGGTTTTTGACCCAGCCGGCCAGTTTTCGCTTATCAGCTTCCATTTGAACAAAATAGCGAAAGCCCACACCTTGAACCCGGCCGTCTACAATGATTCGGTATTGAAGCATGTAAAAACCACCTTTTCTTTTTATGATAATCAATCATTTTACAACCTGTAAAGGGGATGTGTTTGTATGAAACCAGAGCGCTATTCAATTCTTTCTCTTAATCTGGGAAAACCGCAGACGCTTGAATATGGCGGAAAGAAAATCGAAACCGGCATCATGAAGCGGCCAGCTGAATCAGCCGTTATGCTGCATCGGGAGAATTTTGAAGGAGACGGACAGGCGGACCTCGTCAACCACGGCGGACCTGATAAGGCTGTCTGTGTCTACCCGGCGGAGCATTATCCGTTTTGGGAAGAGTTCCTCTCAAGACCGCTGTCAAACGCCGCATTTGGAGAAAATCTGACGGTCGCGGGCCTGACTGAGGAGAATGTTTGCATCGGGGATGTGTTCAGGCTTGATGAAGCTGTTGTTCAGGTCAGCCAGCCGCGCCAGCCGTGTGTAAAGCTGGCGAAAAAGTTTGGTGTAAAAGAAATGGTGCTGAAGGTCCAGCAAACTGGCTATACAGGGTTTTATTTTCGCGTGCTGGAGGAGGGCAGGGTGTCTCCCTGCGCGAACCTTGAATTGCTGTCCAGAGGAGAGAAGGGCATATCCGTCCAGTTCGCCAACCGCATCAACTACCATGATGCAAAAAATCTCACCGCCATTGAACGGATTTTAAGTGAGGCTGCACTATCGGAAAGCTGGAGAGCGTCCTTTATGAAAAAGAAGGACAGGCTGCAGCCGGTTGAATAGAAAAAAGCCGCGCATATCAACGTGCGCGGCTTTGCCATATTTACGATTGTTTTTTCTTTGTTTCAAGCAGGTTGGCAAGAAAATAGGTTTTATAGCTTTGAAGCTTTCTTCCCTCATGGTGCGTGATCCCCTGCTTTTTTAGTTCTGCCACATACCAGCCTTTACTGCCGTAATGCATGTCAGAAAACTCCTTTCCCTATCTGATTTCGAAACGATTGGCATTGTAACATCTATAAAAAGATGCTGAAAAGAGATGCGGGGAAAACTGAGCCTTTCGCACTAGATGTACGAATGTTCTTCTGTATGTATATGCGGAGCAAAAGCCGAATATGATTTAATGGCCGGTTAGTTTGATCATGACAACGCCAAATGTCATAATGGCGAAAACAATGCCGATATATGTGAGCATCCCGTTTTTTTTCTTAACGCCGTAAACGGTCATAATGATGCCTTCAATGAAAAAAATGATGCCGAAAATAATAAACCACATGCAGATAAAGGCTCCTTTCACAGACATAATAGTAGTGTAGCATATCTGAAAGAGCCGGGCTGTGACAATATCAAGAAAGCCGGGCGCATATCGCCCGGCTCATGTTTTATTGTTTATCAACCAATTTGACCAGAAGCTGTGCCAAATGTTCTTTCTCATCTTCGTCCGCAACGCTCCAAAGCTCTTGCAGCAGCATTTCTTCACCGTTTTGCGGCTCTTCATGCTTTGCGAGGTAGTCTCCCAGGATCGCAGCGCTTTTTACAAGCTTGCCGTCATTCAATCCCAGCTTTTTGCCTCGGTTGACTTGTTTTTTCAGGTAGCCTTTAAATTCCTCAAAGTCTTTTAAAATGTCTTCTTTTATTGTGCCATGCATCGCGTTCATTTCGTTTTCAATTTGGATTTTTTCTTGATCTCTGTTCATTGCAAGACCTCCTCGTGCAGAATAATGATGTTTTACCTGCTATTGGAGGAGGTTAAACCTGCCGGAAGTCCGGAATGTGTTCTACAGTTTCGTCAAGATAATCGGTTCATCTTTTGTGATGACGATCGTGTGTTCAACTTGGGCAACCATGCTTTTATCCGGCGTCTTGAACGTCCAGCCGTCTCCAGCTTCAACAATCGTTTCTGCTTTCGTTGAAATAAACGGTTCAAGCGCGATGACTGTGCCATTTTTGAACAGTGCGTTATCAAACGGATCATAATAGTTCATGATGTGGTTCGGCGCTTCATGCAGGCTTCGGCCGATTCCGTGGCCGGTCAGGGTTTTGATGACGGTAAAGCCTTGAGAGCGTGCTTCATGATAAACGGCTCTTCCGATCTGGTTTTGGCGCTTGCCCGCTTTTGCCTGCTGAAGCCCCTTTTGAAAAGCGTTTTCCGCGCATTGGCAAAGCTTATGAAGGCGTTCTTCTCCTTCACCGAGCACAAATGAGATGCCTGTGTCGGAATAGAAGCCGCCAAATTCAGCGGAGATGTCGATGTTGACAAGGTCCCCTGTTTTTAAAATTTTGGATGTGCTTGGTATGCCGTGAGCCACTTCATCATTTACGCTGATGCATGTCACGCCTGGAAAATCATATTCCTTCTCAGGAGCTGAAACGGCGCCGTGCTCATCAAGCACAGCTTTTCCGATAAGGTCAAGGTCTTTTGTGCTCATGCCGGGCTCTGCCTTCCGCTTCATTTCTTCACGCGCAAGCGCGACGATTCTTCCGATTTTTTTCAGGCCTTCTAATTCTTGATCGTTTGTTACAATCATCTGTCATTCCCGCTTTCTTTTTAAATAATCTAGATTAAGCTTACCACAACTGTCTTAAAAATAGGAAACACACGGACCTGGGAAAAAAGAAATACCCCCGGGAAAATTGGTATAGATCACTAGATATCTTATATGGTATATTTGAAAAAAAAGGGTATGAGGGGGATGGGTATGCTTTCATTTTTACAAAAACTCGGGAAGTCATTTATGCTCCCGATTGCGGTTCTGCCTGCGGTTGGAATTATCCTTGCGCTTGGCAGAGAGGATGTATTTAATATCCCGTTTGTCTATCAGGCGGGGACGGCGGTTTTTGATCATCTGCCGCTTATTTTTGCGATCGGAATTGCCATCGGCATTTCAAAAGACAGCAATGGGGCCGCGGGTTTATCAGGGGCGATATCGTATCTGATGCTTGACGCGGCAACAAAGACAATTGATAAAACAAATAACATGGCGGTGTTTGGGGGAATTATTGCCGGTTTAATTGCCGGTTACACCTATAACCGCTTCAAGGATACCAAGCTGCCTGAATATCTCGGATTCTTCAGCGGCAGACGGCTTGTGCCGATTATAACAGCCATTATTACGATCATTTTAGCGGGCATATTCGGAGTCGTCTGGCCGCCGATTCAATCGTGTATAAACTCGTTTGGAGAGTGGATGCTCGGGCTCGGCGGCATCGGGGCAGGCATATTCGGCCTATTCAACAGGCTGTTAATTCCGCTTGGCCTTCACCATGTGCTGAACAATATTTTCTGGTTCCAATTCGGAGAATATAACGGAGTGACAGGGGATCTGGCGCGCTTTTTCGCGAAAGATCCGACAGCGGGCACATATATGACCGGATTCTTCCCAATCATGATGTTCGGTCTTCCGGCGGCGTGTCTGGCTATGGTTGTGACTGCGAAGCCGTCTAAACGGAAAGCGACGGCTGGAATGATGATTGGGTTTGCTTTAACGGCGTTTATCACAGGGATTACGGAGCCGATTGAGTTTGCATTTATGTTTTTATCTCCGCTTTTATACGCTGTTCACGCGGTCTTAACCGGGTTATCTTTATTTATCGTCAACTGGCTCGGCATCCGCTCAGGCTTCTCTTTTTCAGCCGGTGCTATCGATTATGTGCTCAGCTATGGAATCGCAGAAAAACCGCTGCTTCTGCTTTTGGTAGGTATATGCTATGCGGCAGTATACTTTATCGTGTTTTATGTACTGATTAAGGCTTTGAATTTAAAAACGCCTGGACGGGAAGACGATGATGTGGATGAAGTGCTGGATGAAAATACTGTTCAGGATGTAAATGAAAACATCATGCTGAAAGGGCTCGGCGGAAAAGAAAACCTTCAAACCATTGATCATTGCGCCACAAGGCTGCGACTGACTGTGAAGGATACCGCTTTGGTGGATGAAGCGCTGCTAAAGAAAGCAGGCGCAAAAGGGGTTGTCAAATCGGGCGGGCAATCGGTTCAAGTCATTATTGGCCCGAATGTGGAATTTGCGGCGGAAGAATTGAGAGCTGCTGTCAAATAAAAAAAGCGGAGAGGGCAACCTCTCCGCTTTTTCTTATTTATCTTCGTTATCCGTTGACGTTTCGGAAGAATCTTCGCCATGTTTTGTGTAATCATAATCGGAAGGATTCACCTTCTTAAAACCTTTCGGCTCGTAGAACCGCAGCAGGTCTCCGTTTATGATTTTATCGGACATTTCAAGTTCCTTCTTGACGAGCGAGTCTTCTGACTTGTCGACTTCGGATTCATCGAGTTCTTTTCCGGTTTTCGTGTCGTAATACTTACCGGATATTTTCGTGTACTTCGGTGAAATAAAGTCTCCGTTTCGGAACGGAATCACTTCACGGTGTTCTTTCGATAAAATATCAGAACCGGACATCAGATAGTCCTTCGTATCCACTCCGAGCAGATGCAGAATGGTAGGAGCCACATCAACGTCTCCGGCATATTTATGAACTTTCTCGCCCTTCACGCCGGCAGCGTGGATAAAGAGCGGCACCCGTTGAAGCTGGGCGTTGTCATAATCAGTGATTTCATCCTTGCCAAGCACTTTCGCCATCGCTTTATTGTGGTTTTCAGAGATGCCGTAGTGGTCTCCGTACATCACAATAATCGATTTATCATATAACCCGTCTTTTTTCAGATCATTGAAGAATTGTTCAATGGACTGATCAAGGTAATGGGCTGACTGGAAGTAGTTATCGACGACAGAGTCACCAAAGTCTCCAGCCGGGAAGTCTGTATCCCCCTCATCCATTCCGAATGGGAAGTGGTTAGACAGGGTAATGAACTTCGTATAGAACGGCTGCGGCAGGCCTTCCAACAGCGGCATTGATTCTTTGAAGAACGGTTTGTCTTTCATGCCGTAGTTTTTCGTGTTTTCTTCGTTCATGTCATAGTAGGCAGAATCAAAGAATTTATCAATGCCTTCCGCTTTGTACATTTCGTTACGGTTCCAGAACGTCTGCGTGTTCCCGTGGAAAGTAGCAGATGTGTAATTCTTAGACTTCAGAATCGCCGGAACGGATTGCAGCGTGTTTTGCGCTTTGTTTACGAAAACTGAACCTTGAGCCAGCGGGTACAGAGAGTTTTCCATCATAAATTCAGCATCCGATGTTTTACCTTGTCCCGTTTGGTGGAAAAAGTTATCAAAGTAGAACGTTTCGTTATCATGTGCCAGTTTATTTAAGAACGGTGTCACTTCTTTGCCGTCAATTTTATAGTCGATGATAAATGACTGCAAAGATTCAAGTGAAACGTAAATGACGTTTTTTCCTTCCGCTTTGCCGAAATACACGTTATTCGGCACATCGTAATTGGCTTTCATGTAGTTTTCTACTTCCGTCACGTCGCTGGAATCGGCAAGCGCGCGCTGGCTGTTGGACTTGATATTCTGTACAGCGTCATAAATCGTGAAATTGTATGTTCCCAAGTATTTCACAAGATAGTTCCGGTCGAATGATCTTGTCAGCAATTCAGGACGGTCTGATTCCGCAACTGCCAGGTTGATCAAGAACACAAGAATTGAAGACGCAAAAATAATTCGGAACGATTTTTTGCTTGACGTTTCGGCAGGCTTGTTTACTTTGATCGCCAAGATGATCAGGATGATCGTATCGATAAAGTAAAAGGCGTCAGTCGGTCTCATCAGCGAAAATGCGCTGTCACCGAGTTGGCCGCCGTTTGTTTTAGCCTGCATAATGACCGGAATTGTAATAAAATCATTGAAAAATCTGTAGTACACAATGTTGGCGTACAGTAAAAAAGACATTAAAAAATGAATCACTATAATGGCTGTCTGCTGTAATTTTTTCTTGAACAAGAGTCCAAAGCCAAGAAAGAACAAGCTTGAGCTAAGAGGATTCACAAAAAGCAATATTTTTTGTATCGTGTTGTCTATTCCTAAGTTGAAGTTCAGGACATAACCGACATACGTTTTGATCCATAACAGGACGACCGCAATTAAGAAGAAGGCCAGTCCTCTTTCTTTTATAAATGTTTTCATTGTTACACTCCTTTTTTCCGATCCAGTTCGAGCGAAACGATAGAAAAAACGAACGTATCCAATATAACACGAATCAGCAGATTAGAAAAGTGAAAATCGTATGATGGAGAAAGTGGCGAAAAACGCCGTCGAATCAACGTTTCGCTTTGATATTACCAAATGTAAAATAAGGTATCTTTCTAGAAATAAAGGAATAAAATGGTACATTGATAATTGTATGATAAAATATAAGGTATAGATAAAAAGAGGTGAAATGATGGATTTTTCCCATATTGTGTCTGAAGATAAAATTAAGCGCGCCATCAAAGACGGGGACTTTCAAAACCTCCCGGGAATGGGGAAGCCGCTGCCGAAGGATGACGCGGCACACTTGCCGGAATCGCTGCGCATGGGCTATCGTATTTTGAAAAACGCGGGAATGGCAGAGGACGAGGGCGCGCTCAAAAAAGAGCTTATGACCATCGACCATTTAATCGAAAAGTGCTATGACGAAAAAGAACGCGAGCAATTAATCAGAAAAAAATCTGAAAAGCAATTGCTGCTTGATAAGCTTGTCGACAAAAAAGGCATGTTTTCAAAGCCAGCATCCGCTTTTTATAAGAATAAAGTATATGACCGGCTTGGACGAAACAGACCTTCTTCCAGCTGATTTGTCTTGTCTGCAGGATGGCGATTGATAAAAGCCATCCTTTTTATGTTCCAAGTTCTATGTCAAAAGGTTTATGTTTTTCCATCTATGGGAAATGACCCATAAACGAAAAAAGGGTGATGGGATGGAACGACTATTGGTATGGATAGAGCATATATCTGATTGGCTGTGGGGGCCGCCGCTGATCATCCTGCTGACGGGGACGGGGTTGTATTTCACTATTTTGCTGAAAGGTTTTCAATTTCGCTATCCTTTATACATTTTCAAACAGACAATCGGCAGCGTAGGAAAAAAGCCGAAGGGAGAGGGCACAGTCACACCGCTTCAGGCATTGACCTCAGCCCTCAGTTCAACGATCGGTGCAGCGAACATTGTCGGTGTGCCCGCCGCTATTATGTTTGGAGGACCAGGAGCGGTTTTTTGGATGTGGCTTATTGCCTTATTTGCCATGGCGATTAAGTTTTCTGAAAGTGTTCTTGCTGTTCATTACAGAGAAAAAAATGAGCAGGGTGAATACGTCGGGGGACCGATGTATTACATAACAAAAGGGCTGCGCATGAAATGGCTCGGCGTATTCTTCTCTGTTGCGCTGATTGTGGAGCTGATCCCCAGCATTATGGTTCAGGGAAATTCGGTTTCAGTCTCGCTTGCCGAGACGTTTTCTTTCAATAAAATATACGCAGGAATCGGAATTGCATTTTTGATTGGGTTAGTGGTGATAGGAGGGGTAAAGCGGATCGGAAAAGTAACAGAGTTTGTCGTGCCTCTTATGGCAGGGGCATACGCGGGTGCCGGTCTCCTGATTGTTCTCATGAATCTATCATCAGTGCCGGCGTTTTTCTCTCTCGTCTTTTCAAATGCGTTTACCTCTTCTTCAGCAGTTGGAGGGTTCGCAGGTGCTGCGTTGGCGGAAACCGTTCGCTGGGGATTTGCCCGCGGGCTTTATTCTAATGAAGCCGGAATGGGAACAGCCCCGATTGCACATGCGGCAGCAATGACTGATCATCCTGTGCGGCAAGGGTTTTGGTCTGTGATCGGCATTGTCATTGACACCTTGATCATCTGCACGACCACCGCTTTTGTCGTTCTTGCATCTGGTGTCTGGACAGAGAAGAACGCCTCAAATGACCCGGCAGCACTGACGACGGCTGCATTTCAGCATTATTTCGGTTCTGGCGGAGGGTACTTCGTTTCGGTTTCCCTAGTCTTCTTTGTCGTATCAACCATTATGGTTGTCATTTTTTACGGCGTAAAGCAAGCTGAATTTCTGTTCGGGCGGCTGGCAAGACACGTGATCAAATTCGTTTATTTAGCGGCTATTATCATTGGTGCCGCAGGCGGAGCAAAAGCCATTTGGGGCTTTTTGGACTTAGCATTGGCTTTTATTCTCGTTCCAAATGTGATTGCGCTGTTGTTATTGAGCAGAAAGGTAAAAGCGCTGTACACCGAATTCTTTACATCTGAACAGTACTACCTGAAAGATATAAGAAAAACAAAACAGAATCCTGTTTATCAAACAAAAGAAGCTAAAAATTCCTAGTGTTTAGCTTTGGCGCCGAACAACGCTTTGCTTTTTATGATCAAATAAATGAGTAAAGGCAGCAAAAGAGAAATCACTACATTAATGATTGGTTTGATTCTGTTAAAGTCGATTAGCTGATTTGTATTTAAAAAGAACCAAAAGCCGCATACGACTGAGAACATGCCGGTTGGTGTATACATGGCTTTCGGGTCGATTTTTGAGTGTGAAAACGAAAGGCCGTATACCACGATATATAGGGAACCTGCTATCTTCACCATAATGACCGGAATCCAAAAGGCCGCGATGATCAGGTCTGAGCGATCCAGAAAATCCGTAATGCGGATCTGCCTGATGACCATATAAGCAGGATCAAAGAAAGTAGATGTCAGGTTGGGACCAAAGACAGAAATTGAAGAAAATAACATCACGGCCAGCAATAAAGCGCCCAGCAGTATCGCGAAAATGGTGTATTTTAGCGGGACACTCCGGTTTGAGAAGAGAAGCGGAAGGATAATCAATTCCCCCATGGTCCCAAACGCGTAATAGCCTGATTGAAGGTATGGGATTAGACCTTCAAAAACAGGCGTCAAGTTTTGAAGCTCAATTTGTGTGGCCAGCGTAAATGGAAGGAACAAGACCAGGATGCCGAATGGAAATAGGAATATCTGCGCCATTCTGGTCAATGTTTCTTTTCCCTCTCTGGCAATACAGATCGCCACAAAGATAATAACACCGCCAAGAACAGCCATTGGTGTTCTCGGGAGAAATAAAATGTTAATCAAATTGATGAAAAAACGTAAATCATGAGCATTGATTAACAGGAAATACAAAGAAAACAGTAAAATGATAATCCGGCCTGCGATTGGTGAGGAATCGCTCAGCAGCTCATAGATATTTTTATCCTGATGCTTTTTCATCAGCCTATGCATGAGCCAGAGTGCCGGAATCACGATGACAACGCCGAGGATGTAGCTGTGCCAGGCATTTTGTTTTGCTGATTCGATCATGAGAATCGGAGCATGCTTTAATCCGACCGCTAACGTATACAGAGCTCCGAAAAATAATCCTTGGTATGCAGAGGTCTTGTCCATAAAGCACATCCTTTCTGTCATGTTCAAAACGGAATATATTTAAACAGGTGCCCCAGCCGCGGAAGCAGGGGATTCACTCTCATATAAATCCATAGAAAAGCACTTCCTGCAATCAGCAGGCTGAAGGCCCATTTTGTTAGATTGTTAGCGGAACGAAAATTCTTCCATTCATATGCGTATATGGCAATGCACACAATCAATGTCTGTACGATATAGCTGATCATGCTGACGCACCTCCATTAATGGCTGATCGTTTTGTATAGGACACCGCCCTGCTCAATGGTCACAATTGGGACGACGTGAACCTCCATATCCTTGTATACCTCTTCCCATTCCTTTTTCAGCAGATTCTTCGTGGTTGCCGTGCTTCTAATAGTCCGGTCTTGAAAGCCGGCCGGGTCCGCCTTTAGCTTTTGCAAACGATGAACGGTGCTTGTCACGTCCTTCTTTATGGTTCTGTTTAGTGCTTTTTGAATGATGTAATACTGGTCATTTTCTCTCGTCTCATAGGTTGATTGGTTTTCCATAATAATTCCTTTAGCTCTGATCTCGATTGTCATTGACAGCTTTCCGTTTTTTTCAGCGGCATGAAAGGATGCATTGGACTTTTGAAGCTGAATGGATGTTTGCCCCATTTGATTCGGCAGGTCTACTATGAATTCTGGCTGGCGGGCTTGATTCAGCAACATCAGGGCTGCTGTCATGTGTTCATCTTTGAAAATATCCATCAATCTGTCCTTTTTAAAGATCGCAAGCCCGTCAATTTTCAAATTAGATTTGCCTTGCCCTCCAGGTTTTGTTTTAGATGCAGAGATGACTGGTGCATACGGATCACTGCCTATTTCTACTAGATCAGACATGAATCTGCTTAAGAAAACGGGGCGGCTCGTTGCGATAATGGCCAGCTCCCGAATCATTTCCGCCGGAAACTGTTCAAGCTGAACATCGGTGTTTAAAATGTCCCGAGCTTCTCCCCGGCTGACTAAAATGAGCGCCGTTAATCTGTTCTGCGGATTTCGCGTTAAAATATCAAAGACTGGGGCAACGCCGTCTCTCGCCATATTCTCTCCAATAATGACTGTACGTCTGTGGGACGTATTGATTGTCCGTGACAAGGAGGTTTGCAGCTTGTTGTTCGCTTCTCTGATCGTAGTGCCGGAAGCTGAATCAACATACCATGTTTTTGAACCGGCAGTTCCGCCGCCGCCCCCTGTTTGTCCGCCTAATTGACCGACCAAGGGAATCTGCATGGCCACTCGATACTGATCTTTTTTCTTATCAATGGCTGAGCTGACAACAAATGCAATGTCATTGATTTCTGTCCGGTCCCAGCACCCCGTTAGAAGGATACAAATGAGAAGCGGCAAAACACACTTATATATTGTTTTCTTCATCTTTTGGGTCCTCTCTTTTCGCTCCCTTCTGTCCGTTGCCGCGCGAATACGTGCCCGGCCTTCTGGTCATCGTCCACCAAGGCGCCCTGACAAAAATATCTTTTACTTCATCTCGTTTAAACGGAGAAATCCCGGATAAATAAGGAATGCCGAAAGATTGCAGCTTGCATAAATGAAGCACTAAGATAATCGTGCCGAGCATAATGCCGAAAATCCCGAAAATACTCGCCAAAAACATAAGCGGGAAACGAAGCATCCTGATGGAGATAGCTAAGTTAAATCGCGGAATTGTAAATGACGCGATCCCTGTTAACGATACGATGATCACCATGGGGGCAGACACAATTCCCGCTTCAACAGCGGCTGTCCCAATGACAAGGGCCCCGAGAATACTGACGGTCTGGCCGATGGTTTTCGGCAGGCGCACTCCCGCCTCACGGAGAGCCTCAAAAGAAATTTCCATAATCAATGCTTCTATGATGGCGGGGAAAGGAATCGGTTCACGCGCAGAGGCCACACTGAACATTAAGTTTGTCGGCATTAAGTCCTGATGGTATGTAATAACGGCAACATAAATAGCCGGCAAATATAAAGCAACGAATAAAAACATATAGCGAAGCCAGCGGATTAAGTTAGACATCAAATAACGCTCATAGTAATCTTCACTGGCCTGCATAAGCTGCCAAAACGTAATCGGGCCTGTTAAGACAAAGGGCGTATTATCTGTGAAAATGGCAAATCGGCCTTCGAGAAGCTGGGCGGCGACGGTGTCCGGCCTTTCTGTGTATTGCAGCTGGGGGAATGGTGAGTACGTGTCGTCTTCGATAAACTCTTCAATATATCCGCTTTCTAAGACAGCATCAATCTTAATCTTTTTGATTCTTTTTTTTACTTTGTCAATGACCTTTGGATCGGCAAGCCCGTCAATATAGTCCAAGACAACATCGGTTTTGGTTTTGGTACCAATTTTAAACGAGATCATTTTAAGCTGAAACGTTTTGACGCGAAAGCGCACAAGAGCGGTATTGACCCTGAGGCTTTCAGTAAAGCCCTCTCTTGACCCTCTGATGGTCGATTCTGTTATCGGCTCTTCAATGCTTCTTCTTTGTCCGCCTTTTATATTTAAGATCAGGCCTTTTGAGTGCCCGTCGGCAAATAAAACCGCGTTCCCCTCAATGATGGATGCAGCCACTTTGCTCATACTCGTTTCTATTGCAACACTTGAAATGGATAGAGTATTTTGCAGCGCCGCTTCATGTTCATCTATTTGATCCGTCAAATGCATTAAGAAAGGGCGGAGGGCATGATCCTGAATATGTTCAGATTTTACAATTCCTTCGACATAAACAATAAATCCGCACAGCCCGTTTCCAAAGTCAAATTGTCTAAATACGATGTCTGAGCAGCCTTCTGTTAATAAGGTCAGATTATCGAGGTTTTCCTTCAAATCAGGAGAGATCGGTCTGTCCTGATTGTCTTCAAGCTCTTTGATGAGCTGAAGCGCTTTGTCGCGTTTATTCATAGAGGCTCACCCTGCTTTTTAATGTCACAATAAGTGCTTGTGACTTTTAGGGTAACCTTGTCTGTTTCATATATTCCAGACTAGGATGAAAGCGCTATAAAAAAGTGTTGACTACCTGTATATACAGGAATACAATATGATTATAAGTTGTATATACAAGTTATAAAAACGGTTACGGAGGGGTTGGCATGGGGGAACTGAACAAATCGGCACGTCAGATTGTCGAAGCAGTCGGCGGTGCTGAAAATATTGCAGCGGCAACTCATTGTGTTACACGTTTGCGTTTTGCTTTAATAGATGAAAGCAAGGTTGACCAAGAGATGCTTGATCAAATTGATGTGGTAAAGGGATCATTCTCGACAAACGGACAGTTTCAGGTCGTAATCGGCCAGGGAACTGTCAATAAAGTATATGCTGAACTGGTTAAGGAAACGGGGATTGGCGAGTCAACAAAGGATGAAGTGAAGAAGGCCTCAGAAAAAAATATGAATCCATTGCAGCGTGCCGTGAAAACGCTTGCAGATATTTTTATTCCAATATTGCCTGCGATTGTCACGGCGGGTCTTTTAATGGGGATCAATAACATTTTAACGGCGGAAGGCATTTTCTTCAGCACAAAATCGATTGTGCAGGTTTATCCGCAGTGGGCGGATCTTGCTAATATGATTAACCTGATTGCAGGCACGGCCTTTACGTTTTTGCCTGCGTTAATCGGATGGTCTGCCGTCAAGCGGTTCGGCGGCAATCCGCTTCTCGGCATTGTGCTCGGGGTTATGCTCGTGCATCCTGATTTGCTGAATGCGTGGGGATATGGCGCGGCAGAACAAAGCGGAGAGATCCCGGTATGGAATCTATTCGGCCTAGAGGTGCAGAAAGTCGGCTATCAGGGCCAGGTGCTCCCAATTTTGCTTGCTTCTTATATGCTGGCGAAGATTGAGGTATTTTTAACAAAACGCACACCTGAGGGCATACAGCTGCTCGTTGTCGCACCAATTACGCTTCTCTTAACAGGATTTGCCTCTTTTATCATTATCGGCCCGATTACATTTGCGATCGGTAATGTACTGACTTCAGGGCTTATCTCGGTGTTCGGTTCTTTTGCCGCACTGGGCGGTCTGTTATATGGCGGTTTCTACTCAGCGCTCGTGATTACCGGTATGCACCACACGTTTCTTGCAGTCGACCTGCAGCTCATCGGTTCAAAGCTCGGCGGCACCTTTTTATGGCCGATGCTGGCGCTTTCTAATATCGCACAAGGTTCGGCGGCTCTGGCCATGATGTTTATCGTGAAGGATGAGAAACAAAAAGGCCTCTCCCTCACATCAGGGATTTCTGCTTATCTTGGCATTACAGAGCCTGCCATCTTTGGGGTGAATCTGCGATACAGATTCCCGTTTATCATTGCAATGGTCAGCTCTGGCCTGGCCGGAATGTATATTTCTTCTCAAGGTGTGCTGGCAAGCTCCGTCGGTGTCGGCGGTGTGCCGGGGATTTTCTCAATCTTGAGCCAGTACTGGGGCGCGTTTGCAATCGGGATGGCTATTGTATTAATCGTGCCGTTTGCCGGAACATACGCGTATGCGAGATTCAAACATAAATAACAAATGGGGAGCGGGACGTGTTGAACGTTCCCTTTTCCCGTTTTCAATTTAAATATGGTGGTGGAAACAGATGAAAACAGAACATACGCCATGGTGGAAAAAAGCTGTGGTTTATCAAATTTATCCGAAAAGCTTTAACGATACGACAGGAAACGGTGTCGGCGATCTGAACGGCATTATTGAAAAGCTTGATTACTTAAAAACACTTCAGGTGGATGTGCTTTGGCTGACACCGATTTATGATTCTCCTCAGCATGATAATGGGTACGATATTCGTGATTATTACTCGATTTATCCTGAATATGGTACGATGGAGGATTTTGAGCGGCTAGTGTCCGAAGCACATAAAAGAGACCTGAAAGTCGTCATGGATCTTGTTGTCAATCATACGTCAACAGAGCACAAATGGTTTCGCGAGGCGATCTCTTCAATAGACAGCCCGTACCGTGATTTTTATATATGGAAAGACCCGCAGGAAAACGGTTCTCTTCCGACAAACTGGGAATCGAAATTCGGCGGCTCGGCATGGGAGCTTGACGAAGCATCGGGCCAATACTATTTGCATCTGTTTGATGTGACGCAGGCTGATTTGAATTGGGAAAATGAAGAGGTCAGAAAGCATGTCTATGACATGATGCATTTTTGGTTTGAAAAGGGAATAGACGGCTTCAGGCTTGATGTCATCAATCTGATTTCTAAAGATCAGCGCTTTCCGAATGCGGAGGACGGCGGCGACGGCCGCTCTTTTTACACTGACGGGCCGCGGGTGCACGAATTTCTGCATGAAATGAACGAAAAGGTGTTTTCACATTACGACAGCATGACGGTCGGTGAGATGTCTTCAACAACCGTAGACCACTGTATCCGCTATACGAATCCTGACAATAAAGAACTTGATATGACATTCAGCTTCCATCATCTCAAGGTTGACTATCCAAACGGCGAAAAATGGGCCTTGGCGCCGTTTGACTTTTTGAAGCTGAAGGAGATCCTATCCGACTGGCAAACGGGGATGCACGCAGGAGGGGGATGGAACGCTCTGTTCTGGTGCAATCATGATCAGCCGCGCGTTGTATCAAGATATGGAGATGATGGCGCATATAGGGTGAAATCGGCGAAAATGCTTGCTACGGCCATTCATATGATGCAGGGCACGCCTTATATTTATCAGGGCGAGGAGCTGGGGATGACGAATCCGAAGTTTACTGACATCAGCTCCTATCGGGATGTCGAATCGCTGAACATGTATCACGCCTTTAAGGACAAAGGAATGGCTGATCAAGAGATCACAGCCATTTTACAGGCGAAATCCCGTGACAATTCCAGAACCCCCGTTCAGTGGGATGCTACGGAGAATGGCGGTTTTACAACGGGCACACCGTGGATACCGGTTGCCGGAAATTATCGGGAAATCAATGCTGAAGCGGCGCTAAGAGATCAAAATTCGGTGTTTTACCATTATCAAAAATTGATTCGGATTCGCAAAATGTATGACATTGTGACAGAGGGAACGTATGAGTTAATTGCAAAGGATGATCCGAACATTTTTGCGTATCTCAGACACGGCAGCAATGAAAAGCTGCTCGTGATCAATAATTTTTACGGGACAGAGGCGGCCTTTACACTGCCGGACTCTTTAGCGCCTGACGAATGGAAGGCAGAGGTGCTGTTGACGAACGATGAAGAAAGGGAAGGGCTTCAGAACATGACGCTTCGCCCGTATGAGTCCATTGTTTATCGTTTAACAAAACCGTGTTAAACTAAGCTGGGTGGTCCATAATGAAGGTGAATAAATTCATCACAATTTATAAAGACATCGCACAGCAAATTGAAGGCGGCCGATGGAAAGCGGAGGAGATTCTTCCGTCTGAACATGAGTTGACCGCACAGTACGGTACATCAAGAGAAACGGTCCGAAAGGCGCTTCATATGCTCGCGCAAAACGGTTATATCCAGAAAATCAGGGGAAAAGGCTCCGTCGTGCTCAATCGTGAAAAAATGCAGTTTCCCGTTTCGGGCCTTGTCAGCTTCAAGGAGCTCGCGCAAACGCTTGGCAAAGAAACGAAAACAACTGTACACAAATTCGGGCTGGAGCCTCCGTCAGAGCTGATCCAAAAACAGCTCCGGGCCAATCTGGATGACGACATCTGGGAAGTCATCAGGTCTAGAAAGATTGACGGGGAACATGTGATTTTGGACAAGGATTACTTTTTCAGAAAGCATGTCCCTCACCTGACGAAAGAAATTTGTGAAAACTCCATATATGAATATATAGAAGGAGAGCTCGGTCTTTCGATCAGTTACGCCCAAAAAGAAATTGTCGCCGAGCCGTGTACGGACGAGGACAGAGAGCTGCTCGATTTACGCGGCTATGACCATATGGTCGTGGTGAGAAACTACGTCTTTTTGGAGGATACCAGTTTGTTTCAATATACGGAAAGCAGACACCGTCTCGACAAATTCCGATTTGTTGATTTTGCGCGGCGGGGGAAATGAGAGAGGCGCCTGCCTGCGGCAGCGCGCTTTTTTGTTTGGTATCAAAATTGATACTATCCAACAAAAATGTGCGTACTTTTACTTTTTATCATAATGGCTACAATAGAGATGAGAGTAACCTAAAGGAGAGGTGTTTTACATGGCAGATCTAAAGAAACAAATTCTGGATGCATACAATTTCAGGCATGCGACTAAGGAATTTGACCCGAATAAAAAAGTGTCAGACAGCGATTTTGAATTTATTTTAGAAACAGGAAGACTGTCTCCGAGCTCACTAGGCCTTGAGCCTTGGAAATTTGTCGTCGTCCAAAATCCGGAATTCCGCGAGAAGCTTCGTGAATACACATGGGGCGCGCAAAAGCAGCTGCCGACCGCAAGCCATTTCGTCCTGATTCTTGCGCGTACAGCGAAGGATATCAAATATAATGCGGACTACATCAAACGTCATTTAAAAGAAGTAAAACAAATGCCTCAAGACGTATACGAAGGCTATTTAAGCAAAACAGAAGAATTCCAGAAAAACGATTTGCATTTGCTTGAAAGTGACAGAACATTGTTTGACTGGGCATCAAAACAAACCTATATCGCGCTTGGCAACATGATGACTGCCGCTGCGCAAATCGGTGTTGATTCCTGCCCGATCGAAGGCTTCCAGTACGATCACATTCACCGTATTCTTGAAGAAGAAGGCCTTCTGGAAAACGGAAGCTTTGATATTTCTGTGATGGTGGCATTCGGCTACCGAGTGAGAGACCCTCGTCCGAAAACAAGATCTGCTGTTGAAGATGTTGTGAAGTGGGTTTAAATAAAGAAAGCTGCTCGCTAAGCGAGCAGCTTTCTTTATTTATGCCTGATTCGCTCTATTCTGTTTTCTCCTCTGATGTAAGTACATTGCCGTACCGAGTGCGCTGATCAGAAATCCGGCCAACAGGATCGAGTACATGGATGTGGCTGTGTCCGGAAGCAGGCCGCCAGCCGGACCGTCTGTTCCTGATCCGCCCGAACCGTTTCCACCAGAGCCGTTAGTCGGTTGAGTGCCGGGAGGCGTATCCTTTCCTCCGCTTCCGTCAGTTGGCTGTTTTCCGCCTGGTTTGTCGGAGCCTCCGCCATGACTGCCGTCATCACCGCCTGTCGGTTGGTCGGAAGGGAATGCCGGCGGTTTGTTGTTCGAACCGGAATTTAAGATCGTGTATTCGCTGAAGTGGTTTGTATATCCTGTCACCATATCATCGTCAACTGATCCGTTATCTGTCTTTGTGAAAGCTTTCTTTTTCCTGTCGACATGATAAATGGCAGGGTTATGGGCTTCTTCAATATCAAACATGCGAAGCGAAAGCTGAACGGGCTCCTTGAATGATTTTATTTCTTTTCCTTTTTGCTTCACTGTAAAGTCATATACATCTGCCAGTGACACATCCAATTCTCCCGTCGACTTGATTCCGATTGCAGTGTCTACTGATTTAAGGTTCGCCATTGGCATCTTTATGCTGTACCAGTAGTTGAACACCGTCAATGAAGGATCTGACTCTCTTTCTTTCAAAAGTTTGACCTGATCTTTTTTCATTTTAAGATTGATAGGCTTCTCTTGAGATCCTTCATGTGTTCCATAATAGACAAATGGCGTGTTGGCATTTTTAGCGTAAATCACAAATTTGTCTTCATCAAGTGTCCAGCTGCCGTCCTTCTGCTTTGTCGGCAGGAATACTTCTTTGATCCGTCCTTCAACTTTAGGAGAGACCTTGTTTCCTAGTTTTTTCAGCTGTTCGGTGAAAATCTCATAATCAACGTAGCCAAGGTCTTCACCATGGGAGGCTTCTGTAAAGACAGAATATCCGTCTCCTCCGGCACCGACAAAATTATTTGTTGCCACGCGGTAGGTATCATCCATATTTATAGCAACTTTGTCTCCGTTAGGCGATTCAATTTTCACTTCTAACACACGGTGTCCAGGTTTGTTGTTTAATGTAAAGGTATATTCGATTCCGGCCACCTGAGGGAAAGCGCCGCCGCCATTTTCCACATTGCTTAAGCCTTGTTCAAGGGCTTCTTTAATTTGTTTTCCGGTTAAATCGGCCACGTAAAGCGTATTGCCGAACGGCATCACGTTGAGCACATCGCCGAGTGTGATATCCCCTTTGTCAATGCCGGCTCTGATGCCGCCGCCATTTGTTATCGCTATTCTGGCGCCGGCTGCTTCTTTCGCTTTTGCCAGCATACCGTCCGCAATGAAGTTTCCGAGATTCGTTTCTTTCGTGCGCACATGCTCACGCTGGCCGTCAAGCGCCACATCCGTATAGCCGACTTTTTCATTTTTTACGTCCTCTAATTCACTTTTGAACTGATCGAGCTCTTGTTTTGCTTCCGCGTTTTCTTCTGTATGTTCATCAATTGGCAGCACGCTCAGATTTGATTTGTCTGTTTGCACAACGCCATTTTCATCAAACGCGACATCAACGCGCCCCAAGAATTGGCCGTATTCTTTTGCCTGCGCCACGATCGTCGGTTCTTCGTTGTTTACGACCTCCATTTTGTCTACGAGGGTGTGAGTGTGTCCGCCGATGATCAAGTCAATGCCTTTTACTTTTTTGGCTAGCTCAAGATCACGGTTATGCCCGATGTGGGTTAAAGCAATAATTTTATTTACCTGTTCTTCTTCCTGAATCGCTTTGACGGTGTTTTGTGCTGTTTCAAAGGCATCATTGAATACGATGCTTTTGCCCGGGCTTGATGTGGTGGCTGTATCTTCTGTTGTCAGGCCGAATACGGCGACTTTCTCCCCGTCAACGTCTAACAGAATGTAAGGGTGGATGCCGGCCTCTTTCTTTTCACCTGCCGTAAAGGTTTGCGGCTTTTTGACAAATGATTTCAGCTTGGGCTCATTTGACACATCTACGTTTGCACTGACAATCGGAAATTCCGGTGCTTCAAAGTGATAGCGGTTCGCCGGATCAACGGTTGCGCTGTTTCCGCTTAGAAAATCAGAAAGCACTGTCGGGCCTTTGTCAAATTCATGGTTCCCGAAGGTCATGGCGTCATAGTCCATCATGTTCATCATTTTCAGATCGGCCAAACCGTTCCATTTTGTAAAATACAGATCGCCGGAAAACACATCTCCTGCATCAAGGAGAATGTTGTGATTTGTTTCGCTGCGTACTTCGTTGATTTTCGTCATTCGTCTCGCTGCATCATCGAGATGTGCGTGCGTATCATTGGTGTGCATGACGGTCAGGTCCCACAGTCCGTCTTTAGGAGGATCTGGATTTGAATCATCATCGAATTGCAGCTTATACACACCATAGCCTTCATTCGCAGACTTGCCTACATAAACGACGTCGTCTGCTTTATTGGCAAATGGCTTGGCCAAAAGCGAGGATTCAAACGTCAGATTCGTGCCGGAAACAGGCGCGATTGACCAGTTGTTGTCTGCCTTTGGATTGACTGTTTTTTGTTCAATAATGTAATCCATCAGCACCTGCCTATTTTCAACTGCAGAGCCGTGGACAATTTTATCGCTCGTCAGATGAGGAAACCCGCCGCCTCCGGACGCACGATAGTTATTGGTGACTACGAGAAATTCCTGGCTTGGGCTGATCGGCTTGCCTTCATAGGAAAGGTTGATGATCCGGGATGAATCCGCATTGATCACTTTTCCGTTCTCATTGTATTTAGCCGGTTTTGTCACATCGACCTGATATGTGACACCGTCAATCACGTCAAAATTATAGGAGCGGAAATTCTCGTTCAGCAAGGCCTGATCGCCGCTTTTGGCTGGATCAATTTGATTGAATTGGCCTGCTGACATCTCCAGCCAGTCCTTGACCTCGCTGCCTGTCAGCTTGACGATTTGAACAGTATTATCGTAAAGATACAAGTCACCGACATTTTTAATCGCAAGATCTCCGGCTGGAATGTTTGTATAGTAATTGGCTCCGTTTCTGCCGCCTGCTTTAAACGGCGCTCCAGCGGATAAAATCGGCAGGTTCTTGTACTCGGTATCCTTCATTTCTTTTTCGGCATACCATTTTTGCGCGTCAGTCACGATCTGAATGGAAGGATCATCTTTGACCTGTGCAAAGAAGCTGTTAATATCTGCTTCGGTTTTGCCGACTGGCTTTCGGACATACTCCAGTGTGTTTTGGTGTGTTTGCTGAATGGTGTTTGTAACGGTTTCGTTTCTTGATGTGACGTTGCCGGCAATGGATTCAATACTTCCTTTGGAATCTGCTACCTTCCATGAGCCGTCCGCCTTTTCAAGCTTGAGGTCAATCACGCCTAAATATTTGCCCCAGCTGCTTGACATGACGACAGGAATGCCGTTAATTGTTCCCTTTTCCACATCGAACTGAGCAACACCCGCATACTCGGCGGAAGGAAAGAGTCCGTGCTGATGGCCCGAGATAATCGCGTCAATGCCTTTCGTTTTGGTGGCAAGGTCAAACACGGCGTTTTCTGCACCTGTTGATTGTGACTGCTTTTCAATGCCGGTGTGGGCGAGGGCAATAATGACATCTGCGCCTTCCGCCTTCATTTTCGGGATCGTTTCATTGGCGGATTCTACGATATCCTGCACCTGCACCTGCCCCTCGAGATTCTTTTTGTCCCATGTCATGATTTGCGGCGGGACAAAGCCTATGTAGCCGACTTTTACTTTTTGCTCATTACCGTTTTCATCAATGAGGGTTTTTTCATTAATCACATACGGCGTATAACGGTTTTCACCGCTAGTTGTTTTGACGTTGGCATTTACAATCGGGAAATCGGCTCCTTTGATTGTGCCGTCGAGAAAGTCGAGCCCGTAGTTGAATTCATGATTGCCAAGCGTTCCGGCGTCGTATTTCAGCGCATTCATGACGCTGATAATCGGATGGGTTTTCGTGCCGGAGATAATGTCGTCTTTTTGATATTTCACCGCGTATTCACCCAGCGGATTCCCTTGAATCAAGTCGCCGTTATCCACAAGCAGGGTGTTAGGGTTTTGCTCGCGGTGCTTTTGGATCAATTGCGCTGTTCTCGCCAGACCGAAATCCGCCGTTTCTTTGTCGCTGTAGTAATCGTAATCCATCATGTTGGCATGAATATCAGTCGTAGCCAAAATACTCAGATGCACCTGAGGAGCCGCGCTTTCTTCTGCATGAATGGGTGGTGTTGGGAGGATTAGGCTAAGTATCATAATTGGGGGCAAAAGAATACGGAGAATGTTTCCGACGTGTGTTCGTCTTTTCTGTATTCTCACCAGTTCTCCACCTTTCAACGAAATTTGTATTACAGCTCCTATTGTAAGAATATTTTGTAACTATTTGTAGGTGTTTCTTTATGATTATTGTAAAAGGGAGAAAAATGAGTATTATGTAGCAGTATCAAACGACAAATACTGGGTACTTATGCTTATCGTTTGTCACAATCGCGGAATGTTTATTTTAGTGTGGCTGGGGTAGAGTGTTTTATGTAGACATATAAAGCGGGAGGTTATGAATCATGGGGAAAAAAATTGCAGTTGTTTTGACAGATTATTTTGAGGACAGCGAGTACACTGAGCCTGCGAAAGCCTTTAAAGAAGCGGGACATGAACTGACTGTCATTGAAAATGAGAAAGGAAAAACAGTAAAAGGCAAGCAGGGAAATGCTGAAGTGACGGTTGACGCGTCCATTGACGACGTAAATCCTTCAGACTTTGATGCGCTTTTGATTCCCGGAGGATTTTCACCAGACCAGCTTCGCGCTGACGATCGTTTCGTCCAATTTGCAAAAGCGTTTATGACTGACAAAAAGCCGGTATTCGCTATTTGCCATGGCCCGCAGCTTTTAATCAATGCGAAAGCGCTCGATGGCCGAAAAGCGACAGGCTATACGTCCATTCGTGTTGACATGGAAAACGCCGGTGCCGACGTTGTGGACAAGGAAGTGGTTGTTTGCCAGGATCAATTGGTCACTAGCCGGACACCTGACGATATACCGGCATTTAACCGCGAGTCATTGGCATTGCTTGAGAAATAAGAAAAAACGGACGCTCTTGGGCGTCCGTTTTTTTGTTGCTTAGGCTTGAGCACCTGTCAGTTTCTTGTACCTGTAATACAAGAAAGCAGCTGCAGCCGTTCCGATGACCGCAATGCCGAAGTCGAATATGAAAATATGGGCGATGCCCCCCGCTTTTGCGATAAGCCCTGTTGCAATCGGCAGCAGAATCGATGCAAGGCTTGAAGCGGTCGCTACAATTCCGGTAACGGTTCCTTTTCGCTTCCAGAAAAGCTCTGTCATTAACGTAATGGTAATTTGAAACACACCCGCAGTTGAAAAGCCTAAGAAAAAGGCAGTGATGTCCAGCACAACTGGGATATGAACGGTCAGCATAACTGCGAGTGTACATAAAGTAATAATAGGATATAAGAGCGTTATGAAGACAGGTTTGACCCATCTGTTCAGCAGAACGGCTAATAATAAAACAGATGCCAGAGATCCTATACTATAATAGCTCAGCAATTGAACGGATGCTGATTCAGCTAAACCGGCTGCCTTTTGCGCGTAGCTCGGGAGCCAGATTTGAGAAACCGTAAATAAAGCCGTGGATGTAAAACCGATGATAATCAGTGCGGTGCCTTCTTTCTGAAAAACGGGTTCAGACAAGAAAACGGGAGATTCCTGTTGGCCGCTATTCGTTGGTTTCTTATGTTTTTTAGGAAACGAAAGCGTTGATAAATAAATAATATTCAGGAGATAGACCGCTGCCGGCAGATAAAAAGCAAATCCGTAAAACATGCTGTGGTCTGCTAAAAATGTGATCAAAAGCGGCAAAAGTGCGGCCCCGACAGACATAAAGGCTTTGACCAAGACATTCGCCGAACCGGAAGCAGACGGAAAGAGCTCGGTTAGGGCCGGATATGTTCCGGCATCCATCGCTGAATTTGCGACTCCGGCTAATAAGGCGAACACAAACGCCAGCTCATAGCTCGGTGATAAAGGAATACCGACTAAAAAGACGGCCATAATTCCCGCAGAAGCGACAACAAGCGGCTTTCTGCCGATTTTATCTGATAGAACTCCGGAAATGCCGTATGTCAGCAGTTTGCCAAACCCGATAGCGGCAATGACATAACTGATGCCGGTCGGATCGGTATTCCACTGTTTTGTTAATGAGGACATATTGGATGCGAGAATGATGTTGACCATCCCCAGAAAGAAGTAGTTGATATACATTCCGGATGCTGTTTTGATAGATGTCGTTTGCATGCTTGTACTCCTTCAAATCTTATTCGAACACTTTACTGTTTACTGTTCTAAGGAAAATTGGTTTGGGGAAATGATAAAAAAGACTCGCCGAGTTTCCGGCCAGTCTCCATTATTTACGAAGCGAGGCTAATTCTTGAGCAATCGCCTGCATTTCACTTGGGCTGAATGATTCTTTTTTCATCACCATTCTGTGAAGGTACGTGAGGTCTTCAATCTTCTCATCACTGAAATCCTCCGCTTTGATTACGCCGACGTTCAGCATGTTCAGCTTTTGGGAAATCTCTTCAATCATTTGAGTTAATGTTTCTGTATTTGGGCTGGACAAATGGTTCCATCCTTTCTATGCGCAATATAGGTATGTTTTATTCTAACAGAATTCCATCAGAAAAAAACCCTATTCTAAAAGCAGGCTGTTCATTCCAAAAAAGTGAAGACATCAGTTGAAAAGAAAATGAACATCCTACTAAGATATTGATGAAGGTTTCTTTTTAGAGAAATAGGGGCAAAGAATAGGGAGGTTGGACAACATGATAAGCGTGTTATTTGTTTGTTTAGGAAACATTTGCCGGTCTCCGATGGCGGAAGCGATTTTTCGGGACCTGGCAGCCAAAAAAGGATTAGAGGAGAAAATCAAGGCTGACTCAGCGGGAATCGGCGGCTGGCACATCGGCAATCCGCCGCATGAGGGAACGCAGGAGATATTGCGCAGAGAAGGAATCAGCTTTGATGGCATGCTGGCGCGTCAAGTCAGCGAACAGGATCTGGCCGATTTTGATTACATCATTGCAATGGATGCAGAAAATATCGGAAGTCTCAGAAGCATGGCGGGATTTAAAAACACCTCACATATCAAAAGGCTTTTGGACTATGTTGAAGATTCAGATCTTGCCGACGTTCCCGATCCTTACTACACAGGGAATTTTGAAGAAGTCTGCCAATTAATCAAATCGGGCTGTGAGGATCTGCTTGCGTCGATTCAAAAAGAAAAACAATTGTGAGTGAAAGGAGAATTTGCATGAACAACGAACGTTTAATGCTGAAAGGAATATTTCTCGGAGCTGCGGCAGGCGCGGCGTTATCACTGCTCCATAAGCCGACAAGACAGGCGTGCGGCATGAGATGGCTGACATGCAAGCATAAACTTTCACTGTATAAAAGCAATCCGGAGCTGTTAAAAAACACTGTTATCACAAAAGTGGATGAGGCCAAAAAGCTCGCCCAAACGCTTTCAAAGGAAGTCGACTTTGTGAACCAGCAGGTGAAAGAGCTGAAGAAAACAACGCCGCAAGTGATGGAACTCGTGCAAGAAACGAAAGAGCATTTTTCAAAAAAATGATCAAACATGCGAGGTGAGACGACATGAGTTTTTTGAAAGAGCTTTTCAGCAGATACACCCTTCATGAAGGACAAAGTAAATCAGCGGAGCTGGCGTATTTTTTTCTATTGTCACTGTTTCCGTTTTTGATTTTTATGCTGACGCTCACCGCGTATCTTCCGCTTTCTACCGATGATGTTTTAGGAGTCATAGAACAATATGCTCCCGCCAGTGCGATGTCACTCGTTGAATCCATTACCCATCAAACCTTAAATAATCGAAATGGCGGTTTGCTGTCATTCGGGATTATCGCCGCATTATGGTCTGCGTCTAATGGTATGAACGCGATCGTCCGGTCGCTAAACCACGCGTATGATGTGGAAGAAAACCGCTCTTTTATCATTGTTCGTCTTACCTCGATTTTTTTGACGATTGCCATGGTATTTACGATTTTAGTGGCTTTGCTTCTGCCGGTATTTGGCCGGGAGATTGGAAGGCTCGCTTCTGACTTTGTCGGCGCGTCGGATCTGTTTTTATCCGTCTGGGCCGCCATTCGCTGGGGTGTCAGCCCGCTTGTGCTGTTGATTGTTTTTTCCGCGCTGTATGTGATTGCGCCGAACAAAAAGCTGTCTCTCCGGTTTGTCATGCCGGGTGCGGTCTTTGCGACCATCGGCTGGATCATTGTCAGTACATTGTTTTCATTTTACGTCAGCACGTTTGCGAACTATAGCGCCACTTACGGGAGCATCGGGGGAATCATCGTCTTGATGATTTGGTTTTACTTGAGCGGCATTTTAATTATCCTAGGCGGAGAAATCAACGCTCTTTTACATAAACGTAAAAAGCTTCCTGATGAAAATCCCTACCATTAGCGCACCCTATAAACGAACTTCGGTTCAAAAAGAAGTCGGGGGGATATCGTGATGACCAAGCATACGAAAAAAGGCGGAAGCCATAACAAACAAAACTCGAAAAGCAAATCGAGCCATAAAACAAGCGGAAGCGCCAACGGACAAAACGGCTACCATTAGCATAAAAGCCTCCTGACATGATGTCAGGAGGCTTTTTGATTAAGAAGATGAAGAATAGGTTTCAGCCGGTGACCAGCTTTTCGGTTTTCCCAGCACAAGGGCCAGCCACACAGCGCTAAGCGTGAGAGTAATGAAGTAGAACAAGTTTGCGCTTTCAAATGTCTGCATATACCAGCCGCCGGCAACCGGGCCGAGGATGCTGCCGAGACTGAATGTAATACCGCAAAGCAGGTTTCCTGCCGGCAGGAGATGAGGCGGAAGAAGATCTGTCATATAGCTGATGCCAAGTGTAAAGGTTGATCCGACTGCCATTCCCGCAATAAAAAAGCAGCCGCCGATCACGTAAGGCGAAGGAAATACACCGGCGATGAAAAAGCAAAGAGCCCCAGTCAGTAAAATCACCAGCAGCACATTCCGCCTGCCGTATTTATCGCTGAGGATGCCGAGCGGAAACTGAAAAATAATGCTTCCAATCGCAAATGCGGGAAGGATGATCGCTACTGCGTCTACTGATATCCCCAAACGGAGCGCGTACACCGGAAAGCTTCCGTTCAGCGCCGTTTCCAAAAAGCCATAGCCAAATGTAGGCATAAAGGCAACCCACCCAAACAGCATGGCCTGATAAAATCGCCTGAAACTATTGTCTGATTTGGTTTCATGAGGACTGGTTTCCGGGTATGCATTTTGTAGAAAGAAAACAAAAAGCCACGCAAACAGACTGATGCAGCCGGACACGATAAAAGGAAGCGACGGACTCAGCTTGACAAGCGGCACCATGAACGGGCCTGCGGCAAAGCCAAGGCCAAAGGAAAGCCCATAAATAGACAGGTTTCTTCCGCGATTTTGTTTTGATGACATGGAGGTCACCCACGTTTGCGTAGAAAAGTGAAGCATGTGGTCGCCGATTCCAATGAACAGGCGAAGCAGGAACCAGACCCAAACTGACTGAAGCCAAATAAATCCGAATAAGCTTAAAATGACAATGCTTCCGCCCATGACGATCAGCGGCTTGAACCCGAGCTTTCTGAGCGGCGCTTCCATAAACGGCGAAGCCAAAAGCACACCGATATACAGCCCGGTTGCGTGCAGGCCGTTGATAGCAGCGGATTCTCCATTTGTTTCAAAAATGATTGAAATGACAGGCAGCAGCATGCCTTGTGAAAACCCGGAAATGGAAACGAGCAAGACAAGGATAAAGAAATGAAATCGTGACATCGTGTCAGTTCTCCTTATGTGGAATCTATGTTGATCGTACAATGTTTTCCAAAAGCAGGCAACCTGAAAAAAGCCTATATCACGCTATACATTTGCCCTCGTGTAATCATGAAGATTTTTGTGAAGAATAAAAATAAAACAAGTCATAAAAAAGGAGCTATTTCACCATGAATCGTATCTTTTTTATTTTAGTGGCGGCCGGTGTTCCGCTTTCTGTGATTGGCAGTTTGATGCATTGGCCTTCCGCGGTTCTATTTGCCGTTTATTGCGTGACGATTATCGCGCTTGCAAGCTATATGGGGAGGGCGACAGAATCACTGTCCATCATTGCAGGACCGCGTATCGGCGGTTTGTTGAATGCCACCTTCGGGAATGCGGTGGAGCTGATTATTTCCCTTTTTGCATTAAAAGAAGGCCTGACAGGAATCGTGCTTGCCTCTTTAACCGGTTCAGTGCTGGGGAACCTGCTGCTGGTAGCGGGACTATCGTTTTTTGTCGGCGGTTTAAAATATAAGCGGCAGGAATTTAATATTCATGATGCCCGCCATAATTCCGGGCTTCTGATTTTTGCCATCATTGTCGCCTTTGTGATTCCGGAGGTATTCTCTGTTGGTATGGGAAACGCCAGCAAGCTCAATTTAAGCATCGGCATCAGCATCATTATGATTCTGTTATATGTGGCGGCGCTGTACTTTAAACTTGTCACTCATCGGGGCGTTTATCAGCCGAATAATGCCGCTCAGACTGAAGAAGAGGAAGAGCCGGAATGGTCAGGGAAGGTTGCGACGATTGTCTTGTTTGCGGCAACAATTGTGGTTGCATACATATCCGAAAACCTGGTCCATACCTTTCACTCGGTGGCTGAACAGTTCGGGTGGAGCGAGCTGTTTATCGGGGTCATCATCGTGGCGATTGTAGGAAATGCGGCGGAGCACGCGTCAGCGATTATTATGGCCTTCAAAAATAAAATGGACATTGCGGTTGAAATTGCAGTCGGCTCTACGCTGCAGATCGCTATGTTTGTCGCACCGGTTCTCGTTATCTGTTCTATCTTTTTTCCGACAAGCATGCCGCTTGTATTTACATTGCCTGAGCTTGTCGCGATGGTATCAGCGGTTCTCTTGATGATCGCGATTTCGAATGACGGGGATTCCAACTGGTTTGAAGGGGCGACACTGCTTGCTGCATATGTCATTATGGCGATCGGCTTTTTCCTTCTTTAACCTGAAAAAATGATGGATAACAACAAAGCGGGATGAAAAGACTAAGGGAAAATGCCATAGAAAGAGTGATATGATGAAAAAGCTATTTCATTCCACACTTATCGTGTTGTTATTCTTTAGTTTTTTCGGCGTTCAGCCCATCCACGCGAAAAAGCAGTTTAAGGTTCCTAATTCTGTCGCAAGCATTTCAAAGGAAAACACGTATCCGAATGCTTCACAGGATCAGCCAATGCTTCAGCCGAGCAAGCTGGCAAAGGAATTGCTCGATCATTCTGAGGTGAAGATTGAAAATCCGCACCTCATCAAAATGCTGAATGAATCCAACATATCCGGCACACCGCTTGCAGTAGGGTACCGGGCGACAATATTTCTCGGGAAATGGGCGCTCGGCTATGAATCAAATGAAACAGTCGCAAACTGGGAATATAAAAAAATCAATACAAACCGTGCGGATAACCGCGGCGGGAAAGAAACGGCTGAAATGCATTATGCCCAGGAACAGCAGTACAGAGTGAAGGGCGGCCTGACAGCTAAAGTTCCAAATGCGGAAGATGTCAAAAGCATGATGATGCAAAAAGCAATGAAGAAAACGAACCTTCCGCTTGCATTTGAGACGGTCATTGGGGCTGGCACAAAACGGGATCAGATTTATAAAGTCGCTCCTAAAAAAATCGGTTATCTACATGCATATGCACCGGCTGTGAATGAAAAAGGAAAAGTGACTTACGGGGAAGTGTACTTAGTGCTGAAAGGAAATAAACGAAAACTCGTCGTGAAAAATGTCACGTCACAGGGAATCGGCGCCTGGATTCCGGTTCAAGATCATGTCACGTTTGGCTTTCAGCTTTCCTCACTGCCAAGATAAATAAAAAACTGATTCCAACTCGGAATCAGTTTTTTTGTTTATTGGGTTCTCTCGATTCGGACCGCTTCCTCAAGCATTTGCACATTGTTTTGGTAGAGCTGGCGAACGAGGACCCGTCTTACTGCAAGGCTGGCACTGAAATAATCATCATCTTTCACCATGCCTTTAACCGTAAATTCGACGCCGCGATTGATTTTATTCAACGCGGTGATGCCGTGGATTTGAAACGGTTCTGTCGGATTGCCGAATTCATCCCGCTTCAATGAATCACGAAGCTCTTCATTCAGCATGTCACATGCCTTTTCCAACACGCTGTACACGCGGTCCGGATCTTCTTTAAAGCTGATAAGAAAGGATTCGGTAATCCGCATAAAATCAATATTATAGTTCTCTATTTGTCTGACCTCGCCGTTGCTGATGGTGAGCAGCTTCCCGCTCCATTCCCGGATTTGCAGAGAGCGGAGGCCGATTTCCTCCACTGTCCCGTTGAACAAGTTGTTGACGGTGACATAATCGCCTTTGTGCAGCTGGCGTTCATATATTAAGAACACACCAGCCAGCACATCTTTGATCAGCGATTGGGCGCCAAAACCGATCACGATACCTGCTACGCCCGCCCCGGCTAATATCTTGCCGAAATCATGCACAAATAAAGAAATAACGTAAAAGATAAAACCAATTGTCGCCGTATACTGGGTGACAGAACGGACAAGGCTTTCAATCGTTTTTTCCTTTTTTTCTTCAATAAAGTCCGTCCGTTTAAAAAATAGCTGTACCAGCCGGTTGATGATAAAGACACCGATCCAAAGGATAACGGCAACGAGGAGAATATCGACGATTTTATTTTGAAAAATCTCCGTAAGTGTTTCTTTCATCCGCATCTAACTCCTGGCTTGACGTTTTGTGAAGTCTGTATCCTGATAATAACTATTTTTGACAAGAACATTCGGTCCGAGGCACCGGACATTCGGGCAGTGGCAACTTAGTTCTTTCGCAAGCTTGGTCTCTCTCCACTTTTCATAGGCGGAAGGGAGGCTGTCCGTCTGAATGTTGCCAAGCGGCGGGGTATCACCGAAATCGGTCACGATAATGTTTCCGTCGAAAATGTTCACATTCAGGCGGGACCGGCCGTCAGGGTCATTTCGCACTGTGACGTTTTTCGCCGCGCGAAGCCGGCGAAGCAGCTTTTGGTCGTCTTCGTCCGGACTGCAGGCATAAAACGGCAGCGTTCCGAACAGCATCCACGTATTTTCATCACGAATATCCAGCAAGCGGTGAATGGCCTGTCTCATCTCTTTCAGGCTGAGGGATTCAAGAGCGCTTGCGAAATCGCTTGGATACATTGGGTGGACCTCGTGACGCTGACATTTCATATCTTCTGTGATTTGGCGGTGAATATGCTCAATATGCGGAAGTGTTCGTTTGTTCAGCATCGTTTCCGCAGATACCATTACTCCGGCATCCACGAGCGTGCGGCTGTTTTCGATCATTTTTTCAAAATAGCGCGCGCGCTGTTCGAAGGTCGGTTTTCTGTCCATCATGGCAAAGCCGATTTCAGCAAAATCTTCAACTGTACCCCAGTTATGAGAAATATGTAGCACATCGAGATACGGAATGATCCATTCGTACCGCTCGATGTCGAGGGTCAGATTTGAATTAATCTGTGTCCGCACACCCCGTTCATGGGCATATTTCAATAAAGGAACAACATATTCTTTTACTGATTTCAACGAAAGCATCGGCTCTCCGCCTGTGATGCTGATGGATCTGAGGCGCGGGATTTCCTCCAGCCGTTTTAACAGAAGATCTATTGGCAGAGCATTCGGGTCTTTAGGCTGCAATGTATATCCTACAGCACAATGCTCGCATCTCATATTGCACAGTGTCGTCGTTGTGAATTCAACGTTTGTCAGCTGCATGTCTCCGTATTGGTCAACATCCATATAGGCTTCCCAAGGGTCAAACTCGGGCGTAATCGGACGCAGCTTCGTGTTTTGTGTCATGACTATCTAACTCCTTTATAAATGGGCATACTAACGCTGCCAACAGTTAATTTTAGACCTGATTTGCCAAGATCGCAAGTAGCGCGGCGATTGAAAAACGGCAAAAAATGAGCTACCATAATAAAAAATGAATGGAGGAACAGAATGGGGAACGCCGTAAACAATAAAGATCAGCAGATTGATTATTTAAAGAACAGACTTGACATGTTTATGAACGTCATCGATTCATTAGACCCTGAAGCAACCGACGTTGAAGATATAGATAGGCTCATCAGCATGCTTGATGACCTGGAAGCCAAATACGAACGTTTTAAAAAAGATTGGGAATAAAACCGCGCGCCCGCCGCGGTTTTTTTATTGGCATAAAGCAACAGTATAAAACAAAGTCTCTATCTGTAAAATAAGAAAAAATGCAGAAGGAGCGCTGGCCATGAAGTGGATGTGTTCAATATGCTGCGCCGCCGTATTGCTTGCCGGAGGTGCAGCAATGGCGGAAGCGGTGCCGAATGAGCCGATTAATTGGGGCTTTAAACGAAGTGTCAATCATCAGCCGCCAGATGCCGGGAAGCAGCTGAACAGTTTAATTGAAAAATATGACGCGTTTTATTTAGGGAATACAAAGGAAAAAACGATTTACTTAACGTTTGATAACGGATATGAAAATGGCTATACGCCAAAAGTTCTTGATGTCTTAAAAAAACATCGCGTAACAGGAACGTTTTTTGTCACCGGGCATTTCGTAAAGGACCAGCCTCAGCTGATCAAACGTATGTCAGATGAGGGCCATATTATCGGCAACCATTCCTTTCACCATCCGGATTTAACGACAAAAACAGCTGATCAGATTCAGGATGAACTTGATTCAGTCAACGAAGAGGTTTATAAAATTACGGGAAAGCAGGACAATCTGTACTTGCGTCCGCCGCGCGGCGTGTTCAGTGAGTACGTACTGAAAGAAACGAAACGCCTCGGCTATCAAACCGTTTTCTGGTCGGTCGCTTTTGTTGATTGGAAAATCAACAACCAAAAGGGAAAGAAATATGCCTACGATCATATGATCAAGCAGGCGCACCCGGGAGCCATTTACCTGCTTCACACCGTATCGAGGGACAATGCAGAAGCGCTGGATGACGCGATTACAGATCTGAAAAAACAGGGCTACACATTTAAAAGCATTGATGATTTGATGTTTGAGAAAGAAATGAGGCTGCCGTCTTTGTAAAAGAGAAAAACCTCTCCTTAAACGGAGAGGTTTTTCTTTATTTTATACATTTAATCAGTGCGGCCCAGTCCAGATCCCCGAAGCCTTTCTCAATCCCGCTTTCAAAATGGCTCTTGGCCAGCTCGGCAAGAGGAAGATTTGCAGAAACCCGTTTTGCGGCGGCGAGTGCCAGGTTGGTATCCTTCAGCCCTAAAGACATTTTGAAGCCGGCCGGCTCAAATTTCTGCTCGGCCATAATGGTTCCGTAATTTTGATAGACTGGAGAACCAAAGAGCGCGCTGGCGATTTCTAAAAATTGTTTTTGTTCTAAGCCGTATTTCTCCATCATTAAAAAGGATTCAGATAACGCCTCCAGCATGGACACAAGCAAGAAATTGATGCTGATTTTGGCTGCATTTGCCGTCTTGCTTTCTTCGCCGACATCAAATACCTGCTGGCTCAGGCTGTCGAGCAGAGGCTTGGCAGCTTGCTTTGCTTCTGCCGGTCCGGCTGTTATGATACGGAGCGCGGCTTTGGCTGCGGCATCCGGTCTGCCAAGAACAGGAGCGGCGAGAAAAAATTGTCCTTTCTCTGCATGAGCTGCTGCGAGCTTTTCTGAAAACTCAACACTGATTGTGCTCATCGAGATGTGAATGCTGTTCTCTGCTAATCCTTCAAGCAGCCCGTCTTCTCCGAATGTCACGGCGCTGACAGAATCATCATCTGCAAGCATTGTGATGACAATATCAGCGGACTTTGCCGCCAGCCGTGGCGTGTCAGCTGCCTGTGCGCCTTCTGTGACAAGGTCTTCCGTCTTTTGCTTCGTCCGGTTATAGACAGTCAATTCGTAGCCTGCTTGAAGAACATTTCGGGCAATGGGCTGTCCCATATTGCCGAGTCCGATAACAGCAATTTTCAATCTGATCACTCCCTGAATATTTTTTCCATTATAAACAATATGAACAGAATATGCATAGCGATCGGCTTACAACAAAAAAGAACAGCTGCTCGCTGTCCTCATTTAAAAATATTGAACCATCCTTTATGTACAAACCAAATCAGCATTCCAATCACAAGCGCGGCCATCAGGCCAAGTACAGCGAAATATCCGTATTTCCAATGCAGCTCCGGCATAAAGTCGAAGTTCATACCGTATACACCGGCAATAAACGTGAGCGGGATGAAAATAGTTGATACGATCGTCAGTGTCATCATAATCGCATTCATCCGGTTTGAGTTTAGCGTCACGTAGCTGTCACGCAAGTCGGACGTCATGTCACGGTTGGATTCCACAATTTCAGACAACTTTAACAAATGATCATATATGTCGCTGAAATAGGCTTTCGTTTCCCGCTGCTCTTTCACATGGTCAAGGCTTAAAATCCGGTAGAGCAAATCACGCATCGGGATAATTGTCCGTCTCAAATGCAATAGGTCTGTTCTGAGATCAAACACCTCGTTCATCAGCGTTCCATACGTTTTGTGGGGACGGCTTTCTTCAATTTCATTCAGCCGGTCTTCGATTTTGTACACGAGAGGAAAATATTCATCAACAAGCTGATCCATGATCATATAAGAAATATGTCCGGGCCCTTTTTTCAATATATCCGGTGAAGCATACAAACGCTCCCGGACTTTAGCGATACCGGGCGTTTCGTGTAAATGAAAGGTGACGACAAATTTTTCGCCTTGAAAGATATCGACTTCCTCCGTCTCAAGTGTTTCCTTATTCAGCGCATGAATCACGTAAAAACGATAGCCGTCATAATGGTCAAGCTTCGGCCGCTGCATATGCTGGAAGCAATCCTCAATGGCAAGCGGGTGAAAATGAAAAAAATCTCTCAATAACGCCGTTTCCGTATCCTCCGGGCCGTAAAAATCAACCCAGTACCATGCAATATCAGGCTGTTCCACTCGTTCGATCGGTATATTTTTCAGCAGCTGATGCTCTGTTGTGATTGCGGTAATGTTGATCATAAACAACCCTCCACCTGCCATTATATCATGCGGTCTTTATGAGAAAAGTATACGGTACTCTCTGCCTAATTCAAGCGGCATGTTATACTGAACAAAAACGGAAAAAGGGTGGATCTCATGTGGAAGGAAAAAGTATCTGTCACGCCTCCGTATCATTTTGACCGCGTGCTGGACAGGCTGTCTTTAGACCCCCTCAATGCTGTTGATCGAGAGGCGAGGGAAGTCCGTGTGCCAATCAGAAATCAAGCGGGGGACGTATGTATTGTAAAGGTACAGGCGTTAGGCCATGCGGGTGAGCCTGAGTTCCTCGTCAGCGGGGAAACGGATCAGGGAGAAATGATGAAGGAAATCAAGCGGATTTTTCAATGGGAAAATCATTTGCAGCACGTTCTGGATCACTTTTCAAAAACGAGCCTGTCCGCCATTTTTGAAGAGCATGCCGGGACGCCGCTTGTTCTGGACTACAGCGTGTACAACTGCATGATGAAATGCATTATCCACCAGCAGCTCAATCTTTCCTTCGCTTACACGCTAACAGAACGATTTGTTCATGCGTTTGGCGAGCAGAAGGATGGCGTGTGGTGCTACCCAAAGCCGGAAACGATTGCAGAACTCGATTATCAGGATCTGCGTGATCTGCAATTCAGCATGAGAAAAGCGGAATACACCATTGATACATCAAGGATGATCGCAGAAGGCACACTCAGCTTGTCAGAGCTGCCGCATATGGCGGATGAAGACATTATGAAGAAACTGATCAAAATCAGGGGTATCGGCCCGTGGACCGTGCAAAACGTCCTCATGTTCGGACTTGGCCGTCCCAATTTATTCCCGCTTGCCGATATCGGCCTCCAGAATGCCATCAAACGCCACTTTCAGCTGGACGATAAGCCGGCAAAGGATGTCATGCTGGCGATGAGCAAGGAGTGGGAGCCTTATTTAAGCTATGCGTCTTTGTATTTGTGGAGGAGTATAGAATAATTCATCTGACAATGAAGGAAATTCTGCAAACGTGTTATACTAGAAAGATGTGAAAAAAACATTTCACTTTCTGCCTTCTGCAGAAAGCTTCATATAGAAACGGAGAGAACAACGTGAACCAACAAAAGAAACAGGCGCCCGTCGAACTGAAGGTCGGACAAACCTTTCCGCTGACGATTAAGCGTCTCGGCATTAACGGAGAAGGTGTCGGCTATTTTAAGAAAAAAGTCGTCTTCGTGCCCGGCGCGCTTCCTGGCGAAGAAGTTGTTGTGCAGGCCACAAAGGTCCAGCCGAAGTTTTCGGAGGGCCGCATTAAGAAAATCCGCAAGGCATCTGAGCACCGAGTGGCACCGCCTTGCCCTGTTTATGAACAATGCGGCGGCTGTCAGCTTCAGCACCTTGCATACAGCCAGCAGCTTCGGGAAAAACGCGATATCGTCATTCAGTCTCTTGAACGCCATACGAAGTTTAAAGTTGAAAACATGGAAATCAAAGAAACGATTGGCATGGACAACCCATGGAATTACCGCAATAAAAGCCAATTCCAGATCGGGCGCTCGCAAAGCGGCAGCATCATCGCCGGCTTATACGGCCTTGATTCTCATGACATCGTGCCGATTAAAGACTGTATCGTTCAGCATCCGGCAACGAACAAAACAACAGGCATCGTCCGCCGCATATTAGAGGACTTCGATGTGTCTGTTTATAATGAAAGAAAACGAAAAGGCGACGTTCGCACGATCGTGACGAGAGTCGGCTTTGAAACAGGTGAAGTGCAGGTCGTGCTTGTAACCGCAAAAGAAACGCTTCCGCACAAGGAAGAAATCGTCAAAGCGATTCAAAAGCGATTGCCAGAGGTCACATCCATTATTCAGAATGTAAACGGGGCGAAAACTTCAGTGATTTTTGGTGAGAAAACAAAACAGCTCGCCGGAAAAACAGTAATTCAAGAAGTGCTCGGCGACGTATCTTTTGAATTGAGCGCCCGCGCTTTCTTCCAGCTCAATCCGGAACAGACCGTCAAGCTGTATGATGAAGTGAAAAAAGCGGCGCAGCTGACCGGAAAAGAAAAAGTCGTTGATGCGTATTGCGGCGTCGGCACGATCGGCATGTGGGTGGCGGACGGAGCGAAGGAAGTCCGCGGCATGGACGTCATCAAGGAATCAATTGACGATGCCAAGAAAAACGCCAAAAAACACGGCATGGCAAATGCCACATACGTAACAGGAACAGCCGAGCACTGGCTCCCGAAATGGACGAAAGAAGGCTTCCGCCCGGACGTCGTCATCGTAGACCCGCCAAGAACCGGCTGTGACAGCACGTTCCTGGACACGATCAAAAAAGTCAAACCGAAACGCTTCGTCTACGTTTCCTGCAATCCATCCACGCTTGCGAAGGATTTGCAGACGCTGTCGAAGGACTATCGCGTGGACTATATTCAGCCTGTCGATATGTTTCCGCAGACGGCGCATGTTGAAGCAGTGGCGAGACTTGTATTGAAATCGTCTAACTAAAATAAGAAATACCTAATCAGACCTGGATTTCGGTAAAATAAACAATTCCGATTTCCGGGTCTTTTTCATGTGCAGCCCTTGTCCTGACTGTCTTTTCCCAATTTTATCTTCCTTCTATTCGCGGAGATCTTTATTTTAACTGGCGAAAAGAGTTGAAAAAACGTGTTGAAAAGCGGGTGAAAAACAGCGTTATTTAACCGGAAAAATTTCCTTCCAGTATGATTAAAATACATGAGTAGAATGATGTAAAATCATAGATATTTTTTCATAATTTGTAAAATTATATATTGACTTGCAGTTATGACGTGTGAAATATTGATTATAGGAATATAAGGAAAGGTATGGCGTATATCATTTCAAGAGTCATTCGATTTAAAAAGTTGAAACATTGTAATAAACGAAAGAGGTGAAAATGATGGCCAACCCCATTTTAAAATGAATAACGTATGAGCACTACAACAAATAAATAATAGTGCCGAGACGATAACAACTATTACAGTAATACCTACAATGGTTATATCCTTGCGACAATCATGCTTCATAATATAAATTTTAGATTGACACTTGGCTAAAAAGTATTGCAGAGAAGGAAATGGATAACTAAATGGATAAAGTATATAAAAAACGACCGTTATATAAAAGAAGTTGGTTTCAAACATTTGTGGCATTTTTAGTATCTCAGCTTTATTTTAATTTTGTAGAATTAACGGGATGGGGTCCTAAGTATAGAGAAATGAATGGATTCCCAGCAAACATAGTTGAACTGGATTTCTTTCAAACATATCTTTCATTCTATGATAATCCATGGTTTAATATTATTACTGTTTTCTTGGGAGTTTTCACTATTATACAAATAATTACAGGGATAACAAAGGATATTCGAAATTAAAGCAATAACTTCTGATGCCTTATTTAATGATGAAAGAAAATGAACACTTTCTTAATTATCTTATGAGTGAAGACTGCGACACTTAGTCAGCAGTCTATTTTATTGGTTCTGGATCAGGATTACCGAATTATAACCCTATACAAATATATAGTAGGTTGCCACTTGCTGCGTTGGTTATTTTCTAAGTCATGAGCAAATCCCAAATGATTCAGATTGAAGTTCTTGAATTCTTTTAAATAAGGGTTTATTTTCTCTTCTCATCCTCTGTACTCCATGTGATTCACAAGTGGTAGCAGCTTAAGTAGTTTTTTTCATTCTCTCGAGTACTCAGTTATACCACTCAATTTGCTTAATCAAAGTTTATCTCTTGAAATTAGTTTTTCCGCAAATATGATATAGAGATACGGATATGGTGTAGTGTTAAATATCTTATCTTCAATAACAGGGCAATTATTTTGCGTTGGTAATATGGAGAACTCATATGATATTCTATTTAGGTTGGAATTCTTTTTATCCAAAAAGTTCAAAAGTAAGGCCACTAAGAAAGACGAAGGTCAGCGCCAGTGTTAACCACAATATATGGTGTAGATAATCATCCCACGTGAAATGTTCAAAATTTACTATAGATTGATAAGAAATGCTTTCGCATGCGATAAGTGTAAAAAGAAAGCATGGTCAGTTTTTTAATATTGGAGATACAGGTATAGCCGTACCCCCTAATGAAAGGATTTGATTTTTGTTATGACAGAAAATTTCTGGCGTGAACTACCACGGCCATTTTTTGTACTGGCACCAATGGAAGATGTGACAGATGTTGTTTTCCGGCATGTAGTAAGTGAAGCAGGCAGACCGGATGTGTTTTTTACAGAGTTCACAAACTCAGAGAGCTATTGCCACCCGGATGGGAAAGATAGCGTGCGCGGCCGTTTGACTTTTACAGAGGATGAACAGCCAATTGTGGCCCATATATGGGGAGATAAGCCTGAAAACTTTCGTAAAATGAGTATTGGCATGGCAGAGTTAGGATTTAAAGGGCTAGATATCAATATGGGCTGTCCTGTGCCTAATGTGACACAGAACGGTAAGGGAAGCGGTCTTATCCGCCGACCGGAAGTTGCAGCAGAATTAATACAAGCTGCAAAAGCAGGGGGATTGCCCGTAAGCGTAAAAACAAGACTTGGTTTCACGGATGTAGACGAATGGCGCGAGTGGCTGACACACATTTTGAAACAGGATATTGCCAATCTTTCTATTCATCTGCGTACAAGAGCAGAAATGAGCAAAGTAGATGCGCATTGGGAGCTCATCCCAGAGATTAAGAAACTTCGTGATGAGGTGGCACCAGATACACTTTTGACGATCAATGGTGATATCCCTGACCGCCAAACTGGCTTAAAACTTGCTGAACAATACGGTGTTGATGGAATTATGATTGGGCGTGGTATTTTTACAAATCCATTTGCCTTTGAAAAGGAGCCGAAAGAGCATAACAGCAAGGAATTGCTTGATCTCTTAAGGCTGCATCTGGATCTTCATGATAAATATTCAGCATTAGAAGCCCGTCCGTACAAGCCTCTTCCTCGCTTTTTCAAAATTTATCTCCGCGGGTTCCGAGGGGCAAGTGAATTAAGAAATCAATGCATGAACACAAAGTCAACAGATGAAGTGCGTGCATTGCTCGACGACTTTGAGAGAAAGTATCTTGATGGGATAGAGTAACAGCAGTGCTTGATTCAAAAAAGGCTAACAAAATAAAGGGATTTTTACACCATTCTTGACTAAAATAAACCTGGATTTTCGGTAAAATAAACAATTCCGATTTCCGGGTCTTTTTTGTACGCAGCTTTTACTCAGCCTGTCTTTTCTCTAATTTATTGTCAGAAAATAATGGTATATTTAGTAGAGATATCTTATAAAGGGGGAGAGAAAAATGAAACGGCTATGCATCATCCCCTGCGGCAAGAAAAAATTCTGGGACGTCCAGCCTGATGCCGGGCCGGTAAGAGCAGAGGACGCTTATCTCAGCCCGTTTCATCAGGCGTGCGAGCGGTATGCGAAAGCATTTTTCGATGAGTGGGTGATTTTGTCGGCGAAGCATGGCTTTCTTCGCCCTGATGATCTCGTTTCGGGAAATTACGATGTCACTTTTGGCACCGGTCATCCGGAAATCATGACAGCGGACGAGCTGCGCCGCCAATTTCACGAAAAAGGCTTTTCTGATATCGAAGAGCTAGTCATGCTTGGCGGAAAAAAATATCGAAGCGTTCTAAACGCCGTCATCGGAGAGCACCAGCATATCAGCTGGCCGCTATCATCATACAAAGGCATAGGCTACATGCTCCAAGCGCTGAACCGGGCTGTAGAAGAAAAGCATGAACTGTAGCACGTACATATGTGGAAAAGAGTGGGAACATGAAAAAACTTGTGTGCCAGCGGGTTATCAAAAATAGATGCCGCAAAGATGGCGGAAACGGTCAGAAAAACGCTTTATGAAAAGGGATATACATACTCAAACGGCACGATAGACTGTATGCAGAAGGACGGGGACGCCGGTATTGGATATGTCAAATATTCAATTGATTTTCTTTCAAAAGCAGCTATTCAGTCAAACGATGCAGAGGAACTAGGAAGTTAAAAAGATTTCCAAGGAAATAAATACGTCGATCATTGTCAAAGGCCGGGTGATATCCGGTCTTTTTTGCATGCTGTAAAACGAGACAAATGAATCAGTTTGAGACAAAACGAGACACACGTCTCAAACTGTCTCCAAGGTGAAGACGAGAAGACTGATTTTACGGGCTCAAAAGACTGGCACACTTCTTGCATTTATAATGGTGAACCCTAAATAGAAGGAGGCGCACAAAAAAATGGAATTGTTAAAACGAGAGGGCTTGTCATTAACTGAGGAAAAAGCGCTGTGGATGTACCAAAAGATGCTGGAGATCAGGGGCTTTGAAGACAAAGTGCATGAACTGTTCGCCCAGGGAGTGCTTCCCGGCTTCGTTCATTTATATGCCGGTGAGGAAGCCGTGGCTGTAGGGGTGTGCGCTCATTTACATGATGGCGACAGCATTACAAGCACCCACAGGGGACATGGACATTGTATCGCCAAAGGCTGTGATCTGGACGGCATGATGGCGGAAATTTTCGGGAAAGCGACCGGATTGTGCAAAGGCAAGGGCGGTTCTATGCACATTGCGGATCTTGATAAAGGCATGTTAGGCGCAAATGGAATCGTCGGGGGCGGCTTTACGCTCGCATGCGGATCAGCGCTCACGGCTAAATATAAACAGACTAAAAATGTAAGCGTTTGCTTTTTCGGGGACGGGGCAAATAACCAAGGCACCTTCCACGAAGGGCTGAATTTAGCGGCTGTATGGAACCTTCCTGTCGTATTTGTTGCTGAAAACAACGGCTATGGCGAAGCTACCCCATTTGAGTACGCATCAGCCTGTGATTCAATCGCCGATCGGGCGGCTGCTTATAACATGCCGGGGGTGACAGTTGACGGCAAAGATATTTTAGCAGTTTACCAGGCAGCCGAGGAAGCGATAGAAAGAGCAAGAAACGGCGGCGGCCCGTCTTTGATTGAATGTATGACCTACAGAAACTACGGCCATTTCGAAGGAGATGCCCAAACCTATAAAACGAAGGATGAAAGAGTTGAGCATCTTGAAGAAAAAGATGCCATTCAAGGTTTTAAAAACTACCTTTTAAAAGAAACAGATGCTAATAAGCTGTCAGACATTGAACAGCGTGTCAGCGAATCGATTGAAAAAGCCGTCTCGTTCAGCGAAGACAGCCCATATCCAAAAGATTCGGAGCTGCTGACAGATGTGTACGTGTCATATGAAAAAGGAGGAATGTAAGAGATGGCGAGAGTCATAAGCATGTCAGACGCGATCAATGAAGCAATGAAGCTTGCGATGAGAAGAGACGAAAATGTGCTTTTGATCGGTGAAGATGTCGCCGGGGGAGCGGCGGTCGATCATTTGCAGGATGATGAAGCATGGGGCGGTGTATTAGGGGTCACAAAGGGACTCGTACAGGAATTCGGGCGCACAAGAGTGCTGGACACACCGATTTCTGAGGCGGGCTACATGGGTGCGGCTATGGCTGCGGCATCAACCGGTTTGAGACCGATTGCCGAGCTAATGTTTAACGATTTTATCGGCACGTGCTTTGACCAGGTGATCAACCAAGGGGCGAAATTCCGTTATATGTTTGGCGGAAAAGCGCAAGTACCGATTACCGTCCGCACCACATACGGAGCAGGGTTCCGGGCCGCTGCCCAGCATTCACAAGCGCTGTATGGCCTTTTCACGAGCATTCCTGGACTGAAGACGGTTGTTCCATCCAATCCGTATGATGCCAAAGGTCTTCTGCTTGCAGCAATAGAAGATAATGATCCGGTGTTCTTCTTTGAAGACAAAACGTCCTACAACATGAAGGGCGAGGTGCCGGAAGATTATTATACAATTCCCCTCGGAAAAGCGGATATCAAACGCGAAGGCAATGATGTCACGCTCTTTGCAGTCGGCAAGCAGGTCAATACCGCGCTTGAAGCGGCTGCACAGCTTTCAGAGAGGGGCATCGAAGCCGAGGTCCTTGATCCCCGCAGTCTGTCTCCTCTGGATGAGGATGCGATTTTCACATCGTTAGAAAAAACAAACCGGCTGATCATTATTGATGAAGCCAATCCGCGATGCAGCATTGCCACGGATATTGCTGCGCTTGTTGCTGACAAGGGCTTTGATTTGCTTGATGCGCCGATTAAACGGATTACAGCGCCGCATACACCGGTTCCGTTTTCACCAGTGCTTGAAGATCAATATTTGCCGACACCAGATAAAATTGTCAGCGTCACGCTTGAATTGCTTGGCGAGCCGGCAATGAATTAAAGGGGGGACACAAATGGCGGTAAAAGTAGTGATGCCAAAATTGGGAATGGCCATGAAACAAGGGGAAGTATCGATATGGAATAAAAAAGTAGGCGACCCGGTTGAAAAGGGAGAAAGCATTGCCAGCATTCAATCGGAGAAAATTGAAATGGAGATCGAAGCGCCTGAAAAAGGAACGCTGATCGACATCAAAGTGAAAGAGGGGGAAGAGGTTCCGCCCGGCACAGCTATCTGCTATATCGGGGACGCCAATGAGTCGGTGCAGGAAGAGGCGGGGGCGCCTGTTGCTGAAGACAATATGGCGCAAGCCGTTCAGCCCGTCAAACAAGAAAACAAACCCGCAGCCTCCAAAAAAGATCGAATGAAAATATCTCCAGTCGCCAGGAAAATAGCAGAAAAAGCAGGATTAGACCTAAAACAACTGAAAGGAACTGGACCAGGCGGACGAATCGTGAAGGATGACGTAACAAAGGCCCTTGCTGAACAGAAAAAAGATCAGGCAAAGCCTGTGTCGGAGCAGAATGCGCAGGAAATCCCGGTGACAGGCATGAGAAAGGTCATCGCTGCCCGAATGCAGGAAAGCCTGGCAAACAGCGCGCAGCTGACGATCACGATGAAAGCTGATATCACCAAGCTTGCCACTCTTCAAAAACAGCTTTCACCAACTGCGGAAGAGAGATACGGCACAAAACTGACGATCACTCATTTTGTCTCAAGAGCCGCCGTTCTCGCTCTGCAAGCTCACCCTGTGCTGAACAGCTTTTATCAAAATGAGCGCATCATCACACATCCCCATGTACACCTTGGTATGGCTGTAGCCTTGGAAAATGGCTTAGTGGTGCCTGTAATCCGCCATGCTGAAAAGCTAACGCTGATAGAACTGGCTCAATCCATCTCAGAAAATGCCAAAAAAGCACGCGAGGGACGTGCGGGAAGCGAAGAACTGCAAGGCTCTACCTTCTCCATTACAAACCTTGGCTCGTTTGGAGTTGAGCATTTCACACCGATACTAAATCCGCCGGAAACAGGCATTCTCGGCATCGGAGCAAGCTATGACACGCCGGTGTATCAAGGGGAGGAGATCGTCAGAAGCACGATCCTGCCGCTCAGCCTGACATTTGATCACAGAGCGTGTGACGGCGCCCCAGCCGCTGCATTCCTGAAGGCGATTAAAACATATTTGGAAGAACCCGCAGCATTAATTTTATAGGAAAAGCAGGTGAAAACGACATGACATTAGCCATTATCGGCGGCGGACCTGCAGGCTATGCGGCTGCGGTTTCCGCGGCACAGCAGGGCAGAAACGTGCTGCTCATTGACAAAGGCAAGCTTGGGGGGACCTGCTTGAATGAAGGCTGCATCCCGACAAAGTCTTTGTTAGAAAGCGCAAACGTTCTTGATAAAATCAAGCATGCCGACAGCTTTGGAATCGAACTTCCGGCAGGTGCGATATCAGTCGATTGGAGTAAAATGCAAAGCCGAAAACAACAGGTTGTCAGTCAGCTTGTCCAAGGCGTTCAGTACCTAATGAAGAAAAATCAAATACAGGTTGTAAAGGGAACAGCCTCCTTTCTTTCTGAAAGAAAGCTTTTGATCGAAGGAGAAAACGGAAAAGAAATCAGAGAGGCGGACCAAGTATTGATTGCCTCCGGATCAGAGCCAATCGAGCTGCCTTTCGCCCCGTTTGACGGCGAATGGATCATCGACAGCAAAGACGCGCTTTCTCTTTCCGAGATTCCGTCTTCACTAGTCATTGTCGGCGGCGGTGTCATCGGGTGTGAGTATGCAGGGCTGTTCGCCAGATTGGGATCGAAGGTGATCATCATTGAAACAGCGGACCAGCTGATCCCGGCTGAAGATGAAGATATTGCCCGTCTCTTTCAGGAGAAACTTGAGGAAGACGGTGTCGAAGTGCATACTTCATCCAGATTAGAGCGGGTGGATCAAACGGCCAAAACGGCAATATGGAAAAGCGGTCAGCGAGAGTTTAAAACGAAGGCCGATTATGTGCTGGTGGCGATCGGCAGAAAACCCCGTCTTGACGGATTACAGCTGGAACAGGCCGGAGTTGATTTTTCTCCAAAGGGCATTCCAGTGAATGGGCACATGCAGACGAACGTGCCTCATATTTACGCGTGCGGAGATGCTATAGGGGGCATTCAGCTGGCGCATGCCGCTTTCCATGAGGGCATCATCGCTGCTTCTCATGCTTCCGGAAGGGATGTCAAAATCAATGAGAAACATGTGCCGCGCTGCATCTATACGTCCCCGGAAATCGCGTGTATCGGAATGACAGAACGACAGGCAAGAAGCATATACGGGGATGTGAAGATCGGCGAATTTTCTTTTTCCGCAAACGGCAAGGCGCTCATTAAACAGCAAGCGGAAGGAAAGGTCAAAATCATGGCTGAACCGGAATTCGGCGAAATCGTGGGTGTCTCGATGATTGGCCCGGATGTAACCGAGCTCATCGGCCAAGCGGCAGCGATCATGAATGGTGAGATGACGGCAGATATGGCGGAGCATTTTATCGCCGCCCATCCGACTTTATCGGAAACATTGCATGAGGCGCTGTTAAGCACGATCGGCCTTGCGGTACATGCATAATAAAGGAAAAAGCAGGCGCATGGATATAAGGCGCCTGCTTTTTTATTGTTGAAAGCGCTTTATTTTTCCCCTACAATAGATGAAAACGGCGTGTAAGGGAGGAGCGATCAAGGAAATGAATTCGGTCCCAAACGATTTGCAAACCTGGAAACGTTTTGTGAAAGACGGTGTGCTTGACGAAGCCCGATTAAGAAAACGGATTGCCGAGTCATGGCATCGCTGCAAAAAAGCTGAGGTCAATCCTTATTTAGAAAAAGGCCCGAAGGTTTTACAGCAAACGGAGCTGGATCATCAGTCAAAAAAACATTCATTCTTCTTGACGACCGCAAAGCCTTACCTCGAAAAACTGCTGCCTGCCATAAAAGAAATGGAAATGATGGCGCTGTTAATTGATTCAGACGGTGTTGTTCTGGCATTGGACGGCCATCCCCGCGCGCTCTATGAAGCCAAACGCATCAACTTTGTCGAAGGGGCATGCTGGACGGAAACGGCTGTCGGAACAAATGCGATTGGCACGGCGCTCCACATCAGCGAGCCGGTTGCGATACAAGGATCAGAGCATTACTCCATTGCTTCCCATCTTTGGAACTGTTCAGCCGCTCCGATTCACCATGAGGATGGCAGCCTTGCGGGTGTGATTGACATATCGTGTCCGGCTGCAGGCGCGCATCCTCATATGCTAGGTATTGCCACTGCGATCGCCTATGCAGCTGAACGGGAACTCGCAGCTAAAAGCCGTGAGAAAGAGCTCGAGCTGATCAGCCGTTTTGGAGAGAGGGCTGCATCCAGTGTGCCGATGGTGCTATGCAATATCAAGCAGCACATCATCAGTGCGAGCATACCGATTCGAACCTCTATGCCGGATTGGCAGGGCCGGCACCTGTATGAGTTGAAGGAACGGGGCTACTCAATCGAAAAAGCTGTCACCATAGGAGATGGCGGCACTTGTTTTTATCTTTCGGAACAAAAGAAAAAGAAGGTGTTTCGATTCAATGGAGTGATCGGGAAAAGCGGCCGATCGCAAGCGATGCTGATGAACCTTGAACGTGCAGCTGCGGCAGATGCAACGGTCTGTTTGTCGGGCGAAACTGGTACGGGAAAGGAAGTCGCGGCTCGCGCGCTTCATGAGAACAGTGAGAGACGGCACGGTCCGTTTGTTGCTGTCAATTGCGGAGCGATTCCGTCTGATTTGATTGAAAGCGAACTGTTCGGATATGCAGAGGGCGCTTTTACGGGAGCGAAACGAAATGGCTATAAAGGCGCCTTTCAAAAAGCGAATCAAGGCACATTATTTTTAGATGAAATCGGAGAAATTTCCCACTCGATGCAGGTTGCGCTTTTACGGGTGCTTCAGGAACGTAAGATAACGCCAATCGGCGGGACGAAAGAAATTCCAGTTGATATCAGAGTTATTGCCGCCACACATTGTGATTTACGCGAGCTTGCCGAAAACGGAAAAATCAGAGAGGACTTGTTTTACCGTCTTCATGTCTATCCAATTGAACTCCCTCCATTACGCGATCGCACCGAGGATATCCCGGATCTCTTTGAGTACTACAAACAGAAGAATCATTGGCCAGGCGAACTTCCTTCTGATTTTTGTAATGTGCTGAAGCAATGGAAGTGGCCGGGAAATATTCGCGAGCTGTTTAATGTATTTGAACGTCTTTCTATCAGATTTCCGGACGGCCGGCTGAGGGATGAATCGCTTCCTGCTTTACTGGAAGCCGCTGGATTGCCGGCCAGCTCTGCAGAAAAAAAGCCAGCTGCTGCCGGCGTGCTTACTTTTCGTGAGCAAATCCAAAAGGATATGATGATCAAAGCGCTTGAATCTGCAAAAGGAAACGTCTCTCAAGCCGCAAAAATCAGCGGGATCCCCCGAAGCACTTTCTACAAACGCCTAAAAAAATTCAACTTGTCCGCTGAATCATAAAGCATACTTCCTTCAGGAAATGGAAACGTTATGTATTGAAGGAGGGTGTTACGATGAATATTCAAAGGGCGAAAGAAATTGTAGAATCTCCCGACATGAAGAAAGTAACATATAACGGCGTTCCTATATACATTCAGCACGTGAATGAAGAAAACGGAACAGCAAGAATTTATCCGCTTGACGAACCGCAAGAGGAGCATGAAGTGCAGCTGACTAACTTAAAAGAGGATTAAACAAAAATGGCCCGCTTCATAAGCAGGCCATTTTGTTATCCGCGCGGCGCAAATAAAATAACACAGACACCGATGAGACAAATGAATGCGCCGATCCAGTCATACAGATCAGGTGTTTTCCGGTCAACAAGCCATCCCCACAGGATCGCAAGCACGATGAATACTCCGCCATAAGCGGCGTATACACGGCCAAAGGATGGGAAGGACTGAAACGTAGGAAGAATGCCGTATACAATGAGGATCAGCGCCCCGGCGATTCCGTAGCCGGCTGGCTTTGCCTCTCTCAGCCATAGCCAAACCAGATATCCGCCGCCAATTTCGGCAAGCCCTGCCGCGAGAAATAAAAGAATGGTAATCAGCATCATGAGCACTCCTCAATTTGCATTTATCTTTCATTATAGAGGAGGAGAGCTTTTAAAGCTTCGGATGATTCTCAAATTCCTTCAAATACGCTTTTCGCTGAACCTCTGTAAATTGGCTGATCCAATTGTTTTGAGCCTCTTCATTCAAATGGGGAAGGATATAGCGTTCAATCGCTTCGAAAAACAGCGGATTCGCGATGATGTTCCAGGTCGGGATTCGAACGATTTTGCCGTCTGTTTTCTCGATGATAATATCCTCAAAAAAGATCCCTTTCAAACTATTTTGATGACGTCCCATATAAAGCCGCTTCACCTCGGAAAACAGCACGCTGCGCTTTCTCGAAAAGATCTCGCCACTAGGTCCGGTCTTTATGCTGAAAATGACATTTCCACGGCTTGTGAACGCAGGAAAAGCCATAAAGAATGTGATCAATCCATAAATTATCGCCAGTAATCCGCCGCCCAAATAAAGCAGGGCATATTTAGATGCAAACGTGAGAGCTTCAGACACCAGCCAGACTCCCACAATAAAGGCGCCCCCTGTAGCGAGGAACAGCCAAGCCCTTAGAAACATCATGCTTTTTACTTCAATCATGTGCTGCCCCTAAAGCTTCGGGTGATTCTCAAATTCCTTCAAATACGCACTGCGTTGGATGTCTGTAAACTGTCCGATCCAATTGCTTTTCGCCTCTTCATTCAGATGGGGAAGGATATAGCGTTCAACCGCTTCGAAAAACAACGGATTCGGAATGATGTTCCAAGTGGGAATGCGAATGGTCTTCTGATCAACGGTTTGGATCAATATATCTTCCTGGAAAATTCCTTTTAGACTAAATTTATGGCGGCTCATCTCAATTTTCTTGATATCAGTAAACGTAACAGACACTTTGTCAGTGAACACTTCTCCATTTTTTCCTGTCTTGATGCGGAAAATGGTATTTCCCCGCGGGGTGAAAGCCGGAAAGAAGATGATAAATAAATATAAACAAAACAAGGTGAACAGAAAGCCAGCAGGAATGGCTAATAGGTAATATTTCGTTTGAAACGTAATACCCATATAAAAGAGCCACAAACATGCTAATCCCATACCGGCAGATCCGACAAAAGCCCATATTCTCAGGAACATTTTGCTTTTGACTTCAATGATTTCTTGGTTTTTCAATGCTTTTCTCCTTTTGTTAATTCAATTCTTATCATTTTGAAATGATTTGATTTACAACATCCTTATGAGCAGGGAGGATAGAAAATTCATTCTGGGTGATGCCTGTGACAAGCCAAGTATGGTGGGCCCCCGGCAGGACAAATGCCATGTCAGCCACTTCAGGAGTGTTATCTTTGCCATATGCCAGACGCATAAGTGTATCCATTTTCCCTTTCCGCAAAGCCAGATCATTTGCAAATCGGGTAACGTCCTCTTGGTGGTCATGTTTTTCAAGGAACTCTTTTAGATATGAAGGGTTGTCTGAAGCGCCCTCCAAGAGTTTTTCAAATTCATTTGATGTCAATGTCACAATCGATTCTCTTTTATCCTCTGTATCTATTATATGTAAAAACTCATCTGTCTTAGCAAGTAACCCTTCACTTGATTCCATTTTTGTAATGCGATGGACTTGTTCATCAAAAAGGAGTTCGTGAGAGTAGGTGCCGAATTTTGATACATGGCAGGACACATTCTGTTCGGCGCCTTGCCCGTTAAATTTAGAAAGCTTCACTGTATAGTCAGCGTCGTTTAATACATGGATAAACGGACAGTACTCGTCCTTTAACCGATATTGATGGTTCCGATATTCCGCTGCATCCTTAGCTAAGAGTGAGCGGCAAGCTGCTTCGAACAAAGCGCCGAGCTGTTCATCTTCTATTTCCGGAAAATAGGCCTGCTTCAAGGCCATCCCCTGTTCAAAAAACCCTTCGCTGTAAAAGCAAAACAAGAGTTCTTCTATGCTAATTGTAAACTGCTTCATTGTTTATTCTCCTATCCAAATGAAAATTTCCCTTTAAGGAAATGGGTTGCGCCGTGTATAAGCGAATCCGCTGTTTTCTTTGCTTTTTCCATTCCTTTTTTCGCGCTGTCTATCCCTTTATGTATCGATTTATTCGCCGCATCGATGCCGTCATTCACTGATTTGACGACTTTGCCGGCTGATTCCAGCCCTTTTTTGGCTGTATCAACGACAGCATGGATCGGTTCTTTCAGCTTTAAGGCTGCTTTTTCGGCAAAACCGGCTGTATATTTGGCGATTTGTTCTCCGACGACTCCGCCAATGTATGAACCTGCTGCCCCAAGAAGGACAGTACCCACAGGTCCTGCAAAGCTTCCAATTGCACCGCCGATGACAGCACCAGCTGTGGCACCGCCGGCAACAAAAATCGTATTATTCACAGCATTCCCGACAGCCTTGGCGTTTTCACGCTTGAGAACTTCGGGTTTGTCCTGGTATTTTGCATAATTTTCAGCAATTTTCACGCCTGCTCCGAATGTTTGGGTCGCACCGGTAATCAGTGTGGCGGTAATGGCATTTCCTTTCGCGAATTTCAAGCCCGTTTTTCCCACATCCTTCAAAGTGGAGCGTACGCCGGCTTCATTAAGAAATCCTTTTGTGTAGCTTCTGACGCTGTTTGAAAAATCCACCGTGTCCTGAGGGAAGTATTTTGTAAACTTTTTATGTACCAAATCTGAAAATGGACGGTTTGTCTTTTTCAACAAATATTTAGGATTCAAAAGCACTCTTGCCGCTTTTTGATAACGTGAGCTGTCAACGGCCCTGGAAATATCCAAGAGCAGTTTTGAGTGCTGGGCTGTATGCAAGCCGCTTGGCTGTTTCACAAATTTTGTAAGCCCTAACCCGTAATATTTTCCCTGTGTCAGCATAAGAGCGGTTAAGCTTGTCATCGTACCGTATTTGTCGTAGGCATTGTAGAGCTTTCGCAAAATATCATCTTGTTCCACAAATTTATCGCCCGTTTTTCTGATGAAAATCTCATTGTCACTTAGCTTAGTGACGAGCGCTTTTCCTGAGCTCCACGCATCGCCGACTCCGGAAAAACAGCTGCTGTAGCGGGGATCGCATTGCAAAATCATCTGCCCCAGCTCCACATGCAGGTCCTTATATTTGTTTTCCATATCAGTTAATTCAGTGACTACATCATTTGCAAGCTGTTCGAGCTTATCCGGATCAACTGCAATGTTTCCTGACACACCGTTCACCTCCCGAGTTTATGTCTTTCCTCTCTTGCTTTACGCTCCAGTTCTTCCATTCTGGCAATTTCAGCTTTTCGTTCTTCTATTTTGACAGCGGCAGCCTTCAGCTCTTGGCTTGTTTCAAGCAGCTCCTGTTCGAATTGATCGTAGGCGGCTTTCGTTTCCTCGAAATCCTGGTCGAATGAATCTCTTGCTTTTCCCTGCCAAGCATCTCCCAATGCAGATAACCGGGATTCAAGCAGCATTTTGGAGCTTCTGACCTCTTCTGCGGCCGCACTGTACTTGTTTGCCAGCTCAATGACTTTATATGAGTCCAACTTTTGTCCCCTGCCTTTTCTAAATTCACGCACAATTGGATGTTTTATATAAATGATTATAAATAATTCGGCATGTATCCGAATCGTACAAAAGAACCTTTTCATAAGAATTGGAAGGGCGTATATTCACTTAAAATTCACAGTTGGTGAGACTTTAAGATTACAAAAAAGGTAAAAAAAACAAATCTCTCAGACATAAGGCAAATGAGAAATTTCCCGCTCTATGGGAAAAAACACTAAAGTTGATCAAATGACCTAAGTGCGCCAAACGTGTTACGGGACGGGCTATCTCATGGTATAAATGGAATTGTAAACGTTATCAAGGAGGTCGTCATATGAAGAAAAAATCATTCTCAATCGTAATAGCGGGCGGAGGGAGCACTTTCACTCCAGGGATCGTACTCATGCTCTTGGACCATTTGGAGGAGTTTCCGATCAGAAAGCTGAAGCTGTATGATAATGATAAGGAGAGACAGGATCGAATTGCAGGTGCCTGTGACGTTTTTATCAGAGAAAAAGCGCCGGATATTGAATTTGCAGCGACGACTGACCCGGAAGAAGCTTTTACAGATGTCGATTTTGTTATGGCGCACATCAGAGTAGGGAAATACGCGATGCGTGCGCTTGATGAGCAAATTCCGTTGAAGTATGGAGTTGTCGGCCAGGAGACGTGCGGGCCGGGCGGGATCGCATACGGTATGCGTTCGATCGGCGGTGTGCTTGAAATATTAGATTACATGGAAAAATACTCGCCTGATGCGTGGATGCTCAATTATTCCAATCCGGCGGCGATTGTGGCTGAAGCTACGAGACGCCTTAGACCGAATTCTAAAATTCTCAATATCTGTGATATGCCGGTTGGGATCGAAGACCGGATGGCGCAAATTCTTGGCTTATCCTCAAGAAAAGAAATGAAGGTCCGCTATTACGGATTAAATCACTTCGGCTGGTGGACATCAATTCAGGATCAAGAGGGCAACGATTTAATGCCGAAGCTGAAGGAGCATGTATCTCAATACGGCTATATTCCGAAAACAGAGGCTGAAGCGGTGGAGGCGAGCTGGAATGACACATTCGCCAAAGCGCGTGACGTGCAGGCCACAGATCCTGACACACTGCCGAATACGTATTTGCAATATTATTTGTTCCCGGATGATATGGTGAAAAAATCAAATCCGAATCATACGCGGGCAAATGAAGTGATGGAAGGGCGCGAAGCTTTTATTTTCAGCCAATGTGACATGATTACACGTGAGCAGTCCACGGAAAACAGCGAAATCAAAATCGATGACCACGCATCATATATCGTTGATCTTGCCCGGGCGATTGCCTACAACACAGGTGAAAGAATGCTGTTGATTGTTGAAAATAACGGCGCAATTGCGAACTTTGACCCGACTGCGATGGTCGAGGTGCCATGCATTGTCGGCTCAAATGGGCCTGAACCGATTACCGTCGGCACCATTCCGCAATTCCAAAAAGGGCTTATGGAGCAGCAGGTATCCGTTGAGAAGCTGACTGTTGAAGCATGGGCGGAGAAATCGTTCCAAAAGCTGTGGCAGGCGCTAATTTTGTCAAAAACAGTGCCGAACGCGCGTGTGGCAAGACTCATTCTCGAGGATTTAATGGAGGCCAACAAAGACTTCTGGCCTGAGCTTGATCAAAGTCCGACCCGCATATCATAACTGAAATTCCCCCATTTTCGAATCTGTAATTGTATATAATAGAAAGAAAATGGGGGGATCTGATATGCAGCTCGAAGAACTGATCAATCAGCACTACAGCAAATTGAATGACAACGATTTTCATATTTTAAAATATATATTGAATCATAAGCACACATGCTATCACCTTGGAATCGACGCGCTGGCCAAAGCTTGCAGTGTATCGCGTTCCTCAATTTTACGGCTTGCCCAAAAGCTCGGTTTCAGCGGTTACAGTGAATTTCGCGTCTTTTTAAAGTGGGAAGATCAGCCGGAAGAAGGCGAGAGTATGAGTTTTCAAAAGCTGCTTGATGATATTGAAGCAAATTTGAAGTTCTTACGGACAAAGGACATGACGGACATGTGCCAGCTGATTGATGCAGCGGATCGCATTTTCGTCTACGGTTCAGGAAATGCGCAAAAGATATGCGCCCGCGACCTGCAAAGAATGTTTATTCCGCGCCATCGCTATCTTATTTTAATTGAAGACACAAATGAATTTAATTTGATGCGCGATGATTTTAAAGTAAACGATCTGTTTATCGTCATTTCTCTTTCCGGAGAAACACCGGAGCTGATTCCTCAGGCAAGAATGCTTTCTGCAAAGGGTATTCCCTTTATTTCCATTACGAATTTAAAAAACAATGTCCTCGCCCAGCTGACTCCGCATAATCTTTATGCGACAAGCAAACCTGTGACATTAAGCGATAAAACGGAAATTGTCGCTTTTGCACCGTTTTTTCTCGTTGGCGAAGCATTGTTCCGCGCATATGTTGATTACAAAGAGGCAGAAAAAAATGACAATGAGTAGCAGGGGGTTCTGGTATGATGCAAAAAATTCAGCGCTTTGGAAGCGCGATGTTTGTGCCTGTTTTATTATTCGCGTTCGCCGGCATTATCGTCGGTATCAGCACGCTCTTTAAAAATAAAACCCTCATGGGCCCGCTCGCCGATCCTGACGGTTTTTGGTATCAGTGCTGGTATATCATTGAGCAGGGCGGCTGGACTGTCTTTAACCAAATGCCGCTCTTATTCGCCATTGGCATCCCGGTTGCTTTGGCGAAGAAAGCTCAGGCACGCGCTTGTTTGGAAGCGCTTACTGTTTACCTGACATTCAACTATTTTGTCAGCGCGATATTGACGGTATGGGGAGGAGCATTTGGCGTCGACATGAATCAAGAGGTCGGCGGAACGAGCGGGTTAACGATGATTGCGGGCATTAAAACGCTCGACACCAACATTATCGGGGCCATCTTTATTTCTTCGATTGTCGTCTTTTTGCATAATCGCTATTTTGATAAAAAACTGCCCGATTTTCTCGGCATCTTTCAAGGCTCAACATATATCGTGATGATTTCCTTCTTTATTATGATTCCGATTGCCTTGGCTGTGTCTTATATTTGGCCGATGGTTCAATCGGGAATCGGCTCGCTTCAAAGCTTCCTGGTTGCTTCTGGGGCGGTGGGCGTTTGGATATACACGTTTTTGGAACGGATTTTAATTCCAACTGGCCTTCATCACTTTATTTACACGCCGTTTATTTATGGCCCGGCTGTAGCGGAAGGCGGGATCGTCACGTATTGGGCACAGCATCTTGGCGAATATTCGCAAAGCGCCAAACCGCTAAAGGAGCTCTTCCCGCAAGGCGGATTCGCGCTTCACGGCAACTCGAAAATCTTCGGTATTCCGGGTATCGCCCTGGCTTTTTATGTGACAGCCAAAAAGGAAAAGAAAAAACTCGTCGCAGGGCTGCTGATTCCTGTCACACTGACAGCGATTGTCGCCGGGATTACAGAGCCGATTGAGTTTACGTTCTTATTCATTTCACCTTTCTTATTTGCGGTTCACGCCGTGCTTGCCGCCACAATGTCGACAGTTATGTATATGGCCGGCGTCGTCGGAAATATGGGAGGCGGGCTGATTGAGGCGGTAACCTTGAACTGGATTCCGCTCTTTGGCAGCCACGGTATGACATATGTGTATCAAATTTTGATCGGGCTCTCGTTTACAGCAATTTATTTTTTCGTCTTCAGATTTTTAATCCTCAAATTCAATATCGCTACACCAGGACGGGAAAAGGATGAACAGCAGGAAACAAAGCTATATTCGAAAAAGGAATACAGAGAACGAAAAAACAAGGAGGAAACGGCCTCCGCTGCTGAAACGGCTGATGACACCGCTTTTCTGTATATTGAAGCGCTGGGCGGAAAAGACAACATCACTGAAGTCACAAACTGCGCCACCCGCCTCAGAGTCAGTGTCAAGGATGAAACAAAGGTTGAGCCCGACAGCGTATTCCGCGCGCTTGGCGCACACGGCGTTGTCAGGAACGGGAAGGCGTTTCAGGTAATTATCGGATTAAGCGTACCGCAGATGCGGGAGCGTGTGGAAAAATTACTAAATGAATAGTGAAAATTATTTTATCTTGCGCTGTTTAAAGACAGCGCTTTTTTTGTTTGTCATACGTTTGCCACTTATAAGTGCAAGGGATGTTATGTTTCTTAAAAACTGAAACCAATAGGGGGAGTAAAAATGGAAAATTATACAACGTTTTTAGGTCTTTACAAACCTGAAAGCACTGAAAGTATTGAAATTGATTCCAAGCTTGCCGAGAATTTCGAAACGATTGATAGTAAAATTGGGATTGCATTAAGTAATGGAATAACAACTTTTGAAAACTTAAATGAAAGACTCAAAATGTATGAGAACAGATTTGAGTACCTTGATGAACGAAACGTAATGGATTATGGAGCTAAAGGAGACGGAGTCACAGATGATACGCAAGCATTTCATGATGCGATGGCCGAAGGCGGTTATCTCATAAAAGTCCCTGCAGGCGTATTTAGGGTATCTGGCTTGCTCGTTCCTTCGAATACAATGCTGGTTGGAGCGGGTAAAAAAAGGACCATCATCAAGTTATTAGACGATACGCCAGTTGGTCACTCTGTACTCACCAATAGTGATCATACAAATGGTAATGAAAATATCTACATTGGACATTTGACACTGGACTGGAATAAAGATACGCGTCCTGCTGGATGGAAGATCCCTAAGGGGCCCACTTCAAGCTGCTTGCTTTTTGCAAATGTGGATTACTCTTTTGTAGAGCATGTTTTTGCAAAGAATGCCGGCCTTCACGGGTTTGATGCTACAAGCCCTAATTATAACAGACACGGAGAAAATGGTGATCCTACCTTTTATCAGCCTGGTGGCTGCAACTTTGTAACCTTCTCATATTGCGAAGCAACAGGCTCTGGCGATGATAATTTCACATGTCACTTTGGAAAGCATACGACTTTCAGTCATTGTCTTTCTTACCATCCGATGGGGTTAAATGATGGGTCTTCAAATACAAACTGTTTTGAAATCGATGATGGCTCTCAGGATGTAATGGTTGATAGCTGCATCGCAATTGGAGGAGTTCGAGGATTTGAAATTAAAGCTCATGATTATGCTCCGGCTGCAAAAAGAGTTCAACTTGTGAACTGCCGTGCCTATGAAAATGCAATTAGTTTTTGCATTCGGCATATAGGACACCACACAGCAAGTGATCCTCAATCAGCATCAGCTCATGACGTTCAGCTGGCTAACTGTATCGCATATAACCCTAAGCCGAGTGATCTGTACAAAGGGGCAGGGCCGAATGCATTGCAAATTTCAGGTTACGATGGCGTCAATGTGGTTAATTTTCATGCTATATGCGATGATTCCTCCATTAACTATAAGGGAAATTCAGTCGTAAGCGTGTATTATAAAGGGCGTCTAATCAATTTAAAGAATATAACGATTCGAGGATTTAAAACTGCTGATAATGATCTTTATATTGTAGGTGGCGACAATTCTGTCGGCAAGGTAATGATTGATGGTGTGACATTGATCGATTCAGCCGAAAAGGGTGTTGTTTTTGGGAGCGGTATGTACGAGTCTGTAGTTAGTAATGTATGGGGGCAAAGATCGCCTAAAAATAACAGTGGTACAGTTGGGATTTTTTCTGTTGACCCTGATCTTAATGTTTCTAATTGTGACTTTTCAGGCTACGAAACAGATTTTAAGATTGGCGGCGTCGTGACGCCGTACTTTTTGTTTAAACATAAAGGAAGCGGGATTATTGGCTCTCGTGATTCCCACGCTACTGGAAATAATAATTTTGTAGCTGGATCTGTTCGAAGCAGAGCAACTGGGGCTGCTCAATCTTCTGTGATAGCCTCATATAATACGATCAATCCGAACTCAGACTCAGTTGCTCTAGGATGGGCAAGTGGGAGCACACCATCCTCATCAAACAGAAAGATAGAATTTCATGCAAAAGATGGAACGATTAAGGCTTCAGGAAGCATAAAAAGTTCCCAAACGTTCTCGGATTACGCTGAATATTTTGAGAGCCTAAGCGGTGAAAAAATTCCGGCAGGAACCCTAGTTACTTTGGAGGGTGATAAAATTAGACCTGCAAAAAAAGGTGACTTTATGCTTGGAGTTATTTCTGAAACAGCTGGTGTGATACTTGGTGAGTCAAGCTTCCATTGGTCTGGAAGATACCTGAAGAATGATTTTGGCGGGTATATTTATGAAAAAAGAAAGGTGCCAATGGCCAAATCGTCATGGCGCCTATGGAAAACCCTGATTATAAGCCAGATAAGAACTATGCCTCTAGGGAAGAGAGGGACGAATGGAATGTTGTGGGCCTTGTAGGACAGGTTTATGTAAGATGCGACAGCACAGTAGAAGCCGGAGACTTTATTCAAGCGCATAACAACGGAATTGCTACAAAAACGGTATCTCCTAAACAAAGGTGGCAGGTCATGAGAGTCATCAAAGAGTTCGACAAAAGTAAGGGATATGGAGTGGTTTTAGTTTTTATTCGGTAACAGTAAAATGTACAGATTCTAAATAGAGTGTTTAACAATGCACTCTATTTAGAGTTTTAATTAGATTTTAGAAATTTTTCACCGCATTTTTATGAGATTATATTCCTCGCAAAAAGTCTTCGTTTTAAAATTTATATTTTTCATTATTCCTACGGTTCCAGCAATCTTCCTAATTTATCTAAGTCTATCCAGCACCTCAACTTTAGTAGAGTAAAATCTTTGATGTTTTTTAATGAACGCAGATCAGCAGTGAATAGCTCTCGAATAAAAGATAAAGTGATTTTGGTTATCGATAAATTCAGTGCTTTTCTATGTTTTCATAACACTTCATGACAGTAAAATTCTTTCATCAAGCCCTATAAACAATTAAAATAAAAAGTACATATTGCTAAAAGGGGTTTGGAGGCTTTTACATGCAAAAGGCTTTGTCGTTTTTAAAACCATATTCATTGCTGGCGGGAATCGCTCTGATTCTTATGTTGACGGAGCTTGCAGTTGAACTGATGCAGCCTTTATTGATTGCAAAAATCATCGACGATGGGATATTGAAGCAAGATCTGCGGCATGTATGGATATGGGGCGCGGTCATGATCGGGCTGACCGTGTTATCCTTTGCGGCGGGGATGCTGAATTCCTTTTATGCCGCCCATGTCAGCCAAAGCTTTTCCTATGATACGAGAAAAGGGCTTTTTCAAAAAATCCAGTCCTTCTCCTATCCCACATTTGGACAGTTTTCGTCCTCTTCTTATATTACAAGGCTGACAAACGACGTCACACAGGTTCAAAATATGATTTTTATGAGTTTGCGGTTTATGCTGCGGGCTCCCTTAATGATTGCAGGCGGCATTGTGCTGTCGCTTGCCGTTAATGTGAAACTCGGCTTTTTTCTGCTTGTGACCATTCCGATCCTGATCTTGTTTTTGCTATGGGTATTAAGGAAAGGCGGAGCACTGTTCCGCTCAGTGCAGAAAAGGCTGGATCAAGTGAACACCATCATGCAGGAAAATTTAATCGCAATCAAGCTGATCAAAGCGCTGCTTCGCGGCAGCCACGAAGTCAAACGATTTATCAAAGCCAACACAAGGCTGATGGAAAAAACGGTTTCGGCCTTTCAGCTTGTGGAATTCACGATGCCTGTACTGATGCTGCTAATGAATCTCTGCATCCTTTTGATTTTGTGGGCGGGGTCCTACAGTATTACGAGCGGAAGCACTCAGGTCGGCGATGTTGTTGCGATTATTAACTACGCAACACGAATTACGGGCGCGCTTTCGATGTTTCCGTTTTTGATTATGATTTTCACCCGGGCGAAGGCTTCAGGGGATAGAATCGGTGAGGTGCTTGAAACAGAAGGCGACGAGCGGGAGGAAGGCATCATATCTGATCGTTTGTCAGGACGGATTGAGTTTCAGCATGTATCCTTTCGCTATCCTGAAATGGACAGAGAAGCGCTCAGGAATGTCTCATTTTCCGCAAAGCCAAGAGAAACGATCGCGATTCTCGGTGCGACGGGCTCGGGCAAGTCCACGCTTTTTCAGCTCATTCCGCGGCTTTATCAGCCGGATTCAGGCCGCATTTACATAGATGAAAAGCCGGTTCAAGATTTTCCGGCTGAAGGGCTGCGCAGGCAAATTGGATATGTACCGCAGGAAGTCCTCTTGTTTTCCGGCACAATCAAAGAAAACATCGCTTGGGGCAAAGAAAATGCTTCACTAGATGAAATAATGGATGCGGCCAAACATGCGCAAATTCATGAAACGATTTTGAAGCTCCCAAATGGATATGACACTGTTTTGGGGCAAAGAGGCGTCAACCTGTCCGGCGGCCAGAAACAGCGAATTTCCATTGCGCGGGCACTGATTCGAAAACCGGCTATCCTTCTATTAGATGACAGCACAAGCGCGCTTGACCTGCAAACGGAGGCGAAGCTGCTTGAAGCAATCAGCACATACCATTGCACAACTTTGATCATTACACAAAAAATAACCACGGCGATGAAAGCTAATCAGATTTTGCTGCTTGAGGACGGCGAACTGATTGAAAAAGGCACTCACAGTGAGCTGCTTTCTGAATCTCAGTTATACAAGCGCATTTACGAGTCACAATTCGGAAGGGAGGGGAGCGAGTCATGCTAAAAGACATCCGCAAGCCTTTCCAATATCCCAAACTGCCAATTGACAAAAAAGAAAGCGCGAAAAAGCGGGCGAAAGCAAAGGATACAAAGGGCACACTGAGACGAATCTGGTCTTACTTGGCTGAAAGAAAAGGACTGCTCATCCTTGTCATGCTGATGGTTGTCATCAGCGCCATATTCGGGCTCCTTGGCCCCTTTGTGATCGGAAAGGCCATCGACCATTTTATCGTCGGGAAAACGGTCAGCGGCTTGATTCCCGTTTTGCTTCTTCTGCTTGCTATCTATATCATTCAGTCCCTGTCGCTTTGGTTTCAAAACTATTGGATGATTACGATCTCGCAGGGCACGGTTTTCAGAATGAGAAGCGAATTGTTCACCCATCTGCATGAGCTGCCGATTCCATTTTTTGATAAACAGCGGCACGGCGAGCTGATGAGCCGGGTGACGAATGACATCGAAAATGTCAGTTCTACCTTAAACACGTCAGTCATTCAAATTTTGTCAAGCGTGATCACCTTTGTCGGGACGATTGCGGTGATGCTGTACATGAGCCCGCTCCTTACATTGATTACGCTGACCATTATTCCGGTGATGGCAGCGAGCCTGAAATGGATCACCAACCGAACGGGAAAGCTGTTTAAAGAACAGCAGAAAAACCTTGGTGATCTGAATGGGTATATTGAGGAATCTGTTTCAGGCGCAAAGGTCATCAAAGCATATTCACGTGAGAAGCAGATTACTGCTGAATTTCTCGAAAAAAACGCTGCACTCAAGACGTCGGGCTTTTGGGCGCAGACGATTTCCGGGTTTATCCCGAAGGTCATGAACTCTTTGAATAACTTAAGTTTTACAATGATAGCGGCAATCGGCGGTTTGTTTGCGCTGAAAGGCTGGATCTCGATCGGCTCCATCGTCGTCTTTGCCGAGTATTCAAGGCAATTTACACGCCCTTTAAACGATCTGGCCAACCAGTTTAATACGATGCTGTCCGCAATCGCCGGCGCTGAACGGGTGTTTGACGTGCTTGATGAAAAAGAAGAGCGCGAGGATGAAAAGAACGCCGTGCATCAGCCCATCCAAACAGGCAGCATTGAATTCCGGGATGTGTCCTTCGGTTACGATAAAGGGCAGCAGACACTGAAGCATTTACAGTTTACCGTGCCTGCGGGGCAGTCCATTGCGTTTGTCGGACCGACGGGGGCGGGGAAGACAACCGTCACCAACCTGCTCGCCCGTTTTTACGAGCCTAACGAAGGAAAAATTTTAATCGACGGTACAGATATTAAAACCCTTACTAGAGCGAGCCTGAGAAAAAACATGGGGTTTGTTCTTCAGGATTCTTTCTTATTTCAGGGAACGATCAGAGAAAACATTCGCTACGGCAGGCTTGATGCTTCTGATCAGGAAGTCGAAGCCGCTGCAAAAACAGCGAATGCCCATAGTTTTATTGAAAGGCTGCCAAAAGGGTATGACACCGTGCTGACGCAAAACGGTTCGGGCATCAGTCAAGGACAGAAGCAGTTGATTTCTATAGCGAGGGCGGTGCTTGCCGATCCGGTTCTTCTCATTTTGGATGAAGCGACAAGCAACATTGATACCGTTACAGAAGTCAACATTCAAGAAGCGCTCGCCCGTTTAATGGAAGGAAGAACAAGCGTCATCATTGCCCACAGGCTGAACACCATTCAAAGAGCGGACCAGATTGTGGTGCTTAAAGACGGTGAAATGATTGAAAAAGGCAGCCATGACGAGCTGATTCGGCAAAAAGGATTTTACAGTGACTTATATGAAAGCCAATTTGAGAAATAGACCTTTGTCCTGCACAGAGGTCTTTTTTGTTACAGTTTTATAGTACTTTTATTTCATTTTCGTGAAATGTAACAAAATTACTTGACGTAAACAAGTTATGTATATATACTAGCTTACATTAAGTAAGTGATAACATTTATCAAGGAGGATAAAATGAATAAATCATTTGAAATTGGCACATTACTTTTAAGAGTTATTACAGGTATTATCTTTTTTGTTCACGGTTTATCAAAGTTTCAGGGGATGGAGGGCACCATCCAATTTTTCGGCAGCATAGGCCTTCCAAGCTTTATGGCGTATGTCATCGCAGCGATTGAACTCATTGGCGGAGTGCTTGTCTTCTTCGGATTGGCTACACGTATTGTCGGTGTCCTGTTCGCTCTTACACTGATCGGCGCCATCATCACTGTTAAGCTGAAAGCGCCATTCATGGGCAATGCAGAATTTGATTACCTTCTGCTTTTGACATCCATTCACCTGGCGCTTACTGGAAGTCGATTCCTGGCGCTGGACCCATTTGTGTTTAAAGGAAAAAAGAACGAAAACGTTTCAGCATAAGAAAAGAGGCATACAGCATGACCAGCATTCATGAGGATACACACATTGGCTACGCCAAACTCACAATTCGCAGTCTGGAGCGTTCCCTTCAGTTCTACTGTAACGTCATCGGTTTTCAAGTCTTAAAAAAGACGGATCGCCAAGCTGAATTGACGGCTGACGGAAAACGCGTCCTGCTTATTCTTGAAGAAAATCCGAGCGCTGTCGTCTTGCCTGAACGGTCTGTGACAGGCCTTTATCATTTTGCGATTCTTCTTCCGGACAGGAAAGAACTTGGGATCGCACTCGCCCGCCTGATTGAACACGGCATTGCTATCGGACATGGAGACCATGCTGTCAGCGAAGCGCTCTACCTGTCTGATCCTGACGGAAACGGCATTGAAATGTACGCTGACCGCCCCCGCAGCACGTGGCAGCGTGATCTGGAAGGAAACTACGTCATGACGACAACCGCTGTTGACATTGAGGGCCTTCTGGAAGAGGCAGGAGATGAGCGGAAAACATCGCTTCCGAACGATACAATCATCGGACACATTCATCTGCATGTCAGTGATTTGAAAGAAGCAAAGGCGTTTTATACAGATGTACTGGGCTTTGACATTGTCGGAAACTATGCGGGCATGTCCGCCCTCTTCGTTTCAGCCGGGGGGTACCACCATCATATCGGCTTAAACATTTGGGCGGGAAGAAATGCGCCGCCTAAACCGACAAATGCCAGCGGACTAGACTATTACACTGTTGTCCTGCCTCACCAAGAGGAGCTGGACTTAGTGGCAAACCGAGTCAAACATGCCGGGTATTCGATTGAAGAGAAGGAAAACAGCTTTCGTGTGAAAGACCCTGTTTCCGGCGCCTATATTACATTTGTGATTTAACTGCAATCCCCTTGCCGAAAAAACGGCAGGGGGATTTTTTATTTTCCAGAAACTCCTGTCAAAAATGCCCTCAGGCAGGTATGATAAAAAGGGAATTGGGTATCGGGAGTGATGAGCGTGAAGGCTCTTTTTTTTACTAGGATTTTCACCTTAATGGTAAGCTGTTCGGTTTATTTTTTTCTTGTAGAGGATGACAGCTGGTTTGAGTATTTGTTCATCGCTGGCGGTGCAAGTGTATTCTTAGCAAATCATCTCTTATTAAGGATACAGAAATATGCAATTATTTTTTGTCTAATTGATATTGCAGTTGGCTTTTCGTTCGGTTTCATGTTTCCGGGTACAGGTTTATATATTACATTGCTCAGCCCGGTTGCAGTTACCTTTTTTCTGAAGGGATTTGACCGGAAAACTGTATGGTCTGTCCTGTGTTTTTGTTTTATGATGTGGCTGATTGTTCTATTACGCACATATCATATGCTTGGTGATGAATATGTGATGGATCATTGCATCAGCATGACATTCGTTGTCTTCTGCGGTGTCGTGGGCAAATTAATCCGCAAGCTGACGGATGCGCAGGAAACGGCAAAACAGCAGTACCGGGAACTGACAGAATCCCACTTGGCGCTGTCTTCCGCACATCAGGAGCTGCATTTATATGCGAAGCAGGTTGAAGAGCTGACCGCCATTTACGAGCGGAACAGAATGGCAAGGGAAATCCATGATACAGTGGGGCATAAAATGACGGCCCTTCTCGTCCAGCTGCAGCTTTTGCGTGAATGGCAAAAAAGAGACAGCCAAAAAGCGGATGAGACAGTAGGTGTCTGTGAAACACTTGCCCGTGAAGCGCTTGATGATGTCCGCTTATCAGTACGCACTCTGCAAACTGAAAACGATCCTTCGCTAATCGAATCGCTGAAACAGCTGACAGAGGACTTTTGCAAAAATGCAGGAGTCACAACAGAATTTGCGGTCAGCGGTGATCCTGCAATTATCCCGCTGTCTCTCCATCCGACCCTGATCAGAACGGTGCAGGAAGCACTGACCAATGCCAAACGGCACGGCGGCGCCGCAGGTTGTTCGATACAGCTTGCCTGCACAACGGACAGCATCAGCCTTGTCATTAAGGATGACGGAAAAGGCAATCCCGAGGCAGCACTTGGATTTGGTCTCTTGAATATGAAAAAGCGGGCAGCGGCACATGGCGGTATGATCCGCTTTGAAAGCGAACGGGATCAAGGATTTACTGTAATCGCCGAATTTTCACTTGCCAATAAAAAATGGAGCTTCAGACCCGTGCAGCAAAAGGAGAGTTTATCATGATTAAGATCATCATTACCGACGATCAGGATATCGTCAGAGAAGGGCTGGCATCCTTGCTTCAGCTCCGAGAAGAGCTCGATGTGATCGCAACGGCGCGAAACGGACAGGAAGCCTTCGAAAAGGCGAAAGAGCTGGAGCCGGATATCGTGTTAATGGACATCCGCATGCCGGTCTCCAATGGTGTCGAAGGAACAAAATTGATTACAAGCTCTTTGCCCGGCGTAAAGGTTTTGATGCTGACAACCTTCAAGGACTCAGAGCTGATTGCTGAAGCGCTTGAAGAAGGAGCAAGCGGGTACCTATTGAAGGATATGTCGGCAGATACGATTGTAAAAGCGGTGATGACTGTTCATTCTGGCGGAATGGTGCTTCCTCCGGAATTGACTGCCCAAATGCTGAACGAATGGAAACGTGAAAAACAGCTGAAAGGAATAAATGAGATAGAAAAACCTAAGGAGCTGCTCGACTTGACCGAGCGCGAATTCGAAGTTCTGGCTGAGCTGGGGTACGGGCTGAATAACAAAGAAATTGCCGAAAAGCTTTACATTACAGAAGGCACAGTCAAAAATCATGTTTCAAATATCATCAGCAAGCTGGCTGTCAGGGACAGAACCCAAGCAGCCATTTACTCGGTCAGATATGGTGTATCTGTCTTTTGACATATGACGTTTTGCATATACGCTTCTCTGAAAAGGCCTTTTACAGGCCTTTTTTTCATGCCCTATGTTCTATCTGCCGCTACATGCCGCACGCCTTGCTTTCTTCTACAATGGCAATGGATCAAAAAAAGGAGTGAGACGACGTGCTGCAAGCAGAAAACATCAAAAAGGCATACGGAAAAAAAACAATCGTGAAAGGCATTTCTTTTTCCCTCAAAAAGGGGGAGTCGTTCGGTCTGCTCGGGCCAAACGGTGCGGGGAAGTCCACAACCATCTCGATGATTTCCGGCCTTGTGCCGCATGACAGCGGGAACATCACGGTGGGCGGCTATGTCATCGGAAAAGAAACGGCCAAAGCGAAACAAAAAATCGGCATTGTTCCGCAGGAAATTGCATTATATCCGACGCTGACGGCTCATGAGAATCTTATGTTTTGGGGGAAAATGTACGGACTTACGCAGGGTGAGGCCAAAAAAAGATCAGCTGAGGTCCTTGAATATGTCGGTCTGGCTGAGCGGGCTAAAGATAAGATTGAAACGTTCTCCGGGGGGATGAAACGAAGAATCAACATCGGTGCGGCTTTAATGCATAAGCCCGAGCTGCTGATTATGGATGAACCGACTGTCGGTATTGACCCTCAATCGAGAAATCACATTTTAGAAACGGTCAAACAGCTCAACGAAACGGGCATGACGGTGATCTATACGAGTCATTACATGGAAGAGGTTGAGTTTTTATGCGATCGGATCGGAATTATTGATCAGGGGGAAATGATTGCAATCGGTACAAAAACTGATTTGTGCAGCCGTCTTGGGGGCGATACCATCATTCAGCTCACGGTCAGCGAGATTGATGAAACGTTTCTTTTGGCGATCCGTTCCCTGGCTCATGTCAATGATGTAACAGTCCAGGAGTCAGAGCTCAAAATTGACATTTCTGCGGCTCATCATGAGAAAGTCGTCACCAGTTTGCTTGCGGAAGCCGCTGCCCATCATACAAACCTGCTGTCTCTTCAGGTGCAGGAACCGAATCTAGAGCGCCTGTTTCTGAATCTGACCGGCCGCACGTTGCGGGATTAGGAGGGACGGCCATGAAAAAAAGCATATGGATCGCATGGAAAGATGTCAAAATCAGAATCACGGACAGAAAAGGGTTTATGATGCTTATCCTAATGCCGCTGATCCTAACCTGTATTTTAGGCGCGGCGCTCGGATCAGTTGTTGACGGAGGCAGCGGGATTGATGACATCAAAGTCGGCTACGTTCAACCAGACCAGTCAGATGCAGCGAACATGTTTACGAAAGATGTGCTTAAAAAAATAAAGTCAATAAAGGTCACAAAAGCCGGCAGCGAAGACAAGATGAAAAAACTGCTTGATGAAAAGAAAGTTGATGTAGGTATCGTCATCCCGAACTATTGGGAAGCCGGCAAAACCTCAGCTGTTGTTTATGCCGCTCCTGATCAAACATTGAAAAGTTCCATCATCGAAACAGCTGCAAGCTCTTTTATAGAGCAATATAAAGCGGTAAAGGAAGCCGCGTCAGCCTCGATGGACTACATCAGCAAAACGGAAGCTGTAAAACAAGGAAAACTTGACCCTGCACAGTTTGCAGAAAAGCTGGCAAAGACGCTTGAAAAAGAAACAGGTGACAAGCTGACTATTGCAGAAAAATCTGTCGGCAGCAAGGCCGTTACCAGTTTTCAATACTATTCGGCGGCAATGCTTTGCATGTTTATGCTGTTTCATATGACAGTCGGGGCGAAATCGTTTTTACAGGAAAAGGATACGGAGACGCTTGCCAGAATGCTGATGACGCCTGCGCAAAAATCCGTCATTCTCTTCGGAAAATGGCTTGGGACGTATCTGTTTGCCATCATGCAATTTTTCATATTTCTGATCGTTACAATCAATGTTTTTGGTGTGGACTGGGGCGGCAATTTGCTGTTTGTGAGTGTACTCGGGCTTTCTTACGCCGCAGCTGTATCCGGCATTTCAATGCTGCTTGCGTCGTGCATCAGCGATATGAAATCTGCAGATGCGATAGGCGGCTTCGGCATTCAGTTGCTTGCGGTTCTCGGCGGGTCCATGCTGCCGCTGTACCAATTTCCGGACGTCTTGCAGTCTATATCCAAAGCGGTGCCAAATCGCTGGGCGCTTGACGGCTTTCTTTCTTTAATGGAAGGGGGAGGCTGGGCTGACCTTCAAAAGCCTGTGCTTCTTTTTGCGGCGATTGGCCTTTGTTCACTTGTAATTGGTATCAGACGGCTTCATACAAGATAAGGAGGTACACTAGGGTGAAAAAAATCATAGCCATTTGCGGCATTGAGCTTTCTCTCATTTTTAAGAAGCCGCAGAACTATTTGATCATGTTTGCTGCCCCGCTTTTGCTTACCTTTGTATTTGGGAGTATGCTCGGCGACAATGATGATAAGGTGCGGCTTGCAATCGTTGATCAGGACGATACGATTCTCTCACAGCATTATATTCGGCAGCTGAAGGCACACGATGATATGTATACATTCGAAAACGTGCCTGAAAGCAAAGCGGCAGAAAAGCTGAAACAAAAGAAAATTGCCGGGATCATCGTCATTTCCCGCTCGTTCCAGACACAGCTGGAAAAAGACAAAAATCCTGAACTGATTTTCCGTCACGGCCCTGAGCTGTCTGAAGCGCCGATGGTCAAACAATATGCAGAAAGCACATTGGCAACGCTCAATATTCAGGTGACCGCGGCGAAAACAGCATCTCAGACAGCGGGAGAGAACTGGAAGGCGGCGTATAAAACGGTTTTCGCCAAAAAACATGAAGATACAGTTCCGGCAGTAAAACGACAGACGCTCAGTGATAAAAAAGAGGGTGCGGAAGCAAGTGACACAGCCTCCAGAGCAGCAGGTTTTTCCATCCTGTTTGTCATGCTGACCATGATGGGAGCGGCTGGAACCATTTTAGAAGCAAGAAAAAACGGCGTCTGGTCCAGATTGCTTACAGCCTCTGTCAGCCGAGCTGAAATCGGTGCTGGGTATGTGCTTTCCTTCTTTGTCATTGGCTGGATTCAATTTGGCATATTGCTTCTTTCAACCCATTGGCTGTTTGGCATCAACTGGGGGAATCCGGCTGCGGTTATTGTATTAGTGTCACTTTTTCTATTGACCGTTGTCGGCATTGGATTGATGATTGCGGCCAACGTCAGAACGCCAGAACAGCAGCTTGCGTTCGGCAACTTGTTCGTCATCGCAACATGTATGGTTAGCGGGATGTATTGGCCGATCGACATTGAACCGAAATTTATGCAATCCATCGCTGAATTTCTTCCGCAAAAGTGGGCGATGAGCGGGCTGACGGAGATTATCGCTAACGGTGCCAGCGTCACAGATATTCTCGGAATCTGCGGCATCTTGCTTGCTTTTGCAGCAATCACTTTCGCAGCGGGGCTTAAGGCGCTCCGAGCCTAAAAAAAATCATCTGTCCCTCGGACAGATGATTTTTGCAATTATTTTGTTTCTTTTTCTGACAGATGCAGCCTCCGTTCCAAATGCTGTTTCACGGATGGCCACTCACTGTCGATGATGCTATAAAATACCGAATTGCGGAATGTTCCGTCTTTTCTGATCATTTGGTTTCGCAATATGCCTTCTTTAATTGCCCCCAGCCGTTCAATGGCCTTTTGTGATCTGATGTTCCGCTCATCCGTTTTGAATTGCACCCGAATCGTCTTCAGCTGTTCAAAGCAATATTGTAACAGCAAATATTTGCATTCAGTGTTGACTGAGGTGCCCCACACTGAAGGGTGAAACCACGTCCAGCCGATCTCAAGGCTCCTTGAAGCGGATGACATATACAGAAAACGTGTCGTGCCGACCATTTTTCCAGTCTTACGATGAATAATCACGAATGGACATTCTGTTCCTGTTTCTTTCGTTTGCAGCGCCTCCTCAACAAAAGCCTCCGTACCACGCAGTGTTGTGATCGTTTTCGGTAAATGGGTCCAGATGTTTTCATCATTTGCCGCTTCATATAAACCTTGAATATGGCTTTTGTCCATCGGCACCACTCGAATCAGTTCCCCTGTTAATTCGTGCAATGTCACATTCATCGTTCTCCCCCCGCATTACGTATTGGAGCAGCCTGAAGGCCGCTCCCGGTTAATCCTTATCTATCATAGCTAAAATTGATTCCAGCCATGAAACGTAATTTTTCTCCCGCTCCAGCGCTTTCGTCAGCACAAGATAGTGGCCGAAGTCCGGTGAAGAAAATGACATCGGCTCTGCTGAAGCCATAAGCTTTTCATAGCTTCCCTGTAAGTCAGAAAGCTTGGCCTGGCGTTTTTGCAGCTGGTCTTTGAACAAATCAGAAGCCTCCTGGCGCGATAGACAAGAAATGAAATAAGCCTTCAGCATAAATTCATCTTTTACCGTCTCGGGTATCGGCTGGTGGCGGATCAGCCAGTCATGCAGCTCCTGCTTTCCGCTGTCTGTCAGGGTGTACATCTTTTTCTCCAGCTTTGTGCCCTGAATCGTTGTCCGAAACGTGATAAATCCTTCATCTGTCAGCTTTTTGAGCTCAGGGTAAATCTGGCTGTGCTTGGCGCTCCAAAACTGGCCGAGCTCCTCTTTAAAATAACTCGTAATATCGTATCCACTCAATTCGCCTTTTCGCAAAAGCCCTAATATGGCGTATTTTAATACTCTCATGCTATCCTCCGTGTCTGGCTGTTTCGTAAAACAGATGAGCCGGTGCTCAACTGTGATTCTAACTGCCTATTCCCCTTATTATAGAAAAGGGAGGAAGGGAACACAACCGGGCCACTTTGGAAATGAAAATAAAAGGTTTGTCAGAAGGTATCCGATTTATCTCCGTCAATGATATAAAAGAGATTTAAATTTAATTTTCAGAAAAAATAGTAACGATATTGATTTTTTATGTATAATAGGAAATTGGTGGTATTAACATTTTAAGGGGGAATAAACGTGAAAAAAGTACTTATGGCATTCATTATTTGTTTATCGCTGATTCTATCTGTTTTAGCCACTCCGCCGTCTGGCGCAAAAGCTGAATCAGTACATAATCCTGTCGTTCTTGTTCATGGAATAAGTGGTGCTTCATACAACTTTTTCGCTATTAAAAACTACTTAATTTCTCAAGGCTGGCAAAGCAACAAACTGTATGCTATTGATTTTTATGATAAAACAGGGAACAACCTAAATAACGGCCCGCAGCTCGCTTCATATGTTGATCGCGTTTTAAAAGAAACGGGAGCCAAAAAAGTAGATATTGTGGCTCATAGTATGGGAGGCGCTAACACGCTGTACTATATTAAATATTTAGGCGGGGGCAATAAGATTCAAAATGTCGTAACACTTGGAGGGGCTAATGGTTTAGTGTCATCTGTTGCGCTCCCAGGTACAGACCCTAATCAAAAGATACTCTATACATCTATTTACAGCCTAAACGATCAAATTGTAATCAATAGCTTGTCTCGGTTACAAGGGGCGAGAAACATCCAGCTTTATGGCATCGGCCATATTGGCTTGCTTTCTAATAGCCAAGTTAACGGCTATATCAAAGAAGGATTGAATGGCGGGGGACTAAATACAAACTAATGCTTGAAAATCTACGGGTGATTTGAAACCTGCTGTTAGTTAATACAGCAGGTTTTTATTGTTTTCTGATCGATTGAAATGAGGAGGAAGATAGAACGAAAACTGAGTTGATTTTTTGCAGGCTCTTATATGAGGTAAATACCTTCTAATACTATCCTAATTGTATATCGTAATTCTCAAAAAAAGATGAGCCAGTGCTCATCTTTTTTGTGTGACCCCGTACAAAATAAATTGAATCGTCCGCTCTTTTTCAAGCTCTTCATCCATTTCCTCTCCCATCAGCAAAAACCGGGTAATGATAAGTCCGATGATAGAAGAGATCGTCGTGCGGATGATGGTATCCGCCGGAAGGTCCCGCAGTTCGCCGGTGCTTTGGAAATGCTCGATAATGTGCTTGAACTTATCGTACACATGTTCATTGAAGACCTGCTTGTACACTTTTCTGAATTCTTCCTGGTAGAAGGCTTCCTGAATAAAGATCTTCAAAACGGGGAAGTGCTTTTTAACAAATTCAAAGCGGTTGTTCAGCATTTCCCGAATGAAGACCTCATATGACGGATAATCCTGCTCAAACACTTCTTTGCTGAAATTTTTGGCGAAAGCAGGGGCAACAACCTTTGTCACCGTTGGCATCACAATTGACAGCAGCAAATCCTTTTTCGTCTTATAATGCCTGAAAATCGTCCCTTCAGCAACGCCGGCTTTTTTGGCTATTTCGCTTGTGGATGTCGAGGCAAATCCTTTTTCAGCAAACATTTCAATAGCCGCACTCAGAATGTGCCGCTGTTTTTCGCTCATTTTTATTTGTTCGCCTTCTATATGCAATAATTCTTCAAGAGATTTCGCATCCATTGTTCGTACTCCTTCTGAAAGCCTGTTCCCTTTATTATAGAAAAGGCGGACAGGGAACACAACCAATCCCGCTGTTAATTTGAGATAAAGGGTGTTTTTTGTGAAAAGGAATGACCCTCAATATGCTGAACTAAAAATGCTGCAATATCTAAATTGGTGATTCTCATTCCCGGCGAATTGAAGAAATCAACTTTTACAGCGTCCTGAGTCTGAGCATCTGTTACAAAAGGAAGTCGGACAAGCGTCCAATCCAATCCGCTGCGTGATAATATATGAAGCTCTTTCTTTTTATCGGCAATCATTTGCGGATAGAGGAGGCGAAAGAGAAGCGCGCCTATTCTATAAACCAATGATTTTCTGTCACCTTCAATATCTAACGAAGCGCCAGTCACTCCGATATATCTGTCTATGTTGTATTCTTTCATGACAGTAACGATGAGTTCTGTCACTGTACTGTATAACGGGACGGCTCTTTCAGGCTGTCCGAACGTATTGACGACGGCGCTGCATCCTTCCAGCAGCGTGCGGATGCTTTGCGGGTGCTGGGCATCTCCGCGAATGACATCAATTCTCTCGTCAATGTGAGGGGGCCGCTCCGGCTGCCTGACGAGCATACGGACTTGATAGCCTTTTGCAAGAGCCTGGCTGGCTATAAAACGGCCTGCTTTACCCGTCCCTCCGATAATGGCGATTTTTTTACTATGATTTGTCAATCATAAAACACCTCTTTTACAGTCTTCGATATTTTTTCAGAATGAGAATGTTTAAGAATGCGAATAAAATGGTGAAGCCCGCCAAGATAAGAAGATCATTTGCGATCTCTGACATGCCTTGGCCTTTCATCATAATCAGCTTCAAGGCGTCTGCTCCGTAGTACAGAGGCATGATCTGCTGCAGTGACTGAAGCCAGCCGGCCAGACTATCCATCGGAAAAAGACCTGAGAAAAACACCTGCGGCACAATGACGAGAGGGACAAATTGAATCAGCTGAAGCTCGTTATTGGCAAACGCTGATAAAAATGTGCCAAGCGTTAAAGCCGTCAAAGAAAGCATTACCGTTACGATTAACACAAGCCAGAACGATCCGCCCTGATACAATCCAAGAATTTGAACAGCATACCAAGTGATCAACACAGATTGGAGGGTTGTAAACAAGCCAAAGCCTAATCCGTATCCGGCGACAATTTCCCAGCGGCGCAGAGGTGTTGAGAGGATCCGGTCAAGCGTGCCGTTCGTCCGTTCTCTTAAAAAAGAAATCCCTGCGATTAAAAAAACAAAGAAGAAAATAAATAAGCCGATTAGTGTCGGACCGGTATAATCAAACGTGCTCAAATCCTCTTTGCCGTAGGCATAAGAGACCTCTGCTGGCTGTTTTTGCTGACTGCCTCCAGTTGTAATGATCTGAAGCAATTGTTTGTTCTTAGACTGGCTGCCATCAAGTGTCACTTTCATATGCTGATTTGTGAATGAAATAAATGCGTCTAGCTGTTCATCATCTATATGCTGTTTTGCATGGGTATTCGAAAATTCTGTCACTTTGATATCTTTTTTCTCCAGTTGCTGCGTCATTTCGTCCGGCAGATGATACCCTCCGACATGAAATGAGTCCTCCTTATGATCAAGGATGAGGTGAACCAAAGTCAAGACCAAAAGCGGAGCCAGCAGCATCAAAAGCAGCGTTCGTTTATCCCGGTAAAATTGCAGAATGATTTTTACGGCAAGTACAGTCACTCTCATGTTGCACTCCCTCCAGAAAGAAGAAAGACATCTTCAATAGATGCTGCTTTGTATTTATTCATCAGTTCTTTAGGCGAACCGCTGTCAATCATTCGGCCATCCCTGATCAGTCCAAGGCGGTCGCATTTTTCAGCCTCATCCATAACATGTGTCGTCACAAGAATGGCGGCTCCGTTTTCTTTCAGACGGCCGAGTTCACCCCAGATCGACCGGCGCAAAACGGGATCAATTCCGACAGTGGGCTCATCAAGAGCAAAAACGTCCGGCTCGTGAACGAGTGTTATCGCAAGGGACAGCCTTCTTTTCATCCCTCCGGAAAAAGCACTTACTTTCTTCTCGGCATGTTCAGTCAAGTCAACCAAGTGAAGAACTTGATCCATCCGTTCACGCTTTCGTTTTCCTTTCATTCCAAACAGCCCGGCAAAAAATGAAAGATTTTCCTTTGCGGTCAAGTCTTCATAAAGCGCGTCAGACTGGCCCATATAACCGATCCGATGAAACATGTTCAAATTTGGCATCGGTGTTCCGCACACAGCAACTGTGCCGGTGGATGGCTTCAGCATCCCGATCATCATTTTAATCAGTGTTGTTTTTCCTGATCCGGAGGGGCCCAGCAATCCAAAGATTTCTCCCTGATTCACAGAAAAGGTAAACGGTTCTAAAACAGTTTTGCTGCTGAATCGTTTGCTGACATCTCGCATTTCTATTACGTCCATATTGATCTGCCTCCTTATTTATTAAAGTGAGTAATCACTCATCAATAAATTACCACGAACAGGGAAGGTTGTAAAGTGAGTAATCACTCATATCGAAATGAAGAATATCGTATTTGAAAAAGCTTAAAAGGGGAAGTTCACCAAATTTCGAAAGCCAGTCAGTCATATACACTGGTGGACTCTGAGGTATGGCGGTGAGATCAGGAGGTCTGATATCAAACATGAACGAGAAACCGAGGGCTGCTTCCTAAAGGGTTATGAAAAGCAAAATCGGCTCACGTGTTTTATACGGCTGATGCGCCCGCCTGGTACATGAAACGGGTGAAACGTGATGCTGATTGGATTATGATCAAGAAAGGCATTTTGCAATTTTTGCGGGATCAAATATATGAATAGGACTTTGTTTTCACGTGTTAAACATCGCACTCTGAATGTTCGGGACAAATGGCTGGAGAATGTCTATTAAAAAAATCATGGATATGAATGGCTGCTAGTCTTTCATGCATAGAGAAAGATAAGACATCAGTCTCTTTTTTAAAATGAATCGTGTGTGTTAAGGTACAACCATCGATTTCTAAAAATTTAAATAAAAGGAGCGCTGTTATGCAAATTAAAGAAATTTTTATGATCCGCTGCATTTCGTGCTTAAGTGTCGTCTTGCTCCATATCATTTCAATGGTCCTGATGCTTCAGGCAGAAGCTCTCGCAGATATTTCTCACACCGTAGATTCTTTCCGCACACTCCTGATGTTCAGCACGCCTGCCTTCATTTTCATCTCTGAATTTTTGCTGGCCCGTTCTTATCCTGACGGGGTGCCAAACGGTTTTTTAAAGAAGCGGGGAAAAGTGATTTTCGTTCCTTTTTTATTTATCGCGGCCATCGATGCACTGCTGATGACCAGTGCGATGGGGGGAGAGATCACCTTTCTCGCGATCGTGCAAAAGTATTTGGCGAACGTATTGTTAGGAAACTTTATCGGATACTTCATTCTCGTCATCTTTCAATTTTACATGCTGCATATGATGTTTCATGAGTATTTGAAAAAAGCATCGCCGAAATGGGTGCTGTCCATCTCATTTGTGGTGACAGCCGCCTATTTAAGCTATTTTTCAGCAGTCAGCCCGGCTCCCGCTTCAGAAGAGGGCGGTGGGTTTCCGTTCTTCTGGGTTCCGTTCGCAGGCTGGCTTTTCTACTTTTGTCTTGCCTACTATTGCGGAAAGGAGTATAAGCGCTTTTTAGCCTTGCTGAACCAATACCGCTTAGTGATATACGGCGCCGCGCTAGCTTCTGCTGCGCTGGTTGTCACTGTTTCTTATGTCGGTGAAATCGGCATGATCAGCTCGAAACGGCCTGATATCATGCTGTATTCGACAAGCATGATTTTCCTGTGCTTTCACTTGTTTTCTAAAATGAAGCATGTGCCGAAAATCATGATGTTTATCAGCAACTATTCCTTTTCGATTTATCTGCTTCATGCTTATTTTATGATCATAGGCTACGTTTTGCTTTTAAATATGCCCGGGATTCCTGCCGTACCGGCTGTTCTCCTGTTGTTTGCCGTGTGCACAGCCGGCCCGATTCTGACCTCATGGGCACTGAATAAATTCAAATACGGTTATTTATTTGTGGGGAAGATTTATCAGCCAAAACAGAAGAAAGCCACATTAGAAGTGCGTGATCACGCAGGGTGAAAACAAGCGGCAGGAGAGAGGTTCCTGCCGCATTTCTTTATTTCTCATCTACTTGCAGTACCGTTTTTAAATACAGTTTTGCAGCTTCAGCAAGTCCAGATACATCAGCCTTTTCTTCATCGAAATATAGCGCGTTCTGGATGATGCCGTCATTCATATTGAGGAAAAATTTCGCGATCGTCGCCAAAGGCTGCAGAGGCTGAAATTCCCCCTGATCGATTCCTTTTTGCAATAGCTTTGAAAACCTTGCCACAAAAAGATCATACCGCTTTTCCAAATACTTCCGCCGTTCTTCATTGCGCCAAGCCGTCACTAAATATTCAAACTGCACCGGCGCCAGTGTATCCGCTGCATCACGCAGGCCTTCAGCCAGTTCATCCAAATAGCTGGAGATGGCGGCCCAAACACTTCGGTGTTCAGCTGAGTCATCAAGCTTTCGGAGCCCTTCATCTAGCCCTGCTTCAATGATTCGCCGAAACATCTCCTCGGTGCTTGAAAAATAAAGATAGACACCGCCTCGGCTGAAACCTGACTCTTCCACAACGTCCTTCATTGTCGTTAATTCGAATCCTTTTCGTTTAAAAACCGTTTTGGCAGCCTCTAAAATCTCTGCCTGCCGTTTATCCTTGTGCTCCTTTGTTACTTTCGGTGACAAGATATCGCCTGCTTTCTGCAACTTTCTTACCTACAAGTGTAATCAACCCGACCATGATCAGCAAGCAGCCACAGACAAGAAAAGCAAGTGATACACCGATCCATTCCGCCAGCACGCCCCCGCCCGCCATGCCGAGGATGGAGGCGAGGGTTGTCGCGCTCTGAATGGCGCCAAACACCCTGCCGCTGTAATCGACAGGCACTGTTGTTTGCACGAGAATTTGAAATGGAATATGGACGAGACCGAAAGCCGCTCCCATGATGAAAAAAGCGAAAATAAAAAGAGCAATGCCGGCTATTCCCATTCCGCTCAGAAATGGCATACCTCCAGTTGCTAGTCCAAGCAGAAAGGTCCCAGATGAGAAATAAAGAAAATAAGATGTGATTCGCCGTCTGCCGGCAATTGACGCCGTAAGGAGCATGCCGGCTCCGCTTACGGCCATGCACCAGCCTGCAAGCTCAGGCGGAGCGCCTGAAAAAGAACGGATAAGAATGATAGCCTGGGAATCACCAATCTGCAAAACAAAGAGAACGACGCAAGCTGTGAGTAAGCCTGTTAAAAGAAGCGGCATCCGTTTCAAATACTGAAGGCCTTCTTTGATAGAAGCAAGTGCTGATGTTTTTTCTTGAGGTGTATTTGCTTTTTGTAAAAAAGCATCTTTGGGGAGGAAAAACAAAATGACAGCGGAAAGAAGAAAGGCGCCGGCGTTGATATAGAAAACAGAATGTATAGAGACAGCAGCGATCAGCATGCCGCCAAGGGCAGGGCCGAAGATTTTTGCGCTGTTATCAATGATGCTGCTGACGGAAACGGCCTGCTGAATGTGTGCTTCCGGAGCCAATTCCTTAAGCTTTCCGTTTTTAGCAGGTGAAAAAAGTGAAGAAAAACAGCTCTGAAGGCATAGCAATACATAAAGCTGCCAAAGCTCACTGACATAAACGCAGCTGATAACAGTGAGGGCACGGCCGATTTCAGACAGAAACATGATCGTTTTTCTGTCAAAACGGTCGGCAAGCAGACCCGATACAGGTCCGAGTACAATGACAGGCAAAGCAAACGACATCATTAAAAGCGACATATCTAATGGTGAAGCATGAAGCTGAAAAGCGGCTAATGTTAGCACGGCCAAAATGTGAAGCCAGTCTCCAAGTGAAGAAATGGTTTGTGAGGCTAACAGTGTCATCAGTCCTTTTTGATTGCGAAACAACGGTTTTTCCATGATTCATCCTCCTGATCATTAAAATGACACTTGTGTCGTTTTTATTGTATGGGAAAAAGACACAATATACAATCTTTTTCTTGTAAAATAAAGGAGAAGATTGAACAGAAGGGAGAACATACATGACAACAGCCAATCTAAGCTATCCAATAGGAGAATACCAGCCGAGGGAATCGGTATCGAAGGAGCAAAAAGATAAATGGATTCAAGTGCTTGAAGAAGTGCCGGCAAAATTGAAGCAAGCTGTAGAGGGCATGACGGACAGCCAGCTTGACACACCGTACCGGGACGGTGGATGGACCGTTCGGCAAGTTATTCATCATCTGGCTGACAGTCATATGAACAGCTATATTCGTTTTAAATTGAGCTTGACGGAAGAGACACCGGCTATCCGTCCGTATGATGAAAAAGCATGGTCGGAGCTAAAAGACTCGAAAACGGCAGATCCGAGCGGCTCACTCGCGCTTTTGCAGGAGCTTCACGGAAGATGGACGGCTCTGCTCCGCACTCTGACGGATCAGCAATTTAAGCGCGGGTTTTATCACCCTGATACAAAGGAAATCATTACCCTGGAGAACGCGCTCGGCCTGTATGTCTGGCACTCACATCACCATATCGCTCATATTACGGAGCTTTCCAGACGGATGGGGTGGTCTTAACGCTTTTGCCGGCGGAAAGCCGGAATACTGATAGCAGCAATCACCAGAAGTGAGATCACAGCAGCCGCTGCATATAAATGATCATAGCCGCTGGCGACACTCGCATGAATGGCGTCGCTTATCGCGGTTTTGACTTCAGGAACGGGAATGCGTTCGATTTGTTCTTGTAAAGAAGAAACATCAGAACTGTCGATCTCCGGAATCATCTGCATCGCCTTTTCTGAATATCCGCTGTCCGATAAGCGGCTGCTGATCTCATCACCTATTTGGTCAAACCCGGCTGTGATAAAACCTGCATAAAGAGTAGGCGCCAAGGTCAGTCCAATTTGCCTTACTAATGAAAGCGTGCCAAGAGCTGTACCCTTATTTGTTTTTGCCGCTTCTGATACAAGGACGTTCAGCGGAGCGCCTAACAGAAAGCCAAAACCGATCCCAGCTGCCACACTTGCGATCACAAACTCCCATTTTTCCGTCACCCAGAGCGGAAATAAAGCAAACCCCGCACATGAGATGATTCCCGAAAGAATAACGGTTTTTACAGGACCTTTTTTGTCGGTAAGCGCTCCGCCAAGCCAAGCGCCGATTCCGGAAGCCAACGCAAGCGGTGTCATCCAATAGCCTGCTTTTGCGGCAGGGACACCCAAATACTGTTCGACATATGACGGGATAAAAATGACTGCCGCCAAGAGCCCCCCGGATAACAAACCGATGATAAGCGTGCGCTGAAACATATGGTTTCGCAGCAGAGAATACGCCAAAATCGGATCGCCTCCTCGCATTTCAACTCTCTTTTCATACGAGATAAGCGCTGCAAAACAAAGTATGCCAAAAATAATACATCCATAAACCTCCGGATTCCCCAAGCTGTGTAAGAGATTTGCCCCATCAAGGTTCGTCATGCCGTACATCACGGCTAAAATCGACAGTGATAGAAGGAAGATTCCGGCCGCATCGAGGCGCTTAGCTTCAGGTGCTTTTGTTTCCGCGATAAAATATGCGCCGAGTACAACCAATAGCACGGCAATCGGCAAATTAATCAAAAATAGCCAATGCCAAGACCCGGTCCAATCAAGCAGAAAGCTTCCGATATTTGGCCCGAGCACAGCGGCCATCCCGTTCATTGCGCCAAGCAGCCCAAGGGCCTTCCCCTGTTTTTCCTTTGGGAGGGTCGCGAGAATGTGAGAGCTGCCGATGATGAAAATCCCGCCGCCTCCAAGCGCCTGAATCAGCCGCGATATCAGAAAGAGCGGGAAGCTTTGGCTCAAAGCAACAAGCAAAGAACCAAATCCGAACAGGCAAACCTCAATGAGAAAGAGTTTTTTTCTGCCGTAGCGGTCGGAAAGCTTTCCGACGATTGGCACACTGACGCTAAGACCTAGCGTATAAAGGGTAATGCCCCATGATCCCCAGGAAGGTGAAACGGCAAACGACTCGTTTATCGTTGTTAAAGCAGCTGAAATAATTCCGTTATCCAGCGCAGCCATAAACACACCAATCGTAAACAGGCTGATCGCCCACTTTTGGCTTTTCTGCTCTGTTAATGCTTCAGACATATTTATCAACCCCCTTTTTGTTCACTCAAAGTATATTATTCATTTTAAATGAACTAAATGTCAAATAAAAAAAGCCTGCTCCCGCAGTTTGCGGATGACAGACTTACAGATTTATTCTTTTTTTGCTTTCTCTAATGCTCTTGAAAGGATAGACAGCCCTTCGGAAACAGCCTGTTTTTCTTCAGGGGACAGCAGCTCTAATGAACGCTTCAATTTCAGGTGGCCTTTTTCATACAAACCCCGGAAAATATTTTTCGCATTCTCTGTCAACTGAACAACTACAGAGCGGCGGTCCTCTTCAGAATGTGAGCGTTTGACAAATCCTGATTTTTCAAGCCGGTCAAGCAGCCCAGTTGTATTGGACAGGGAAGCCCCCATTTTTTCAGCAATGTCGCTCACTTTTAATGTTCCATGGTTGTTTAATAGCATCAGCACCTTCATTTGCGGCATGCTCATATCCAGCTTCATCCACTCGGACACATCACCGAGCCCGGCGGAAGTTAAGACTTTCATATAGAGCACCCATATTTCCCGTTCCTCCGATGAAAGAATGTTTTCGTTTAATACTGTTGTATCGTGTAAATTATATTCCATTTCATCACTTCCTCATCATTCACTCCTCTTACCATATTACTCGATTTTCACTCCTGAAAGAAAGTGAGCAGAAACCGCATGCGGGACTTTGTTCGAAAAATAACGGTAGTGTATAATGAGTTGGAGATTATTGGGGGAGAGGATCGAACTAGAATATGATTGGAGAGACCATTGCTGATTAAAAAGAATGCTATATCAATATTAAAAATCGTTTTTCCTATTGCTGTTTTGCTATTTGTTATTTATCAATCGAAAAAAGAACTGACAAATCTGTCATTCAAACGTACGCTCATGGTCATCAACGGACTGGAACGAACGGACTTATTCATGCTTGTGTTGATTGGCTTGCTGGCTGTTGCGGCCATGTCGCTGTATGATTACGTCCTGAAATACTCACTGCGCCTATCGATCACAAATGGAAAAGTATTCAGGGTTTCCTGGATCGCCAACTCATTTAATAATGTGCTGGGATTCGGCGGTTTAGCCGGAGTCGGGTTAAGAATGATGTTCTATAAGGAGCATACGAAAGACCATAAGGCACTCGTGAAAGGAATCGCTTGGCTCACATCATCTATGCTGCTCGGATTATCTGTTTTCAGCATTTTCGTCGCTGCGAGAGTGCTGCCAGTGGATGAAGTGATTCATGAAAAGCCTTGGCTATGGGCGGTCGTTATCGGTTTTGCGCTGATATTGCCGCTGTCTTTGGCGGTGTCCAAAATAAAAGACCGCAAAGCTGGGGACGAAGAGAATGCGGATAAAGTGAAAAATCCGATTTTCGCATATATTGGAGCTTCAGTTGTTGAATGGCTCATGGCCGGGACCGTCATCTATTTTGCTTTGTTCGCTATGGGCATTCATGCAGATATCAGGTATGTGTTCGGGGTGTTCGTCATTGCGGCGATCGGAGGAATGATCAGCCTCGTGCCGGGCGGCTTCGGCTCGTTTGACCTTTTATTTTTGCTGGGGATGGAGCAGCTTGGCTATCATCAGGAGGCCATCGTTACTTCTATTGTGTTGTACAGGCTCGCCTATTCATTTATCCCATTTATCTTAGGACTGTTCTTTGCCGCAGGCGACCTGACGGAAAATACAATGAAGCGGCTCGAAACGAACCCGCGCATCGCACCGGCAATTGAGACGACAAACGTTCTGCTTGTTGTTCAGCGTGCGGTATTAGTGAGAATTTTGCAAGGCTCGCTTTCCCTTATTGTGTTCGTAGCAGGTCTGATTGTCCTGGCCTCAGTTTCCTTGCCGATTGACAGGCTGACGGTTATACCGCACATTCCGCGCCCGGCGCTTTTGCTGTTCAACGGTCTGTCCTTAAGCTCAGCGCTCATTCTGCTGATTTTGCCGATCGAGCTTTATAAACGGACAAAACGTTCCTATACGATGGCCATTACAGCGCTTGTCGGCGGCTTTGTGTTCAGCTTTTTAAAAGGGCTTAACATCAGCGCGATATTCGTACTGCCGATGATTATCGTATTGCTTGTGCTATTGAAAAAACAATTTGTCCGCGAACAGGCATCCTATACACTGGGACAATTGATATTCGCTGTGGCGCTGTTTACTGTGGCGCTCTTTAACTACAATCTGATCGCGGGCTTTATTTGGGACCGGATGAAGAAGGTGCTGCGTCACGAATATTTCGTCCACAGCACCTCGCATATTACACATGCAACCATCATGGCGATCATTATTGTGCCGCTGTTCTTCTTGATATTTACAGTGGTCTATCATAAGAGAACGAAACCGATCGGAGAGAAAGCTGACCCTGAGCGTCTTACTGCGTTTCTCAATGAAAAAGGCGGCAACGCGCTGAGCCATCTTGGTTTTCTTGGAGATAAGCGGTTTTATTTTTCTAGTGATGGGAATGCACTGCTTCTGTTTGGGAAAATCGCCAGAAGGCTGGTCGTGCTCGGCGATCCGTCTGGCCAAAGAGAATCATTCCCGCTCGTGCTGGAAGAATTTCTGAACGAAGCGCATCAGAAGGGATTCAGTGTTTTGTTCTATCAAATTGAACGAGAGGACATGGCGCTGTATCACGATTTTGGCTACAACTTCTTTAAACTTGGCGAGGAAGCATATGTAGATTTAAATACATTTACCTTGACTGGGAAGAAAAAAGCCGGCCTTCGGGCAATCAATAACCGCTTTGAGCGGGAGGAGTATACTTTCCATGTGGATCATCCCCCATTTTCTGATGCGTTTTTGGAGGAGCTGAAGCAAATCTCAGACGAATGGCTCGGCTCGAAAAAAGAGAAGGGATTCTCGCTCGGATTTTTTGATCCTTCCTATTTACAGAAAGCGCCGATCGCCTATATGAAAAATGCAGAAGGAGAGATCGTTGCATTCGCAAATGTCATGCCGATGTACCAGGAAGGAGAGATATCGGTTGATCTGATGCGCTATCGCGGCGACGCTCCAAATGGCATTATGGACGCATTGTTTATCCGTATGTTTTTATGGGCAAAGGAAGAGGGCTGCACGTCATTTAATATGGGGATGGCACCCTTGGCCAATGTCGGCACTGCCTTTACATCCTTCTGGTCCGAAAGGTTTGCTGCTGTCATTTTTAATAATGTCAGATACATGTACAGCTTCAGCGGCCTAAGAGCCTTTAAAGAAAAATACAAACCGGAGTGGCGAGGGAAATACTTGGCGTATCGGAAAAACAGATCTCTTTCTGTCACCATGTTCCTCGTTACACGTCTGATTGGCAAAAGCAAAAAAGACTCCGTCTAATAAGACGGAGTCTTTTTTTTATTTCGTTTTTAAGAAGTAGGTTTCAATATCATCAAGCAGGTAGTTTGCGGCTTTAATTCCGCCTGCGGTTGTCCACACGACGTCATCGACTTCATGTGCATTACCTGATTTCACGGCCTTTAGGTTTTTCCATAGTGAACTGCTTGTCCACTGATTGGCCCATTTTTCATTTTCCTTTGCATTATCGGCTTTATAAGTGAAATAAAACAGCACATCAGCATCCATATCAGGAATAGATTCTTTACTGTCGGTTGAGAACGTAAATTGGTCCTTTTGTTTCTTGAACAGTTCTACTTGTTTTTCAGGGCGTTTGAAGCCAAGCTGGTCTAAAATAATCCCTGAGAATGAATCGGTATAATAGATTCTTGATTCACCGGATAAAAAGCGTACGACTGAAACTGTTTTGTTAGTCTGGTCGCCCAGCTTGTTTTTTAAATCAGAAACGCGTTTATCAAAATCGGCAATGACTTCCTTGCCTTTATCCGCCTTATTCACCGCGTTGGCGTATAGAGTCAGGTTATCCTTCCAGTTCCCGGCCAAAGATTCAGCGAAAACAGTCGGCGCAATCGCATTTAACTGATCATAAATTTTTTCCTGGCGCACTTTGTTTCCAATAATCAAATCAGGCTTTAATTCTGCGATGGCTTCCACATTCGGTTCCGTTTCAAGACCGACGTTTTTAACACCTTTCATGTCATCTTTCAGATAGTCATACCACGGGTCGCCCTTCCATGACTTTACGGCTCCGACCGGCTTAATGCCAAGCGCTAAGAGCGCCTCTGTTCCTTCATTAGTTAAAACAACAATCCGTTTTGGATTGGCGGGGATGTTGTCTGATGTCCCCATTGCATGTTTGACCGTTCTTGTTTTGCTGCTTGACCCCTCGCTGTTGCTTGAACTTTCTGAACTATTACAGGCAGAAAGTACCATAACGGCCATTAAAAATACGAATAGCATGCTGATATGCTTTTTCATCTTTTTCCTCCCAATATTGAAATTCATTATCATTTAGATCATAATAAGCAGTGTTAAGAGTGTCAATCCCTAATTGAGGATTATTCTCAAAAACAAACATTACATAGTGAATAACTAGGAGAATTAGATCATGATCTGCAAAAAGGCATCTTCAAAATGGATTGTGTTAGTATGTCTGATTTTCATTTTACTGGCGGCTGTCTGCGCAAGCGTCGTGTATGGCTATACAGGTACGTCATGGAGACAGGTCTATCAGGCGTTTACTTCCTTCAACGGAACAAATGAGCATGTCATCATCAAGGATGTCAGGCTTCCGCGCGCTTTGGTTGCGACAGTCGTCGGCGCCTCGCTTGCAGCCGCAGGCGCTCTCATGCAGGCGCTCACAAAAAATCCGCTTGCGTCACCGGGGATTTTCGGGATTAACGCCGGTGCAGGTTTTTTTATTGTTGCCGGATCGTTTTTTCTGCATATTCAGTCACCTCAGGCATTAGTATGGAGCTCGTTTCTGGGGGCAGCATTTACCGCCGCGATCGTCTATGCAGCAGGCTCGCTTGGGAGGGAAGGGCTGACGCCAATCAAACTGACGCTGGCGGGAGCTGCCATGGCAGCCATGTTTTCTTCTCTGACACAGGGCTTGCTGTCTGTCAACGAACTCGAGCTTGCCCAGGTGCTTTTTTGGCTGACTGGCTCTGTGCAGGGCCGGAGTCTGGATCTGTTGATGACGATGTTTCCATATGCAGCGGCAGCGCTGGTAATCTGCTTCTTTCTCGGCCAAAAAATTAATCTCCTCGTTATGGGAGAAGATGTGGCAAAAGGACTCGGCCAAAAAACAGGCCTGTTAAAATTTGTGATGGCGCTTTGTGTTGTCATGCTTGCAGGGTCCGCTGTCGCCATTGCCGGGCCGATTTCTTTTATCGGCATCATTATTCCGCATTTTGCCCGCTTTGTCGTTGGTAATGATTATCGCTGGGTTCTGCCATTTTCCGCTGTTTTGGGTGCCATTTTGCTTGTTTGCGCGGATATCGGTGCGCGATATATCATTATGCCTCAGGAAGTTCCTGTCGGGGTCATGACCGCCATCATCGGAATGCCTGTGTTTGTGTACATAGCAAGAAGGGGGGCGAAGCTATGAAACTTCGTTTTGGCGTTACTGCGGCTGAAAAGAAAGCATGGATCGTCTTTTTGGTTTTACTGGGGTTAACAGCTGCTGTACTCATCATAAGCGCTGGTCTCGGACAAAGGTTTATTCCTCCCTGGGATGTAGCAAAAACATTCTTTGGTGCAGGTTCCAAGCTGGATGAACTGATGATCATGTCGTTCCGCATGCCAAGAATTTTGACGGCTTTATGCGCCGGTGTCTGCTTGGCAGCGGCAGGCGCGATATTGCAGGGGCTCGTCAGAAACCCTCTCGCATCTCCGGATATTATCGGAATAACAGGAGGAGCGGCAGTAGCGGTCGTGCTTTTAATGATGTTCTTCTCAGACCGCAGCAGTTCACTTACGATCAGTCTGTCATGGCTTCCAGCAGCAGCATTTATCGGCGCATCGGCTGTCGGGCTCATCGTCTATTTACTGGCATACAAAAATGGCGCCTCCACATTTCGGCTGGTGCTTATCGGAATCGGATTTTCAATGTCGGCGCAGGCGATGACTACCCTGCTGATGATCAAAGGTCCGATTTACCGGGCATCACAAGCCAATGTATATATCACTGGGTCAGTTTATGGCTCAAACTGGCAGCATGTAAAAATAGCTATTATCTTATCTGTCATTCTCTTATTCATTTGTTTTGTCGCGCTAAAAAATATGAATATACAGGTGCTGGGTGAAGATATTGCGGCGGGTGCAGGAAGCGCTGTGCAGCGAAATCGTTTTTTCTTGCTCCTTTTGAGTACGGCTCTTACTGGTTGTGCAGTTTCAGTTGCCGGCACAATCGGTTTTGTCGGGCTGATGGCGCCCCATATTGCAAGACGGCTTGTCGGCTCATCTTATGGCGCCCTGCTCCCAGCGTCGGCACTTATTGGAGCTCTGCTCGTTTTAACAGCTGATATCGTCGGCAGAACCTTATTTGCCCCGGTGGAAGTGCCGGCCGGCGTCTTTACAGCGGCTATCGGCGCACCTTATTTTATTTATTTGCTCTATAAAACAAGAAATTCTTGATCGTTACACCCATTTTCTTAAAAAAGAAAATGGGTTTTTTTGATAATGACTGAAGATTCGTAATTATTTTTGCTATACTGACAGAGACATTGATAAAGAAAGGGCGGCAGATGAATGAAAGAAGCAGAGGTATTAAAATATGAAGCATTTACAAGCAGTCCCGGCAAAGGAAACCCTGCAGGCGTCGTTTTGCAGGGAGACGATTATACGGAAGACGAGATGCAGATCATAGCTGAGCGTGCCGGGTATTCAGAAACTTCCTTTATCCGAAAAAGCGAGTCGGCCGATCTTGAACTCCGTTACTTTACACCTGGACACGAAATGAATTTGTGCGGTCATGCGACAGTTGCTTCTCTTTACGCATTATGTGAGAAAGGAATGCTGGAGAGCGGTAAAACGTACAGCATCCAAACGAAAGCGGGTATCCTGCCTGTGAAGATTTCTGAAAAAGATGGCCGTATTCATATCACGCTTGAACAGGCCTCTCCGCAATTCAAACCATTTACAGGCGATCGGAAAAAACTTGCGGACGCACTGGGTATCACCGAAGAGGATTTTCATGAAGACCTTCCGATTGTGTTTGGCAGCACTGGCATATGGACAGCCATCGTTCCGCTTAAATCATTGGAGGCTTCCAAAAAAATGGTGCCAGATAACAAACAATTTCCGGAAGTGTTAGTTGATCTGCCAAAAGCTTCAGTCCATCCGTTTACCTTTGAAACCGTCCATCCCGACAGCGACCTGCACGGACGCCACTTTTCATCCCCGTATTCGGGAACGATTGAAGACCCCGTGACTGGCACAGCATCCGGCGTGATGGGGGCTTATATGAAACAATATGGCAATGCCAAGCAGTATAAATTTATCATTGAACAAGGGCAGGAAATTGGAAAAGACGGAAAAGTGGAGATCAAAATGAACGAAGCCGGCGGCCATGTGAAAGTGAACATGACAGGAACAGCTGTTTACTCAGAAACCCGTATTCTTAAAATCTAATACGGATGATGGTTTACAAAAAGATGCACTTTCCGTTATCATTATGAAATGATAATCATTTTCAATTGCATAGGAAGGTGAGACGGTATGCCTCAAACCGAACAAATACATCAGCATTCAGCACTGCGGGACATCATACGCAGCAGAAGATCGATTCGAAAGTTTAAACAAGAGCCAGTACCTTCAGCAGTCATTCTTGACATGCTTGAAACGGCAAAATATGCGCCAAATCACAGAGTGACAGAGCCATGGAGATTTATTTACGTTTCCAGTGAGACAGGTAAAGCGAACCTCATCAATACATTTGCAGCGTTCTCTAAGAAATCCAAGCCGGATATGACAGAGGAAAAGCTTCAAAATTTCAAAAACACACTTGGGCGCGTACCGGGATTTCTCCTCGTCGTGTTTCAGGAAGATGAAAACGAAAGAGCGCGGGACGACGATTTTGCGGCAACAAGCTCGTTGATTCAAAACCTTCAGCTTCTTGCTTGGGAAAAAGGAATCGGCATGGTTTGGAAAAGCGGAAAAATCCTATACGACAAAGAAGTCCATCAGGCCTTTGGTTTGCAGGATAATGAGCGTTTCGCCGCCATCATACAAACAGGTTATCCTGACGAGGCGCCGGAAGTGAAAAAACGCACACCGATCCGCGACCGGTTCACTGAAATGTAAAAAAACCCCTTGTCTCAAACGGAGACAAGGGGTTTTTCATTAACGAGATTTCTTTTTCGCTCTGTTGTCGGCTGCTTTTGCACGCTCTTGCGCTTCGCGGTCATCTGCATCAGCAAGCTCGGTTGAATATTCTTCGTAAACGCCGTCAGTTTCCCTTTTTAATGCATCAGGAACTTGTGGAAGCTTTTGTTTGTTTTTATCACGGTTTTTGTGGATATGATTTCTGCCCATATCAAATTCCCCCTAAAAAGTGATATCAAACAAATATAGTATTTGGTTTTAAGGGGCTATGTATTCCTACTTCCGCTTAGCAGCTTTTTCCGCTTTTTTAAATTCGCCTGAATAAAGAACTTCCTGCATTTTTTTCAGGTTGGCGCCTTGCTGGTGCTTCTCCCTCTTTTTTTCCATAAAAAGGACCTCCTTCAACCATGTTATTCTTAAGGTTGACGCTTCCTGCTGTTTTTATACAGTCTTTCGGTCCGCTATCAGCTGTGAGAGTGCAAATTCAAGATCTGAATATGTAAAACGAAATCCAGAGGTTATCGCTTTTTTAGGAAGAGCGCGCTGTCCTTTCACAATCAAAAGACTCATTTCACCCAATGCTTTTGATAAAAAGAATTCCGGGACGGGGAGCCAGTGCGGGCGGTGCTTCACCCGTGCAATCGTTTTTCCGAATTGCTTCATGTCCACAGGATTGGGCGCGGTGACATTCATTGGGCCTGAGATGCCGGCGTTTTCCACCGCATATCGAATCATCTGGGCCGCATCCTCGACATGAATCCATGACAGCCACTGCCTTCCCGTTCCGATCGTTCCGCCGGCCAGAAACTTATAGGGGAGAACCATAAGCGGGAGAGCGCCTTTTTCTCCAAGCATCACGCCAAATCTCGCATAAACCATCCGGATGCCCATCGCCTCAATATGCTGTCCTTCCTTTTCCCACAGGCGTGCAGTATGGCTGAGAAAATCCTCATCTGACGTTGCAGAATCCTCTGTGAAAGTTTTCTCAAGGCTTGTGCCGTAAATACCCACGGCACTGGCTTGGATCAATGTCTTCGGCTTCTCCTTCTGTTTCTGAATAAGCCGCTGCACTTCACGCGTCGCATTGATACGGCTGGAGAGAATGTGCTGCTTTGTTTTATTTGTCCAGCGGCCAAAAATCGATTTTCCCGCAAGGTTTATCCAGACATCAATATGAGGAAGTTCCTGCTCCGGGGAGGCTCGTTCCGTCAGCCATTGGACATATGTCATATTTTTTTGTTCAGTTTCCCTTGCGTTTCTTGATAAAATATAAACATGGTGTCCCTGGCGGGTAAGAACGCCTGTCAGATGCTGGCCGAGAAAACCGGTTCCGCCCGTCATTGCGATATTCATGAACATCTCTCCTCATCGTTCTAATAAATATACTTTACCTCATTGTAATAAAAGAAAACGTGTTTCAGGCCTGAGAAGGGAGATTAAGATGCCGTTTATTACAAAAATATCAACGCAAAAAAAGAATACGGAACGCTTCAATATTTTTCTGGATGATAAATACGCCTTCAGCGTGGACGCGGATGTGCTCGTGAAATTTGAGCTCAAGAAGGGAAAAGAACTCGATGATCTTGACATCATTGAGATTCAATACGGCGATGAAGTGAAGAAAGGCTTCAACCGTGCGCTTGACTTTTTATCCTATCGAATGCGGTCGACGAAAGAGGTCGAGGACCACTTAAAGAAAAAAGAAACCTCGCCCCCCGTCATTGCGGAAGTCATCCATAGGCTTAACGATTACAAGTACTTAAACGACCAGGAATTTGCCGCAGCCTATGTCAGCACTCACAAAAAAACAAACGGAAAAGGCCCTGATGTTTTGTTCAGAGAGCTAAGAACGAAGGGAATTGATGACGATACAATTAAGGAGGCGCTAAGTTCCTTTTCCTTTGAAGATCAGACAAGAGAAGCGGTCAAGCATGTTGAAAAGCTTCTCAAAAAAGATAAAAAGCTTTCGACGAAAGAACTCAAACAGCGCGCCCAGCTGCAGCTTCAGCGCAAGGGCTTCTCATTTGATGTTATCAGCGCGGCGATGGATCAGATTGAATATGAAAATGATGAAGACACAGAGAAAGAAGCGCTGCGCCTTCACGCGGAAAAAGCGTTTAGAAAATACCGCTATGACGGCTCATATGAAAGCGCCATGAAGGTCAAACAATTTTTATTCCGTAAAGGATTCTCACTCGATTTAATCGAGCAATTACTGCAGGAAGAGGAGTACTGAAATGGAGAAACGATACAGTCAAATGACACCTCACGAACTCAATACCGAAATCGCATTACTTTCTGAAAAAGCAAGAAAAGCCGAACAGCATGGAATCATAAACGAACTGGCAGTGCTCGAACGGAAAATTACGATGGCAAAAGCATATTTACTGAACCCGGAAGATTACTCACCGGGAGAAACATATCGTGTGGGAGATACTGAGGACGAGTTTACCATCAGTTATTTAAATGGCGTTTTCGCATGGGGATACAGAACCTCTTCCCCTCAGCAAGAGGAAGCGCTGCCAATCTCAGTATTGAAAGAAAAAGAATAAAGCGTAACGGGGAGGCTGATGATCAGCCTCTTTTTGTTTGCAGCACATTTACACGAATTCTTAAAGAAAAAATCATTGAATTCACTTCAAAAATCTTTTAAGATGAAACTCGTTGTTTTTTAAAATCAAAGGAGGCGATGACGTTGAGTATCAAAAACCCATCTGTAAAATTTATTATATTTGTTCTTATGATTTGTACATTTTCAATCGGCTATACAGAATACGCGGTGATGGGTATTTTGACGTCGATTGCCAATGACTTTCATATACAGGTTTCATCCGCAGGGCTTCTTGTCACGGCTTATGCGGCAAGCGTTTGTTTGACAGGACCGCTCGTCACCATCATTTCCGTCAAGCTTCCGAGAAAGCCTGTGCTTCTTGGGCTGATGGCGATATTTATCCTTTCAAACCTGATGAGCGCACTGGCGCCGAATTTTGCTGTATTGGCCATTTCAAGAATTTTATCTGCGTCCATACACGGCGCTTTCTTCGCGATTGCCATGGTATTCGCAAGTGAAATGGTTCCGCCGGAAAAGCGTGCTGCAGCTGCTGCTTCAATGAACGGCGGACTGACAGTGGCTCTAATGCTTGGTGTTCCATTCGGCTCTTATCTTGGAGATGTCCTGAATTGGAGAGCGGTGTTTTCCATCATTACGGCACTTGGTGTCATCGGATTTTTAGGCCTTATGGCTGCAGTGCCGAACAGAAAACCAAAGGTGATCCCAATGCTTATGAATGAGTGGGGGGTTTTTAAACACAAACAAGTGCTGTTTTCCTTCGCGATTACCATTTTAGGCTATTCCGGTGTCTTTATCGCCTACACCTTTATCGAACCCATTTTGAGGCATTCAGCCGGATTCAGCACGGTTGGCATTACAGGTGCTCTCTTTGCGTATGGATTAGGAGGCGTTGCCGGGAATTTCTTTGCGGGAAAAGTACCGCTGCCTTTGCTGACTCGGACGATGATCGGCGTAATGATCGGTTTAATCGGTGTTCTGGCTGTATTTCCTTACATCGCCATTTACCCGGCTGCAGCCATTGTGGCAACGTTCCTATTCGGGGCATGCGCATTCGGCACGCCGCCTCTTCTGCAAACAAAGGTCATTTCCTCATCTGAGGGCGGCACAACCATTGCCGCAGCTGTCAGCGTATCAGCATTTAACCTTGCCAATGCCCTTGGTGCATGGATCGGGGGAATGATTTTAAACGGAACAGGCTCTTATTCCTGGCTGTTTGCAGGAGGTGCGCTTATGACTGCATGCGGACTTGTGCTTTCTACCTTCGCACACTTATCAGAAAAGAAGAGCGTCTACGAATATCAAGTCAATAAAGGGTAAAAACAGCTGCAGTGTATGCAGCTGTTCTTCTTTACCGTTTGCCTGAGGCTCTCATTCTTTCTTGAGGATGCTGATTGATAGATCCGTCAGCACGCTTTGAAGCATAGTCGTCCTTTGCTCTCGGTTCACCCTGAAATTTGTTTTCGTTTTCGTAAGGAAATCCTTTTTCTTTATTTCGGACCATGTCATATCCCCCTAGATTCGAGATCAAAAAGTTGCGTCTTTCCAGATGAAGACGTAAGGTTAGTATATGGAGAACACCGCGTAATAAAGCGTTATTTTTTTCCTGAAGAAAGGAGACTGCACACATGAATATGTACATTGAGAAACTGACTAATCTGCTTCTGGAAAAGAACGAGATGATCAGCTATATACAGGCAAAAACGTGGGTGGAATTGTTATGGAGCGATTTCGAAGCAACCTATGCAAAAGCCGGACACGCCTATCAAGGTGAAAAAATGACTGAAAAAATCGTCACACAATGGATTGAAAACTATGGCGGCCAGCTCCACCTTTTTCAAAGCTCCCGTAACGACGTGAATGATTACTTAAATCAAAGCAGAGGCCTTTTGCATTAAAAACCTGCCGTTAACGACCGGCAGGTTTTTTCATTTTCTTAAAATTACCTTAACAGGAAGAAATCATAAACAAAACATGTTTCACCAGCCTGTCAATCAGGGAATACCACTTATATCTTGTCAAAATGCGAGGAGGAGCTTTATATGAAAAAGAAACAAGTAATGTTCGCTTTAACAGCTGCCGCAGGACTGGGTTTGACAGCACTTCATTCCGCTCCCGCAGCAAAAGCTGCGCCCCTTCATGATATATCTGTCAGCATGCCATCATCCGATTCTTACATCATAAAAACAGGAAAGCTGAATGTCCGGACTGAGCCAAATCATAAAGGTGACATTCTCGGCACTGTATCATCAGAACAAAAAGTAAAAGTCTATGGATTTGTAAATGCCGATTGGGCTCAAATTCATTTCAAAGGAAAAAAAGCGTATATTTCAACCCACTTTTTAATGAAAACCGCAAGCCAAGCGAAAACAATGAAACAGACAGCCTTCTATGCACCGACGCCCGAAAATGGAAAAGCTAAACAGCTCTCATCTGGAACAGAGGTGACAATACTTGGGTGGGGATTCAGTGAAAACGGCGGATTTGACTTCACTTGGGCGTTCGTGGATTATGGCGGAGTTAAAGGCTATATTCACACAAAGGATTTACAAATGCGATAAAAAGGCAGGCCGAGGCTTGTCTTTTTGCCTATGCATGAAACATTTCTTCTTTCTGCACGTAACAATGAGAAAGGAGATGATGATATGACGGGTTTAGTCGGCGGAGGGCTTATGATCATTGCGGGCATACTGATCAAACTGTTTCCTCCCAAATCGATCAACAGTGTGTACGGATACAGAACGAGACGCTCAATGTCAGATCAAAGATTATGGAATGAAGCGAACCGTTACAGTGCATCATTAATGATCCTGTCAGGCTTGGTGATTGCGGGAATGGGTTTGCTGCTGGGATCAAACTTGTTTATTCTTCAGCTTATCCTGCTGATTGCCGCCTGTGTCATAACATTTATGCTGACGGAGAAAAGGCTGAAAATCATGACGCACAGTCAAGGAGGAGATAGAAGTGGACGGAGTTAAATGCCAGTTTGTCAATACGAACGGAATAACGCTCCACGTTGCAGCCGCAGGACCGGAAAACGGCCCGTTAATTGTCCTGCTCCATGGATTTCCTGAGTTTTGGTACGGCTGGAAAAATCAAATCAAACCGCTTGTTGATGCGGGTTACCGGGTCATTGCTCCTGATCAGCGGGGCTACAATCTCAGTGACAAACCGGAAGGAATTGATTCGTATCGGATTGATACATTAAGTGATGATATCATCGGGCTTATTACGCAATTCACTGATGAAAAAGCAATTGTCATCGGGCATGACTGGGGAGGGGCTGTTGCATGGCATTTGGCTTCCACACGCCCGGAATATCTTGAAAAACTGATCGCGATCAATATTCCGCACCCGCACGTCATGAAAACCGTAACGCCGCTTTATCCGCCGCAATGGCTGAAAAGCTCGTATATCGCATACTTCCAGCTCCCCGATATACCGGAGGCATCACTAAGGGAAAATGATTATGAAACATTAGATAAAGCGATTGGATTATCCGACCGTCCCGCGCTTTTTACATCCGAGGATGTCAGCAGGTACAAAGAAGCGTGGAAACAGCCGGGCGCGCTGACAGCTATGCTGAACTGGTACAGAGCCATCAGAAAAGGAAGCTTGGCAGAGAAACCCTCTTACGAAACAGTACCTTACCGAATGATCTGGGGAATGGAAGACCGCTTTTTGAGCAGAAAGCTTGCGAAAGAGACGGAAAGGCATTGCCCGAATGGACATCTCATCTTTGTTGATGAAGCTTCCCATTGGATTAACCACGAAAAGCCAGCCATCGTCAATCAGCTGATTTTGGAATATCTTAAGAACCAATAAGCCAAAATTTCTCTCCATCCGTCTGTCATAATGGCAGACTTTTTCTGTGCGTTTTTTTCATAGTCTGTTTTAAACATGACAAAATAACATTAAAAATCATGAATGTCACCATAAAATTGTAACAAAAAACAGGTTTAAACGACTTTAAAAAAAGGAATAGCCTTACTGAAGATTTGTGTAAAACTCCCCTAAGGCAATACTTAAAAAGAATAATAAAAAGAAGGTGCCTTAATGAAGCAAGGATTAATCTCGATTATTATCCCGTCTTACAATGAAGGGTATAATGTCAAACTCATTCATGAATCTTTAAAAAAGGAATTTAAAAACATTCATTATGACTATGAAATATTCTTCATAAACGACGGAAGTGTTGATGACACGCTTCAGCAGATCAAAGACTTGGCAGCGACGTGCAGCCGGGTAAAATATATATCTTTTTCTCGAAACTTTGGAAAAGAAGCCGCAATTTTGGCGGGCTTTGAGCATGTTCAGGGCGAGGCGGTTATTGTCATGGATGCCGATCTGCAGCATCCGACATATTTGCTGAAGGAATTTATCAAAGGCTACGAAGAAGGGTATGACCAAGTCATTGCCCAAAGGAACAGAAAAGGGGACAGCTTTGTCCGCTCACTCTTATCATCTATGTATTACAAGTTCATTAATAAAGCGGTGGAAGTCGATTTGCGTGACGGTGTCGGTGACTTCAGATTGTTAAGCCGCCAAGCTGTGAATGCACTTTTGAAGCTGAGCGAAGGAAACCGCTTTTCAAAAGGGCTTTTTTGCTGGATTGGCTTTGATCAGAAAATTGTATTTTATGAAAATGTCGAACGAAAAAACGGCACCTCCAAATGGTCGTTCAGCAGTCTGTTTAACTACGGAATGGACGGCGTCGTTTCATTTAATCATAAGCCGCTGAGATTATGTTTTTATACAGGCATTTTCATCTTGCTGCTTTCCATCATTTATATCATTGCCACATTCGTTAAAATTCTGACTAACGGTATTTCTGTGCCTGGGTATTTTACCATTATCTCAGCAGTGTTATTTCTTGGCGGAGTACAGCTGTTAAGCCTCGGAATTATAGGCGAATATATCGGCCGAATCTATTATGAAACAAAAAAACGCCCGCATTATTTGATCAAAGAAGCGAATATCCCGAACAAAGACCTGCCTGAAACGAACGAATTAAAAAGCATGCGGCGTCTGACAAAAATGCACTGAAAATACCAAGCGCCATTGGCAGTGCTTTTTTTGCGTGTCTATTATCTTAAAAGCAAGACTGGAGAATTTATATGAAAAGAAAACATATCATGATCTACGCGGCCAGTCTGCTGGTGTCCGTTCTGGCACACGCTTTTTTTGTGAAAGAATGGGCGGAAGGCAGGTATATGACAGGTCCGGGTGACGGGCTTGCGCAAATGATCGTATTTAAAAAATTATTATTTGACCAATATACAAACGGGAATCTTTTCTACAATTATTCATTCGGACTTGGCGGCGGCACATTCAGTCAGCTCGGCTATTATTTTTCTGCGTCTTTTCTTTTTCTTGCTGTATCCGCCGCTGTTTGGATGCTTCAAGCCGTCCAGCTGATCGGAGAAGCGGATACGCTTTTTTGGGCTGAGTCAGCTGTTTTTATCAGTATTTTCAAATTGAGTTTGATCATCTTTACGTCCGCTTCTGTTTTTCATTATCTTCTCAAGCACAGGGCGGCATCGTTCACGGGAGCTGTGTTATACGGCGTCTCAATTATTTATTTCCGTCACGAAGCATATTGGGAATTTTTTACCGATACAATGGTTTGGCTTCCGCTGCTTGTGCTTGGCGCAGAAAAAATTATTAGAGAGCGGCGCCCGGCGTGGTTTATCGTTGCGTGTTCGCTGACGTTAATCAACAATTTTTACTTTGCATACATAAACCTTATATTCATCGGAATCTATGTGCTGTTCAGATGGCTGATCCGACTGGAACCACATGAAGAGAAAAAATGGATTCAAAGCAGATTATTTCTGGTTTCAGGCTTCATTTCTTTTGGCATCAGTGCGGCGGCGTTTGTGCCGGTGGTATACGGTTTTTTAAACAACCTGCGCCCTCCATACAGCCAGAAAATAGAGTGGCTCAATTTCGATGATAATATCTTATTTTCCAGCCGGATTATCATTGTGCCGGCCGCTTTTCTGCTGTTTTTGTTTATTATTTCTTTTTACAAAAACCGTGTGTTTCGTCTCTTTGCCGGATTGAGCCTGCTGTTTATTCTTTTTCATTTCAGTCCGTATGCGGCAAGCGTCTTTAACGGCTTTTCCGCCCCGCAAAACCGGTTTGAATATGTTCTGGCCTTTACCATTGCGGGAGCAGCTGCGGCTGGTTTGTCACAGCTGTCTGATTTGAAACGGAAAGAACTGCTCCCGGCCGCAGCTGTCGTCCTGCTTCTTTACTTGTATCATATTCAAAGGTATAAGCTCGATATATGGAAGCCTGCGAATGAAAGTATTCTATTGCTCTTACTCATGACAATCGCAGCCTTGTTTGCTGCAGCTTTTGCGAAAAAACGGGCAAAAATGGCTGTGTACGGTATAATCATTCTTTCTTCACTGTTTGTCGCCAACTCCTATCAAAAATACGCACTCTCAGAGGGCGGCGATTTGGACAGTGTGACAAAAGAATATCTTACAAGTGAGGAATACAGAGGGCGGGAATCATCTGAGCTCATTAGACGTTTACAGAAGGAAGACGATGATCCGCTCATGAGAATCGACTGGATGAACGGGGTCCGCAATAATACGCCAATCATTTACGGGTTTAATGGCTTCAGCGCGTATTCCAGCATTTTAAACAAAGATCTGCTGGCCTTCTATTGGAATGATTTAAGCATCGATATGGGCAGGGAAAGCGTCAGCCGTTACGCGTCATTGGGAGACAGGGCGAATTTATACAGCCTGCTTTACGGCAAATATTATATGACCGAAAAAACAAACGAAGCCTGCGTCCCGTACGGCTTCAAAAAGCATTTAGAAACAGAGCATTATGCAGTTTATGAGAATCAGTACATGCTTCCATTCGTCAAAACAGCCGATGCCATATACAGCGAAAGTGAGCTGGACCGATTGCCCGCTCTTGCGAAAGAACAGGCGATGCTGAAAGGAATCATATTAAAAGATCCATCAGGAAAAACGGAGCAGACACCAAAACCGTCCAATTTGATAACCAAGTCGGACATTACCGCAAAACAAGCCCAGTATCAAAACGGGCTGCTAACCGTAACTGGAGAAAACGGAGGAGAGCTGATCATCACCCCGAAACAGCCATCATCCGCTCCGGGAGACTACTATGTCAGCTTTTATTTGAAAAGCAAAGCAAAAGACAAAGGATTTACGTTAAAGGTAAATGATTATGTCACAACAAGGAAATCGAACAAATCGATATATAAAACCGGAGTAAATAATATAACGGTAAGAGTGCCTAAATCAGGACATATCTCAATCCATCTTCCGAAAGGAACCTATGAGCTGAGAAACATAGCGCTCTATGAAGAAAATTACCAAACGCTGAAAAACGCTGTAATGAAAAATAAAACAGAGAAAGCAGACAAACTGAATTGGAACAAAAATCGACTGACCTTTGCATATCATCTGTCAAAAGACCAGTACATCATGCTTCCGATCCCATATGAAAAAGGCTGGGAGCTGAAGATCAACGGAAAAACACAGAAGATCGAAAAAGCGGATTATGCTTTTATAGGCTTCAAGGCGCAAAAGGGAGACAATCACATTGAGCTGACTTACTATCCGCCATACTTCAAAATATCGGCGCTCATATCTCTTGTCAGTCTGCTGCTTGCTGTTTTCTATATAAGACGTAAAAAGCCCGGCTCTATATAGAGCCGAGCTTTAATTTTTTCTGAAGTTTTTCTTCGCTGAATATCCATCCCGTATAGGACGAACGAATCGTGAGATCATGGCCGATGTGAACAATTGCGACAAACGGATAATGGCCTTTGCTCCGATAGCGCAGGTCGATAAATCTCACCTCATAATGATCTTTAAACGTATCCACTTCCCACCGGTAAACCGGAGAAAAGGACAGAAACGCCGCGATGTTATCATCCTGCTTTGCCGCATGCATTACATCGGTTTCAGGAACAGGCACCCGATTAAATGTATCCAGAATCACGACATGTCCTTCCATGCTTCTTCCTACATAGAAAGCATGTGCTGTCGTCACTGCGATTCGCCATTGCCTGAATTTCATCGTTGGAGAAATAATAATGCTTTCGATCTCATCATGAATCATCTCATGAAGCTTCCGTTTAATTCTCAGCTGCATGATCAGGCGCACCAAGTAGTAGCCTGCCAATATGATATATAAGCTGAGAAACGTGATGCCGGGACTCCCGCCTGCATACCAAATCGCAATAGCTGCCAGATGGCTGATAAAAATAAACGGATCAAACGTATTAATCAGCCCGAGCGCAACCCATTTTTTCGAAAACGGACGAATGGCTTGTGTTCCATAGGCGTTGAATATATCAACAAAGACATGCAGAACGACTGCCAGCAGTGTCCACAGCCACAGGTGCAGAAAATCGGCCTGAGGATAAAATAAATACAGAATCGCCGGGATGATGACAGACCAAAACAAAACGGCGGGAATTGAATGGGTAAATCCTCTGTGATTCCTTATATAAACAGCATTGTTTTTAAGCTTTAACACAGTATCAATATCCGGAGCCTGAGAGCCCGCAAGCGTTGCGATCATAACAGCGTGAGCCATTGCCGGATCTGATCCGACAACAGGATCAAGCGTCGCAATACCGCCCAGTGCGATGCCCATAACGACATGTGTGCCCGTATCCATAGGTGACCTCCTTGCAGGATGATCCTGCACATTCACTTTGTAAGAAATTCCCCATTTTCATATACCCAATTTTTAAACTGATTCAATCGTTCTCATATGTTTCCGCTTTTTCTTTATTACTATTTAATGTAACATATTATCGTACTGTGCCCTTAGTGTACAACAAAAAACAGTCTAAAGAAAAGCGGGGCGCGAAAGACTGGGGAGAAACACATATGAACGTACTTGAAGACAAATTAAAACAAAAAGACATACAGCAATTTCGCGATGATTTAATCTCATGGTTTGAACGAGAGCAGCGCGTTTTGCCGTGGAGAGAGGACCAAGATCCTTATAAGGTGTGGGTATCTGAAGTGATGCTGCAGCAAACGAGAGTAGAGACAGTGATTCCTTACTTTCTCCGGTTTGTGGAACAATTCCCGACAGTGGAAGCGCTCGCTGATGCTGATGAAGAAAAGGTGCTGAAAGCATGGGAAGGGCTCGGCTATTATTCGCGAGTCAGAAACCTGCAAAGCGCGGTAAAAGAAGTGAAACAGGAATACGGCGGCATTGTCCCTCCAGACGAGAAAGATTTTGGCGGGTTAAAAGGCGTCGGCCCTTATACAAAGGGAGCGGTGCTCAGCATTGCCTACAATAAACCCATTCCCGCGGTTGACGGAAATGTGATGCGTGTCATGTCCAGAATTCTTTCTATTTGGGATGATATTGCCAAACCAAAAACAAGAACGATCTTTGAAGACGCCATACGGGCTTTTATTTCCAAAGAAAAACCATCTGAATTTAATCAGGGCTTGATGGAGCTTGGAGCCTTGATCTGTACGCCAAAATCACCCTCATGCCTGCTTTGCCCGGTTCAACAGCATTGCTCAGCATTTGAAGAAGGCACTGAACGGGAGCTTCCGGTAAAAAGCAAAAAGAAAAAGCCCGGGATCAAAACCATGGCTGCGATCGTACTGACTGATGAAGACGGACAAGTGTATATCCACAAACGGCCGTCTAAAGGTTTGCTCGCCAACCTGTGGGAATTCCCTAATCTTGAAACACAAAAAGGGATCAAAACTGAGCGTGAACAGCTCATTGCTTTCTTAGAAAACGAATATGGAATACAAGCTGATATCAGTGATCTGCAAGGTGTAGTCGAGCATGTTTTCACCCACCTGGTATGGAATATTTCAGTGTTTTTCGGTAAAGTAAAACAAGTGTCGGATACCAGCGAGCTGAAAATAGTAACGAAAGAAGAGCTCGAACAATTTGCGTTCCCGGTGTCACATCAAAAAATCTGGAAGATGGCAGTAGAAGCAGCCGCTATCTCGGCTGCTCCGTAAACCATTCTTAATCGTAAGAGACGCGCGTGCCGTGGCTGTAGTCCGCTTCATTGCGCTTCATTCCGCCGCGCGCTTCAATTTCTTGCGTTAATTCCCGGTATTTTGATTGGCCTTCTTCGTTCAAATAAGGCATAATTTGCTGAAAGGCATGATGAAAATAAGCGAGTTCACTGTTCTTCCAATCTTTTTTGGAAACCATGTTCAATTCGCTCATATCACGTCCGACATACATAACAGAAGACCCCCTTTAAAGTTCTTGCCATTATTGTTTGTGGAAATAAAAGAACTATACGCTACAAGGAGATGAGGAAAAATGGAACAAAATAAATGTGCACTCGTAACAGGAAGCAGCCGCGGTGTCGGAAAAGCGGCCGCGATCAGACTTGCTGAGAACGGCTATAACATCGTCATTAACTATGCACGCAGCAAAAAAGCAGCATTAGAAACAGCGGAAGAAATCGAAAAACTTGGCGTTAAAGTGCTTGTCGTAAAAGCAAACGTAGGACAGCCTGCAAAAATCAAAGAAATGTTTCAGCAAATTGATGAAACGTTCGGCAGACTTGATGTTTTTGTCAATAATGCCGCTTCAGGAGTACTAAGACCTGTCATGGAATTAGAAGAAACACACTGGGACTGGACGATGAACATTAATGCGAAAGCATTGCTTTTCTGCGCTCAGGAAGCTGCAAAGCTAATGGAGAAGAACGGAGGCGGGCATATTGTCAGCATCAGTTCATTAGGCTCTATCCGCTATCTTGAAAACTACACCACGGTCGGTGTATCAAAAGCAGCGTTAGAGGCTTTAACCCGTTATCTTGCGGTTGAGCTTTCACCAAAACAAATTATCGTCAATGCTGTTTCAGGCGGAGCGATCGACACAGATGCGCTGAAACACTTCCCGAATAGAGAAGATCTGCTTGAGGATGCGCGCCAAAACACGCCGGCGGGACGCATGGTCGAAATTAAAGACATGGTTGATACTGTTGAGTTTCTAGTGTCTTCCAAGGCTGACATGATCCGCGGACAGACAATTATCGTTGACGGCGGACGCTCACTGCTGGTTTAAAAATTTTTAAAAAAGAGGAATAGCTATACGATCACCTGCACATTCTAATGACCGTGGAGGTGATAACAATGGCTAACTCAAATAACTTCAGCAAAACAAACGCTCAACAAGTTAGAAAACAAAACCAACAATCAGCTGCTGGTCAAGGTCAATTTGGCACTGAATTTGCTAGCGAAACAAACGCTCAGCAAGTCAGAAAACAAAACCAGCAATCAGCTGGACAACAAGGTCAATTCGGCACTGAATTCGCTAGTGAAACTGACGTACAGCAGGTAAGACAGCAAAACCAATCTGCTGAACAAAACAAACAACAAAACAGCTAATCACTGAAACAGAAAAAAGCACTTCATCTTCGGGTGGAAGTGCTTTTTTCTGTTTGAAAAACGACAAAACTTGTGGAAGGTCTACAGAATGAGTCAAAGGGTTTGCTTTATGGAGATCGAAATGATTAAAGGAGGAAATGTTTATACTTTCATCAGGCTGAAGGAGGAACCGATGACGGAATTTGAAAAGCTGGTAAGTGAACAGATGAAAACGATGGATAAGCTTCTCGATCTCCAATCAGAGCTCGACCGCTGCAAACAAATTGAGGCGGAACTCCGGCATTTGGAAAGGGATGCAAGGCTGTGTGGGATACAGGCTGAAATTGCGGTAAAACGGAAACACCTTGCCGATATACAGGATATGTTTCAAAAGCAGACAGAGCAGGTCATTCGTTCATATCGCAGCTCAGAAAAGCCGTCTTCCTTTGTGTAGTGCAGGAATGTGCCATTCCCCGGCCGGAATGGCTCTTTTATTTTCATTTTTCAATTTGTAACGTTATAATAGGTAAAAGACGTTGTCGGTAAGCAAATTTGGACATACTAACTGTAGGGCTTTATAGAAAGTAGGGGAGAAATATGGGCTATCCCAAGGAAGGAGAAACCATTCAAATTCACAGCTATAAGCACAACGGGCTGATTCATAGAATTTGGAATGAGACAACAATCTTAAAAAGTACAGAAATGTGTGTCATCGGAGCCAATGACCGGACGATGGTAACCGAATCAGACGGCCGGACATGGATAACCAGAGAGCCCGCAATCTGTTATTTTCACGCAAGACAATGGTTTAATGTCATCGGGATGCTGAGGGAAGACGGGGTTCATTATTATTGCAACATCAGTTCTCCGTTTGCCTATGATGGCGAAGCAATTAAATATATTGATTATGACTTAGATGTTAAGGTTTTTCCTGACATGACCTACAATATTCTCGATGAAGACGAATATGATGATCATCGGAAAGCCATGAATTATCCAAAAGAAATCGACAGTATTTTAAGAGACTACTTAAATACGCTGCTCCATTGGATTCACCAGCGTCAGGGACCGTTTGCGCCCGAGTTTGTCGATATGTGGTATGAACGGTATTTGCGCTATACAAAATAATGGTTACGTAAAAACCTGTTGCGGGGTACAACAGGTTTTTCACATGGGCTCACACACATCATGATAAAGAGAGAGGGGGAATCAACGTGGGGGTTATGAAACGCTACATGCAATTCGTCAAACCTTATAAGAAGCAAATTTTCGTTACAGTGTTAATCGGGATCGTAAAATTTTCCATTCCGCTTGCTCTCCCATTGCTTCTGAAGTACGTAGTTGACGACATTATTCAAGGAGGCGGCACGGCCAGTGACAAAACCACGTCATTGTTCACGATTATGGCGATCATGTTCGCCTTATTTTTAATTTTGCGCCCGCCTGTTGAATATTATCGGCAATATTTTGCCCAGTGGACTGCCAGCAAGGTGCTTTATGATATAAGAGCTAAGCTGTTTGACCATATACAAAAACTGAGCCTTCGTTTTTACGCGAATACAAGAACAGGGGAAGTCATTTCCCGAGTGATTAATGATGTAGAACAAACAAAGGATTTCGTCATCACAGGGCTGATGAATATATGGCTCGATATGCTGACGATTTTGATTGTAATCTCTATCATGCTCACACTGGACGTTAAATTAACGCTGATCTCTATCGTATTATTCCCATTATACGGAATCTCAGTGAAGTATTTTTACGGCCGTTTACGAAAGCTGACAAGGGAGCGCTCACAGGCTCTTGCTCAAGTGCAGGGGCATTTGCACGAACGCATTCAAGGCATGCCTGTCATCAGAAGCTTTGCGATAGAAGATCATGAACAGGCTCAATTTAATGAGAAAAACAGCCATTTCTTAGATAAAGCCATCCGCCACACGAATTGGAACGCCAAAACCTTTGCGGTCGTTAATACCATTACAGATTTGGCGCCGCTCATCGTCATAGCGTGCGCCGGGTATTTTGTCATTAATGGACCGCTGACAGTCGGAACAATGGTCGCGTTTGTCGGATATATTGACAGAATGTACAACCCTGTTAGAAGGCTGATCAATTCCTCTACAACTTTGACACAGTCAATCGCATCAATGGACAGGGTGTTTGAATTTATTGACGAGCCCTATGAACTCACTGACAAACCAAATGCGATAAAGGCCGATCAGATTCGCGGAGGAGTGGAGTTTCAAAACGTTTCGTTTCAATATGAGAAGGACAAAGAAAATATTCTTCATGATGTATCCTTAAAAGTAAATAGAGGAGAAACTGTAGCTCTCGTCGGCATGAGCGGAGGAGGAAAATCAACGCTCGTCAGCCTGATCCCAAGATTTTATGATGTAACAAGCGGCAGACTGCTGATTGATGGGACGGATATTCGCGATTATGAAGCAAGAAGCCTTCGCAACCAGGTTGGTATGGTGCTTCAGGATACCTTTTTATTTAGTGAAACGATTCGGGAAAATATCGCGATCGGCAAGCCTGATGCCACACTTGAAGAGATAATCGAAGCCGCCAAAGCTGCAAATGCCCATGAATTTATCATGAGTTTTCCAGAAGGATATGAGACCCGGGTGGGAGAACGAGGCGTTAAGCTTTCAGGCGGACAAAAGCAGCGGATCTCAATTGCGCGGGTATTCCTGAAAAATCCGCCGCTCCTCATTTTAGATGAAGCTACATCAGCTCTGGATTTGGAAAGTGAGCATTACATTCAAGAAGCGATGGACAAACTGGCGAAGGATAGAACAACTTTTGTTGTCGCCCACCGTTTATCGACAATCACCCATGCGGATAAGATTGTTGTCATGGAAAACGGCACAATCATTGAAATCGGAACCCATGATGAACTCATGGACTATGAGAGCCAGTACAAGCACTTATTTACCATTCAAAATTTGAACTAAAACATCAATCTTATATCCTTTTAACGAAGGATATAAGATTTTTTTGTATATAAAAAAACCCGGCTGTTTAACCGGGTTACTCTTCTGTTTCTATTTCGCAGTCTTTCGGATGATACGTTTGAAAACTTGTGATAAGTGTTTCCAAATGTTCAAGCTGCTCGCGATATTCTACGGCACTTGCCATAATATTAAGCATGTTGTAATCAATAAGCTCCTCATCCGTATTCTGCTGATTTTTTAAAAATGACTTTGTTAAAAGCTGCTTATATCGAATGCCTTCTTCATCTGCGTCATCATGCGGCTTGATTTTGCCGACAAACCTCATCAAAATCAGTTCATGCCAGTAAAGCAGGTAATCAAGCTCTTCAGTCAGTGTTTCCTGAAACTCTTCCGGCATATGATAGATCTCGTTTTCCAAACGATGCAGTTTCTTCAATGTATCAAGCGCCCGATTTGCAGTAATAATGGCCTGTCTGAACAAGACAAGCTTTCTTGATTTTACATAAGTCGTTTTCTTAAAGTAGCTTCTCTCTTCTTTATATAGCAGATATGTCTGATCAAGCTTGATCATTTTTTCTTTCAGTTTTTCAATATCCTCTTTCAAAATCGAATGCTCTGTTGACTGCCGCATGGACAGCCTTATCCACTTCATAATTTCTTCGGTGTTTTCGACGGTATTATGAATCAGCTTTGTTTCGTACTTAGGAGGCAAAAACACAAGGTTGACGATAAAGGAAGAAAGCACCCCTAAGATCACAGTGCTTGTTCTGATCAGCGCGAACATTAAAAAGTCGTCACCGGCGGATTCTAAAATCGCAATAACTGTTACAAGAGCAATCGAAATTGTATGTTCAATTTTAAGTTTCAGCATGATTGTAATGACAATAACTGCTGTTAACCCGATCATAATCGGGCTGGGTCCGAAAATAAGGCCGAACACTGTGGCAATCACAGCTCCGATGATATTTGCCTGAACCTGGTCAATAATAATGAGAAAAGAGCGGTAAATCGACGGCTGGATCGCAAATATCGCTGCAATCCCAGCGAAAATCGGCGCGGGAAGCCCGATCCACGAAGCCAAATAAAGGGCAAGTGTAATCGCAATCCCGGTTTTGAAAATGCGGGCACCAAGTTTCATTGGTTTGTGCGTGCATTCCTTTCTATAGTAAATTGTGTAACATAGCAAATGGCTAATCCTTAAAATTCCCGGTAAGTTTATTTGCTAAACAATTAAGTAATATACAGGGATCAACACAAATATTCAAGCTATTTTTCTAGAAAAAGACCAAAATCTTACACACTGTTTGAATCCATAAAAAAACAGGAGCTCAATGCTCCTGTCCAAGTTGTCTGATTCTAGTTTTTAAGGTGTTTAAAAGCATCCTCGACCGCTGCAAGCGTGTCTTTAATATCCTGCTCTGTATGTGCTGTTGTAATAAACCAGGCTTCATATTTAGAAGGTGCTAAATTAATTCCGCGTTCCAGCATCAGTTTGAAAAACGTCGCGAACGTTTCTCCGTCACTACGTTCAGCCTGCTCGTAATTTTCGACTTTCTCATCAGAGAAATAAACCGTGAGTGCGCCTTTTAACCGGTTGACAGTAATCGTGATGCCGTGTGTTTCTGCATGCTGTAATATGCCTTCCTCCAGCATAGCGCCAAGGTGATCAAGCTTTTCATACACGCCTTCCTCTTTGAGCACTTCCAGACAAGCGATGCCTGATAAGATGGAAGCGGGGTTCCCTGCCATTGTTCCTGCCTGATAAGCAGGCCCTAGCGGAGCTACCTGCTCCATGATTTCTTGTTTGCCGCCATAGGCGCCAATTGGAAGTCCGCCGCCGATAATTTTTCCGAGTGCTGTTAAATCCGGTTTCACCTGTAAGAGATCCTGCGCGCCGCCATACATAAAGCGGAAAGCCGTAATGACTTCATCGTAAATAACGAGAGCGCCTGCATTGTGTGTCAATTCATTTACTTTTTCTAAGAAGCCCTTTTTCGGCTCGACGATACCGAAGTTGCCGACAATCGGTTCAACGAGAACCGCCGCGATTTCACTGCCCCATTTATCAAGAGCCGCTTTATAGCTATCGATATCATTAAATGGAACTGTGATCACTTCGTTTGCAATGCTTTTCGGTACACCGGCTGAGTCTGGTGTGCCGAGAGTAGACGGGCCGGAGCCTGCGGCGACAAGCACAAGGTCCGAATGCCCGTGATAGCAGCCCGCAAATTTAATGATTTTTGTCCGGCCTGTATATGCGCGAGCCACGCGGATGGTCGTCATAACGGCTTCTGTTCCCGAATTGACGAATCTTACTTTGTCCATAGCGGGAATGGCTTCTTTGAGCATCTTTGCAAATGTAACCTCGTGTTTCGTTGGTGTTCCATACAATACACCGTTCTCTGCCGCTTTTTTAATCGCTTCTGTAATATGCGGGTGGGCATGTCCAGTAATAATCGGACCGTACGCAGCTAAATAATCGATGTATTTGTTGCCGTCCACATCCCAAAAATAAGCGCCGCTTGCTTTCTCCATTGCAACAGGAGAACCGCCGCCGACTGCTTTATATGATCTAGACGGGCTGTTTACACCGCCGACAATGTGCTGTAATGCCTCATTGTGAAGTTCAATTGATTTTGTATGCAAGAATAAAAACCTCCTATATCTCCATGCGTCCTTTCTATTGTAGCATGCTTCCGAACAAGAACAATGGCTTCGGGCTTCAGATTCAGCTGAGATGGTTGTAATCTGGACAAGAATTGGATACGCTTAATAAAAAAACATCCGGAGGTAACGTAATGACTATAGAAATCGGACAAAAAGCGCCTGATCTTGAGTTAAAAGGCGATCATGGGGAAACAGTAAAATTATCGGATTATAAAGGAAAGTACATCGTGCTTTATTTTTATCCAAAAGACATGACACCGGGATGTACAACTGAAGCATGCGATTTTCGGGACAGTCACGAAAGCTTCGCCGAACTGGATGCCGTCATTATCGGCGTCAGCCCGGACAGCCAGGAAAAACACGGAAAATTTAAAGAGAAGCATAACCTGCCATTTCGGCTTCTTGTTGATGACGAGCATAAGCTGGCAGAAGCGTTTGATGTGTGGAAGCTGAAGAAAAACTTCGGAAAAGAGTATATGGGAATCGAGCGTTCCACTTTTTTAATTGATAAAGAAGGCCGGGTCATTAAAGAATGGAGAAAGGTAAAAGTAAAGGACCATGTAGCCGAAGCGCTTCAAACCCTCAAAGATATGTCGGAAAAGTAAATCTCTATGAGCTTATGCTTACTTTTACCCTGATATCAATTGACAAATTATCGTAGGAAGAGTTACACTAATTATAAACATTACAATGTAAGAATTTTTTTTAGAAGAGAGGTGCATGACGGATGGCTGCACATGAACTAAAAGAAGCCTTAGAAACGTTGAAGGAAACCGGAGTTCGCATTACTCCTCAACGTCATGCGATTCTGGAATATCTCGTTAACTCTATGGCTCATCCAACAGCGGACGATATATATAAAGCTCTGGAAGGGAAATTTCCTAACATGAGCGTAGCGACAGTATATAACAATTTGCGTGTGTTCCGGGAATCAGGTTTGGTAAAAGAGCTCACATACGGTGATGCTTCCAGCAGATTCGATTTTGTGACATCCGATCACTATCACGCGATTTGCGAAAACTGCGGTAAAATTGTGGACTTCCACTACCCGGGCCTTGATGAAGTGGAACAGCTCGCTGCCCACGTCACGGGCTTCAAGGTAAGCCACCACCGTTTAGAAATTTACGGCGTCTGCCAAGAGTGTTCGAAAAAAGAAAATCATTAAAAATAAGCTGACCGCACGAAACGGTCAGCTTATTTTATTTCGACATTTTCTTTTTATTATAAGACTCATCAAATTCTTTTCCTTCTAATCCCTTATCTAAAGTCAGCGGCTCTCGGCAATGCATGCACATATCGACTCTTCCTAAAACCTTTGTCTCTTTTTCACAGCCCGGACAAATGACGCGAACCGCTTTGGTCGAAAGCATTCCGATCCAAAAGTAAACAACCGTACTGAGACCAATGGATAAAAGTCCAAGTATCATAAACAAACTAGATAGCAAAACTGACTCTTTAAAAAAGATCCCGATGTACATAATGATAAACCCAACGAAAACCAAACTTAACGCAAATGTTCTGATTTTATTAATTTTGCTGGAGTATTTCGCCATGTCCATCCCCCTCTGATTTAACTATAGCACAAACCCGATGGGATTTTCTTCATGTTTTCGGTTGAATTGGAATTTATATATGGAGAGTTACTGTGAAATTGTTTATAATAGTTCAATGTGTTTAGAAAAAAGGAATTTCGTTTTAACCATAGAATTGAATCAAATAGAGAATAAAAAAATTTGAACAATTGTATTGGAGGAATAGTGATGGAAAATCTTCTCCGTCCAATTTACCAAGAAAGAGCAAGTCATCCCAACACATTGGCTGTCATTATGATTGAGAGAAGAAACAAAACATCTTCCTTAACAGATAACTTTGATGCAGCTTTGCTGGTGATTGTAAAGGATGCTGATGAGCCAGTTTTTATAAAGCATTATGAATTTGATCATCAAACAGCTTCTTTGCATGTGGTAACAGATTCTCAGATTCAAGAATGGATTTTGCTCGGAACAAATAGAAGAATCATAGATTGGATTGTAAATGGCAGAGTTTTGTTTGACCGTAATGAATACGTAGTTGAACTGATTGACAGGCTGAATACATTTCCGTTTGCCGAACGTAAACTGAAGATCGGACTCGAATACGGAAAATTAATCAGAAGGTATGTTGAAGGGAAAGCTTTTTTTGAAGCCAATCAATTTTTAGATGCCTACAACGCCGTTGTTCATGCGCTGCATCATTTAGCACGTATTGAAGTAATCGACAGAGGATTCCATCCCGAAACCACTGTGTGGAGCCAAGTGCGCCAGATGGAGCCGCAAGTGTACAAGTTATATTCCGAGCTGATTGAAAGTCACGAGAGCCTGGAAAAAAGACTTGAATTATTATTCTTAGCAAATGATTTTCTCATCCATTCCAAAGCCGAGATCGGTTCGGCGCATCTTTTCGAAGTAATGAAAGGAAAAGACATTTGGCAATTCGGTGAGCTTCTTCAACATCATGACCTAAAGCACTTTACCCAAGATCTTGGCGTTATGCTTGATTACTTGACAGAAAAGGGACTTATCAACGTCTGCCAGATAGAAACTAAAGGACAGGCTGTCTATCACCGAGGATATTCTTTTAAAAAAGGTGTTGACTCTGATTCTTGACCATGTTATATTATTAAACGTCGCTGATGCGCTTCTGAGAAAACAAGCTCACAGCGGCGGGAAAATAAATCAAAAAAACATTTGACAAAAGAAAGTCAAAATGTTATATTAATAAAGTCGCTTCAACAAGAAGTGAAAATGATCTTTGAAAACTAAACAAGACAAAACGTACCTGTTAATTCATTTTTTATAAATCGCACAGCGATGTGCGTAGTCAGTCAAACTAGGGCCTGCACGACGCAGGTCACACAGGTGTCGCCGCAGGATGCGGTGAACTTAACCTGTGATCCATTTATCGGAGAGTTTGATCCTGGCTCAGGACGAACGCTGGCGGCGTGCCTAATACATGCAAGTCGAGCGGACAGATGGGAGCTTGCTCCCTGATGTTAGCGGCGGACGGGTGAGTAACACGTGGGTAACCTGCCTGTAAGACTGGGATAACTCCGGGAAACCGGGGCTAATACCGGATGGTTGTTTGAACCGCATGGTTCAAACATAAAAGGTGGCTTTGGCTACCACTTACAGATGGACCCGCGGCGCATTAGCTAGTTGGTGAGGTAACGGCTCACCAAGGCAACGATGCGTAGCCGACCTGAGAGGGTGATCGGCCACACTGGGACTGAGACACGGCCCAGACTCCTACGGGAGGCAGCAGTAGGGAATCTTCCGCAATGGACGAAAGTCTGACGGAGCAACGCCGCGTGAGTGATGAAGGTTTTCGGATCGTAAAGCTCTGTTGTTAGGGAAGAACAAGTACCGTTCGAATAGGGCGGTACCTTGACGGTACCTAACCAGAAAGCCACGGCTAACTACGTGCCAGCAGCCGCGGTAATACGTAGGTGGCAAGCGTTGTCCGGAATTATTGGGCGTAAAGGGCTCGCAGGCGGTTTCTTAAGTCTGATGTGAAAGCCCCCGGCTCAACCGGGGAGGGTCATTGGAAACTGGGGAACTTGAGTGCAGAAGAGGAGAGTGGAATTCCACGTGTAGCGGTGAAATGCGTAGAGATGTGGAGGAACACCAGTGGCGAAGGCGACTCTCTGGTCTGTAACTGACGCTGAGGAGCGAAAGCGTGGGGAGCGAACAGGATTAGATACCCTGGTAGTCCACGCCGTAAACGATGAGTGCTAAGTGTTAGGGGGTTTCCGCCCCTTAGTGCTGCAGCTAACGCATTAAGCACTCCGCCTGGGGAGTACGGTCGCAAGACTGAAACTCAAAGGAATTGACGGGGGCCCGCACAAGCGGTGGAGCATGTGGTTTAATTCGAAGCAACGCGAAGAACCTTACCAGGTCTTGACATCCTCTGACAATCCTAGAGATAGGACGTCCCCTTCGGGGGCAGAGTGACAGGTGGTGCATGGTTGTCGTCAGCTCGTGTCGTGAGATGTTGGGTTAAGTCCCGCAACGAGCGCAACCCTTGATCTTAGTTGCCAGCATTCAGTTGGGCACTCTAAGGTGACTGCCGGTGACAAACCGGAGGAAGGTGGGGATGACGTCAAATCATCATGCCCCTTATGACCTGGGCTACACACGTGCTACAATGG